>JBGOSS010000005.1:0-119427 GCA_041476105.1 Gemmatimonadota bacterium
CGAGATGAGCTGGACCCGCAACGTCCGCCATCCCTCGAAGCTGGTGAGCATCGGCGAGACCATCGAGGCGGTGGTCCTGAAGGTGGACGAGAGCGAAGAGAAGATCTCGCTCGGCATGAAGCAAACGGAGCAGGACCCCTGGATGGTGCTGCCGCTCAAGTACCCGGTGGGCACGCGCATCAACGGCAAGGTCCGCAACCTGACCAGCTTCGGCGCCTTCGTCGAGATCGAGCCGGGCATCGACGGCCTGATCCACATCTCCGACATGAGCTGGACCAAGCGCGTCCAGCACCCGTCGGAGGTCGTCAAGAAGGGCGACGCCGTCGACGTGGTGATCCTCAATATCGACGCCGACAACAAGCGCATCTCGCTGGGCCTGAAGCAGGCGATCGAGGATCCGTGGCTGGCGATCGGCGAGCGCTATCCGGTCGGCAAGGAGATCAAGGGCCACGTGGTGCGCCTGATGGACAAGGGCGTCGTGGTGGACGTCGGCAACGACATCGAAGGCTTCGTGCCGATGAGCCAGCTCGGGATCCCCGACATCCAGCAGCCGGCCGACGCCGTGAAGATCGGCCAGGTCGTCGAGCTGAAGGTGCTCGAGGTGGATCCGATCCATCACCGCATCGTGCTCGCGGCCATCAGCTTCCCCGATGAGCCGCTGCGCGAAGTGCCGCAGATTCCGATCGACGACGGCAACGACTCGCCGGAGACGTCGCCTGAGAGCTGAAGGCTGAAGGCTGAAGGCTGAAGGGTCCGCTCCGGCTACCATTAGAGCATGAGCATGCAGGAGAAACTCCGGCGCCTCGGGGCGCTCGCGGCCGAAGCGAAGCTGGGCGGCGGCCAGGCGCGGATCGAGGCGCAGCACGGCAAGGGCAAGCTCACCGCGCGCGAGCGCCTCGACCTGCTACTCGACGAGGGGAGTTTCGTCGAGCTCGACCGCTTCGTGGTGCACCGCTCGACCGACTTCGGGCTCGATGCCCAGCGTTACCTCGGCGACGGCGTGGTGACCGGCTACGGCGCGATCGAGGGCCGCACCGTCTACGTCTTCTCGCAGGACTTCACCGTCTTCGGCGGCTCGCTCAGCGAGACCTACGCCGAGAAGATCTGCAAGGTGATGGACCTGGCGCTGCGCAACGGCGCGCCGGTCATCGGTCTCAACGACTCGGGCGGCGCCCGCATCCAGGAGGGCGTTTCGTCCCTGGGCGGCTACGCCGACATCTTCCTGCGCAATACCTTCGCCTCCGGCGTCATTCCCCAGATCAGCGTGATCCTCGGCCCCTGCGCGGGCGGGGCGGTCTACAGCCCCGCGATCACCGACTTCGTCTTCATGGTCGAGAAGACCAGCCACATGTTCGTCACCGGCCCCAACGTCGTGAAGACGGTGACCCACGAGGACGTGACCTTCGAGCAGCTCGGCGGGGCGGCGGTGCATGGCGGCACCTCGGGGGTCGCCCACGCGGTCCACGCCACGGAGGCCCAGAGCCTGGTGGCGGTGCGCGAGCTGCTCGGTTACCTGCCGCTGAACAACCTGGAGTCCCCGCCCCTCCGCCCCTCGGCCGATCCGCCCGGCCGCCGCGACGAGGCGCTGCTGGAGATCGTTCCGGACGAATCGTCGAAGCCCTACGACATGCACGACGTGATCCGCCGCATCGTCGACGACGGCGGTTTCTTCGAGATCCACCGGGACTACGCCGCGAACATCATCTGCGGCTTCGCGCGGCTGGGGGGCCGGCCCGTCGGCATCGTGGGCAACCAGCCCGCCGTCCTCGCGGGCGTGCTCGACATCGGGGCGTCGCTCAAGGCCGCGCGCTTCGTGCGCTTCTGCGACGCCTTCAACGTCCCGCTCGTCACCTTCGAGGATGTGCCGGGCTTCCTGCCGGGGGTCGCGCAGGAGCACGGCGGGATCATCAAGCACGGCGCCAAGCTGCTGTACGCCTACTGCGAGGCCACCGTGCCCAAGCTCACCGTCATCACGCGCAAGGCGTACGGCGGCGCGTACGACGTCATGAGCAGCAAGCACATCCGCGGCGACCTGAATCTCGCCTGGCCGACGGCCGAGATCGCGGTGATGGGCCCCAAGGGCGCGGTCGAGATCCTCTTCAAGAAGGAGCTCGAGGCGGCCCCCGACCCGGAGAAGGCGCTGGCCGAAAAGCAGGCGGAGTACGCCGAGAAGTTCGCGAACCCCTACATCGCCGCGGGCCGCGGCTTTGTGGACGACGTCATCGACCCGCGCGACACCCGCGCGCGGCTCATCAGCGCCCTCGCGGTCCTGGTGACCAAGCGGGATCGGAATCCCGCCAAGAAGCACGGAAACATCCCGCTGTGAAGCGCGTGCTCGTCGCGAACCGGGGCGAGATCGCGCTGCGGATCATCCGCGGCTGCCGCGAGGAAGACCTCGAGGCGGTCGCCGTCTACTCCGATGCCGACGCCGACTCGCCCCACGTCGAGGCGGCCGACGAGGCCGTCCACATCGGCGGGAGCGCGCCCGCCGAGTCGTACCTGCGGATCGACCGCCTCGTCGAGGCCGCCAAGGCGAGCGGCTCCGACGCGGTGCATCCGGGCTACGGCTTTCTCAGCGAGCGCGCCGAGTTCGCGCAGGCCGTGACTGACGCGGGGCTGACCTTCATCGGGCCGTCCGCGGCCGCGATCCGCGCGATGGGCGACAAGACCACCGCACGCAAGCGCATGCAGGGGGTCGGCGTGCCCGTCGTCCCCGGCTCGGTGGAGCCGGTCCGCACCGCCACCGACGCGATCCGCGCCATCCGCACCATCGGCTACCCGATCCTCCTCAAGGCCGCCGCCGGCGGCGGCGGCCGGGGGATGCGGGTGGTACGCAGCGAGGCCGAGCTGGAGCCGGCGCTCACCGCGGCGCAGGGAGAGGCGGAGAAGGCCTTCGGGGACGGGCGGATCTACATCGAGCGCTTTCTCGATGGCCCGCGGCACATCGAGATCCAGATCCTGGCCGACCAGCACGGCCGCACCACGTCGCTCGGTGAGCGCGAGTGCAGCATCCAGCGCCGGCACCAGAAGCTCATCGAGGAGGCGCCGTCGGTGCCCATGACGGCGGCGATCCGGCGCTCCATGAGCGAGGCGGCGGTGCGCGGCGCCCAGGCGGTGCGCTACGTGAGCGCCGGCACCTGCGAGTTTCTCTTGCTCCCCAACGGCGACTTCTTTTTCCTGGAGATGAACACCCGGCTCCAGGTCGAGCACCCCGTCACCGAGCTGGTCTACGGCGTGGACATCGTGCGGATGCAGCTCAAGGTCGCCCAGGGCCACCATCTCTCGCTGCCGGAGCGGGCTCTCACGCCGCGCGGCTGGTCGATCGAGTGCCGTATTACCGCCGAGGACCCGTTCAACGACTTCCTCCCCGCCGGCGGCGTGATTACGGAGTTCCGCGTGCCCACCGGGCCGGGCGTGCGCTGGGACGGCTGGATCGAGCGCGGGGTGAGCGTTCCGCTCTTCTACGACTCGCTCCTCGGCAAGCTGATCGTGTGGGCCGAGTCGCGAGAGCGTTGCATCAAGCGGATGCGCCGCGCGCTGGATGACCTCGTCATCCTGGGGGTCCCCACCTCGCGCGAGTTCCACCAGCGCGTGATGCGGGAGCAGTCGTTCGTGCGTGGCGAGATCGACATCGGCTACTACGACCGGATCGGCCGGAAGCTGATGGCCGAGGGGGCGCCCGGCGCGCTGATCGAGGATGCCGCGATCACGGCGGCGATGCTGGAAGAAGAAAGGCGCACGGGGGCTCAGCCGCACGGCCGCGCGGAAACTCCGGGTTCCGATGGCTGGACCGATACCGCCCGCAGAGAGGGCCTGCGGTAGCTGCCAGCTACCTGCCCCCCGCCAGTTGCTCAAACGTGGTGTTCATCACCGGGTACCACGCCCAGTCGCGGTAGTCGAAGTGCCACCACTCGCCGGGATCCACGGTGAAGCCCTCGGCTTCCATCGTCCGGCGCAGCAGCTCGCGTAGCTCGGTCTGCCGCGGCGTCCCCCCGGAGTAGTTCGGATTGGCACGCTCGCTGAACTCGTCGTAAGTGCTCGGCATCCCGACCGGCAACCCGGTGGCGAGATCGTACATCGAGAGGTCCACCGCGCAGCCGCGGTTGTGCTTCGATCCCCGCGCCGGGTTCGCCACGAAGTTGTGATACTGCGGCGCCGTCGCCTCCCAGAACATCCACGTCACGTACCAGGGCCGGTAAGCATCGTGAATCAGCAGGCCAAAGCCCTGCCGGGCGAGGGCCTGGTGGGCGCGAAGCACCGCCAGGGCGGCGGGCCGCTGCATGAAGGCCCGCGCCGAGGAGTACATTGGGGCGCCCATGAAGTTGTTGGTGGTGGCGTAGCGGATGTCGAGGTGGATCGTGGGGTCCTCCGCCGCGAGGTCCACCAGGTCGGGACGGCGCAGCGAGTCGGCCTGCGGCGGCGGGGTGCGGGTGAGCGCTTCGCGGCGCAGTTCCTCGACCGGCCGCAGCGGGACGATGTGGAAGGTGGAGTCGCGCGGGGCGCCGGTTTGCGCCGGTGCCGCCTGCGCGGCGAGCTTGGGAACAGCGAGGGCCGCGGCGAGCGCGGCCGACAGCGTGAGGGAGCGCATATGCGACGGATGATGGTGGCGGCCCTGGGGTTCGCGCTAGTCGCGAAGACAGCGACGGCAACCGCGCAGATCGTGCCGGCCGACACCGGCAGCTTCGTGATGCGCGACTTCCGTTTCGCCAGCGGTGAGGTGCTGCCCGAGTTGCGCATCCACTATCGCACCCTCGGCCATCCCCGCACCCGGCCCGGCGGCCAGACCCGCAACGCGGTCCTCATTCTCCACGGCACCGGCGGTTCGGGGCAGGGCTTCCTCTCGCGCACCTACGGCGGCGAGCTGTTCGGTCCCGGCCAGCCGCTCGACACCGCCGAGTACTTCGTCATCATCCCCGACAACCTCGGGCACGGCCGCTCCAGCAAACCGAGCGACGGGCTGCACGCGCACTTTCCGCACTACGCGTACGAAGACATGGTCACCGCCCAGCACCGGCTCCTGACCGAGGGGCTGCACGTCAACCACCTCGCCCTCCTCATGGGGACGAGCATGGGATGCATGCATTCCTGGCTCTGGCTCGAGCGCTGGCCGTCGTTCATGGACGGTGCGGTACCCCTGGCCTGCCTGCCGACGCAGATCGCGGGACGCAACCGGATGTGGCGCAAACTCACCATCGACGCCATCCGCAACTCGCCCGACTACGCCAACGGCGACTACACCACGCAGCCCTCGGGGCTGCTGCCCGCGGTCTACTTCCTCTGGTTCGTCGGCACCGCGCCGCTCAACGAGCTGCGCCTGGGGCCCACCCGCGACTCGGCCGACACCTGGATCACGACCTGGGTGCGCACCCGCCTGGCGACCACCGACGCCAACGACTTCGTCTACGCCGTGGATGCCTCGCGCGACTACGACCCGAGCGAGGGCCTCGAGCGCATCACGGCGCCGGTGCTCGCCATCAACTCCGCCGACGACGAGATCAACCCGCCCGAGCTGGGCATCATGGAGCGGCTGATGCCGCGGGTCCGGCATGGCCGCTACGTGCTGTTGCCCATCAGCACGGCGACGCGCGGGCATGGGACGCATTCGTTGCCGGCCGTCTGGGGCAACTACCTGGTCAACTTTCTTGCGGAGATTCGGGGTGAGCGGAATGAATGACCTGAGGTGACGGAGGTGACGGAGGTGACGGAGGTGACAGAGGTGACAGAGGGAAAGAGTTGGAGGTGAAGGAGGGAGGGGTGGAGGGTGCGGAGGTTGTGACGGTCGAATCGCTTGGTGCCGGCGGGACGGGCGTCGCGCACCTGGCTGACGGCATGATCGTCTTCGTGCCGCGCACCGCCCCCGGCGACCGGGTCCGGTTGCGTGACGTGCGGCGCCGCCGCCGGCATGCGGGGGCGCAGGTGGCTGAAGTCCTCGAGCCGGGCCCCGGCCGCGTCGATCCGCCCTGCGCTCACTTCACCGGCGACCGCTGCGGCGGCTGCCAGTGGCAGCACGTCGCCGACACCGTGCAGCTGGAGGCCAAGGGGCGCATCGTGGGTGACGCGTTGCGCCGCATCGGCGGTCTCGATGTGCCGGACCCCGACGTGGTGCCGAGCCCGCGGCCTTTCGGCTACCGGACCACCATGACGCTGACGGTGCGCTGGCGCGGAGCGCACGCCATCGCGGGCTTCCACGATCAGGCGGATCCCGATCGCGTGTTCATGCTTCGCTCGTGCCCCATCGCCCGCGAGGAGCTGAACGCGCTCTGGGCGGCGATCGGGACCAAAGCGTCGGCGCTGCCGCATGGCGACGATGTGCGTCTCAAGCTCCGTCTCGCGCGCGACGGGTCGCGTCACGTGGTCGTGGAGGGCGGCGAAGGGGCGTGGATGGGCGGCGAGCGTCTTGCGGAAGCGCTGCGGGCGGGGTCGATCGAGCCCGCGACCGTCTGGTGGCAGCCCAGGGATGGCGCCATCCGGCGCGTGGCGGGGAGCGAGAGCGACGCGGCGGCGGTCGGCTTCGAGCAGGTGAATGCGGAAGTGGCGGCGCTGCTGCGAGAGGCGGTCATCGACGGGGCGCTGCCCGCCGGCCGGGTCCTGGACTTCTACGCCGGCGCCGGCGACACCGCCGTGCCGCTCGCCGAGCGCGGGTGTGACGTGGCGATGGTGGAGATCGACGCGCGCGCGGTGCGCCGCGCTGAAGCGCGGGCCGGGGCCGCGGGCGTGACGATGCGCTGCATCGCGGGAAGGGTGGAAGACCACGTCGCGAAGCTCCTGCCGGCGGATGCGGTCATCGTGAACCCGCCGCGCACCGGCCTGTCGGACGAGGTCATCCGGCACCTGGGCGACCTGCCATCCTGCCGGCTGGTCTACGTGTCGTGCGACCCCGCCACCCTGGCCCGCGACCTCAAGCGCCTGCGCATCGGCGCCGGGCGGATCCGGACGCTGCGGGCCTTCGACATGTTCCCCCAGACCAGCCACGTCGAGACGCTGGTGGTTGCCGAGCCGGCCGCACACCTTCCTGCTTCATGAAGTACACCGTAGAGGTCGCGGGCCGCGGCATCGAGGTCGAGCTGGACAGCGACCGGGTCGCCGTCGATGGGCGGGTCGTGGACGCCCGGTTGAGCGGGGACCGGGGGTCGGGGATCCGCCGCCTGGTGCGCGGCCGCGCGGCGGTCGGCGTGCAGGCGACCCCCGGCGAGGGCCGCGGCGCCTGGCTGCTGGCCATGGGAGGTTGCCGGCTCCTGGCGCAGGTGCTGGATCCCCGGGAGCGGGCGGTCCGGGCGGCGGGCTCGCGGGCGGGCGCCGCCCCGGGGGGCGGGACGCTCAAGGCGCCGATGCCCGGCCTGGTGGTCCGGGTCCTGGTCGAGGAAGGCGAGCGGGTCCTGGCCGGCCAGGGGCTGGTGGTGGTCGAGGCGATGAAGATGGAAAACGTGCTCAAGGCCGAGGGCCCCGGCGTGGTGCAGAAGGTGCATGTCGTGCCGGGCGCGCGGGTGGAGAAAGGCGCACCACTTCTGGAGTTGGCCTGACACGGGGGCCACGGGGCCTTCCGGCAACCGCCTCAGTTGACCTATCCCCATACCCAGTCTATTTTTCCGTGCTACACCGATTCGGGCATCGAGGGACGGAGAAACATGCTGACGTTCAGTGCCAGACCGAGTGACATCGAGCACCAGTGGTTCGTGGTGGACGCCGAAGGCGTCCCCCTCGGCCGCCTCGCATCGCGCGTCGCGCAGGTCATTCGCGGCAAGCACAAGCCGATCTTCACGCCCCACATGGACACCGGTGACGGCGTCATCGTCATCAACGCCGAAAAGGTGCGCCTGTCGGGCAAGAAGATGGAGCAGAAGGGCTACTTCTCGCACAGCGGCTACATGGGTCACGACAAGATCACGCCGATCCGCGCGGTGATGGCGAAGAAGCCGGAGCGGGTGATCGAGAAGGCGGTCTTCGGCATGCTGCCGAAGAATTCGCTCTCCAAGCAGGTCCTGCGGCTCAAGCTGCGGGTTTACGCCGGTGCCGAGCATCCGCACGCCGCCCAGCAGCCGGCGCCGCTCGCGGTGTTCGCGCCCAAGACGTACACCAAGGGGAAGTAGCGCATGGCGATTATCGACGTCCCGACCAAGTTCCACGCGATCGGCCGCCGCAAGACCAGCGTCGCCCGGATCTACATCAAGCCCGGCTCCGGCAAGTGGGAAGTCAACGGCCGCACCCTGGGCGACTACTTTCCGCGCCCCAGCCTGGTGTCGCTGATCCAGCAGCCCTTCACCGCGACCGACACGCTGGGTGCCTTCGACGTGAAGGCCAACGTGGACGGGGGCGGCATGACGGGGCAGGCGGGCGCGATGCGCCTCGGGATCGCCCGGGCGCTGCTCCTGGTCGACGAGACGCATCGCAAGAAGCTGCGCAGCAGCGGCCTGCTCACGCGCGATCCCCGCGCGGTCGAGCGCAAGAAGCCGGGCCAGCCCGGCGCGCGGAAGCGGTTCCAGTTCAGCAAGCGGTAAACGCAGGATACCTCGCACATCGCGGGATGGGGCCGGGGGTGTCCGGCGACGGATTCCGGTCCCAGACGAACGCGATGGACGCACAACCCAGGGAGACGGTACCGCATGGCATTGCCTGAGATTCAAGCGCTCCTCGAAGCCGGGGTCCACTTCGGGCACCAGACCCGCCGGTGGAATCCCAAGATGCGCCGGTTCATCTTCGCCGAGCGCAACGGCATCTACATCATCGACCTCGAGAAGACGCTCAAGCAGCTGCGGCTCGCCCAGGAGCTGGTGCGGGAGGTCGTGGCCAAGGGCGACAACATCCTCTTCGTCTGCACCAAGAAGCAGCTGAAGGCGATCATCCAGATCGAAGCCGCCCGCGCGGGCGCCTTCTGGGTGACGGAACGCTGGCTGGGCGGGACGCTCACCAACTTCGCGACGATCAAGAAGCAGACGCGCCGGCTCAAGGAGCTGGAGCAGGGCCAGGAGGAAGGCAGCTTCGAGTTCTTCACCAAGAAGGAGCAGCTGCTGTTCGAGCGCGAGCGCATCAAGCTCGACCGCAACCTGGCCGGCATCAAGAACATGTCGCGGCTGCCGGGCGCGCTCTTCGTGATCGACGCCAAGAAGGAGCGCATCGCGATCGCCGAAGCCAACAAGCTCGGCATCCCGATCGTGGCGATCGTCGACACCAACGCCGACCCGGACGTCATCACGGTGCCGATCGCGGGCAACGACGACGCGATCCGGTCGGTCTCGCTCATCAGCGGGGCGCTGGCCGACACCATCAGCGAGACGCGCGCGGCGCGGCCGCAGCGCGAGGAGTCGGAGGAGCAGGACTTCTCGACCTACTCCACCGACGGCGGCTCGGTCGAGGGATCGGGCGAGGACGCCGACAAGCGGCGCCGCCGGCCGCGGCGCAAGCGGCGTCCCAAGCCGGAAGCGATCGTGGCCCGGATGAAGGAGCACGAGGGCGGTGAGGTACGGACCGAGGCTCCGGTCGCGGCCGACGCCCCACCCGCGGCGGCGGACGCCGGCGCCATCTAGCCGGGTCCGGATCGAAGCGCGCCGCCGCCTCAGCCCGGTCGGGCCGGCGGCGGTTTGCTAACTGCGGCTGAAAGCTGAAAGCTGAATCTGTTGCCAGCTTTCAACCTCGAGCCTTCAGCCAACACACACGAAGGACAAGGAACCATGTCTCAGAACACCGCGATCAGCGCCAAGGACATCGCCGAGCTGCGCAAGCGTACCGGCGCCGGCATGATGGATTGCAAGAAGGCTCTCGAAGAGAACGCCGGCGACCAGAGCAAGGCCGCCGAGTGGCTCCGCGCCAAGGGCATCCTGAAGGCCGAGAAGCGCGAGGGGCGCGAGGCGCGGGAAGGCCGCATCGAGTTCTACCATCACCATAACGGCAAGGTCGCCGTGCTGGTGGAGGTGAACTGCGAGACGGACTTCGTCGCGCGCACCGAGGGCTTCATCGCCCTGTGCAAGGACGTGGCGATGCATATCGCCTCGGCGGCGCCGCTGTCGGTGAGTGCCGACCAGCTCGCCCCCGAGATCGTCGAGCGCGAGCGGCGCATCTACACCGAGCAGGTCGCGGCGGAGGGGAAGCCGGAGGCGATCCGCGCCAAGATCGTCGAGGGGAAGGTCAGGAAGTTCCTCTCCGAGGTCTGCCTCCTGGACCAGCCCTTCGTGAAGGACGACAAGCAGACCGTCGGCGAGCTGGTGAAACTGATGAGCGGCAAGACCGGCGAGAACATCCAGGTCCGGCGCTTCGTCCGCTACCAGCTCGGCGAGGGCGTGTGACGCTGGCCTACCGGCGCGCGCTCCTCAAGCTGTCCGGCGAGGCGCTGGCGGGCGACAGGGGATTCGGGCTCGACTTCGCCGTCATCGACCGGATGGCCGATGAGGTCAAGGCGGTGCGCGAAGCCGGGGCCGACCTGGGCGTGGTCATCGGCGGCGGCAACATCATGCGCGGCAGCCAGGCCAGCCAGCAGGGGATGGACCGGGTCTCCGCCGACTACATGGGGATGCTCGCGACCATCATCAACGCCCTCGCGATCCAGGACATCCTGGAGAAGAAGGGCGTGGACACGCGGGTCATGACGGCGATCCGGATGGAGGCGCTGGCCGAGCCCTACATCCGGCGCCGGGCGGTCCGGCACCTGGAGAAGGGCCGGGTCGTCATCTTCGCGGGCGGGACCGGCAACCCCTACTTTTCGACCGATACGGCGGCGGTGCTGCGCGCCCTCGAGATCGAAGCGAACGTCATCATGAAGGCGACCAGCGTGGACGGCGTCTACACCGCCGATCCGCGGAAACACTCCGACGCGACCCTGCTGCGCGAAGTGTCGTACCAGGACGCGATCGTCCAGGGTCTCGGCGTCATGGACGCCAACGCCTTCGCCCTCTGCAAGGACAATGGCTTGCCGATCCAGGTGTTCAACATCAACCAGCCCGGTGCCATCGTCCGCATTCTGCAGGGCGAGCGCATCGGCACCATCGTCCGATGAGCGCAAAAACCACTGGCGACGTCGTCAAGCAGGCCAAGGCGGGGATGGACAAGGCCATGGAGAGCACCCGCCGCGAGTTCTCCTCCATCCGCACCGGCAAGGCGACCACCGCGCTGCTCGACCTGGTGCGCGTGGACGCCTACGGCAACGAGATGCCGCTCAACCAGGTGGCGTCGGTGGCGGCTCCCGAAGCGCGGCTCCTCACCGTGACGCCGTGGGACAAGGGCCTGATGCCGGCGATCGAGAAGGCGATCCGGGAATCCGACCTGGGGCTCAACCCCGTCTCGCAGGGCGGCATCATCCGCGTGCCCATCCCGGCCCTCAACGAGGAGCGGCGCCGCGACCTGGTGAAGGTCGTGCACAAGCTCGCCGAGGAAGGCCGCGTCGCGGTGCGCCACCATCGCCACGAGGCGCTGGCCCAGCTCAAGAAACTCGACCACGTCTCCGAGGACGACAAGAAACACGCCGAGAAGGACGTCCAGAAGGTCACCGACGAGCACGTCAATCATGTCGACGAGATGGTGAAGACCAAGGAAGCGGAGATCATGGAGGTGTGAGCACGGACGCCCTCCTCGAGAAACTCAAGGCGCACGGCGCCGTGCCGCGGCACGTGGCCATCATCATGGATGGCAACGGCCGCTGGGCCAAGGAGCGCCGCCTGCCGCGCACCCTGGGGCACCGCGAAGGGATGAAAGCGGTGCGCGAGGTGGTCGAGGGGTGCATCCAGTCGGGCATCGAGGTGCTCACCCTGTACGCCTTCAGCGAAGAGAACTGGAAGCGCCCGGCCATCGAGATCGGCGCGCTGATGGGATTGCTCGAGGAGTACATCGCGAAAGAAACGGCCGAGCTGAGGCAGCAGGGCGTCGAGGTCCACGTGATCGGCGACCTGGCGAGGCTCCCGGCCAACAAGCGCGACGCCGTCGACCAGCTCGTGGCGGGCACGCGCGGCGGGACTCGGCTCCAGCTCAACCTCGCCATCTCCTACTCCAGCCGCGCCGAGATCGCGCGCGCGGCGCGCCGGCTCGCCGAGGACGTGCTGCACGGCCGGCTGGCCCTCGAGGATGTGGACGAGGAGGCGTTGAGCCTGCGGCTCTACACGGCGGGACTGCCGGACCCCGACCTCCTGGTCCGGACCTCCGGCGAGCTGCGCATCTCCAACTTCCTGCTCTGGCAACTGGCCTACACCGAGCTGCTCATCACGCCGGTGCTCTGGCCCGACTTCACGCGGCAGCATCTCTACCAGGCGGTCATCGACTACCAGGGCCGAGAGCGGCGCTTCGGGCGCGTCTCGGCGTAGACGTTGACGCCCAACATGCTCCGGCGGATCGCCTTCGCCGTCGTCGCCATTCCCTCCGTGATCGCCATCGCCTGGATCGGCCGCTGGGCGCTGGCGGCGCTGCTCGCGGCCGCGGCGGTCCTCGGGGTCCGCGAGCTCTTCGACCTGGCCCGCAAGCAGGGGATCGAGCCGCTGGGCCGCCTCGGGATGCTCGGCGCCGCGCTGACGCCGCTGGCCGTCGCCATCACCCTCTTCGCGCCCGGCCTTGCGGCGGACCTGATCCAGGACGGCTACGCCTTCCTGGTCTGGCTCCTGCTGATTCTCGGCGCGGCGCTGGCCCGGCGCGGGCCGGATCGCCGGCCCCTGGCGGCGGTGGCCGTCACCGTCCTCGGCGTGCTGTACGCGGCGTGGCTGCCGTCTTTCGCGCTGCGGCTGCGCCATCCACTTCCCCGGCCGTTCCTGAACGACGCGACGGTGGGGATGGCGCTGCTGTTCTATCCCCTGGTGCTGACCTGGGTCGGCGACAGCGCGGCGATGGCCGGCGGTCGGGCCATCGGCGGCGCGAAGATGGCGCCCGTGGTGTCGCCCACCAAGACCTGGGCCGGCGGCATTTCGGGTCTCTTCGGCACCGTCTCCCTCAGCCTGATCTACGCGGCCCTGGTCTTCAAGCGCGCCGGCCTGTCGGTCAGCCTCGCCGAAGCGCTGCTGTTCGGCGTGGTCATCAGCGCGGTAGGCCAGGCCGGCGACGTCGTGGAGTCGCTCTTCAAGCGCGAGGTCGGGGCCAAGGACTCCTCGACGCTGATTCCGGGGCATGGGGGCGTGCTCGACCGCCTCGATTCGCTGTACTTCGTGCTGCCGGTGACGGCGCTGCTGTATCGGGTGGCGGGGGTCGTTTGAGCGTCGGCGTCGCGGTCCTGGGATCCACCGGCTCCATCGGCGCGAGCACGCTGCGCGTGCTGGCGCGCCATCCCGACGAGTTCCGCGTGGCGGCGCTGACGGCCTTCTGCCGGCGGGACCTCCTCGCCGAGCAGGTGCGCGCCTGGCGGCCCGGCTTCGTGGGTCTGGTCAGCGGTCAGGCCGACGGCTGGGTCAGCGGCGCGGCGTGCCTCGTCGAGGCGGCCACCCGGCCCGACGTCGACATCGTGGTCAACGGCATCGTGGGGGCCGCCGGGCTCGAGGCGACCATCGCCGCGCTGCGGGCCGGCAAGCGGGTCGCGCTCGCCAACAAGGAGACGCTGGTGATGGCGGGTGAGCTGGTCCGCTGCGCCGCGCGCGAAGGGCGGGGCGAGATCATTCCCGTCGATTCCGAACACTCGGCGGTCTTCCAGTGCCTCGCGGGCCAGTCGCGCGATTTCTCGCGCATCATCCTGACCGCGTCGGGTGGGCCGTTCCACGGGTGGGACGCCGCGCGGGTGCGCGGCGCCACGGTGGCGGAAGCGCTGAACCATCCCACCTGGAGAATGGGCAAGAAGATCACCGTGGACAGCGCCACGCTGGCCAACAAGGCGCTGGAGGTGATCGAGGCGCACTTCCTCTTCGACGCCGGGTACGACCAGGTCACGGCGGTGGTGCACCCGCAGTCCATCATTCACTCGTTCGTCGAGTTTGCCGATGGCTCGGTGCTCGCCCAGCTGGGATTCCCGAACATGGAGCTGCCGATCCTCTACGCGCTCACCCATCCCCGCCGGCTCCCCGACGAGGGGACCGCGCGCTTCGATCCGCTCACGGCGGGCGCGCTGACCTTCGAGGCGATCCGGAGCGACGTCTTCCCGGCCTTTGCCCTCGGCGTCGACGCCGGGCGGGCGGGCGGCACGGCGCCGGCCGTCTTCAACGCGGCCAACGAGGTGGCGGTCGCGGCCTTCCTCGAGGGGCGCATCCCCTTCGGGCGAATCGCCGACGTCATCGACACGGCGCTGGCCAATCACGCCCCCCGGCGGGCCGACAGCCTCGAGGCGGTGCGGGACGCGGACGCCTGGGCGCGCCGGCGGGCGACGCAGGAGCTGGCGTGAGTTTCCTGACCACGGCGGGCGCCTTCGTCCTGGTGCTGGGCGTCCTCATCTTTGTCCACGAGCTGGGACACTTCATCGCCGCCAAGTCGGTGGGTATCGCGGTGCTGCGCTTCTCCCTGGGCTTCGGGCCGCGCACGCCGCTGCGCGTCACCCGGGGCGAAACCGAGTACTGCGTTTCGTGGGTGCCGTTCGGCGGCTACGTGAAGATGGCCGGGCTCGAGGACGAGGGTCACGCCGGAGCCCTCGAGGGCCCCGCCGCGACGGTGACGGTGGCGCAGGAACGGACCTTCGACCACAAGCCGCTGTGGGCCCGCGCCTACGTGATGCTCGCCGGCGTGACGATGAACGTGCTCTTCGCGATCCTCGTCTTCGGTTTCCTCACCTGGCGTTACGGCGTCACCGAAGACCCGTCCACCACCATCGGCGAAGTGCACGCCGACGCGCTGCCGATGGGCGCCGCACCCCTGGAGACGCTCCGCCCCGGCGAGCGCATCATCCGTATCAATGGCGACACGGTGCGGGGCTGGCAGGAGGTGCAGTCCATCATCGTGACCTCGTCGGTCACCCCGCTGCGCATCGAGGTCGCGGGCCGCCCCGAGCCCCTGCTGGTCGACGTCCCACTCTCGGAATCGGGAAGCCGGGCCAAGCTCCTCGACGCGCTGGTCAACTGGCACCAGCCGGTGCTGGGCGACGTGGTGGCGGACCAGCCCGCGGCCGCGGCGGGTCTGCAACGCGGCGACCGGATCGTGCGCATCAATGGGGACACCATCCCCGCCTGGGAGACGATGGTCCGCAAGATCGAGACGGCCGTCGGCGACACGCTGCGGGTGAGCGTGCTGCGGGCCGGGCGGATCTTCGAGGTGACGCTGGTGCCGCGCGCCGTAGTCGTTCCGGGCGAGAACGGCACCCGGCGCGAGGTGGGGAAGGTCGGCTTCGGGCTCTACCTGCCGCACACCCGCTACGGCCTGGTGGGCTCGGTCGTCCAGGGCGCGAAGCGCTCGGCCGAGGCGGGGGAGCTGGTGCTGCTCACCCTGAAGGGACTGCTGACGCTGCATATCTCGGTGAAGGACCTCGGCGGCCCGGTGATGATCGGCAGGCTGTCGGGCCAGGCGGCGCGGCTGGGCGTGGAAGCGCTGTTCGGCTTCATGGCGCTGCTGTCGATGAACCTCGCGGTCCTCAACCTGCTGCCCATCCCGGTGCTCGACGGCGGGCACCTGGTGTTCCTGATCGCGGAGGCGGTGCGCGGCAAGCCGGTCTCGGCCCAGACCCGCGAGCGGCTCACCACCGTGGGCCTGGTCCTGCTGCTGATGCTGATGGTCCTGGTGACCTGGAACGACGTCGTCCGCTAGTCGCTCTTCCGTCCGAAGAGCTTCTTCATCGCCCACTCCGCCGTTGTGCTCAGCGCGCCGCGCGTGCCCCCGGCGAGCAGCGCGTCGAGCTCGTCGGCCAGGGCCGAGGCGCTGAGGTAGCGCTCCTCCCGGTCCTTGGCGAGGCAGGTCAGGATGATCCGCTCGAAGGGCTTGGAGAGCTCCGGACGCTTGGTGCGGGGCGGGGCGGGCGGCTCCTCGACGTGGAGGCGGGCCAGCTCGTACCAGTCGGAGGAGCGGAACGGCAGGTCGCCGGTGGCGGCGCGGTACATGGTGACACCGAGGGCGTAGATGTCGGTGCGGCCATCGAGCGGCATCCCGCGGGCCTGCTCGGGACTGATGTAGTGGGGTGTGCCGAGCACCAGCTGCTTGCCGGTATTGGCCACGTAGCCGGCCAGGGCGCGGGCGATGCCGAAATCGGTCAGGACCGCCATCCCCTCATCGTGGAAGAGGATGTTCTGGGGCTTGATGTCCCGGTGGATGACCCCGGTGTCGTGGGCGAAGGCGAGCGCTCGGGCGATGTCGCGGGCTGCCCGCGCGGTGTCGGTCTCGGAGAGGATCGAGGTCTCCCCGAGCGCCGTCTCGAGCGAGGACTTGAGGCGGGGCATGGCGAACCAGACGTCGTCGCCGGCCTGGCCGACGTCCAGGATGCGGATGATGTTGGGATGGCGGAGTTGCCCCGCGACCTCGGCCTCGTTCAGAAACCGGGCCGTGAACTGCTTGTCCCCGGCGTACTTGGGCTTGAGGACCTTGAGCGCGACCTCGGGTCCACCGGGCTTCCGGGCCGCCATGACCCAGGCAAACCCCCCGCCGCCGATGAAGCCGCTGGTGGTGTAGGGTCCGACGGTCTTGTTCGGCAGTGTGGTGGGCTCGGTGCCCAAAACCAGCCCCCTTGAGCGGGGTCGGGACGCGGGTTAAGTTACAATGCTACGGACAATTACAGAATAGCCCGGGACAGCCGGGCGACTCCACAAGGGACAGTAATGGGTTACGACAAGACCGCTGCCGCGAAGAAGTACCAGGAGCACGAGACGGATTTCGGATCGACCAGGGTTCAGATCGCCCTCCTGAGTGCCCGCATCAACTCACTCACCGACCACTTCCGCACCCACGCGAAGGACCACCACAGCCGTCGCGGGCTGTTGAAGATGGTGGGCCAGCGCCGGCGGCTGCTGGACTACCTCAAGCGCACCGATCTGGCCGGTTACCGGCAGATCGTCGACGAACTCGGACTACGACACTAGCTGAAGGCTGAATGCTGAGGGCTGAACGGGACGCGGCTCCGGCGTCGTTCAGCTTTCAGCCTTCAGCTTTCAGCCTTTCCATCACCCAGAAAGCAGAGACGACATGATGCACGTGATTGAGCGGACCTTCGCGGGTCGCCCGCTCCGCATCGAATGCGGACGGCTGGCCAAGCAGGCGCATGGCAGCTGCCTCGTCCAGTTCGGCGAGACCGTGGTCCTGGCGGCGGCGACCGTCGCCGACACCCAGAGCCACCTGCCGTTCTTCCCCATGCTGATCGAGTACCGCGAGAAGTTCTACGCCGCGGGCAAGATCCCGGGTGGCTTCCTGAAGCGCGAGGCCCGGCCGCACGACGAGGAGATTCTCGCCGCGCGCATCATCGACCGGACCCTGCGGCCGCTCTTCCCCGAGGGGTTCAAGAACGAGGTCCAGGTCTTCGTGTACGTGCTGTCGGCCGACCAGGAGAACGACGCCGACGTGCTCGGGCTGATCGCGGCGAGCTTCGCCGTCTCCAGCTCGAAGATTCCGTGGGGCGGCCCGATCGCGGGGGTGCGGGTGGGCCGGGTCGAAGGGAAGTGGATCCTCAACCCGACCTTCCAGCAGCTCGAGTTCACCGACATGGACCTGGTGGTCAGCGGCACCAAGGACTCGATCATGATGGTCGAGGGCGGCGCCGCCGAGGCCCAGGAGTCGGAGATCCTCGACGCGCTGAAAGTCGCGCAGAAGGGGATCCAGGAAATCGTCGCGATGCAGGAGGAGCTGCTCCAGAAGCACAGCGTCCCGAAGATGGAGTGGGTGAAGGCGGAGCCGCCGGCCGACCTCAAGGCCCGCGTCGAGGCCCTCGCCGCGCCCCGGCTGGTGGAAGCGATGAACCTGGCGAACAAGGCCGAGCGGGTGCAGGCGCTCTCGTCGGTGGCCAGCACGATCAAGTCGCAGCTCGATACCGAGTTCCCCGACCAGGGCCGCGTCATCGAGGGCCTCCTCGAGGACATGCAGTACCACTCGATGCGCAAGCAGGTGCTGGAGCGGAGCGAGCGGATCGACGGCCGCGACACCACGACGGTGCGGCCGATCAGCTGCGAGGTCGGCTTCCTGCCGCGGGTCCACGGCTCGGCCCTCTTCACCCGCGGCCAGACGCAGGCGCTGGTCACGACGACGCTGGGCAGCGTGGACGACGAGCAGCGGATGGACAATATCGACTCCCCCAAGGAGACGACCAAGTCCTTCCTGCTGCACTACAACTTCCCGCCCTTCTCGACCGGAGAGGTTCGGCCGATGCGCGGCACCAGCCGGCGCGAGATCGGCCACGGGGCGCTCGCCGAGCGGGCGATCACGCCACTGCTCCCCGAGTACAAGGGCTTCCCGTACACCATCCGCATCGTCTCCGAAGTGCTCGAATCCAACGGCTCGTCCTCGATGGCGACGGTCTGCGGCAGCTCGCTGGCGCTGATGGATGCCGGCGTGCCGATCAAGGCCGCCTGCGCGGGCGTGGCGATGGGCCTCATCAAGGAAGGCGACAAGGTCGCCATCCTGACCGACATCCTCGGCACCGAGGATGCGCTGGGCGACATGGACTTCAAGGTCGCCGGCACCGAGACGGGGATCACGTCCATCCAGATGGACATCAAGATCTCCGGCATCTCCATCGAGCTGATGGCGAAAGCGCTCGACCAGGCGAAGAAGGGCCGCCTGCACATCCTGCAGCAGATGGGCAAGACGCTGGCATCCCAGCGGACCGAGATGTCCCGGTGGGCGCCCCGGATCATCACCATCCAGGTCCGCCCCAAGGAGATCGGCAAGATCATCGGGCCCAAGGGCGCGACGATCCGCGAGATCGAGGAGCGCTCGGGCGCCAGCGTGAGCATCGACGACGACGGTGTGGTGACGATCGCCGCGGTCGGCGCCGAAGCCGGCACCATCGCCCGCGAGATGGTGGAGGCGCTGGTCCAGGAACCCGAGATCGGCAAGACCTACACCGGCAAGGTGAAGACCACGACGGCCTTCGGCGCCTTCGTCGAAATCATGCCCGGAGTCGAGGGACTGGTGCACATCTCCGAGCTGCAGCACGGCCGGACCGAGAAGACCGAGGACGTCGTGAAGAAGGGCGACATCGTCACCGTGAAGCTGCTCGAGGTCGATGACCGCGGGAAGATGCGGCTGTCGCGCAAGGCGCTGATCGAGAAGTAGTGCGTACCGAGCGGCTCGACGACGGCGTCCTCCGCACGGAAGGACCAAACGGACTCGTCGTCCTGACCGAGACGATGCCGGCGCTGCGCTCGGCTGCGGCGGGCTTCTGGATCCGCACCGCGTCGGCGCACGAGACCCCCGACAAGATGGGGGTCTCGCACCTCCTCGAGCACATGGTCTTCAAGGGCACCGAGCGTCGCTCCGCGCATGACATCGCGCTGGCGCTCGAGGCCCGGGGCGGCGCGCTCGACGCCTACACCGGCCGCGACCACACCACCTACCAGGCGCGCATCCTCGACGCCGACCTCCCCCTCGCGCTGGACGTGCTGACCGACCTGGTCCGCCGCCCGCAGCTGCGCGACGACGACCTCGCCCGCGAACGGCAGGTCGTGATCGAGGAGATCGCCATGGTCGAGGACAATCCCGACGACCTGGTCTTCGACCTGCACGCGGGCACGCTGTGGCCGGAGCACAGCTACGGCTACCGCATCCTCGGCACCCGCGACACGGTCGGCGCCCTCCAGGCCGCCGACCTCAAGGCCCTGCACGGCAGCGCGTACCATCCGCGCCGGCTGGTGTTCGCGTCGGCGGGCAGCGTGGAGCACGAAAACATCCTGGAGCTGCTCCGCGCGCAGGGCTGGTTCGACCTCGAGCCGGGCCCCGACTGGCGGACGGTGCGCGAGCCCGGCCCCGGCCGGCGGGGCGAGCGGCGGGTCGAGCGCGACAGCGCCCAGGTGCACCTGGTCCTCGGTACCGAGACCTTCGGGTACCAGGACCAGCGGCGGCACGCGATGACGCTGTTGACCACGATCTTCGGCGGCGGGATGAGCTCGCGGCTTTTCCAGAAAGTCCGGGAAGACCTGGGACTCGCCTACACCGTCTATGCCTGGAACTCCTTTCACCAGCTCTCGGGCGTCGAGGGTGTCTACGTCGGCACCGGCGCCGCCACCGCCCAGCAGGCGCTGGACGTCATCCGCGCCGAATACGCGCTGCTGGCGAAGGAATCGCTGAGCGCGGGCGAGCTCCAGTCGGCGAAGCAGCAGGTCAAGGGCCAGCTCGTCCTGGCGCTCGAAGGGCCGATGTCGCGGATGTACCGCCTGGCCAGCCTCGCGCTCTACGGCGACCGCTACCGGTCCATTGACGAAGTGCTGCGGGAGATCGATGCGGTCACGCCGGACGAGGTCGCCGCGGTGGCGAACGAGTTCTTCCAGCCGGAGCGGCAGGCGGTCGTGTGGCTGGGACCAAACTGACAGCTGCCCGCTTCCAGCTGCCAGCTGCCAGCTGACAGCTGACAGCAAACGCTACGACAGAGGATCGCGATGATCATCGGCGTCCCCAAAGAGATCAAGACCAACGAGAACCGCATCGCGCTGCTCCCGGTCGGGGCCGAGACCCTGGTGAGCCACCAGCATGCCGTGCTGGTGGAGCAGGGCGCCGGCCTCGGGTCGGGTTTCAGCGACGAGCTGTACGTGAAGGCGGGTGCCACGATCGTGCCGACCGCCGCCGGGGTGTGGGCGAAGGCCGAGATGATCCTCAAGGTGAAGGAGCCGATCAGGTCGGAGTGGCCGAACCTGCGGAAGGACCAGGTGATCTTCACCTACTTCCACTTCGCCGCCGACGAAGAGTTGACCAGGGCCCACATGGCTTCGGGCGCGGTGTGCATCGCGTACGAGACCGTCCAGCTCGACAGCGGCGAGCTGCCGCTCCTGACGCCGATGTCGGAGGTGGCGGGCCGGATGGCGGTGCAGGAAGGCGCGAAGTACCTGGAGAAGCTCTACGGCGGCCGCGGCGTCCTGCTGGGGGGCGTGCCGGGTGTTCCACCGGCCGAGGTGGTGGTGCTGGGCGGCGGCGTGGTGGGGATCAACGCGGCCAAGATGGCCGCGGGCCTGGGCGCACGGGTGACGCTGCTCGACATCAGCCTCGAGCGGCTCCGGTATCTCTCCGACGTGATGCCCGCCAACGTCGAGCTGGTCTTCTCGAACCGCCACAACATCCTCGACGCCATTGCGCGCGCGGACCTGGTGGTCGGCGCGGTCCTGGTCGTCGGCGGCAAGGCCCCCAAACTGGTGCGGCGTGCGGACCTCGCGACGATGAAGCCGGGCTCGGTGATCGTGGACGTGGCGGTGGACCAGGGCGGCTGCGTCGAGACGGTGAAGGCGACCACGCACGAGAATCCCACCTACACCGTGGACGGCGTGATTCACTACGCCGTCGCCAACATGCCGGGCGGCGTGCCGCGCACCTCCACCCTCGCGCTGACCAACGCGACCTTCCCCTACGTGCGCACCCTGGCGGACAAGGGCTGGAAGACGGCGTGCAAGGCGGACCGCGCGCTGGCCCTGGGCGTGAACATGGTGAGCGGCAAGGTCACCTATCCGGGAGTGGCGGAGGCGTTCGGGCTGCCGCTGGTGGACGTGGGGACATTCCTCTAACGGTTGCATGGTGCGGGGTGCGTGGGACAACGTGATTCCGCCCATCCTCTGTTACCACAAGATCGACCCGCGGTTCGAGCTGGGGTTCACGAGGCTCGGACCTCGTGTGTTTCGCCGGCAGATTGAGACCCTCGCCAAGGCCGGCTACGCCACACTCGGATCCGCGGATCTGCTTGCACCCCCCCCGCACCCCGCACCCCGCACCGTTGTGCTCTCCTTCGACGACGCCTACTCCGGCCTCGCCGAGCACGCCTTCCCAGTCCTCGCCGACCACGGCTTCAAGGCGCTGATCTTCGCGATTACCGACTTCGTGGGTCGCGAGAACTCCTGGGACGTGCAGTACGGGTGGCGGAAGTTCTTCCACCTCGATTGGGACGCGCTGGGCCGGTGGCGGGAGCGGGGGATGGAAGTTCATTCGCACGGCGTGAGCCACGCGCGTCTCACCTGGCTGGGCGACGCCGCGGCGGCCGACGAGCTGGGCCGCTCGCGCGCGGTGATCGCCGAGCGGCTCGGCGCACCGCCGGCGGCGATCAGCTACCCCTTCGGAGCCTGTGACGCCCGGGTCCGCCGGCTCGCCGTGGAGGCCGGCTACACCCTCGGCTTCGCGGGGCCAGCTCACGCCGGATCGCGCGACCCGATGCTGCTCGCGCGTGAGCCGGTCTACGCCTGGGAGCCTGCGGGCATGCCGATGGTCCTGCGGGACGACGGTCTGGGCGAACTGGCGCGCGGGGTCGCGCGAGTCACGAATCGATGCTCAGTCGGGACGGCGGTCTTTCAGAGAGTGCTGGGGAGGCGATACGGAGGATCAGGCTTCAGCGGCTGAGAGCCGCTGCTCGGCAATGGCGGCTGACAGCCGCCTGGATAAGTCTCTCGTCGCTCTCAGCGACAAGTGCCGAGCCGCGTGTCTTACTCGCGGGTCGCGACGCCGGCTTTGTGGCCCGGCTCTTCCGGCTTGGTGCCGAAGACCACGTCCCAGCCCGGCGAGCTTACGCCGTAACGCTGGTCGGGCGTCTTGAAGTGATGCTGCATGTGATAACGCTTCAGCGTCTTCAGCGGTCCCCACTCCATCGGCAGGTGGTGGGTCGCGTAGTGGATGAGGTCGTAGCCAATGTATCCAGCCAGGAATCCGCCGAAGGTCGGATGCACCCAGGCGGGCGCTCCCAGCAGCGAGCCGATGGTCGTCTTGAACAGCCACCAGAACAGCACGGCCAGCGGCACGCTGACCATGGGCGGCATGACGAGACGCGTCTTGCACTGGGGCTGGTGGTGGTGAATCCCGTGGAAGAGGTAGATCACCCGTTCCAGCGTCGGCCCCGGGTTCGCGGGCGAGAAGTGGAAGACGAAGCGGTGCATCGTGTATTCGGTGAACGACCAGATCACGATGCCCAACAGGAAGGCCACGGCGACCAGGCTGCCGGGCAGGGCCAGGGACGGGTCGAGGAAGGGCTGGTACAGGTTCCACACCACCACCGGCGTCCAGATGACGACGATCACGGCGGGATGGATGTGGGTGAAGAACTCGAGGAAATCCGACTTGAAGAGCCGGATGGGCTCGTCGTCCAGGTTGATCTCCTGCTTCATGGCTGAATTATAGCGTTTCGAGGCCGGGCGGCCAATGGTCGCCAAAACCCCATTCCGGCGCGAGATTCAGCCCCCATGCTCCTCAGCCTGCTCACCGCCCTAAGTCTCGCGGCCGCACCGACCTCGACCCTTCAGGACACCGCACTCGCATCCCGAACCCGGACCCTCATGCCGGTCCCCCGGGTCCTCGAGTGGCACGAAGGGCGCCTGGCGGTCGATGACCGCTTCCGGGTGGCGGTCTACTCCGGCTCCGGGAATGCGCGGCTCGACCGGGCGATCCGCCGGATGCTCGCGCGCCTGCGGAGCCGGACGGCGCTCGCCCTGTCGGCGACGCCCGACTCCGCAGGCTCGTTGATGATCAGCGTGGGCAGCGCCGGGCAGGCCGTCCAGGGTGTTGACGAGGACGAATCCTATCGCCTCGACATCGCACCGACGGGCGCGCTGCTGAGCGCGCCGACCACGGTCGGGGCGATTCGCGGTCTCGAGTCGTTTCTCCAGCTGTTGGGGTCGGATCCATCCGGCTTCTTCGTGCCCGCCGTACGCATCGACGACGCACCACGATTTCCGTGGCGCGGGCTGCTGGTGGATGCCGGACGCCACTTCATGCCGGTCGAAGTCATCGAGCGGACCCTCGACGGCATGGCGGCGGTGAAGCTGAACGTGCTCCACTGGCACCTCTCGGAGGACCAGGGATTCCGGGTCGAGAGCCACCGCTTTCCGCTGCTGCAGGAGCGGGGCTCCGACAGCCTCTTTTACACCCAGGTCCAGATCCGCGCGGTGGTGGCCTACGCCCGCGACCGGGGCATCCGCGTGGTGCCCGAGTTCGACATGCCGGGACACTCGCAGTCCTGGTTCGTCGGTTATCCGCAGTACTCGGCGGGCCCGGGACCGTACGCCATCGAGCGCGGGTTCGGCGTCTTCGATCCGGTCTTCGACCCCACCCGCGAAGCGGTGTATCGCTTCATCGACCGCTTCATCGGCGAGATGGCCCCGCTCTTTCCGGACGCCTACTGGCACATCGGCGGCGACGAGGTCAACGGGCGCCAGTGGAGCGCAAACCCCGCGATCGGGGCCTTCAAGCAGCGCCACGGTCTCGCCGACAACGACGCCCTCCAGGCATACTTCAACCAGCGGCTGATCCGCATCCTCGAGAAGCACGGCAAGCGGATGATCGGCTGGGACGAGATCCTCCACGAGGGGCTGCCGCCCAACACCGTGGTCCAGTCGTGGCGCGGCCCGCAGTACCTGGGCCAGGCGGCGAAGCGGGGCTTCGGCGGCATTCTCTCGGCGCCCTACTATCTCGACCACCAGGAGAGCGCCCAGGATCACTATCTGCCCGATCCGCTGCCGGCGACGACCGACCTGACGGCCGAGCAGCAGCGGCTGGTCCTGGGCGGCGAGGCGTGCATGTGGGCCGAGCATGTGACGGCCGAAACGGTCGATTCGCGCATCTGGCCGAGGCTGGCGGCCGTCGCCGAGCGCTTCTGGTCGCCGCGCGAGGTGAACGACGTGGGCGACATGTACCGGCGACTGCGCATCACCAGCGTGCGCCTCGAGGAGCTCGGCCTCCAGCACGAAGGCCACACCGCGCGGATGCTGCGACGCATCGACGGGCCCCAGGCCGACGTGCTCGCGGATTTCCTGGGCCTCGTCGAGCCCGCGACCTTCGGGCAGCGCAGCCAGCTTCAGCATCCGACACAGCTCGTGCCGCTCACGGGGATCGTGGACGCGGCCCGTCCCGATCCCCCGGGACGATGGGACACCGAGCAGCTCGTCACCCGCCTGCTGGGTGAACGCTCCGGGGCGGCGGCCGGCAGCCCGCTCCAGGCGGCCTTCCTCGCCTGGATCTTCAGCGCGTCACGGGCGCAGGAGGCGATCGGCGCGGCGCGCACCGCGTCCGATGACGATGCGTCACCGGTTCTCGACCAGCTGCTTCCGGCGGCGGTGGTGGCCGACTCGGTGGCGCGACTTGGGATCACCGCGCTGCGGTGGCTCGGACAGCGACCCCCGGCCGAGTCCACGGCCGCGGCGCTGGCCGCCCTCCAGCGTTGGGGTCAGCCGCAGGGACTGCTGCGCGTGTGGGGTGTCGGACCGGTGAAGCGGTTGATACAAGCGGTCGGAGTTCGGTAGCCGTGTCCTGAAGGGCCGGCTCGGCATATGCAGGTCGTAAACGACCAGCAAGCGCGTCGAAGCGCGCAGGGGGAATCGTGCGTTCCAGCCTGATTGGTATCATGCTTGCGACTCTGGTCATGCCGCTTGCGGCCCAGGAGCCGCGCCTCGGATCGATCGCCTTTCCGACGTCGGGCGCGGCGGCGGCGCAGCCGGCGTTCATTCGCGGCGTGCTCTTCCTGCACAGCTTCGAGTACTCGCAGGCGGCCGCGGCCTTCCGCGAGGCCGAGCGGCTCGACCCCGGCTTCGCGATGGCGTACTGGGGCGAGGCGATGACCTACACGCACCCGGTCTGGAACCAGCAGGACCTCGACAGCGCGCGCGCTGCCCTCGTGAAGCTCGGGCCCACGCGGGAGGCGCGGCTGGCCCGCGCGCCGACGCCGCGCGAGCGCGGCTACCTGGACGCCGTCGAGACGCTCTACGGTGAGGGCGGCAAGGCCCGGCGCGACACCCTGTACTCGCGCGCCATGCTGAAGCTGATGGCGGACCTCCCCGACGACCCGGAGGCCCGGGCCTTCGCCGCGCTCTCCGTGCTCGGCCTCAATCAGGGGGTGCGCGACGTAGCGGCCTACATGCGGGCGGCGGCGATGGTCGCGCCGGTCTTCGCGGCGAATCCCGATCACCCCGGGGCGGCGCACTACCTCATTCACTCCTTCGACGACCCGATTCATGCGCCGCTCGGCCTGGCCGCGGCACGGGCCTACTCGCGCATTGCGCCCGACGCCGCGCACGCCCAGCACATGACCACCCACATCTTCGTGGCGCTGGGCATATGGGACGAGACCATCTCCCAGAATATCATCGCGGCCGACCTCACCGCCTATCTGCCGGGGCATTACACCGAGTGGCTCGGGTACGGCTATCTCCAGGCGGGACGGTTCCGGGAGGCGGGGCAGCTCCTCGAGCGGGTCCACGGCGGCATGTCGCGCGCTCCTCGCCAGCGTGCCGAGATGGCGTTCATGCGCGCGCAGCACGTGGTCAACACCGAGGACTGGTCGAGTGCGACCTGGGCCTGGAGCATTGATCTCGCGGGCCTGCCGCTCATGGGCGCGGTCGACCAGTTCGGCCGAGGCTTCGCGGCCGCCCGGCGTGGCGATCGCCCGGCGGCCGGCGCGGCCCGCATCGAGCTGGCCCGGCTCCTCGACACGCTGCGCGCCGGCCCCGATACGCTGGCGGCGAGGAAAGTGCAGGTCATGGACCAGGAGCTGCAGGGCGTGCTGCGCCAGCTGGAAGGCGGAACCGACGACGCGTTGGGGATGCTGGCGGCGGCCGCGGCGATCGAGGACGCGCTGCCGATGGACTTCGGTCCCCCTGAAATCGTGAAGCCGTCGCACGAGCTGCGCGGCGAGATGCTGATGCAGGCCAACCGCCCGGCCGATGCGCAGCGCGAGTTCATGCGCGCGCTCGAAGCGGCGCCGCGGCGCGCGCGCTCTCTGATCGGCCTGGTGCGTGCCGCCGCGGCCGCGGGCGATCGCGCCGTGGCGGCCGAAGCCTGGCGGACGCTGACCGCCAGTTGGCATGGCGCCGACCCGGGATTGCCGGTGCTCGGAGAGCTACGGCCTCTGCTCGCCCTGGGAGGGCGCTAGTCGGCCGGCCGCCGGCTCGTCAGCCGCCGTACCGCGGGCCGGGAATCCAGCGCCGCACGTGCGCGCAGTATCGCACGTACTCGGCGCCGAACTGGCGGCGCAAGGTCGGCTCCTCGACGATCAGGACGAAGACGTGGAAGCCGACCGCCACGGCGGCCGCATAGGTCCAGAGCGCACGCAGGCCGAAGACGATGCACCACCCCACGATCACCGTGAGCACGCCCACGTACATCGGGTTGCGCACGTGGCGGTAGAGTCCCCGCACCACCAGCACGCGGGGCGCGTCGATGGGCGCCGGCGTCGCCCGGCCGTACACGGCGAAGTGCCAGAGGCACCAGAAGTAGATGGCGGCGCCGGCGAGCAGCGGCAGGAGCGCCAGGTACTGCGTGGCGTCCCAGGGCCGGGCGAGCGCGGCGGCGCCGCCGGCGATCCACAAGGGAATCCAGACGCCGACGCTCCCCGGCATGAGGAGCGTGAAGACCAGGTTCTTGAGAAAGAGGATCATGTCAGGGACAGGTGGGATGGTTGGGGTGTCGGAGCGCGGGGTCGCGCGGCGCGCCGCCGTAGGCGGAACAGGCACGTGGAGCCCATGCGATGGCGTGGTGGCTGCCCCGCGCCGACCACCAGAGGCTGTCCGCCAGCACCATGGTCAGCACGACGCCGGCGTCCGGGTGCACGCCCACCGCCCCCTCCGCCGGAGCGTCGGCGATGCGGGCGGCGTAGACTCCGTGGCGGCGATGGTAGGCGGCCTGCGAATCGGCGAGGATCGCGAGACTGTGGAGCACGGTCGCACGCAGCCTGGTGTCCGTCCCGATGCGGCGGAACAGGAAGAAAGCGGCCAGCGCGAGCAGGATCACAAGCGCCAGCAGCGCCCACGGATCCCGCAACGTGAAGCCGCGCCGGTCCGTCGGACGAGGAAGCACCGTGAATGAAGTAGCGCGCGAGGTGCCCTTGGGCAAGGAGCCGCCCGCTGGCGCACCGGCCAGCGCGATCCGGGGCGCGACGCTCACCTACGTCGCGGACCCCTTTGCCGCCGGCCTGGCACACGCCATGCGCTATGAGTCCGACGCCGTCGTGCTGATGACGGGGGGCCGCATCACGGCGCACGGCCCCGCGCGCGACCTGCTCCCCACGCTGCCGGCGGGGACGCCGGTGACCACGTACGCCAACGCCGTCATCGTCGCCGGGTTCCTGGACGCGCACGTGCACTATCCGCAGACGGCCATCATCGGCGCCTACGGTGCGCAGCTGCTCCAGTGGCTCGAGCGCTACGCTTTTCCCGCCGAAGCGGCGTTCCGCGATCCGGCCCACGCCCGCGAGGTCGCACGCGTCTATCTGCGCGAGAACCTGCGCAACGGCATCACGACCGCGGCCGTCTATGGCACCGTCTTTCCGTCATCGGTGGAGGTGTTCTTCGAGGAGTCGGAGCGCCTCGGCCTGCGCACCATTGCCGGTAAAGTCATGATGGACCGCAACGCTCCGGCGGAGCTGCTCGACACGCCGCAGCGGAGCTACGACGAATCCCGGGCCCTGATCGAGGCCTGGCACGGCCACGGGCGCAGCCTCTACGCCATCACGCCGCGCTTCGCCGCGACGTCGTCCCCCGCGCAGCTCGAGGCCGCCGGCACGCTGCGGCGCGAGCATCCCGACTGCTTCGTGCAGACCCACATCTCCGAGCAGGTGGGCGAGGTCGCGTGGGTAAAGCAGCTCTTTCCCGGACACTCCGGCTACGCCGACGTCTACGAGCACTTCGGCCTGCTCGGCCGGCGGGTCGTGCTGGGGCATGGTATCCACCTGGACGAGGCGGAGCTGGCGCTGCTGCACCGCACCGGCACGGCGATCGCGCACTGCGCCACCAGCAACCTCTTTCTGGGAAGCGGCCTCTTCGACCTGCGGCGCGCCAAGGCCGCGGCGCGGCCGGTGCACGTGGCGATCGGCACCGACATCGGCGCGGGGTCGACCTTCTCCATTCTCCAGACCCTGGCCGAGACCTACAAGATCGGCCAGCTCCAGGGCTCCGCCCTCGACGCCGGGCACGCCTTCTACCTCGCGACCCGGGGCACGGCGGCGGCGCTCGATCTCGAGGACACGATCGGCAGCATCGCGCCCGGTATCGAAGCGGACCTGGTGGTGCTCGACCTGCACGCCACGCCGCTGATGCGCTACCGCATGCAGTACGCCGAGGACGAGATGGAGGCCCTGTTCCTGCTGATAACGCTGGGCGACGACCGGGCGGTGCGCGCGACCTACGTGGCGGGCCGCCTGGCCCACGACCGGGACCAGCCCGAGCCGGTGTGATCCGCGACACCGTCACCGCGGTGCCGAGGTGCATTACATTTGCGGGGTCCGGGGCGCCGGTCCGGCGCCACGGTGGCCCGTGATGCGCGAGGGAGCAGCATGCAGGACGACTACGACGACGATCCGGCGTTCGACGAACTGAGCGACGACGCCACGCTCGACAGCGAGGCCAACGTGTCCTGCCCGTACTGCGGCGAACAGGTGGCGATCGCGGTCGATTCGGGCGGTGGATCGGTGCAGGACTACATCGAGGACTGCCCGGTCTGCTGCCGCCCCTGGCGGGTGCACGTGCGAATCAGCCGATCGGGATCAGCGGACGTCTATCTCGAGGTAGAAGCGCAGTAGCCATCAGCTCCGCGCCGGCCGCGTCCCGCGGCCCCTGGCGGCGGCGCTGTTCCGGATGCCCACCTGGCAGGCCTCGCGCATCAGCGCCATGAATGTCCACGCTCACCCGTCCCCGATCAGCGTCGTCAGCGCGGCCAGGCAGGCGCGCTCGGTGCGGCGGTCAGGGTCGCGCGGGAGGTCCCAGAGGGTGAGCGAAACCGCCGCCAGGTTGAGGGAGGCCGCGAGCCGGCGGGCGAGCCGGCACACGTCGGCCAGCGACGGACCGCCGCGGGCGGCGTAGTGCATCGCTGGCGCCTCGGCGGGGTCGATGACGTCGGGATCGAGATGGACGTAGACCGGCCGTCCCGGCGGGAGCAGGGCGGGGATCAGCGAGAGGTCAGTGACGTGCCGGACGGCGGACCCTTCGACGGCCTTGCGCTCCTCGGGGTCCAGGTCGCGCGCGTCCGCGAGGATCACGTCCGACTCGGCGAGCGGGCGGAGTCCGGCGGCCCGCGCCAGCGACTGGTCGCCGCGTCCGACGATCATCGCCAGCGGCATGCCGCCGATGAAACCGCTCGGCGACGTCTCCGGAGTGTTGAAATCCCCATGCGCGTCGAGCCAGACCAGAAGCGGGTCGAGTCCGGCGCGCTGGAGGCCCGCCAGCACCGCGATCGTCGCGCAGCAGTCGCCGGCGATGCTCACCGGCCGCGCGCCCCGCCCGGCGGCTGCCGACACGGCGTCGGCCAGCGGACGGTGGATCGCCGCCATCCGCTCGACCTGGCCCGAGCCGGTGCCGGCGGACGCGTTGATCCGCCAGTCCGGGGACACCAGGCGCCCGGCACCCTCGATCGGCGCGTCGAGAAAGAACGGCGTGAAAATGACTTCGTTGACAGCGGCGCGCATCGACTAGGGGCTGGGCTTCGGCCGTTCGAACCAAGGCGGCCGCGCGGCGCTGATCATGACTGCTCCCCCGCGAACCCGGGATTCTCGATCAGGCCGACGAGGTTGCCGAATGGGTCGGCCACCGTGGCGACCCGGATGTCGCCGCCGACCGCGTGCACCGGGGCGACGAGGGTCGCGCCCAGACGGGTGAAGTGCCCGACCGCCGTGTCGACATTCACCACGCCCCAGTAGGCCACCGTTCCACCGGGCCCGGCGGCGGTCGCCGAGTTGTCGGGGTCGAGGCCGAGTTCGTAGCCGCGGATACTGAAGCCGACGTAGAAGGGCTCGTCGAAGTAGGGCTGCACCCCGAAGGCCTCGGCGTACCAGGCCCTGGCCCGGGCGAGGTCGCGAACGTGGTAGATCACGGTACGCAGTCCCAGCATCATGGAGTGTCCTCCTCCCGATCCGGTCAGGTTGTGCCCCCGAGCCCTTGCTGCTGCGCGAACCCCTCGAGGGCCCGCGCCGCATTGCGGCGTATCGCCCGCTGCACCATCGGCGTCCAGCCCAGCAGCACTCCCTTGAGGCCGAGTGCCTGTGCTGACCACCGATACAGGTCGAAGCGGTCGATATGTTGCGCGATCTTGCCGTGCTCGAAGGTAAAGTCGGCATGGATGCGATTGTGTACCGGGCGGCCGGTGGCACTGAAGGTGTACCACGCCGACCAGTCGGCGGCCCCGGTGCGATCGTCGGCCCGGACGCCGGAGTACTCGATGCGCAGATCCTTGCCGCGCTCGCAGAGCATGCGCCACATCGCGGCGACGCGCCAGCCCTCCAGCGTGAACACCGGATCGCGAAAGGCGATGCCGGGACCACAGCAGGACGCCATCCGCGCGTGATCGCGCTGCTGGAAGGCGCGATAGAAGGACTCGATGAGCTGGGCGTTGGCGTGCATGGCCTGGACTCCTCTCAGGGGCCATCGTGCCGGACCACGCCACCGGCGGAGTCGGGCCACATCGGAGCAGGGCGTCCCTGCCAGAGCCAGGCGATGTAGTCCACCGTCGGAGGCTCGGCGCCCAATTCGCGGAGCCGGGTATTCACCTGGCCGCGATGATAGGTGCTGTGGCTGGTGACCTGGAACATCGTCTCGCCCAGCATGGTCACCCCGGGCACGCGACCGGTTGGCTTCACGAAGTACTTGGCCCAGGGCACCGGCGTAATCGTGGTCAGGTCCGTGGAGTGCAGGGTGCCGAGCAGAGCGAGCACGTCGTGATAGTAGGGGCGCATCCACGTATAGACCGCGCGCAGGTCCCCGAACTTCAGCCCCTGGAACGGAGGCAGGGGCTGCTTGGTCCAGACCTGGAGAAACCCGCGCTGGGTCATGTGAATGTGGACGAGCCGGTCACGGATGTTGTCGTCGGCTCCGACTTCCGGCGTGGCCAGCGCGGCATGCCAGACCGCGGAGTCGGCCCACTCCATGTGGGTGTAGAGATCGCGCATCAGCTCGATCGAGAAGGCGCTCACTTGCGGCCGGTCCGCCGGTCGGCGTCCCGCTCGGCCCAGTAGGTCAGTTCCTTCTGGGTGCAGACCGCCTCCAGATCCAGGGCCCGCTCCTGGAAGTAGGTCTGCGCATCGGCGATGGCCTGGTTGTAGATCGTCGGGCCGATCTCCTCCAGGCAGTAGTCGAGCAGCGCGCCCGCCTTGAGGTCGCCGATGTCCTGCTCCAGTTGTTCGGCGACGTAGCGCTTGATCGAAGCGAGGAGGCGCTTCCGTGCGTCGGGCGTGATCGTGATGGCCATGGGGGCGTTTCCGTGGAGGTACACGAGTACGCCGCGCGACGGTTTCCCACGCGGCGCGCGATCAGATCGAGTCGGCCCTGGCCATCGAGTCCGCCTTGGCGGTCCGGGCGTTCTCCGCATCCTGGGCTTTCTGGGCCTTCGAGATGCCCTGGGCCCCCGGCAGCTTCGATGCCCCGACCACGCTGTCCCGCTGACGCTGGGTCAGGGTGTCGGCATTCTGCATTCTCGGTGCATCCGACCTGGCGCAGGCCACCAACGCCAGACTGAGCAGAACCGCCACCGTTCGCATGGTCCTCCCTTGCTCGTGGATCCGCTCACTCTCCACCGTACCTCGAACCTGTGCGGTGAGGGCGGGAACCTGCGGGTCAGGCGCCGCGCAGCCCCGCCATCAGGCTCTGCAGGTTGAGCGACGCTGACTGGGTCCGCACCTGCTGCTCGATCTTCGGGTAGATCGTCTTCGCATCCTGCTGGAACCGGTCGAAGAGTGCGCGCAGATCGGCCTGACTCAGACGCCGGCCCTGGGCGTAGTACTGGTCGGCCACGTGGCCCAGCGCGTAGCTGGCCGCAAAGGTCACGGCCGCTCCGGTCGCGACGCGGGTTGCGCCTCCCACCAGCCCGCCCAGCAGTCCGCCGGCGAGCCCGCCGATCACCTTCAAGACCACGCCTTCCATCGCCTGCGCCGCGGCGCCGAGACCGAGGGTCGCGGCGAGGTCCTTCACCTGGTTGATGTCGAGTTTCTGGCCATGGCGTTGACCGATCTGGTACACCATACGCAGTTGCAGCGGCAGGATCGCGATGGTGGCGAGCCGGTCCGGCAGGATCTCCAGCGCGCCGGTGAGGATGGACTGCTGGAGGATGAACTCGTCGAGCGGGCCCGCCGGGGGCGGGCCGGTGTGCACCTCGACGGCCGGCGCGGGCACGGAGATGCCGAGCGCCCGGCGCAGCTCCTCGAGAAAGGCCAGCTCGGCGGCGTTGGCGGCGCCGTCGGCGTTGCAGATGGCGAGCGCGCCGTCGTAGGCGGTGCGCCGCGCTTCGTCGTCCGAGAGCGAGGCGGCGAGGTCGGCGACCTTGATCTGCCCCTTCGTTACCTGCTCGGCGAGGCGGCTGACGTCGGGCGAGCCGATCTTCGCGACGACGGCGTCGATGGCCCGCTGCTCGGCGCTCCCCGTCGAGCCGTCGGCGCGGGCGGCCAACATGGCGATGGCGATGAGCGGTGCGTGATCGGTCGTGTTCATGGTCTGAGGCCTTCGGATGGAGACGGGCGCCGCATCCTGCCGGGTCGCAAAATACAGCCGGGCTCAAGCCCCCGGCAGGGCGAACGGGGCGGCTATCGGACTTGGTCCAGCACTTCTCTGACCTTGCGCTTCAGCTCGGCGACCTTGTACGGCTTGGCGAGGTACTGGGCTTCCCGGAGTGCGCCGCGGTAAACCATCGTGCTTTCGGAATACCCGGATGTGAACAGCACTTTCAACCCCGGGCGCAGCGCCGTCAGCCGCTCGGCCAGCTCGGGTCCGTTCATTAGCGGCATCACGACGTCGGTCATCAGCAGGTCGATGGGGCCGTGCCGGCTGGTGGCGAGCTGGAGGGCCTCGGCGCCATTGCTGGCCGCGAGGACGGCGTAGCCCGCGGCCGTCAGGATCCGCAGGACCGCAAGACGAACCGCCTGTTCGTCCTCCGTCACCAGGATCGTCTCGCCCCCGCCGGAGAGCGATGCCGGTACGGGAAGGGGCGCCGGCGGCGTGACCGTCACGGCAGCCGTTTCTCTGGGCAGGAGGATGGTAAACGTCGTTCCCTTGCCGGGAGCGCTGGATACCCGGATGTCACCCCCGCTTTGCCTGACCACGCCATACGCGGTCGAAAGGCCGAGGCCGGTGCCCTTGGCCGGGTCCTTGGTGGTGAAGAACGGCTCGAACACCTGTCGCTGCGTTGACTCGTCCATCCCGTGGCCGGTATCGCTCACCACCAGGCTGATGTACGCGCCTGACGGAACCGCGCCCTGGTCCGGGAGCGCCGCCCGCACCTCGGCATTGCTGGTCGCGATCGTCAGCGTGCCGCCCTGGGGCATCGCGTCGCGGGCATTCACGAGCAGGTTCATGATCATATGCCCGATCTGGCCGGGGTCCGCCAGGATGTTGCCGAGGTCGGGCGCGAGCGTGGTGATCAGCTCGATGTCCTCCCCGATCAGCCGGCACGCCATCCGCTCGGTGTCGGCGACCACTGTATTCAGGTTGAAGACCCGCGGCTCGGACACCTGCTTGCGGCTGAAGACGAGGAGCTGCCTGGTGAGTGCGGCGGCGCGCTCGGCGGCATCCCGGATGCTCTGGACATTCCCGCGTCGGCTGTCGGTCTCGGGGGTAGCCGCAAGGGCATCTTCGGCGTTGATGCTGATGACGGTCAGCAGGTTGTTGAAATCGTGGGCAATGCCGCCGGCGAGCCGGCCGATGGCTTCCATCTTCTGCGCCTGCCGGAATTGTTCTTCGCTGACGCGGAGCGCCTCTTCGGCCCGTTTGCGTTCGGTGATCTCCTCGACCGTGCCTTCATACCGCATCGCGCCGTGGTCGTCGCGAACCGCACTGGCGTTGGCGGAGACCCAGATCAGGGTGCCATCCTTGCGGCGGATCTGCGCCTCGAAGTCCGTGAGCGCTCCCTTCTCACGGAGGAGTCGCTCGAACCGCTCGCGACGGTCGGGATCAACCCAGAGCCGGTCCAGCACCACGGGGCCGCTGGCGATCAGCTCTTCGGCCGTGTCGAAGCCGAGCATTCGCACGAACGCGGGATTCGCGGTGAGGTAGCGGCCCTCCGGCGTCCGATGGTACATCCCCTCGATGGAGTTTTCGAAGATGCTGCGGTACTGCGCCTCGGCGCGGGCCAGTGCCAGCGCGCCGGCCCGGCTCTCCGCGCGGAGCCGCTGCTGCGCCAGCGCCTGCGTCACCGCCCTGCCGAGCCGCGCCAGCCGGTCCTTGAGCAGGTAGTCCGCCGCGCCCTGCTTCATGGCCTCGACCGCCGCATCCTCGCCGATAGTACCGGAGACCAGAATGAAGGGAACGTCCAGGCCGTGCTGCTGGAGCAGTGCCAGGGCCCGGAGCCCGTCGAATTGCGGCATCGCGAAATCGGAGAGAATGATGTCGAAGCCCGCGTCGAGGCTGCCCAGAAACGCCGCTTCGGTCTCCACCCGCCGCCAGTCTGGAGTGAACCCCGCCCGCTGGAGTGCGCGTACCACAAGCTCGGCGTCCTGCGGGTTGTCCTCGACGATGAGGACGCGAAGCGGGGTGGTCACGCTAGAGGCCGGCCGCTGGTGAGTGGTTCAGCAGCAGCCAGTACATCCCCAGGTCGTGTACGGCGGCGGCGAAGCCCTCGAAGTTCACCGGCTTGACGATGTAGCTGTTGACCCCGAGCCGGTAACTCTCCACGACGTCCCGCTGTTCCTGCGAGGACGTGAGCACGACGACGGGGATCATCTGGGTCCTGGCATCGCCCTTGATGCGCCTCAGCACCTCGAGGCCGTCGACCTTGGGGAGCTTGAGGTCGAGCAGGATCACTTTGGGGCCGTTGTCGAGCGGGCGGCCCGCGTACGCGCCCTCGCCGAAGATGAATTCGAGCGCTTCCGCGCCGTCGCGGACGACATGGATGCGGTTGGCGAGTTTGCCCCGCTGGAGCGCCCGCAGCGCCAGTTCCACGTCCTGCGGGTTGTCTTCGACCAGCAGGATCTCCACGATATTGTGCTCGGTCACGAGACACTCTCGTCCGAGAGGGTGAAATAGAACGTCGCGCCGCGGTCCACCGCGGCGTCGACCCAGGCCCGCCCGCCGTGGCGATTGACGACGCGCTGCACGATGGCCAGCCCCACGCCGGTGCCCTCGAAATCTTCCTCGCGGTGGAGCCGCTGGAACACCCCGAAAAGCTTGTGGGCGTACCGCATATCGAAGCCGATCCCGTTGTCCTGTATGGCGTAGACCTGACGGCCATTCTCCAGGTTGCAGCTGACCTTGATAGCGGCCTGGTCGCGCTGCCTGGTGTACTTGATGGCGTTCGAGAGCAGGTTCTGCCAGACCTGGGCCAGCAACGCCGGGTCCCCGTGGGCCGGAGCCAGGTCCCCGATCGACACCTCGATCTGTCGTCCGTTCCGCTCGCGGCTCAGATCCTCGAGGGTGGCGCGGGCCAGCTGGTTCATGTCCACCGGCACCTTGCTCAGCGGCTGCCGGCTCAACTTGGAGAACATCAGGAGGTCGTCGATAAGCGCGCCCATCTTCTGGGCGCCCTGGCGGATAGTCTGGAGGTGGCGCCGCCCCTCCGGGGGCAGCTGCGATCCGTAGTCCTCCAGGACCGCCTGCGAGAATCCGTCCACCGCCCGCAGCGGCGAGCGCAGGTCGTGCGAAACCGAGTAGGAGAACGCTTCCAGCTCCCGGTTGGCCGCTTCGAGCTGTGCGGTGCGATCGACCACCCGTTGCTCCAGGTCCGCATTGAGCCGGTGGATTTCCTGCTCGGCCCGCTTGGCCTCGGTGATGTCGCTGATGGTCACCACGGCCATCATGGCCTCGCCCCCATCATCGCGGACCAGGGTGCCTCCGTAGTTGAAGATCTTTTCCCAGCCAGCCCGGGTGTTCCGGATGCGCACTTCACAGTCCTTCAGGTCCTCGCCCCGGAGGATACGGGCGAGCGGCCACTGGTCCAGCGGCCACCGCGTGCCATCCATGGCCGACAACTCGAACGTGTCGGTAAACTCGGCCAGGTGCCGCTGGCCCTCCTTCTGGCTGGCATACCCGTGCATCGCCAGCGCGGCGCGGTTGAAATGCAGCAACTGGCCTTTCAGGTCGGACACGGCCAGGCCCTCGGCGAGGTTCTCGACGATCGTCCGGAGTTGGGCCTCGCTCGCGCGTAGCGACTCGATGCTGCGCGCCAGCTCCGCGGTGCGCTCCACGACCCGCGTCTCGAGTTGGTCGTTGGCCTCCCGCAGCGCCGCCTCGGCGCGCGCGCGTCCCGTGAAGTCTCGCCCGATGAGGAACAGTCCGACCGCGACCGTGGCGAAGGCCAGGACGCTCCCGCTCACGATGATGGAGCGGGTACGGGTTGTGCTGAGCTGGGCGCGTATCTCCCGCTCCGCCAGAAGCGCGCGCTCGGCCGCTTCCATGTTCGTCAGAAGCAGAAGGATGCGTTCCTGGAGTTGCTTGCCCCTGCCGCTGGCAACGGCGGCCCGTGCCGCATCGGGGCCCTGGGTGCGCCGCAGGGCGACGATGTCACCCAAACGGCTGATGCGGTCCGTGACGATCGGCGCCAGCTCATCCAGCTGGCGCTGTCTATCAGCGTTGTCCGCGGTGATCTGGCGCACCCGCACCAGCTCACCGTCCACGTGCTGTACGGCCTCGTCGTACCGTGCGAGGTAGCTCGCATCTCCCGTAATGGTGAATCCGCGCTGCGCGCTCTCGGCATCGGTGACCGTGGCCAGCAAAAGGCGCAGCGAGCCGATCACCTCGTAGGTGTGCTGGACCGACGTCGCGTCGTGGCGAAGGCGGACCAGGCTGGTGTACGAGAAAACCCCGATGACGGTCAGGAGGGCAAGCGCGGTTCCGAAGCCGGCCTGAACCGTCCGCTGCGTCCGAAGCCAGTGCCTGGGTTCCGGCGCCTGGCTCACGCGGGAGCGATGCAGGGATTCCATTAGAATGCTGATGAGCGTGCCGACCAGTATCAGGGCCGCCCACTGGGCGGAATCGGACGCTGAGGCGATGAAGAGAGAGTGCGCCGGTGGCAGGAGGTAGTAGTCCGCACCCAGAGCGGCGATCGCGGTGGACACCAGCCCCGGGCCGAGTCCGCCGATGTAGGCGCTGAGCATGACCGGAATGAGAAAGAGGATTAGCGCGGGATGGTCGCCGACCCTGAAGCCCAAGCCCAGACGCAGAATCAGCGTCGCGCTGGTTATCACCAGGGACACCGCATACGCTACCCAGCGCGAACGGAGCCCGTTTGCCGGTCCCTGCGATGATTCGCCCATCTGCACCTCGGCGGGCAGCCAACATGCTGTCATACCCGAGGTTGCAATGTACGGAAACGCTGGGTGAGAGTGTAGTGGAAAACCCTGATTTGCGGCCTGCGACTGGCTCTTTGAGGAGGCTGCCCGGCCTAACGGTGCCCTCGGTGAAGCGACACAAGTCGTTGCTGAGAATGACGGTTGCGATGAGCATGAAGAGGGACGGAGGGTCAGCCCTTCATCTTCCGGCTGAAATCCTTTCAGTCGTGATACCGCAGCGCCTGACTCACCAACGCCCAGAGCGGCGAGCGCGGCGTTCGCCGGGCGCGGGGGAGTACGATTGACGCAACATGTGACTGGCCCTTTCGCCGGTGTCGGCCCTGCTACTCTCTTCTTGAGTCAGGCGAATATCCTACGCGGGGGTCACAATTCGCTCCAGCATGTCACGCCGCGAATTTGCCCGGGTCGCCGCCACCGGATTGCTCGGCGCCGCCGGATGGCGGCGGGCGGCACCGGGCGACGGCCGGCTCCGGTCCAGGCCCCGGCGCCCGTCCGCGGCCGTGGCGCCGGGCGAACACGCCCTCGAGCTGGCCGCCGGCCGGGACGGTCTTCTGTACCTGCCGGCGTCGTACCGCCCCGATCGTCCGGCGCCGCTGGTGCTGGCACTGCATGGCGCGGGTGGCAGCGGGCTCCGCCAGCTCGCGGGCTGGCGTGAGTCGTCGGAGGCGAACGGCTTCATCGTGCTGGCGCCCGATTCGCGGGCCGACACCTGGGACGGCGCGCTCGGCGGATTCGGCCCCGACGTGACGTTCATCGACGGCGCGCTGGGCAATGTCTTCGGCCGCTGCAATGTGGATGCCGACCGCATGATCGTCGCCGGCTTCTCCGACGGGGCATCGTATGCGCTGTCACTGGGGCTGGTGAACGGCGACCTGTTTCGGAAGGTGGTGGCCTTCTCGCCGGGCTTCATCGTTCCCGGCGAGTGGACGGGGAAGCCCGGGTTCTTCGTGTCGCACGGCCGGGCCGATCCGATCCTGCCGATCGATCGGGCCAGCCGTCGCCTGGTGTGGCTGCTGCGGACCGGCGGCTACAGCGTGACGTTCCGGGAATTCGACGGCGGACACGAAGTGCCGGCGGCGATCCGGAGCGAGGCGGTGGACTGGATGCTGGGTCGCTAGCGAGCCCGCCTCAGCCGCGGGCCGGTGGGTCGCTGTTGGAGATGTTCACCTGGAGCCGCCAGTCGCCGTCCCGGAAGCGCCAGACCCCCACGAACTTGCCGGTGTGGATTTCCCTGGGACGCGCCGTGTCGGGGGTGAAACGATAGGTGCCGCGCACCACAGCGAGGTCGCCCGACGCGGCGACGGTGATGTCCTGCGGATCGAAGTGCTGCGCGAACCGGGGGAGCTGCTTGATCAGGCTCTGGTAGAATCCCCGAATCGCGTCCCGGCCGACGAGCGGTGGCACGTCGGGCAGCAGCTCCTGGGCATCGGGCGCGTAGATGCCCATCATGCCGTCGAGATCCCGGCGCGCGGCGGCGGCGCGCCAGCCCTCGTCGAGGGACCGGATCCGCGCGGCGTGTTGGTTGCTCGCGGGGGCTTTGACCGATGGCGCCGGCTCGGGGCGAAGCTTGCGTGGCATCCTGAAAGATGTCCGCTATGGCTTCACCACCGCCAGCAGGGCGTCCCGGAGGCGGGACCGGCAAAGGGCCGCCGCCGCTCGCCACGTGCCGCCGTTCAGGGTGCGCCGCCCACCGTCCTCTTCACGATCGTGATCGCGCTGGGATACCGGATCGCGCCGAGCGGCGTGTCGATGGTGGGCACCGCGCGGAGCGCCACCTCGGTTTGTCGCGTCCCCAGGCCGGCGAGGCCGAGGGCGAGATCGACGAGGTCGGTGGCGCTCTGCTGGAAGAACTGCGCCAGGTCGAGGCGGATCGGCACCCGCACGTCGGTGGTGACGCCGGGCGGGAAGGTGTAGACGGTGTCGAGGCTGCCCGAAACGGTCTCGTGCCCGTTGAGGTCGAGGGTCCACTGGAGCCGCAGCAGCCGGGCGGTGGTGGCGTTGTCGGCCGGGTTGTCGCCTCGGACGTGGACGTCGAACTCGAGGGGCACCTGGCGCCGCAGCACCGCGGCCGAGATGCGCGCGTAGTCGAAGGGGCTGATGTCGCTGGGCCGGCGGATATTGTCGAGGGATACGCCCGCCAGGCGCACCCCGGCCACGCGATCGATGGCGAAGGTGACCTGCCGCAGCGCCTTCACCTGGCGGATTGTCGCGCACCCGGCGACAGCGATGAGCACGCCGGCCAGCGCGATCCACCGGGTGCAGTGCCGGGTCCGATTCAAACGAAGAACCTCGCGGCCACCGGCAACAAGGCCGGGTGATTGATCAGCGCGTGCGCGAAAATCCGGCCCAGGGTGCGCTTCTCGATCGGAATCCCGTTGATGGTGCGGGCCAGGCGGTTGAAGAAGGCGTCGTCGAGTTTGTTGAGGGCTTCCTTGATCCGGTAGTACTTCAGGTGATCGTCGCCGAGCAGCGCCATCCAATCGTCGTGGTAGCGCTGGAGGCGGGCGGCGGAGGTGTCGCCCTCGGCGATGGCGGCGGCGGCGTGGCGCCCGGCGAGTCGCCCCGCCTTCATCGCGTTCACGATCCCGCCGCCCGAGAGCGGGTTGATCATGTGCGCGGCATCGCCGGCGACCATCACGCCGTCGGCGACGGTGCGCTTGAGCGTCGTCGCGACGATGACGCCGCCGACGGTGAGCCCGGTGACGGTGCCGTGGGGGAAGTACCGTTCGATGTAGCCGTCGAGGTAGTCGCGGGCATTGCGGCCGTCGCCCTTGAGCGCGAGCATGCCGAGGCCGACGTTGGCGACGCCGACGCCGCGGGGGAAGATCCAGGCGTAACCGCTCGGCGCCCAGGCGTCGGCGAAGTGCAGGTAGAGGGCGTCGGGATCGAAGTCGATGTTGGAGACGACGTACTGGGCGCACGACTCCATGTCGCGCGAGGGGCAGCGGGTGTCGATACCGGCCCAGCGACCGATCATGCTCTCGACCCCGTCGGCGCCGATGACGACGCGCGCGAGGACATCCTCGTTCCCGCGGGGTCCCTCGAGCCGGACCTTCCAGCCGCCGTTGAGGCGCTCCATCGCGGCCGCCTCGGTGCGAATCGCGAACTCGGCGCCGGCGCGGCGAGCCTCGTCGGCCAGCGCCGGCTCGAAGCGCGTCCGGTCGAGGACGTACGCGACTTCCTCACCGGCCTTCACCCGCGCCTCGGTGTCGTCGGGCGCCAGAAACACCACCTGCCGGATCCGGCGCGCGACCCACGGCGCACCGTCGGGATCGAGAAACTCCCGCAGCCCCGCGACGCCCACCCCTTCGGCGCAGCGCACCGGCGCCCCGATGGCCCGGTCCCGCTCGATGCACAGCACGTCGAGCTGGCCGGCTGCCGCCGCCTGCCACGCCGCGACGCATCCGGCCGGCCCGGCGCCCACCACCAGGACGTCGACCTTACGCATCCACCATCTCCAGGGCACCGACGGGGCAGGGCGCGATGCACTTCACACAGCCGGTGCAGGTGCCCCGGTCGACGAGGAGGCCCTTGCGGGTCATGTGGATGGCTTCGGGGGGGCACAGCGGCATGCACAGCCCGCACTCGTCACACAGATCGTTGTCGACGATGGCGATCTGGTGCGGCTTGGCGAGCACGGCTGGCATCAAGCAAGGGTAGCCGGCACAAAGCGCTCGCGTCAAGCCTATTGCTTCCACTCTGTGACGCGGCTATGTTGCTGAAGTGCCAATGACTTAGGGGGTCCGTACAGCCTCCGTTTCGATCCACTCGCCAACCCCCGGGGCGCTCCAACCGCAATGCGCTGGCCTTCCTTCAAACTGGGCTCGTTCCTCCCCGCGAACGAGATCGCCGTCGACCTCGGCACCGCCAACACGCTGATCTATGTGCGCGGTGAAGGCATCGTCCTCAATGAGCCGTCGGTCGTCGCGGTGCAGAAGGGCACCGGCAAGATCATGGGCATCGGCCTCGAGGCGAAGCGGATGCTCGGCCGCACGCCCGACGGCATTCTCGCGGTGCGGCCGATGAAGGACGGCGTGATCGCGGACTTCGACGTCTGCGAGAAGATGCTGCGCTACTTCCTCGCGACGATCATCAACAAGCACGTCTTCCCGGTGAAGCCGAAGGTGATCGTCTGCGTGCCGAGCGGGATCACCGAGGTCGAGAAGCGGGCGGTGCGCGACAGCGCGCAATCGGCGGGCGCGAAGGAAGTGTACATGGTGGCCGAGCCGATGGCCGCGGCGATCGGCGTGGGCCTGCCGATCGAGACGCCCACCGGCAACATGGTCATCGACATCGGCGGCGGGACGACCGAAATCGCCGTCATCGCGCTCAGCGGGATCGTCTGCGACACCTCGATCCGCACCGGCGGCGACGAGATGGACACCGCCATCGTGCAGTTCATGCGCAAGAACTACAACCTGCTCATCGGCGAGCCCACCGCCGAGCGCATCAAGATCCAGATCGGCTCCGCGGCCCCCGTCGGCGAGGAGCGCGAGATGGAGGTGAAGGGACGCGACCTGGTCAGCGGCATCCCCAAGACGGTGCGCGTCCACTCGAGCGAAATCCGCGAGGCGATCCAGGAGCCGGTCCAGCAGATCGTGGACGCGGTGCGGCGGGCGCTCGAGATCACCCCGCCCGAGCTGGCCAGCGACATCGTGGACCGTGGCATCGTGATGACGGGCGGCGGCGCGCTGATTCGCGGGCTCGACGTCCTGCTCTCGCACGAGACCAACCTTCCCATCCACGTGGACGAGGACCCGCTCACCTGCGTCGTCCGCGGGACGGGTCGCATTCTCGACGATCCCGAGAAGTACCGCTCGGTCCTGACGACCTGAGGGCGGGGACGTGGCCCTCAGCGCCGAACGCTACGGGACGCGGGCCGACATGGCGGCCTTCATCGTCTGCCTGGTCCTCTCGCTGGTCGCGCTGGCGCTTCCCGAAGGTCTCCGCATTCCGGTCGCCGGCGCGCTGCGCGGTACCGTCCTCGCGCCGGTCCTCAGCGTCGAGCGTGCCAGCGTCCGCTCCGCCGAGTATCGCGCCCGCCTCGACGCGCTGCGGGCCGAGCGGGACAGCCTCGCCCTCGACGCCGCGCTTCTCCCCCAGCTCCAGGCCGAGAACGCCCGGCTGCGCGGCCTCCTCGGACTCGGCGCCCGGCTCGGCACGGGATTCGTCGACGCCGAGGTCCTGCACCAGGCGGGCGTCACCGACGGCCTGACGCTGGTCCTCTCGGTGGGCTCAGCCGAAGGCGCACAGCCCCTCGCCCCCGTCATCGCGCCCGAAGGTCTCGTGGGCCTGGTGCGCACCGTGGACCGGCACACCAGCGTGGCCCTGGCGTGGACCCATCCCGACTTTCGCGCCAGCGCGATGGTCGAGCGCGCCCAGGTCTACGGCATCGTCGCGGCGCGCCGCGGCGAGCGCGAGGGCGAGTTGATGGAGCTGCGGGGCGTCGCCTATCGCGACACCCTCCCGCCCGGCACCAGGGTGGTCACCAGCGGCCTGGGCGGCGTCTTTCCCCGTGGCGTGCCTATCGGCACGGTGCAGGGCGTTCTGAACGAGTCCGCCGGCTGGGAGCGCACCTACCTGCTGCGCCCCGCCGTCCATCCGGCCCAGGCGTCGCACGTCCTGGTGCTCTTCCCGACCCGCGCCACCGATACGCTGTCCGCCGCCTTCCGCTCGTCGCTTCGATCCGATTCCGCCGCCACCGACTCGACCGCTTCGCCGCCGGCCGGTGCGGGAACCCGTGTGCCACGCCGCACCAACATGAGGCCTTGATGCGCCGACCTGCCTTCGCGATCGTCCTCGTCATCGTCTGGCTCCCGCTCCTGGCGCCGCCGACCCTGGCTCAGGGACGCGCCGCGGGGCCGCCCGGGGTCAGCGCCGAGAGCCTGCGCGTGAAGCTCTTCGCGCTTGCCGACGACTCCATGGCCGGCCGTGATACCGGTAGCCCCGGCAACGTGAAGGCGGTGGAGTGGGTCGCCGCGGCTTTCCAGCGTTACGGGCTCCAGCCGGCCGGCGAAAACGGCGGCTGGTTTCAGACCATCCCCTTCTGGCGCATCGGACCCGATACATCGTCGCGCATCAGCGCGGGCGCGACGTCGCTGATTGTGGGCCGCGACATCGTCCCGATCGGCGGGTCCGACTGGCGGGCGGATGGGCGCACCGCGATCTACGGCGGCGTGATCGGCGATACCGCGACGTATGCCTCGGCCGAGCGGACCGCCGGCAGGCTGGTCGTCTTTGCCGTGCGACCCGGCGCGGACCTGCGGGCCGCCATGGGCCTCGTTCCCGCGACGCGGCGCAACCCCCGCTTCGCGGGCAACGTCGGCATCGCCGTCGCGGTGCTCGAGGCGGTCGGAAGCGACCTGGTGGATCAGATCATGCACGGCCGCATCACCACCGACACTACGCCGCCGCCGGTGCTGCCGCCGACGCTCCTGGTCTCGCGCGGGGCCGCCGCCACGCTGGTCGGCATGGACCTGGCCACGGCCCAGCCGGGCCAGAGCGGCCCGGAGCTCGGCGGCGGGATCGCCGTGGTGCGCGAGCCGCTCCGCTATCCCTCGCGCAACGTCGTCGGCATCCTGCCGGGGAGCGACCCGGCGCTGCGCGGGACCTACGTGGCGCTGAGCGCCCACAACGATCACGTGGGCCTGGCGCGCCGCCCCGTTGACCACGACTCGGCACGCGCCTTCAACCGCGTGGTGCGCCCCGCGGGCGCCGATTCACGGATGCGTGACCCCACTCCCGCCGAGGCGACGCGCATCGCCCAGATACGCGACAGCCTGCGCGCGGCGCACGCGCCCCGGCAGGATTCGGTGTTCAACGGCGCCGACGACGACGGCAGCGGGACGGTGGCCCTCCTGGAGCTGGCGCGGGTGCTCGCCGCGGGTCCGCGGCCCCGCCGCTCGATCCTGTTCGTGAGTCACGCGGCGGAAGAAGTGGGACTGCGCGGCTCGGCCTGGTACACCGACCACGCGACGGTGCCGGTGGATTCGATCGTCGGCGAGATCGACATGGACATGATCGGGCGCGGCGGGGCCGACGACTTGCCGCACGGCGGACCGGGCTACATCGAAGTGGTCGGCTCGAAGCGCCTGTCGAACGAGTTCGGGACGCTGCTCGAGTCGGTGAACGCGCGGCTACCGCAGCCCTTTACCTTCAACTACGAGTTCGACGCGCCGGGACACCCGCTCCAGTACTATTGCCGCGCCGACCACTACAGCTACGCCCGCTACGGGATTCCATCGGTCTCGATCTCGGCGGGCGGGCACCTGGACTACCACCAGGTCACCGACGAGCCGCAGTACATCGACTACGACAAGCTGGCACGCATCGCGACGCTCGCGCAGCGCACGAGCGTCGCCGTCGCCAACCTCGACCACCGCCCCGCCGTGGACGGCCCCAGGGGCGACCCGCACGCGCCGTGCCGGCAATGACCGCGAGACGGGCCCGCCGGCATGCGTAGAGCCGCCGATCGGGCGCGCTTCTGGACCGTGCTGCTGCTCCTCGTGGCGGCACACTTCGCGTTGCGCCCGCGGCTGGGCGATCCGCGGTATGCTCCCGATTTCCTTCTCATCGCGCTGCTCTTCCTGGCGATCCGCTCCCGCCCCGGAATCGGCGCCGTTGCCGGATTCGTGGTGGGCATCCTCACCGATGCCGTGGCCCCGACCGCGTTCGGTGCGGCCGCCCTGGCCACCACGCTCATCGGCTTCGGGGCCGGGTGGATCCGGTCGATGTTCGTCACCGACAACCTGCTGATCAACGCCCTCTTCGTCCTCACCGCCGCCTGGCTCAGGGACCTCATTCAGGTGGTCGCCAGCAACCAGCTCGGCGGACGCGCCGTGCTCTGGCAGCTGCTGACGATCTCCCCCCTGGCCGCGGCGTCCACCGCGGCCGCGGCGTTCGTGGTGCGCCTGTTCCTGCGCACCTGGCTCGACACCAAGGTGACATGAGTCCCGGCCGCCAGGCTTTCCACCCCTTCGTTCTCGCCCAGCGCGGCACGCTGGCCGGGCGAGCCCTGATAGCGGTCTTCACGCTGCTGATTCTCCAGTTTCTGCGCCTCCAGGTCATCGAGCACGGCAAGTACCGCCTCAGGTCGGAATCCAACCGGCTGAGGCAGGTGCCGCTGGTCGCCCCGCGCGGCGTGATCCTGGACCGGAGCGGCCGCGTGATCGCCGAGAACGTGCCGGGCTACTCGATCCTGCTGCTCGCGAACCACGCCGACTCGCTGCGCGCCATGCTCGATCGCATCCAGCCGATCGTGCAACTCGACTCCGAGCAGATTCACCTGATCTACGCCCGCCAGCGCGCCGCGCCCTATGAGCCGACGCTCATCGTCAAGGATGCGCCCTTCGCGCTGGTCTCCCGCCTCGAGGAGCGGCGCAGCGCGCTGCCCGGGCTGGTGATCCAGACCGAGCCCAAGCGCGCCTATCCCGACAGCATCGCCATCGCCCACCTGGTGGGCTACGTCGGCGAGGTCACGGAGCAGGACCTGGGCAACGGGGTCTTCAGCGGGCGGCGGCCGGGTTCGATCGTCGGCAAGGTCGGGCTGGAGCGTGAGTACGAGGACTCGCTCCAGGGTTCCGACGGCGTGCGGTTCGTGGAAGTGGACGCGCTGGGCCGGGTGGTGCGCGAGGAGGGCGCGCCGGCCCTGCCCACGGTCGCCGGCCGCTCCCTCCAGACGACCATCGACCTCGACCTCCAGCGCTACATCGACTCCATCTGGCCCCGGCGCTACCGGGGCGCCATGATCGCGATGGAGCCGCGCACCGGAGCCATCCTCGCGCTCTACTCGTATCCGGCCTACAACCCCAACGACTTCGTCGGCGGCATCCCGCGGGCCCTCTGGGCCGGTCTCAACGACGACCCCGCCCACCCGCTTCTCAACCGGGCCATCAGTACCCGCTACCCACCGGCCTCCACCTTCAAGCTGGCGACGGCGCTGATCGCGCTCCAGCGGGGCCTGGTGCGCTTCGACTCACACATGTCCCAGCCCTGCCGGGGCGGCATCCAGTGGGGCAACCGCTTCTTCAAGTGCTGGAAACACGACGGGCACGGGTCGCTCGACCTGCTGGGCGCCATCGCCAGCTCCTGCGACGTCTACTTCTACCAGCTGGGTGTGCGGATCGGCGTCGCGAACTTCATCGAGTCGGGGAACGCCCTCGGCTTCCGCTCGGCGAGCGGCGTGGACCTCCCCAACGAGCAGCAGCCGATGTACCCGCCCTCCACCGAGTACTACGACCGGATCTACGGGAAGGGACGCTGGATCAACTACGCCATTCCCCTGAACCTCGCGATCGGACAGGGTGAGAACGCGCAGACGCTGATCAACATGGTGCGCTTCTACGCCGCTCTCGGCAACGGCGGCCACGTGCCGACGCCCTATATCGTCGCGCCGCGCCACGCGTCGCCCCCGCCGGTCGTCCTGCCCGAGAGCACCTTCCTCGCGATGCGCAACGCGCTCATCGCCGTGGTGGAGCGGGGCACCGCGCGCGGGGCCCGGCTCGCCAACCTCCAACTCGCCGGCAAGACGGGCACCGCTCAGAATCCGCACGGCCTCGACCATGGCTGGTTCATCGGCTTCGCGCCGGCCACCAACCCGAGGGTCGTCGTCGGCGGCATCATGGAGTTCGCCGAGCACGGCACCGCGGTGGCGCCCTACGTCGCGCGCGTTGTCGCGCGCTACCTGCTGGGCCCGGACTCGAGCCGCGAAGGCGCGGGCATCGCGCCGTTCGTGGTCCCCGAGGACTCGGCGCCGCGCTCGGAACCGCTCGACTCTACCCCACGCCGGCCGGAGCGCGCGACCCCCGCGGCGCGGCCCGTCGCCGTGCGGCAGCCCTGATGCAGGCGCCGCGCCTCGACCGGCCGCTGGTGCTGCTCACCATGGCGCTGATGCTCTACGGCCTCCTGGTGCTCTATTCCGCCGGTCAGACCGATATCCCCACGCCCGCCCGGCACGTCTGGGAGCGGCAGGTCCTCTGGCTGGTGATCGGCTGCGTCGCCGCGGCGCTGGTGATGCGGCTGTCGCCACACTTCCTCGAGTGGATCGCGCCGGTCTGCTACGCCGGCGGGTTGGTCGTGCTGCTCCTCCTGCTCGCGGTGGGCTCGGGCAAGGGGACGGCGGCCTCGACCAGGTCGTGGCTCGCCATCGGCGGCGTGACGCTGGGCCAGCCCGCCGAGCTGGTCAAGCTCACCACCGTGCTCATGCTGGCGCGGTACCTGGGCGGCCTGCGCATTCCGCCCCAGACGATGCGGGAGCTGGTCATCCCGGTGGCCATCGCGGCGGCACCGGCAGGTCTGGTCATGCTCCAGCCCGACCTGGGGAGCGCGATCGTCTTCGGCGGCATCCTCTTCTTCATGCTGTACTGGAGCGGCGTTTCCGTGCGCCTGCTGGTCATGCTGGCCTCGCCCCTGCTGTCGCTCCTCCTGGCCTTCTCGACACCGGTCTGGGGCGTCGGCTTCGCGGTGCTCTGCGTCCTCCTGATTCTCTGGCGGCCGTTCGTCTGGGAGGGGCTCGCCGTGCTCGGCGCCAACCTCGCCACGGGTATCGTCGCCAAACCTCTGTGGCAGCACCTCAAGTCGTACCAGCAGAACCGCCTCGTTTCATTTCTGAACCCCGAAGTCGATCCCCGGGCCACCGGCTGGCACATCATCCAGTCCAAGATCGCCATCGGATCGGGGGGGCTGCTGGGCAAGGGCTTCACCATGGGGTCCCAGAAGCGGCTGGCGTTCCTTCCTGCGCAGCACACCGACTTCATCTTCTCCGTGGTGGGGGAGGAGCTCGGGTTCGTCGGGATCACCGTCGCCCTGCTCCTCTTCCTCTTTCTGTTGCTGACCATCATCCGGATCGCGCGCCGGTGTAGCGACCCCTTCGGGAGCCTGCTCGCCTTCGGGATCGCCGGGATCCTCTTCACCCACATTTTCGAGAACGTCGGGATGACGGCCAACGTGATGCCGATCACCGGAATCCCGCTCCCGTTCTTTTCGTACGGAGGCTCCTTCCTGCTCACCTGCCTCATCGCCGTCGGTCTCTGCCTGCGACAGGCGTCGGAGGCCCGTGAGCTCGGTTATCGTGATTTGTAACAACGGGTTAGCTGATAGTACTAGCGGCTGCGGAGATTCGCGGTCAGATTAGGGCTTCTGATGCTCGGCCGCTGCGGCGGTCCCGGGACAGGCCCCCTCACAGCAGGCGTCCAGCGCATGGCGTGGTTCCGCAAAGAGCGGAAGACCCGGACGAGCGAGCGGCAGAAGCTCGAGATCCCTGCAGACGTCTGGGACAAGTGCGAACAGTGCGGACACGTGGACGTTCGGGAGAACTTCGCCCGGAACCTCGAGGTCTGCCCGCAATGCGGCTACCATCGCCGGATCGAGGCCGCCGACTACATCGCCATCCTGACCGATGAAGGCAGCTACGAGCCGTTCGACAGTAACCTGCGCTCGGTGGATGCCCTCCAGTTTGAAGCCTACCGCGACCGCCTCACCGCCTACTACAAGAAGAAGGGTACCGAAGACGCCGTCCTGACCGGCTCGGCGACGCTGGACGCGTTGCCGATCCACCTGGCGGTGATGGACTTCAAGTTCATGGGCGGCTCGATGGGATCCGTGGTGGGCGAGAAGATCGCCCGGGCCGCGCTGCGGGCCCTCAAGGACACGACGCCGCTGATCATCGTGTCGGCCTCGGGCGGGGCCCGCATGCAGGAGGGCGTGCTCTCGCTGATGCAGCTGGCCAAGACGTCGGTCGTCATCGCCCAGCTGCGCGAGCGCGGCATCCCGTTCATCTCCATCCTGACCAATCCCACCACCGGCGGCGTCTCGGCGTCCTACGCCATGCAGGGCGACGTGATTCTCGCCGAGCCGGGGGCGGTCATCGGGTTCGCCGGGCCGCGCGTGATCAAGCAGACGATCGGGCAGGATCTGCCCGAGGGGTTCCAAACCTCGGAGTTCCTGCTGGAGCACGGCATGGTGGATGCCGTGGTGCCGCGTGGACGGCTGAGCCGGACGACGAGTCGCCTGCTGCGGCTGCTGACGCAGCAACCGGCGCTCGAAGGAGAGCCGGCCGCCTGACGATCCGCAGTTTTGCCGAGGTTCGTTTCTTTCTCTTTCCCAGAACAACCGGCGGCATCAAGTGGGGGCTCGATACCACGCGAGCCCTGCTGGACGTGGTCGGCCATCCGGAACGGCACTTCGCCTCGGTGCACATCGGCGGCACCAACGGCAAGGGCAGCACCGCGGCGTTCGTGGCGGCGATGCTGCGCGCCGCCGGCCACCGCGTCGGGCTGTACACCTCGCCGCACCTGGTGTCGCTGCTCGAGCGCTTCACCGTCGACGGAAGGCAGCCAAGCGAGGAGGCCGTCATGGCGTGGGCGCGGCGGCTGGAGCCGGTGGCCCGGGAGCGCGACGCCTCGTTTTTCGAGATCACCACCGCGATCGCGTTCGCCGACTTCGCGGCGCGCGGCGTCGAGATCGCAGTGGTCGAGGTCGGACTGGGCGGCCGGCTCGATGCGACCAACGTCATCGAGCCCCTGGCCTGCGGCGTCACCCGGATCGCGCTGGAGCACGCCGAGTATCTGGGAAGCGATCTCAAGGGCATCGGCCGGGAGAAGGCGGGCATCGCCAAGCCCGGGGTGCCGTTCCTGACGACCGAGACGAACGCGGGAGTGCTCGAGGCGATGCGCGAGACAGTTGACAGTCAGCAGTTCAGAGTCGGGGGCGTAGCGCCGACTGCTAACTGTCGACTGTTGACTGTCGATCCCGACCTCGCCGCCGGGTACCGGCTGGGGCTCAAGGGCCCGCACCAGGTTGCCAACGCATCGCTGGCGCTCGCCCTGGCCGGCGCGTTGCCCGAGCCCTGGCGGCCGGATGCCGCCGCGATGAAGCAGGGGCTGGCATCGGCGCGGATCCCGGGGCGCTTCGACCGCCGCGGGCCCTGGATCTTCGATGTCGCCCACAATCCCGATGGGATGCGGGCGCTGACGGCGGCGCTCCAGGCGGAGGCGGTCCCGCGTCCGCTGATCGCGGTCGTCGCGGTGCTGAAGGACAAGGACTGGCGGGGCATGCTCGAGGTCCTCGCGCCGGCCGTGGACGGCTTGGTGCTGACGCTCGCCCCCAGCGCGCCGGCCGAGCGCGCCTGGACGCTCGACGAGGTGGAGCGGTGGGCGATCGAGCGGAACCTGGCCGCGCGGGCCGAGCCCGAGCTTCAGGCGGCGCTTGGCCGGGCCCGGGAGATGGGTGCGAGCGTCCTGGTCTGTGGGTCGTTTCATACGGTGGGTGATGCCCTGAGCCTCCTTCCCGGCTTCTCGCCGCCCGACTAGTCGCGTACATTTGACCATGCGTTTCAGCGCGTTACCGGGCTTTCGCGATGTGTTTCCCGACGCTTTTGCCCGGCGGCGCCGAATCGTGGGCACCTGGCGCGAGGTCGCCGCGCGTTACGGGTTCGAGGAGTACGACGGTCCGCCGCTGGAATCGCTCGAGCTGTACACCGCCAAGAGCGGCGATGAGATCGTGGGTCAGGTCTACCACTTCACCGACAAGGGCGGTCGCGAGGTGGCGCTGCGGCCCGAGATGACACCGACGCTGGCCCGGATGGTGGCCCAGCGCGCCGGCGCGCTGCGCAAGCCCATCCGGTGGTTCAGCGTGCCGCAGCTGTTCCGCTACGAGCGGCAGCAGCGCGGCCGGTTGCGCGAGCACCTCCAGCTCAACATGGACATCATCGGCGAAGCGGGCGCCCTCGCCGATGCCGAGATCATCGCCTCGGCCGTGGACATCGTGCGGGGTCTGGGGTTCGGCCCGAAGGACGTACGGGTGCGGCTGAGCGACCGGCGGGTCCTGGCCGAGGCCCTGGTGCAGGGGATGGGCGTCCTGGAGCACGAGCTCGGAGGTGTGCTGACCGCCTTCGACCGGTACGAGCGATCGAAGGAGGCCGCGGAGGAGGCGATCGCGGCGGTGATCGGCGATGCGGCCCGGGCTCACCGGGTGCGGGAGTTCGCGGCGGCGCTGGGCGACGCGCCCAGTTTGCTCGACCTGCCGGCGGCAAGCCACCTGAAGGAGTGCCTCGCGCATCTCGAGGCGATGGGCCTGGCCGAGTTCGTCGACGTGGACTTCCGGATCGTGCGGGGCCTCGCCTACTACACCGGGATGGTCTTCGAGCTGTTCGACGCGGGCAAGTCGCTGCGGGCGATCTGCGGCGGGGGCCGCTACGACACGCTGCTCCAGCAGCTCGGAGGCGTGGATCTGCCGATGGTGGGCTTCGGCATGGGCGACGTGGTGCTCGGCGAGCTGCTCGAGGCGCGCGACGGCGCGCCGGCGGCCGATCCCTCCGCCGACATCTTCGTCGTGACGGTGAGTGAGGCCGACAGCTTCGCGGCGCTGGGCGTGGTGCACACCCTGCGGGAGCGCGGCCTGCGCGTCGAGTACGCGCTGCGCCGGATGACGGTGGGCAAGCAGTTCGACCTGGCCTCGGCCCGCGGCGCCCGCTGGGCGGTGGTGATCGGCCCCGACGAGCGGGCGAGGAACGAGGCGGTGGTGCGCGCGCTGGGAACGAAGCAGGAGACGCGCGTATCCTTCGCCGCGCTGGCGGGCGAGTACCGATTCGTGTTACCCGAGGTCCCACGCACCCTGCACCACGCACCGGAGACGATGTGAGCGGCGGTACCGGCATCACGCCCCGGGCGCAGGACTTCAGCGCCTGGTACAACGACGCGATCATGCGTGCCGAGCTGGCGGACCACTCGCCGGTCCGGGGCTGCATGGTCATCCGGCCCAACGGCTACGCCATCTGGGAGCTCATGCAGCGGGCGCTGGACGACATGTTCAAGGCGACCGGGCATCGCAACGCCTACTTCCCGCTCTTCATTCCGCAGAGTTTCCTCGCCAAGGAAGCCGAGCACGTCGAGGGGTTCGCCCCCGAGGTCGCGGTGGTGACGCACGCCGGCGGCAAGAAGCTGGACGAGCCCCTCATCGTCCGTCCGACCAGCGAGACGATCATCTACGCGATGTACGCGAAGTGGATCCAGTCGTACCGCGACCTGCCGCTGCTGATCAATCAGTGGTGCAACATCGTGCGGTGGGAGCTGCGGACCCGGCTGTTCCTGCGCACCACGGAGTTCCTCTGGCAGGAGGGCCATACGGCGCACGCCGACGAGGCCGGCGCCGAGCGCGAGACGCTCGACATCCTGCGCATCTACCGGACCTTCGCCGAGCAGTGGATGGCGATGCCGGTCGTCACCGGCCGCAAGACCAACAGCGAGAAGTTCGCTGGTGCGCTGCGCACCTACGCGATCGAGGCCCTGATGCAGGACAACAAGGCGCTCCAGGCCGGGACCTCGCACAATCTTGGCCAGAACTTCGCGAAGGCTTTCGAGGTGAAGTACCAGACCGCCGAAGGCGGCCTCGAGTATGTGTGGAACACCTCGTGGGGGGTGTCCACGCGCCTGGTGGGCGGCTTGATCATGACTCACGGCGACGACGTGGGGATCATCTGCCCGCCGAAGCTGGCGCCGGTGCAGGTGGTCATGGTGCCGATCTACAAGACCGACACCGAGAAGGCCGCCGTCCTCGAGGTCTGCGAGAAGTCGGCCGCCGCGCTGCGGGGCACCGGGATCCGCGTCGAGGTCGACGGGCGCGAAGAGCTGAAGCCCGGGGCGAAATATTACGAGCACGAGGGGCGCGGCGTCCCGCTGCGGCTGGAGGTCGGGCCGCGTGACGTGGGGCAGGGGCAGGTGACCGCGGCCAAGCGTACCGGCGGCAAGATGGCCCTCCCCCTGAACGGGCTGGTGGGCGAGGTGCGCGCGCTGCTCGAGCACATCCAGACCGAGCTGTTCGAGGCCGCCAAGCAACGCCAGGCGCAACAGTCCCGCCGTGGCGTCGGCAAGGCGGAATTCCTCGAGATGATGGCCGGCCCGGGTGGCTTCGCCTACGGCGGATTCTGCGGCAGCCCCCAGGATGAAGCGGAGATCAAGGAGCAGACCAAGGCGACCATCCGCGTCCTCCTCGACGACGAGTTCCGGAGCCAGGAGGCGCCGGCCACCTGCATGTGGTGCGGCAAGGCCGCCCAGGACGAAGCGGTGTGGGCCAAGGCGTACTGAGCGTCGACGGCGTACGCCTCGCGCGCATCGCCGAAGCCGCGGGCACCCCGGTCTACGTCTACAGCGTCAGCGCGATCCGTGCCCAGTACCGGGCGCTGGAGCAAGCGCTCGCGCCGGTGCCGCATCGCATCTGCTACTCCGTCAAGGCCAACGGCAATCTCGCTATTCTCGCGCTGCTGCAGTCCCTCGGCGCCGGCGTCGACATCGTCTCGTCGGGGGAGCTGGCGCGGGCCCTCGCCGCCGGCTTCCGCGGGTCCGACGTGGTCTTCAGCGGCGTGGGCAAGACGCCGGACGAGATGCAGGCGGCGCTCGCGGCCGGCGTGGGGATGATCAACGTCGAGTCCGAGGAGGAGATGGATGTCCTCGCCAGCCTCGCCCACGGCCAGGGCCGCGTCGCGCCGGTCGCGGTCCGCGTGAATCCCGAGGTCCTGGTGGACGTGCATCCCTACACCGCCACCGGGATGAAGGGGAAGAAGTTCGGGATCCCCTACGACGAGGCGCTGGCCCTGGCCATCCGTGCCTCCCGCATGCCCGGCCTCGCGCTGACCGGCGTCGCCATGCACATCGGGTCCGGGATCAAGGAAGCCGCGCCGTTCGTCGAGGCGGTGATCAAGGTCCTGGAGCTGGTGGACGGCATCCGCAAGGCGGGGATCGACACCCTCACGCGGCTGGACCTGGGCGGCGGCCTGGGCATCCGCTATCGCGACAGCGACGCGCCGCTGGACGTGCAGGACTATGCCGATGCGGTGCTGCCCCACGTCGCCGCGTCGCGGCTGACGCTCATCGTCGAGCCGGGCCGGTTCATCGTCGGCAACTCGGGCACCCTCCTGACACGGGTGTTGTACCGCAAGCGATCGGGCGGGCGCATGATCGCCGTGATCGACGCCGGGATGACCGACCTGATCCGGCCCAGCCACTACCAGGCCTGGCACGACATCGAGGTGGACGGCGGGAATGGCCGCCCGCGGGTGTCGTACGACGTGGTGGGACCGATCTGCGAGAGCGGCGATTTCTTCGCCCTCGACCGGGACCTCCCGGAGCTCGCCCAGGGCGATCTGCTCGCCGTCAACGGCGCGGGCGCCTACGGCTTCGTCATGACCTCGACGTACAACGCCCGGCCCCGGCCCCCTGAGGTCCTGGTGGACGACGGTCGGTTCGCCGTCATCCGCTCGCGCGAAACGCCGGAGGACCTGATGCGCGGGGAGACGCTGGTGCCCGAGTGGGCGAGCGGGACGGGCGAGCGAGTCGGGTGAACGAGGCGCAGCGCGTCCTCATCATCGATTTCGGGTCCCAGTTCACCCAGTTGATCGCCCGGCGGGTGCGCGAGGCCCACGTCTATTGCGAGATCCATCCCCCGACGCGCGATCTGGAGTGGATCGCCGCCTTCAAGCCGGCGGGGATCATCCTCTCGGGCGGACCCAACTCGGTCTACGATGACGGCGCGCCGGCCACCGACGCGAAGGTCTTCGATCTCGGCGTGCCGGTGCTCGGCGTGTGTTACGGCATGCAGCTGATGGCGCATCTCACCGGGGGCACGGTAAGCCCGTCGGGGGAACGGGAGTACGGCCGGGCGGAAATCGAGGTCGCGCTGAGCGACGACCTGTTCGCCGGCTTCGCGCCCGGCACCAGGACCACGGTCTGGGCGTCGCACGGCGACCGGGTGGAGCTGGCGGCCGAATCGTTCGTCTGCCTGGCCCGCAGCGCCAACGCGCCGATGGCGGCTTTCCGCCACCGGACGCGGCCGCTCTTCGGCGTGCAGTTCCATCCCGAGGTCGCCCACACCCCGCGCGGCGCGGAGCTGATCCACAACTTCCTGTTCCGGATCTGCGGGGCGAAGCCGACCTGGACGGCGGGGCACTTCGTCGAGACCGCGGTGCAGACGATCCGCGCCCAGGTCGGGGAGCGCCGCGCGATCTGCGGGTTGTCGGGGGGGGTGGATTCGGCGGTCGCCGCCGCGCTGGTATACCGCGCCATCGGGAAGCGCCTGACCTGCATCTTCGTGGACCATGGCCTGCTGCGTGCCGGCGAGCGCGTCCAGGTCGAGCGCACCTTCCAGAACGAGCTCGGCGCGGACCTGCGGGTGGTGGACGCGGCCTCGCGCTTTCTCGGCAAGCTGGCCGGCGTGGACGACCCCGAGGAGAAGCGCCGCATTATCGGCCACACCTTCATCGACGTCTTCGAGGATGCCGCGGCGCAGGTGGACGGCGACGTCGGCTTCCTGGTGCAGGGCACGCTCTATCCCGACGTGATCGAGAGCTTCTCGCCGCGCGGCGGGCCTTCGGTCACCATCAAGACGCACCACAACGTCGGCGGCCTGCGGCCCAACCTGCCGTTCGCCCTGACCGAGCCGCTGCGGGAGCTCTTCAAGGACGAGGTCCGGCAGGTGGGCCGCGAGCTGGGGCTGCCCGAGGAGATCGTGCGCCGGCACCCGTTCCCCGGGCCCGGCCTCGCGGTGCGGATCCTGGGTCCGGTGGACGCCGAACGGGTGGCGACGCTCCAGAAGGCCGACGCGATCTACCTGGAGGAGATCCGCGAAGCGGGGCTCTACGACCAGATCTGGCAGGCCTTCGCGGTGCTGCTGCCGGTGCGCTCGGTGGGGGTGATGGGGGATTTCCGGACCTACGCGAACGTGATCGCCCTGCGCGCCGTCACGAGCCTCGACGGGATGACGGCCGACTGGTACCACTTTCCGCACGAGGTGCTGGGCCGCATCGCGACCCGGATCACCAACGAGGTGTCCGGGGTGAACCGCGTGGTCTACGACGTGAGCAGCAAGCCGCCCGCGACGATCGAGTGGGAATAGCTGAAGGCCCAAGGCTGGAAGCTGAACCTTCAGCCTTCAGCTTTCAGCCTTCAGACGCCCTTTTCTTCGATCAGCTTCAGGAACTCCCCCGGACCCCGCAGCTCCAGCAGCCGCTTCGGCACGTCGGTTTCCTTCGCGAACTGGGCGATCTTGCCGAGGACGGGGAGATACTGGTTGGAGACCTCGAGGGGCGGGGCGACGATCAGGAAGAAGAACTGCGCCGGCTTGCCGTCGATGGACTTGTAGTCCACGCCCTCGGCCTTCCGGCCGAAGGCGACGCGCAGCTTGTTGACCACCAGGGCGCGCGAGTGCGGGATCGCGAACCCCCGCTCGATGCCGGTCGAGCCCAGCTCCTCGCGGCTCATCAGCTTCTTGAAGAGCGTGGCCTCGGACTTCTCGTCCAGGTGGAGCAGCCCGATCAGCTCGCGCAGGATCTGCTCCTTGGTCTCACCGTGGAGGTCGAGGGCGATCGCGTCGTCGGCGAAGAATTCGCGCAGCAGCATGGCGGAGAAGCTAACCGTCGTGCGGGCGAGGGGTCAAACGGCGTTGCCGGGCCGCGGGCCGGGGATTAGCTTGACGCCATGCGCTTCCCGTACCCGACGAGCGGCCACGCCTTCCCGCTGTTCCTCGCGCCCATGGCGGGCGTCTCGGAGCGGCCCTACCGCCTGCTGTGCCGGCGGTACGGGGCGGACGTGGTGGTGTCCGAGTTTCTCTCGGCTGAGGGGCTGCGGCGGGGCAGCGAGCGGACCATGGAGATGGCCGCGTTCGACGCCGAGGAGCGACCGATCGGGATCCAGATTTTCGGGTCGTACCCGGCCGGGATGGCCGAGGCCGCCGCGATGGTCACGGCGCACTTCGCCCCCGACTTCGTGGACATCAACTTCGGCTGTCCCGTCAAGAAGGTCGTCAAGCGCAACGGCGGCTCGGGGTGCCTGCGGGACCTGGCGCTGGTGCAGACCATCATCCGCGCGTGCGTGGCGGTGACGCACCTGCCCGTGACGGTGAAGATCCGCTCCGGGTGGGACGAGCAGTCGCGCGACCCGGTCAGCATCGCGCTGCGCTGCCAGGACGCGGGCGCCCGCGCCCTGACGCTGCACGCGCGCAGCCGGACGCAGATGTTCGGCGGTGCGGCCGACTGGGACGAGATCGCGCGCGTCGTGGAGGCGCTGGAGATCCCGGTGATCGGCAACGGCGACCTCGTCAGCGCCGAGGCCGTGGTCCGCATGCGCGCGCACACCGGCTGCGCCGGAGCGATGATCGCGCGCGGCTCGTTCGGCAATCCGTGGATCTTCGGTCGAGCCCGCGCGCTGCTCGAGGGGCGCGAGACGCCAGCGGTGCCCGATGCCGCCGAACGGCTGGAGGCGGCGCTCGACCACGCCCGGCTGACCCTCGCGATCGAGGGCGACGCGCCGCGGGTGGCCCGCGAATTCCGCAAGCACCTGGGCTGGTACACGCGCGGCCTCCCCGGCAGCGCCGACCTGCGCGTGAGGCTCCAGCACGTGGAGAGCCTGGCCGACGTCGAGCAGGTGTTCGCGGAGTACCAGGGCCGCACGGAATCGCTGCTCGCAGCGGTGTAGCGGCATCTCCCTCGTTCTCGTTTTCCTCGCCGGTCTGCTGGGCGGCGCCGTCGGCGGATGGCTCGTCGCGCGGCGCCCGTTGCGTTTCTCCGGGTCCTCGGTGGTGCCGCCGATGCCGGACGACGTCCTCGCGTCCGACACCGCGAACCACATCGCCGCCAACATCTCGGCCGATGCCAGCTTCGAACCGCTGGCCTTCGTCCTCGTCGAGCGGTGCGCCGCCCGCGTGTTGCTTCCCTGCGCGCTGGTGATGCGCGAGCGGCCGGGGGCGCAGGCCTACATCACCACGGTGGCTGGCGGGCTCGACAACCGTATGGTGGGGGTCGAGGTGTCACTGGATTCCGAGGCGGGCCGCGCCCTCACCGATGGCCTGCCGGTGGTGAGCGGGACGGACGAGAAGGTCATCGCCCTCAGCCGCGGCGACCGGCGGCGCTACACCGGCGGCGGCATCAGCATCCCGATGGCGCAGGGCGGCTCGGTCTACGGCGCGATCCTCGCCTTCGGCGTCCCGTCGATGGGGGCGAGAGAGGCGGTGGCCCTGCTCTCCGAAGATGCGCGGAAGTTCGGGCCGGTGATCATCCCGGCGTACCTGGCCGCGACCTCGGCCCGGCGGGCGGACACCGACGAGCTGACCGGCCTCGCCAACCGGCGGGTCCTCAACCGGCTCATCTCGCGGAACAACGTCGGCGAGCGAGCCTCGCTGATCGTGATCGACATCGACCACTTCAAGTCGGTGAACGACACCTTCGGGCACCCGACCGGCGACATGGCGCTGCGTCACATCGCGCGGCTGCTGCGCGAGGCGGTCCGCCCGCTCGATACCGCCGCCCGGATCGGCGGCGAGGAGTTCGCCGTCTGGCTCCCCGGGGCCGACCCGGCGACCGGCGCGGAGGTCGCCGAACGGCTGCGGTCCACGATCGAGGCCACCCCGTTCCGCCACCAGGGGCAGGAGCGCGCCATCACGATTTCCGTGGGTGTCGCCTCCTACCCGACCCCCATCCGCGCGGTCGAGAACCTCATGGGCGCGGCGGACACGGCGCTTTACACCGCCAAGCGCGCGGGACGCAACCAGGTCGTGGCGAGCCGGGCCCAGGCCAGCTAGACTTCAGGCGCAGACATCGTCCGGGGGCGTCCTGGATTCGACGGGTGTCGTGGGGCGATCGCTGCGTGCCGAGGTCCTCGGGTTCCTCGTTAAACCCTCGGGAACGTTCTAACTGCCAACGCGGACTACGCGCTGGCTGCGTAAGGCGTAAGCCTTCCGCACCTGCCCTGGATGGAGCCCGCCTGAGGCGACGCCAGGGTATCGAAAAGTCGGGCTGGTCGTACGCGGCGCCTCGGCGCGTGCGGCGAGATCTTCTCGAGGCTCGGTTGTCCGAAGGTCGCCTGAGAACCGGCGGATGACGACGTCATGAATCGCAGGCTACGCACGTAGAAGCGGTTGCGGATCGGTGCTCGGACCGGGGTTCGATTCCCCGCGCCTCCACTGATGGCTGATGGCTGGCAGCAAAGCAAGAGCCCCGGGGAATCCGGGGCTTTGTTTTATTTCCGCCATTCAGCCTTTAGCCATGAGCCTTCAGCCCTCAGCCTTCTGGCAGTCCGGCGTGCAAACCGTATATTGGGCCCCGACTCCAACCTCCCGGGTTCCATGACCAACGCGCCCACCGCCTCGACCCCGGCTCCCGCCGGATCCGCGATGTCCGATATCACGCGCCTGGCACGGGTCCTGTTCAGCCCCGGCGCGGTGTTCGCCGAGCTCCAGGAGCGGCCGAGCTTCTGGACGCCCTGGCTCGCGGTCAGCGTCGTCACCATCGTCCTGAACTGGCTCCAACGTCCGTTCCAGGCGCGCGTGCAGCAGATCATTCTGGAGCAGCGGGGCATCACGGTGCCGCCGCCCTCCATGGTCAAGGCCCTGATCGGCGTGGTGCTGACGCCGGTCGGCGTGCTGCTGCTGGCGGTGATCTCGGCGGCCATCCTGTACGGCCTGGTGGCAGCCTTCGGCGGCGAGACCAGCTACAAGAAGATGATGACCGTCGTGATCTACGCCTGGCCGATCGTGCTGATCCAGCAGACCGTGACGGCCATCGTGCTGACGATGCGCGGGGTAGACAAGATCACCGGTCCCTGGGACGCGTTCGTGTCGCTGGGGGCCGACGTCTTTCTCCCGGCCGAGACCACCATGAGCAACTTCATGCGAATCGTCCTGGCCGGCATCGGGCCGCTCCAGATCTGGGGGCTCACCATCATCGCCATCGGGGCGATGGTCATGGGCCGGGCGGGGAAGGGCCAGGCCTGGACGGTGGCCACGATCCACTACCTCATCGGCCTGTGCGCCGGTGCCGGCATCGCCGCCTTCGGGATGAAGATGATGGGCGCGAGCTAAACCTAGACCGCCGCCGCCGTCCGGTCCTCGAGGCCGCGCTCCAGGAGCGCGGCCTGCGCCGCGGCCAGCCGCGCGATCGGCACGCGGAAGGGCGAGCACGAGACGTAGGTCATCCCCGCGGTGTGACAGAAGACCACGCTCGACGGCTCGCCGCCGTGCTCGCCGCAGATCCCCACCTTGAGATCCTTGCGCGTCCTGCGGCCCAGCTCGATGGCGATGGTCATCAGCTTGCCGACGCCCTTCTGATCCAGCACCTGGAAGGGATCGCGCGGCAGGATCCCGTGGTCCACGTACATCGGCAGGAACCGGCCCGCATCGTCACGCGAGAGACCGTAGGTCGTCTGCGTCAGATCGTTGGTGCCGAAGGAGAAGAACTCCGCTTCCTGCGCGATCTCGTCGGCGGTGAGGCAGGCGCGGGGCAGCTCGATCATGGTGCCGAGGAGGTAGCTCACATCGAGGCGCGCCTTGAGGAAGACCTCCGAGGCCACGCGGCGCACGATCTCCGCCTGATTGCGGAACTCGGCGACGTCGGCCACCAGGGGGATCATCACCTCGGGCACCGGCTTCACGCCCTGCTTCGCGACCGCCACCGCCGCCTCGAAGATGGCCCGCGCCTGCATCTCGGTGATCTCCGGGAAGCTGATGCCCAGGCGGCAGCCGCGGTGGCCCAGCATCGGGTTGGCCTCGCGCAGTGACTCGACCATCGCTTCCAACCGCTTCACCGAGACGCCCATGTCCTTCGCCAGCGCGGCGACCGCGTCGGGCTCGTGCGGCAGGAATTCGTGCAGCGGAGGATCGAGCAGCCGGATCGTCACCGGGAGGCCGTCCATGGCCGTGAAGATCTCCTCGAAGTCGCCGCGCTGCATCGGCAGGAGCTTGGCCAGCGCGCGCTTGCGGCCGGGGGCGTCCTTGGCCAGGATCATCTTGCGGATCCACTCGATCCGGTCGGCCTCGAAGAACATGTGCTCGGTGCGGCAGAGCCCGATCCCCTCGGCGCCGAAGCTCCGCGCCCGCTGCGCGTCGGCGGGCGTGTCGGCGTTGGCGCGCACCCGCAGGCGGCGGTAGCGGTCGGCCCAGCGCAAGAACCGCTCGAAATGGTCGCTCATCGAAGGCCGGACCAGCGGCACCTGCCCGGCGATCACGCGTCCCGTCGAGCCGTCGAGGGTGATCCAGTCGCCGCGGGAGACGGCGTGGCCGTCGGTCCGCATGATGCCGGCCTCGTGATCCACCTCGAGCGCGCTGGCGCCCACCACACAGCACTTGCCCATCCCGCGCGCGACCACGGCCGCGTGCGATGTCATGCCGCCGCGCGCGGTGAGGATGCCGCGCGCCGCGGCCATCCCGCGGATGTCCTCGGGCGACGTCTCGGCGCGCACCAGGATCACCGCCTTGCCCTCGGCCGCCCACGCGAAGGCCTCCTGCGCGTCGAACACCACCTGGCCCGCGGCGGCGCCGGGTGAGGCCGGCAGGCCGGTCACGATCACGGTGCAGGGCGCGTGCGGGTCCACCGTCGGGTGCATCATCTGTTCGACCGCGTCGGGGCTGACGCGCAGCAGGGCCTCCTCGTCGGTGATGAGGCCCTCGGTCACCATGTCCACCGCGATGCGCACCGCCGCGGCGCCGGAGCGCTTCCCGGTCCGGGTCTGAAGCAGGTAGAGCTTGCCGCTTTCGACCGTGAACTCGAGGTCCTGCATGTCGCGGTAGTGCCGCTCCAGCCGGTCCTTGGTCTCGACCAGCTGGGTGTAGGCCGCCGGAAACCGTTCGGCCATCTTCGCAATGGGTTCCGGCGTGCGGATCCCGGCGACCACGTCCTCGCCCTGCGCGTTGACCAGGAACTCACCGAAGAAATCCCGCGCCCCGGTCGACGGATCGCGAGTGAAGGCGACGCCGGTGCCGCAGTCCTCGCCCATGTTCCCGAAGACCATGGCCACCACGCTGACCGCGGTGCCGAGGGTCTCGGGGATGGCGTTGAGCAGCCGGTACGACACGGCGCGGTCCCCCAGCCAGGAGCGCCAGACCGCCTCGATCGCGCCCCAGAGCTGGGCCTGCGGCGCCTCGGGGAAGTCTTCACCGGTCTGGTGGTGGATGGCCCGCTTGAAGTCGGCCACCAGTGTCTGGAGATCCTCGGCCGGAAGGTCGATGTCCCGCTTGACGCCGCGGGCCTCTTTCCGGGCGTGGAGCAGGGCCTCAAACGGGCTGCGCGGGCCCTTCATCCCCAGCACCACGTCGCCGTACATCTGCACCAGGCGCCGGTAGGCGTCGTAGGCGAAGGTTGGGTTGCCGGTCTCGGCGGCGAGGCCCGCCGCCACCGCGTCGTTGATGCCGAGGTTGAGGATGGTATCCATCATGCCGGGCATCGAGACGGCGGCCCCCGAGCGCACCGAAACCAGCAGCGGCCGGCTGGTGGCGCCGAAGGTCCGCCCGCACAACTCCTCGACCCGCTGGAGGTGCGCGGCCACCTCTTCCTTCAGGGCGGCGGGGTAATGGCGGGTCTTGATGTACTCGATACAGAGATCGGCGGAGATCGTGAAGCCGGGGGGAACGGGGGCGCCGAGGTTGGTCATCTCGGCGAGGCCGGCGCCCTTGCTGCCCAGCGTGGACTTCATGGCGGCCGTGCCGTCCGCACGACCGCCGCCGAAGAAGTAGACGTGACGCGGCACCGGCTAGGTCGCCCGCGCCGACTCCGCTTCCAGCCGCAGCTTCGCGGGGTCGGCGGGAATCGCGGTCGGATACTCGTTGGAAAAGCAGGCATGGCAGAAGCGGCCGGGGTCGCCCGCGCTGGCGTGCAGCATCCCCTCGCGGGAGAGGTAGCCCAGGCTGTCGACGTCGAGGTAGCGGCGGATCTCGTCCACCGAATGGGTGGCGGCGATCAGCTCCTCGCGGGTCGGCGTGTCGATCCCGTAGTAGCAGGGACCGATGGTGGGCGGCGACGCGACGCGGAAATGCACCTCGCGGGCGCCGGCCTGGCGGATCATGCTCACCAACCCGCGGCTGGTGGTGCCCCGCACGATCGAGTCGTCCACCACCACGACGCTCTTGCCCGCGATGATCTCGCGCACCGCGTTGTACTTGATGCGCACCCGGGCGTCGCGCCCCGCCTGCACGGGGTGGATGAAGGTGCGCCCCACGTAGTGGTTGCGGATCAGCGCGTGCTCGAGGCGGACGCCGCCCTCCTCGCTGAAGCCGAGGGCAGCGGCGTTGGAGGAATCGGGCACCGAGAAGACGCAGTCGGCGCCCAGCGCGGGGTGTTCCTTCGCCAGCTGCCGGCCCAGGGTGCGGCGATACTGGTCCACGCTCTCGCCGAACACCGTCGAGTCGGGGCGCGAGAAGTAGACCAGCTCGAAGACGCAGCGCGTGAGGGGCCGCGGCGGCAACGGCTCGAGGTGGTCCACGCGCGCGCCCTCGATCCGGACGATGCTCCCCGGCTCGATCTCGCACTGGAACTTGGCGCCGATGATGTCGAGGGCGCAGCTCTCCGAGGCGACGACCGGCGAGTCGCCCACCTTGCCGAGCAGGAGCGGCCGGAAGCCGCGCGGGTCCACCACGGCGAAGAGGACGCGGCCGACGGTCACCAGCAGCGAGTAGGCGCCCTCGAGGCGCAGCAGCGCCTCGCGCAGCTGGGCCTCCACGCCCTCCTGCTCGGAGCGCGCGATCAGGTGGACGATCGCCTCGGTGTCCATGGTGGACTGGAAGAGGCTGCCGCGCGCGACCAGGTCGCGCCGCAGCTCGTCGGCGTTGGTCAGGTTGCCATTGTGCGCCACCGCCAGCGTGCCGTGGCGGTAGCGGACCAGGATCGGCTGCGTGTTGGCCAGGATGCTCGATCCGGCCGTGCTGTAGCGGGTATGGCCGATCGCGGCGGTGCCCTCGAGGCTCCGGACCACGTCCTCGGTGAAGACGTCGGAGACCAGGCCCATGCCGCGATGGGTCCGCGCCACGCCGGCGTCGTCCACCGAGACGATGCCCGCGGCTTCCTGGCCGCGATGCTGGAGCGCGTACAGGCCGAGGTAGACCAGCCGTGCCGCCTCGGGGTGGTTGGCGATGCCGACGATGCCGCACATCGCTAGGCTCCCGCCGCCGCCGCGAGGGCGGCGCGCATGCGGCGCGGGATCGCTTCCTCGTACACGGCGGCCAGCGCCGCGATCGGCCGCTCGATCGCGCCGCTCCCCGCGACGATCCGCGCCGTGCCACGCGGCCCACCGACGGCGCCCACGATCCGGCAGGGCACCCCGTGGCGGGCCGCCAGCGCCTCCAGGGCCCCGGCGTCGGGCGGCCGCGTGGTCACGACCGCGCGGCCCTGGTCCTCACCGAAACACAGCGCCGCCGGCGTGAGCGCGGGGGCGCATGCGCCGAGATCGGCCGTGAAGCCCAGGGGCGGCAGCGCGCCCATCCCGCACTCGGCGAGCGCCACGGCGAGCCCGCCGTCCGACACGTCGTGCGCCGATGCCAGGAGCCCGTCGGCGGCGGCCGCCACCAGCAGCTCGACCAGCGCGCGCTCGGCGGCCAAGTCCACGTGGGGCGGGGCGCCGAAGGTGTCGCCCGTGACGTGGGAGAGGTATTGCGAGCCACCCAGCGCCCCCGCGGTCGAGCCGAGAATCGCGATCACGTCGCCGGGGGCGCGGAAGGCGGCGGGGACCCGACGCGCGACGTCGGCCAGCACGCCAACCATGCCGATCATCGGGGTAGGCATCACCGCGCCTCGCGGGCTCTCGTTGTAGAGCGACACGTTGCCGCCGGTAATCGGCGTCCCGAGGGCCCGGCACGCATCGGCCATGCCGCGACAGGCTTCGCGGAACTGGTAGAAGATCTCGGGCTTGTCGGGGTTGCCGAAGTTGAGGCAGTTGGTGACCGCGAGCGGGCGGGCGCCCGTGACGGCGATGTTGCGGGCCGCCTCCGCCACCGCCGCCTTGCCGCCCTCGTACGGCTCCAGCCAGACGTAGCGCGCGTTACAGCCACTGGTCACGGCGAGGCCCAGCGTGGTGCCGCGGATTCTGATGACCGCGCCGTCGCCGCCGGGCCCCAGCACCGTCGAGGCCTGGACGCTCTGGTCGTATTGCTCCGTGACCCATCGCTTGGAGGCGATGGTCGGCCGGTCGAGCAGCGCCTCGAGCGCGTCGGTGAGGCCCTTTTCGGCCAGCGCGGGGATCGGGCGCGTGCGTCGCGCCCGCGCCTCGTCGCTCTCCCGCGCTTCCGGCGCGTACATCGGAACCCCCTCGACCAGCTCCCGCCCCGGAATCTCCGCCACGCAGTCCTCGCCCCACATCACGCGGTAGAGGCCGTCGGCGGTGACCCGCCCGATCACCGCGGTCTCCAGCTCCCACTTCCGCGCGATCGCGCAGACGGCGTCCTCGTGGCCCTTCTTCGCCACGACGAGCATCCGCTCCTGCGATTCGGAGAGCAGCACCTCGTAGGGTGTCATCCCCTCCTCGCGCATGGGCACCAGCGCGGCGTCGATTTCGACGCCCACGCCGCCGCGCGCCGCCATTTCGGCCGAGCTCGAGGTGAGGCCGGCCGCGCCCATGTCCTGGATCGCGACGATGTGCCCCGAGGCGATGAGCTCGAGCGAGGCTTCCACCAGCAGCTTCTCGGTGAAGGGGTCGCCCACCTGCACCTGGGGGCGCCGGGCCTCGCTCCTGGCCGACAGCTCCTCCGAAGCGAACGCCGCGCCGTGGATGCCGTCGCGGCCGGTCCGCGCGCCGACGCAGATGATCGGGTTCCCGGGGCCGGCGGCGACCGCCCGCATCAGCTGCTCCTCGCGCAGCAGCCCGACGCACATCGCGTTGACGAGGCAGTTCCCCTCGTACGAGGGCTCGAAGCCGACGTCGCCCGCCACGGTCGGCACGCCGACGCAGTTGCCGTAGTCGCCGATGCCCCTCACCACGCCGCCGAAGAGATAGCGCTGTCGCGGGCTGTCGAGGGGGCCGAAGCGGAGCGAGTCGAGCAGGGCGATGGGCCGGGCCCCCATGGTGAAGACGTCGCGCAGGATGCCGCCCACGCCGGTCGCGGCGCCCTGGTAGGGCTCGACCGCCGAGGGGTGATTGTGCGATTCCATCTTGAAGCAGACCGCCCAGCCCTGGCCGATGCGCACCACGCCGGCGTTCTCGCCGGGGCCCTGGAGAACCTGCGGGCCCTCGGTCGGCAGCGTCCGGAGGATGGGCTTGCTGTGCTTGTAGGAGCAGTGCTCGGACCAGAGCGCGGAGAAGATGCCCAACTCACAGAACGTCGGCTCGCGTCCCAGGACCCGCTGCGCCGCCGCGTACTCGCGCTCGTTCAGGCCGTGCGCGCGCACCAGCTCCGGCGTGATGGACGGCTCGCCGGGGCGGCTGCGGGCCCTCATGCCTTCTTTTTTCCGGGGCCGAGTCCGCCGATGAGATCGCCGAAGAAGCTGGTCAGGGCGCCCGGGTTCTTGTCGAGGAGGCTCTCCGCCTCGCCGGCGTCGAACCAGATGCCGTGGCAGTCGCCGCACCGGTCCACCGTGACGCCGTGGTACTGCTCGGGCTTGAGCCGGCCGCCGCACGCCGGGCAGCGGCCCAGGTGCGCCTTGCGTTCCTCGGCGTCCTTCTCCTTCGATGCCGCCTCCCGCCGCTTGGCCAGGCGTTCGGCCTCGATCCGCGCGAAGTACTCCTCTTCGCCCTTCGACCTGTGAATGTCGTCGGCCATGGCTCGTCCGGTCAGGGGTTGACCCGGACGCCGGTCACGGCGCCCGAGGTGGACTCGTCCGGCGTCGCGCTACGGGTCGGTCCCGGAACGCGGTCGGGCGGGGAGCTGCTCTGGCCCGCGTAGGCGTGGCCGCTGCCGCGCGCGATGCAGTCCACGACCTGGCCGTTCTGCAGAAAGACGACGTCGAGCCAGCCGACGCGGTGCTCCTCGTAGTTGCGGTAGAACAGGAACGTCCAGTCGTTGTTGTGCTTCACCACCGCCGGGTCGCCCCAGATGGCGCGCACCTCGGCCTCGGACATGCCGGGTCGCAACACCGCGGGCGCCGGCTCGGCGGCCGGGGGCGGGGGCGGGGGTGGCGTGGGCGCGGGGGCCGGCTCCTGAGCGGCGAGCCGGAGCGGCAGCGCAAGGAGGGCGGCGGCGGTCAGCGCGAGCATGGGACGCATGGGAAGCCTCCTCAGGAAACGCCCGCGGGCACGCCCGCGAGAGCGAACATCGCGAGCCCGTCGGTGGAGCCGAGGATCGGCTCGACCGCGCGCTCGGGGTGGGGCATCATCCCGACGACGTTGCCGTCGGTGTTACGGATCGCGGCGATGTCGCGCAGCGCGCCGTTGGGGCTGCCGCCGACATAGCGGAAGACGACGCGACCCTCGCGCTCCAGGGCGTCGAGGGTGGCGTCGTCGGCGACGTAGCGCCCGTCGCCATGGGCGACCGGCATCCTGAGCTCCTGGCCGATCCGGTAGCGGCTCGTGAACGGCGTCTGGTCGCTGTCCACGCGTACCGTCACTTCCCGGCAGACGAAGGAGAGCTGGGCGTTGCGGACCAGCTGGCCCGGCAGGAGGTGCGCCTCGCAGAGGATCTGGAAACCGTTGCAGATCCCGAGCACGCTCCCGCCGGCCCGGGCGTGCGCGGCGACCGCCTGCATGACGGGCGAGAAGCGGGCGATGGCGCCGGGGCGCAGGTAGTCGCCGTACGAGAAGCCGCCCGGGAGGATGACGGTATCGGCGCCGGCGAGGTCGGCCGAGCGGTGCCAGACGAACCAGGCCTCGTGCCCGGCGAGTGTCGCCGCGTGCAGCGCGTCGGCGTCGCAGTTGGATCCCGGAAAGCGGATGACGGCGACCTTCACGGGGCGGCCTCCACGGCGTCGATCGTGAAGTCCTCGGTGACCGGGTTGGCGACCAGCTTCTCGCACATCTCGCGCAGGCGCTCGCGCACCTGCTGTTCGCTGTCGGCCTGCACGGCGATCTCGAGGGTGCGCCCCACTCTCACCCGCTGGACGCCGCCGAAGCCGAGCGAGCTCAGGGCGTGCTCGACCGCGTGCCCCTGCGGATCGAGCAGGCCGGCGCGCGGCATCACCCGGACGCGGCCCAGGAACGATTTCACTGCGGACCTCCGGTGCGGCGCCGGGGCCGCGAGAAGGGAATGAGCTTGGGGTTCAGGTCGTCCTCCACCGATCGGCCGGTCTCGTCCTGCTCCTCGTCGAGCAGCGGCTCCCGGTCGGGCCGCCGCTCCAGGAAGCCGAGCAGGGCGGCGCGGCCCAGGCCGAAGACGATGTACCCGAACATGAACGGGAAGATGAAGTAGGCCGGGATGTAGAGGGTGCAGCCGATGGCGACCAGCATCGCCGCCAGCGAGATCAGCCCCTTCGGCGAGCGCACCCCGGGCTTGGGCCAGACCGGATAGGGAACGTGGCTGACCATCAGGAGCGAGGAGCAGACCATGAGAACGGCCAGGGCGAGCGGCTGCTTGATCGTCGCGGCCAGGTGCTGCTGGTAGAACGGTGTCTGCGCGAAGGGCCAGAACGTGGCGAGCGCGATGCCGGCGCCCGGCGAGGGGAGCCCGAAGAACTGCGACTTGGCGTGGCCCGCCTGCTCGACGTTGAAGCGCGCCAGGCGCAGCACGACGGCGAGGATGAAGAGAAAGCTCAGCAGCCAGGCCCACTCCCCGGTGCGGAAGGTGTGGAAGTACACCAGCAGGGCCGGCGCCACGCCGAAGGTGATGGCGTCCACCAGCGAATCGAGCTCGGCGCCGAAGGCGGTGCCGGTGCGCGTCATGCGGGCCGCGCTCCCGTCGAGCGCATCCATGAACGCGCCGGCGACGATGAACCAGGCGGCGTGCTCGAAGTTGCCGCGCGTCGCCTCGACGATCGCCCAGATGCCGAAGAACAGGTTGCCGGAGGTGAAGGCGCCGGGGAGGATGACGATGGCGCGCCGCATCCCGGTGCGGTTCCGTGGCGGGTTCATGGGAGCTCCGCGAGAACGGTGAGTCCGGCCCGCACGTGGTCGCCGAGGGCGACCTTCACGGCGGCCTCGGCCGCCACGAAGAGGTCGACGCGGGAGCCGAATCGGATCATCCCCATGCGTGCCCCCTGCCGGGCCAGCTCGCCCGGCGAGCTGTCGGTCACGATGCGGCGCGCGATCGAGCCGGCGATCTGGCGCACCAGCACCGGGCCGCGCCGGCCCTTGATGCCCACCGACGCCTGCTCGTTGAGGAGCGATGCCTTCTCGTGGCTCGCCACCATGAACTCACCCGGATTGTAGTGCACGATTTCGATCTCCCCGCCCACCGGGTACCGGTTGACGTGGACGTTGAAGACGTTCATGAAGATCGAGATCCGCGTCACGGTTGCATGAAGATACATGGGCTCCTCGACGCGGGCGATGGAAATGACCTTTCCGTCGGCCGGCGAGATGACCAGGCCGTCGCCGCGGGGCCCTTCGCGCTCCGGGTCGCGGAAGAAGATGAAGAGCCACGTCAGCAACAGGGCGCCGACCCCGACGAGGACCACCGGCCAGCCCGGCCAGGCCCACCAGATGAGGAGGAGCGTCGCCTCGAGGGCGATGCCGACCCTGATGAACGGCCAACCTTCGGGCGCGATGCGCATCAGCGGACCTCGAGGGCGGCGCCGGTCAGCCGGCGGAAGATGTCACGGTAACGCTCGGTCGTGGCGCGCACCACGGCGTCGGGCAGCGGCGGGGGCGGCGCCTCGCCGTTCCAGCTTCCCGCCCGCCTGAGGCCGTCCAGATAGTCGCGCACCGGCTGCTTGTCGAAGCTTGGCTGGGCGCCGCCCGGAGCGTAGCGGTCGGCCGGCCAGAAACGCGAGCTGTCGGGCGTCAGGACCTCGTCGATGAGCAGGAGGCGCCCCGCCGCGTCGACCCCGAACTCGAACTTGGTGTCGGCGATGATGATGCCCCGCGCGGCGGCGAAGCCCTGGGCCTCGCGGTAGAGCGACAGGGAGCGATCCTGGAGCTGCCGGGCCAGCGCGGGGCCCAGCGCGCCTTCGACGGTCGCGACGGTGACGTTCTCGTCGTGCCCGCTGTCGGCCTTGGTCGCCGGACTGAAAACCGGCGGGTCGAACCGCTCGGATTCTCTCAGTCCCGCGCGGAGCGCCTCGCCGGCCAGCGTGCCGGTTTGCCGGTACTCCTTCCAGGCGCTGCCCGAGAGGTAGCCGCGGACCACGCACTCGAAGAGGACCGGCTCGGTGCGCACCACCAGCATCGCGCGGCCCGCGACCTGCTCGCGATGCGGCTCGAGCGCGGGCACCGCCGCGAGGATCGCGTCGGTGTCGGACGCCAGGCAGTGGTGCGGCGCCGCGGCCGCGAGGGTGGAGAACCAGAAGGCGCTGATCTGCGTCAGCACCGCGCCCTTGTCGGGCACCGGCTCGCGCATCACGACGTCGAAGGCGCTGATCCGATCGCTCGCGACCAGGAGCAGGCGGGCGTCGTCCACGGCATAGACCTCGCGCACCTTGCCGCGACGCACCAGGGGGAGGGGCAGCTCGCTGTGCAGAACGGCCGTCATACACGGACCTCGGCGGACGGGGCCTCGGGGAGGCGCGAGAGAAGGGGATCGATCACGTCGTGCAGGAACTCGTCCACCTGCTCCGGCGCTCGTCCCACGAAGTGCAGGGGATCGAGATCATCGGCCACCTCGCCGATCTTCGCGCCCCGGAACGCGGGATCGGCGGCGAGGCGCGCGAGCAGGTCGTTGTCGGCGCCGTCCTCGGCGATGGCCCGCGCGACCTCCATGCTGTGGCGCCGGATCACCTCGTGGAGCGCCTGCCGGTCGCCGCCCGCCTGCACGCCCAGCATCAGGCAGCGCTCGGTGGCCATGTAGGGCAGCTCGCGCACCACGTGGCGGCGCACCACCGGCGCGCGCACCTCCAGGCCCGCGGTCACGTTCACCGCCAGCACCAGGATGGCGTCGACCGCCAGGAAGGCCTCCGGCAGCACGATGCGCCGGTTGGCGGAATCGTCGAGCGTGCGCTCGAACCACTGCTGGGCCGCGGTCTCCTCGGTATTGGCGGGGAGGTGCATCACGTAGCGGGCCAGGGACGCGATCCGTTCGGCGCGCATCGGGTTGCGCTTGTAGGCCATCGCCGAGGAACCGATCTGCTCGCTGCCGAAGGGCTCGAGCACTTCGCCAAGGTGCTGGAGGATGCGCAGGTCGGCCGACATCTTCGCCGCCGAGTGCGCCACTTGCGCCAGCGCGCTGACGACCTGCGCGTCGGTCTTGCGCGGGTAGGTCTGGCCGCTCACCGGCACGACTTTCTGGAAACCCATCTTCACGGCGACCAGCTGGTCGAGCCGCCGCACCTTCGCGTGGTCGCGCCCCAGCAGGTCCAGGAAGGACGCCTGGGTGCCGGTCGTCCCCTTCGCCCCCAGGAAGGCGAGGGTCTCCAGCCGGTGCTCGATCTCCGTCACGTCGGCGGCGAAGTCCTGCATCCACAGGGTGGCCCGCTTGCCGACGGTGGTGAGCTGCGCCGGCTGGAGGTGCGTGTAGGCCAGCGTCGGGAGGGCGCGATAGCGCTCGGCGAAAGCCGCGAGCGCGCGCAGCACCGCGCCGAGCCGGGCCCGCACCAGCTTGAGGGCGTCGCGCATCAGCACCAGGTCGGCGTTGTCGGTGACGTACGCCGAGGTGGCGCCGAGGTGGATCCAGGGGCGTGCCGCCGGGGCCTGCTCGCCGAAGGTGTGCACGTGCGCCATCACGTCATGGCGGAAGCGCGACTCGAAGGCGGCCGCCTTGGCGAAATCGATGTCGTCGGCCGCGCGCTTCATTTCGGCGATCGCCGCCTCCGGGATGGCGATCCCCACCTCGCGCTCGGCTTCGGCGAGGGCGATCCACAGACGCCGCCAGAGGCCGATGCGGGACTGCTCGCCGAAGAGCTGCTGCATCGGCACCGACGCATAGCGCGTGTTGAGCGGCGAAACGTAGCGCTCGCCGCCGCTCATGGCGCGCCCCACATGTCGGCGGAAACCACCTGGTCGCCGCGGGCGAAGAAGAACCGCATCGCCGACTTGCCGCGCAGGTACTGGATCACCTGTTCCACCTGCTCGGCCTGGCTGATGGTGTAGTTGTTGATCTGGATGATGACGTCGCCGGGCTGGAGGCCGAGGGTGCGCTGCCACGAGGGGCCGGCCTGGAGTACCAGCGCGCCGCGCGCCACGGCGAGCCGGCGCTCGGCCTGGATCGGCAGCGTCACCGTGATGAGGGAGAGATCGCGCAGGTTCACCCGCTCGGCGTTGGCCGAGGGGAGGTCGGTGGCGAGCAGGACGGCGTCCTGGGTGCCGGCACCCCGGCGCAGCGCCAGTCGCACGGTGTCGCCCGGTGAAAGATCGAGCAACGCCTTCTCCCAGCTGAGGAAGTTCCGCACCGGCGCGCCGTCGATCCGGTCGATCACGTCGTTCTCGCGGATGCCGGCGCGCTCGCCGGGGCCGCCCGGCGCGACGCGCCGGACCGGCACGCCGCTCTGGTGCCGCCAGCTCGAGCCCGGCGCCGGGCCGGCGATCTCGACCCCGACCCAGCCCCGCCGTACCCGCCCGCTGTCGGCGATCTCGCGCGCCACGCGCATCGCCCGCTCGATCGGAATCGCGAACCCCAGGCCGACGCTGCCCCCCGACTGCGACAGGATGAAGGTGTTGACGCCGATCACTTCGCCGTCGGCGTTCACCAGCGGCCCGCCCGAGTTGCCCGGGTTGATCGCCGCGTCGGTCTGGATCATGTCCACGTAGATGCTGGCCTGGTCGCTGCCGGGGAGGATGTCCCGGCCCAGCGCGCTGACCACGCCCGCCGTGACACTCGGCTCCGTGTTGCCGAGGACGAAACCATACGGGTTGCCGATCGCCACGAGCCAGTCGCCGATCTGGAGCGCGCGGCTGCGTCCGATCGGCGCGGTGGGCAGCCCGCTCGCGTCGATCCGCAGCACCGCGATGTCGGTCCGGTCGTCCTCGCCCAGGAGTCGCGCCGGGAAGTCCCTGCCGTCGCGCAGCGTGACGATGATCTGCTCGGCGCCGGCCGTCACGTGCTGGTTGGTGATGATCAGGCCGTCGCTCGATACCAGGAAGCCGGTCCCCAGGCCCTCGACGATCTGTTCGTAGCCGCGCGGGATCAGCATTTGCTCGAAGATGTCGCGGGGCAGCGTCCGCTGGCGGCGCACCACGTTGACGTTGACGACGGCCGGGGCCATCCGGGCCGCCGCCGTGCCGATCACGGTGCGTCGCTGCCCGCCGATAGGGTCGGGGGTGCGCTGGGCCCAGAGGCGCGGGACTGTGGGACAGGGGGAGAGAAAGACGGAACAGACCAAGAGCAGCACGGCGAGAAGCTTCTCCCGTCCCCCCGTCCCCCTGTTCCCCCGTCCCACACTCATGCGTAGCACTCCGCCGGATACCTCACGGTGACGAGGAACAACCCCTGTCCCGGCGCCGGCGGCGAGGCCGCCTGGTTGTCGTCGGCGTCCAGCAGGGCGGCCAGGTCGGCGAGCGGCCGCCGCTCGCGCGCGACATCCACCATCATCCCCACCAGGAAACGCACCATGTGGTGCAGGAAGCGGTCGGCGGTAATCCAGAACTCGAGACCCGCCCCGTCCTCGCGATGCTGCCACACCGCCTCGTGCACCGTGCAGCGGTAGTGGGAGCGCTCCTGGCCGGTGGCCGAGAGCGCGCGAAAGCCATGCGTGCCGCCGAGCAAGGCCGCGGCGTCAGCCAGGAGCGCTTCGTCGAGCGGTGGTGTCAGCGACCACTCCCAGCTCCGCCGGAAGGGCGAGCGCGCACCAGGGTCGAGACCGAGACGGTAGCAGTAGGTGCGCTCGGTCGCGTCGCGCCGCGGGTTGAACCCCGGCTGCATGCGGCAGGCGGAAGCGACCCAGACATCGGAAGGGAGCACGGCATTCAGGGCGCGTACCAGCCGGGCCGGCTGCCACTTCGCGGGCACCGCCGCGGCCGCCGCCTGGCCCACCGCGTGGACCCCGGCGTCGGTCCGGCCGGCGCCCGTCACCGGGAGCCGCGAGCCCGTCAGCCGTTGCAGCGCGGCTTCGAGCTCGGCCTGGACTGTACGGTGCGACTTCTGCCGTTGCCAGCCGGCGAACGCGCTCCCGTCGTAGTGCAAGAGCAGGAGCATAGGATGCGTTGCCGGCACGCCGGAAAATAGCCGAGAAAAGTGGTCTTTTCAAGCGCGCAAGTCGTTGTGGCATTTGACAAAGCGCGTTCGGCGCGACTATCGTGCGCCACCCACTCGATGCCCGCCAACGACGCGGTTTCCTCCGCCATCCAGCACCTCGCCGAGCGCCGAGATCTCACCGCGTCGCTCGCGCAGGAGGCGTTCGCGCAGGTCATGCGCGGCGAAGCCTCGCCCGTGCAGATGAGCGCGATGCTCATGGGCCTGCGAGCCAAAGGCGAAACGGCCCCGGAAGTGGTGGGCGCGGTGCGCGCCCTGCGCGGCGCCATGCAGAAGGTGGAAGTGGAGACCGACGGACCGCTGGTGGACACCTGCGGTACCGGTGGCGGCCAGGTGACGACTTTCAATATCTCGACGGCCGCGGCCTTCGTCGCGGCCGGGGCGGGGGCGAGCGTCGCCAAGCACGGCAACCGATCGTTCACGTCGCAGTCGGGAAGCGCCGACGTGCTCGAGGCCCTTGGCGTCGTGGTTCCGCCCACCCCGGCGCGCGCCGCCGACCTGCTGGCGCGCTGCCGGATGACCTTTCTCTTCGCGCCGCTCTTCCATCCCGCCATGCGCCACGTCGGGCCGATCCGCCGGGAGTTGGGCGTGGGCACGATCATGAACATGCTGGGACCGCTGGCGAACCCGGCCGGTGTGCGGCGCCAGGTCGTGGGTGTCGCCGACGCCGCGCGGGCCCAGCTCATCGCTGACGCGCTCTCCGATCTCGACTGCGAGTGGGCGCTCGTGGTCCATGCCCGCGCCGGGATGGACGAGATCGGGCCCTCGGGCACGACCGATGTGTGGGAGGTGAGGCCGGGCCAGGTCCGCCGGTGGAGTCTCGAGCCGGAGACGCTGGGACTGGCGGGAGGGTCTCCGGAAGCGCTGGCCGGCGGCACACCGGCGGAAAACGCGGTGACGGTCCTTGAGATTCTCGCGGGTCGGGACGGTGGGCCGCGGCGGACGGCAGTGGTGCTGAACGCCGCGGCGGCGCTCGTCGTGGCGGGCCTGGCGCCGAGCTGGCCCGACGCGGTTGGCAAAGCCGGCAAGGCGATCGACGACGGGGCGGCGCTGGAGGTACTGGAGAGCTTGGTGCGAGAAAGTCAGACGTGACAGACGTAACAGAGGTAACAAGCGGGAGTCCTCCGTCACCTCTGTTACCTCTAGTTACCTCAGTATTTTCGTATCACCCCGACCACGACGCCCTGTACCTGCACGTCGCTTTCGTCGACCCAGATGGGATCCATGGCCGCATTGGCAGGCTGGAGCCGGACGCGGCCGTTTCTCTCGCGGTAGAGTTTCTTGACGGTGGCGTGCGAACCGCCCACCAGCGCGACGACCGTCTCGCCGTTGCGGGCGGTGGAGCGGCTGTGCACGACGATATAGTCGCCGTCGGCGATGTGCTCGTCGACCATGGAGCTGCCCCGCACCTTGAGGACGTAGCTCTGGCCGGTGGCGGGAAGCATCTCTTCCGGAAGCGCCATCGTCTCGGTCGACTCGACAGCCTCGATGGGCATGCCGGCAGCGACCAGGCCGAGCATGGGCACGTCGACAACGCCGGGCTTGCGCTGCCGGCTCACCACCTCGAGGCCGCGACTCTCGTTGTAGGAGCGGCGGATGACGCCTTTTCGCTCCAGATTGGTAAGGTGCTCGTGCACCGTGGCCAGGGAGGCGTAGCCCATGGTGTCGGCGATTTCCTCGAAACTCGGGGCGTAGCCCTTCTCATCGATGTAGCCGGTGAGAAAGTCGAGGATCTCGCGCTGGCGCTTGGTCAGAGGCATCCGCACATCCCTGGTTGGCTTGGGCCGTCCGGCCCCCGAAGATAGGCCGAAGACATGGTAACCGAATGAAAGCCGAAGCGCAAGAATCTGGAGTCCTGACGGCCCTGATCGCCGAGACGTCGGCGCGGCTGGCGGTGCGTGGGCCGGAGCGCTCCGAATGGGAGCGACTGGCGGCGCGAGCCCAGCCGGCACCGTCCTTCGCCGCCGCGCTGGCCGGTCCCCGGGTGGCCGTGATCGGCGAGGTGAAGCGCCGCTCGCCCTCGGCGGGGTCGATCCGCGAGGGGGCGGACGCCGTGGTGCTGGCGCGGGGCTACGCCGAGGCGGGGGCGGCGGCGATTTCGGTCCTGACGGAGGAACGCCGGTTCGGCGGCAGTCTCGAGGACCTCATGCACGTGGCGCGGGAGATCGGTCTGCCGACGCTGCGCAAGGACTTCATCGTGGACCCGATCCAGGTGCTCGAGGCCCGGGCGGTCGGCGCGTCGGCCGTGCTGCTGATCGTGCGCGCGCTCACCGCCGGGACGCTGCGGGACCTGGCATCCTTGGCCCACGACGTCGGTCTCGCCACCCTGATCGAGGTGCACTCGGCGGCCGAGCTCGACGCGGCGATGCAGGTGCGCCCCACCGCGATTGGAGTCAACGCGCGCGACCTGGAGACACTGGCGATGGACGACGGGCTCCAGGCGGCGCTGCTTCCGCGTGTGCCGGCCGGGGTGATGGCGGTGGCCGAGAGCGGGCTGCGCACGCGGGCCGACGTCGAGCGCGTGGCGTCGGCCGGCGCCGACGCGGTGCTCGTTGGAACGGCGGTCGCGGGCGCCGCCGATCCGTCCGCGGCGATGCGGGCGCTGGTGGGCGTGAACCGGCAGGGCAGAGGGCAGAGGGGAGAGTTGCCGGCGTGACCGCGGGTCGCTTCGGTGTGTACGGCGGGCGCTATGTTCCCGAGACGCTCATCGCCGCGCTCGACGAGCTGGAGCGCGCGTGGGACCGGTACGCCAGGGACCCGTCGTTCACGTCGGAGTTCGAGGCGCTGCTCAAGGACTACGTGGGCCGGCCGACCCCCTTGTCCGAGGCGCCCCGCCTCAGCGCCGAGGTGGGCGGGCGCGTGCTGCTCAAGCGGGAGGACCTCTGTCACACCGGCGCGCACAAGATCAACAACGCGCTGGGCCAGGTGCTGCTCGCCCGGCGAATGGGCAAGGCACGGATTATCGCGGAGACGGGCGCGGGCCAGCATGGCGTGGCCACCGCGACGGTGTGCGCGCGGTTCGATCTGCAGTGCATCGTCTACATGGGCGAAGAGGACATGCGGCGGCAGGCCCTCAACGTCTTCCGGATGCGCCTGCTGGGCGCGCGGGTCGTGCCGGTCTCGTCAGGCACACGGACCCTCAAGGATGCGACCAACGAGGCGATCCGCGACTGGGTCACCAATGCCCCGACGACGCACTATATTATCGGCTCCGTGGTCGGGCCCGACCCCTATCCGCGGCTGGTGCGCGACCTTCAGTCGGTGATCGGCCGGGAAGCGCGCGCGCAGTGCCTCGAGCGGCTGGGGCGGCTGCCCGATGCGGTCGTGGCCTGCGTCGGCGGCGGATCCAACGCGATGGGCATCTTTCATCCGTTCCTTGACGACGCGAGCGTCGAGCTGATCGGCGTCGAAGCCGCCGGCGAAGGACTCGACTCGGGCCGGCAGTCAGCCTCGCTCTCGCGCGGGCGGCCGGGCGTGCTGCACGGCGCCTACAGCTACCTTCTGCAGGACGACGACGGCCAGGTGCTGGAGGCCCACTCGGTTTCGGCCGGCCTCGACTATCCCGGCGTCGGACCGGAGCACGCCGACCTCCGGGATCGCGGACGGGCGCGCTACGTGGCGGTGACCGACGAGGACGCGCTGGCGGCCTTCGCGCGGCTGGCGCGGCTCGAGGGGATCATCCCGGCGCTGGAGACGGCGCACGCGTTCGCCTGGGTGCTCGCCCAGGCGCAGGGGTGGGCCAGGGGGCGGGCGATCGTGGTCAACCTGAGCGGCCGCGGCGACAAGGATGTCGCCGCCGTGGCCGCGCGCGAGGGAGTGGGCGCGTGACGGAAGGTGCGAGCCAGGAACAGGAGTTGGCGCTCCCGCCGGCCCAGGTCGAGGAGCTGATCCAGTTCCTCACCAAGGCCCTGCGCGCGCACCAGCTCTACCTGCCGAACAATCCCGTCTACCAGAGGTCCCTGGAAACGCTCCAGGGCGCCCTCCGCCGCCTGTGGGAGGCGACCGACGACCTGGTCCTCGACATCACCGAGGGCGAGATGCGGTGGGAGGGTCACGTCGTCTACTCCCAGCCGAGCCGCAGCGAATCGCTCTCCTGGGTCTTCTACAAGGACGGCGTCCGGCAGATCACCCTCCGGCGCGGCGTGGAGGAGGCCGAGATCTTCGGTGTCCTCGACGTGGTGCAGCGCGCCCGCGCGCTCCAGGCCGAGGACAACGACGACCTGTTGACGCTGCTGTGGGAGAAGGACTTCCAGCTCGTCCAGTACGTCTTCCAGGACCTGGTGACCGACGGCCTGGCGTCGCTGCCCACGGCCAGCGACGTCAAGGCGCCCGGCACGGCGCCCTCGGCGGTGCGCGCCGGCGTGGCGAGCGAGGTCGGGTCCCCGCCGCAGCCCGGCGGCCCGGTCATCACGGCGGCCGAGGAGGAGAGCGAGGAGGAGCCGCGGCCCCGGGCGGGGGTGGTGCGCACCGAGGACTTCGACACGACGCTCTACTTCCTCGACGAGCGCGAGGTCGAGTTCCTGCGCGGCGCGGTGCAGGAGGAGTACTCGCAGGACATCCGCCGCAACGTCCTGGCGATGCTGTTCGACGTCATGGAGCTCCAGCCGTACGCCACGGTCCGCACCGAGCTCATCGCGATCCTCGAGAGCTTCATGCCGTACCTGCTCGGCGCCTCCGACTTCGCGTCGGTCGCCTACGTGCTGCGCGAATGCCGGGCCGTGGTCCAGCGCGCCCGGGAGCTGCTGCCCGAACATCGCGAGGCGCTCACCAAGCTGCCGGCCCGCCTCTCCGAGGAGCAGTCGCTGTCGCAGTTGCTGCAGTCGATCGACGAAGCCGCGGCCCACACCACGCCCGAGGAGCTGACCGAGCTGTTCAGCGAGCTGCGCCCCGAGGCCCTTCCGACGCTCTTCAGCTGGCTGCCCAAGCTCACCAGCGCGCGGGTGCGTGACATCGTCGAGGTGTCGGTCCAGCGCCTGGCGATGTCCAACGCGAGCACGGTGGTCGCGGCGATCCAGTCCAAGGACCCGAACTCGGTGATCGCGGCGGTGCGGGTGTCGGGGAAGCTCAAGCTGGCGCCCGCCGTGCCCGCGCTGGCGCAGGCGATGTCCCACCCCGAGCCCCTGGTGCGGGCCGCGGTCGTCACCGCGCTGGCCGAGATCGCGTCGCCGGCGGCGGTCCAGGCGCTCGAGAAGGGGCTCGACGACGTCGACCGGGAGGTGCGCATCGCCTCGGTGCGGGTCGTGGCCCAGCACAAGTCGCGCTCGGCGCTGCCGAAGATCACGGCGGTGGTCCAGGGCAAGTCGGTCCGGCAGGCCGACCTCACCGAGAAGATGGCGTTCTTCGAGGCCTACGGCTCGCTGGTCGGCGAGCCGGGCGTGGAGATGCTCGACGGCATCCTCAACAGCGGCGGATTCCTCAAGCGGAAAGAGGACCCCGAGACGCGGGCCTGCGCGGCGATGGCCCTGGGTCGCATCGGCTCCCAGAAGGCCCGCGACTGCCTGCAGCAGGCGCTCCAGGACAAGGAGCCGCTGGTCAAGAACGCCGTCGCGCGCGCCCTGCGCGGCGACCGCTCTTCGTCGATGACCCGCGCCGGCGAGCTGCCCGCATGAGCGCCCCCGAGACGCCCCGGCAGAGCAACATCGGCTCGATGCAGACCTCCGACGTGTACCTGCGCGTCGTGGGGCGCGAGTTCCTGGTGCACCTCTACACGGCGCTGCGCTCGCTCAAGCTCTATCCGCTCGAGAACCCGGTGGTGCAGAAGGCCCTCGACGACCTGGTCGTCACGGCCGACCAGATCATCGAGAAGGAGCAGGAGATCGAGGTCCGCGTGACCGGCGAGTTCATCTTCGTGAACTCGACCCGCCTGCGCCTCGACCTCGACAACTACGCCTCGTTCTCGCACGTCCTCTCGGTGCTGCGGACGATCGGGATCGGCGTGGTGCGCGGCGAGCAGGGGATCGACCGGCGCGAGTGGACCTCGTTCCTCTCGCTCCTCCTCACCACCGCGGCCCGGGACCAGACGTCCAACCGCTTCTACGAGCTCACCGGCCGGCTGCGCGAGGCCGACGTCTCGCACATCGTGGTCGAGCCGCCGTTCGAGGCGGAAGGCGCCGTCGAGGACGATGTGCGCGTCAAGGAGCAGTCCAAGCGCACCTACCAGCGGTCGGTCGCGGTCACCAAGGAGGTCATCAACTCGGTCCGGATGGGCCGCACCGCGAGCGTGAAGAAGGTGAAGCGCGCGGTGCAGGCGATCGTCGACCAGGTGCTGGCGGACGAGACCTCGCTCATCGGGCTCACCACCCTGCGCGATTACGACGACTACACCTTCACGCACTCGGTCAATGTCTGCATCTTCTCCGTCGCGCTGGGCCGGAAGATCGGGCTCAACAAGCTCCAGCTCTACGATCTCGGCATGGCGGCGCTCTTCCACGACGTGGGGAAGAGCCGGGTCCCGCTGGAGGTGCTGAACAAGGACGGCAGCCTCAGCGACGAGGAGTGGCGCATCATGCAGGCCCACCCCTGGCTCGGGGTGCTCACGCTGTTCGGGCTGCGCGGCTACGGCGAAATCCCGTACCGCTCGATGATCGGGACGTACGAGCACCACATGAAGGTCGATCTCACGGGCTACCCGAAGTCGGTGCGCCCGCGGCGGATGTCGATCTTCTCCAAGATCATCGCCGTGGCCGACGGCTTCGACGCCGCCACCAGCCGGCGCACCTATCAGACGGCGCCACTCCAGCCCGACGAGGTGCTGCGCGAGATGTGGGAGAATCCCCGCCGCGGCTACGAGCCGGTGCTCGTCAAGGCGTTCATCAACCTGATCGGCGTCTACCCGGCGGGCACGCTCGTGATCCTCGACAACTACGAGCTGGCGCTGGTCCAGGGGGCGAATCCCAACGTCGAGTTCGTCCACCGCCCGCTGGTGCGGATCATCTCGGACCAGTCGGGGACGCTCATCCATCCGGGTTTCACCGCGGACCTGGCGGAGCGGAGCGCCGAGGGCGTGTTCATGCGCTCGATCATCAAGGTCACCAACCCCGACAAGTACGGGGTGCGGGTCTCCGACTACTTTGTCTGACGGGTCGCTCGAGGCGCGCTGGGCCGCGGTACGCTCGCGCGGCGGCGCCGCACTGATTCCCTACATCACCGCGGGGTTTCCCGATGCCGGCGCGACCGGCGCCTTCCTGGCCGGGGCCGGGGCGGCGGGCGCCGACTTCGTGGAACTCGGCGTGCCGTGGAGCGACCCGGTGGCCGACGGCCCGGTGATCCAGGGGTCCAGCCATGCCGCGCTGGCGGGCGGGACCACGCTGGCGGCCGTGCTCGACGGCCTCGAGGCGGCGCGCCCCGCGCTGCCGGTCATCCTGTTCTCCTACCTCAACCCGATCCTCGCTTTCGGCGCGCGACGCTTCGCCGCTCGCGCCCACCAGGCCGGCGCCGCGGGCATCCTGGTGACCGACCTGCCGGTGGGGGCGGATCCCGCCGTCGAGACCGAGCTCCGGTCCAGCGGCCTGCCCCTGGTGCGGCTGGTGGCGCCGACGACCACGCCGGAGCGGCTGCGCGTCATCGCCGCGGCCAGCGAAGGGTTCGTGTATCTGGTCGCGCGATTGGGAGTGACCGGACGGGGGAGCGGGGGAGCGGGGGAGCGGGGGAGCGGGGTGCTGGCGGACCGGATCGCCGCGATTCGCGCCGTGACCACCCTCCCGGTGGCGGTGGGGTTCGGGATCACCGAGCCGTCGCAGGCGGCCGACGTCGCGGCGCGGGCCGACGGCGTCGTGATCGGCAGCGCGCTGGTCGAGCGGATGCGGGCCGGGGCGGGACCGGCGCTCGCCTGGCTGCGGAGCGTGCGCGACGCGATGGACGTGGTGCGCAGCGCCGCATGAACGGCATCGCCTGGAGGTCGTGGCTGCCGCGCGTCGACGGCGTCGTCGCCGCGTACCCGGGACTGATCGCCGTCGCCGGCGGCCTGGTGCTCGTCAGCGAAATCGCGCTGATGCCGCCCGCGGTCAGCGCGTGGCCGGTGATCATGGCCATCACGGCGGTGGTCACCGTGCTCCGGCGGTTCGTGGTCCCGCTCTCCAAGTACTCGTACCTCTCCTTCACCAGCTTTGTCGGCCTGACCGCCAGCCTGCTCTTCGGCCCGGTTCCCGTGAGCCTCGCGCTCGCGGGCGGGGCGCTGGCGGGCGACTGGGGATGGCTGCGCAAGTCATGGCGCGCGGCGGCGATCAACGGCGGACGCGAGGTCATCGCTCTCGCCGCCGCCTTCGGGCTCTACGCGGTGATGCTCCAGGGCCTGGGGCTCGCCGGGCACGAGCTGGGGGTCGAGCTGGTGCCGGCGCTCGCCTTCTTCGTGGTCGCGTACTTCGTGCTCGCGCGTCTGCTCTTCTACTTCACCCTGGCGCTGCGCGGCAAGCTCACCCGCGACGAGGCCTCGCTGGTGCTGCGCTACGAGGTCATCGGCTATTTCGCCAGCGTGCTCGGCATGTGCGGCGTGATGATCGCCGTCGATACCCTCGAGGCCCGCAGCTGGCCCTTCGTGGCCGCGATGATCGGCTTCGCGGGCTGGATGGCCAAGCGCCTCCTCGAGGAAGCCATCGCCGCCGAAGAGCGCACCAAGGTGCTGGCGGTGGACATGGCGGTGACCGCCGACCTGGCGCTGGGCGACGCCCTGGAGCGCATCGGGCAGCTCGCCAACCGGCTCGTGGAATGGAGCGACTTCCGGATCTACCGCCGCAGCGCCGGGCGCACCGAGCGCGTCTATCGCAACGCGGGAGGGCCCTGGGCGCAGGTCGAGCCGCCCGGTGACATCGACCTGCTCCGCAGCGACGTTCTCCAGACCGGCCAGCCCCTGCTCATCCGGGACGCCCAGCACGACGCCCGCATCACCACGCCGCGCGACTGGGCGCAGAGTATCCTGATCCTGCCGCTGCGCTTCGGCGAGCAGACGATCGGCACGCTGGAGCTCGAGCACCGCAAGCGCAACGTCTACGGCCCGCAGGCGCAGTCGCTCGCCCAGACGCTCGCCACCCAGATCTCCTCCGCGATGCACATCGCCAACTTGCGCGAGCCGCTGATGCAGATGGTGGAGCAGATCGGCGGCGAGGTGCGGGCGGTGGCGCAGAGTGTCGAGGCGCTGCGGCGCGGCGGGGCCATGACGGCGCGGCAGGCCGAGGCGATCGAGGAGACGGCCACCGAGCAGGAGCGCCAGGTGCAGGAGAACCTCGAGGCCACCGAGGTCATCACCGAGGCGGCGCGGCGCGTGGCCGCCGATGGGCGCGAGGCGGCCGAGCGCAGCAGCGAGGCGAGCGACACGGCGACGGGCAACCGGGCGACCATCGGCGGCGCCGTGCAGCGGCTGGTCGAGTTCAAGGGCTTCGTGGGCGAAAGCTCGGAGCAGGTGCGTTCCCTGGTCACCGTGACGCGGCGCATCACCGACTTCATCGGCCTGATCCGCGACATCGCCGACCAGACCAACCTGCTCGCGCTGAACGCGGCCATCGAGGCCGCGCGGGCGGGCGCGCAGGGCCGCGGCTTCGCCGTGGTGGCCGGCGAGGTGCGGCGGCTGGCCGAGCAGAGCGCGACCGCGGCGAGCGAAGTCGGCGGCCTGGTGGGCGCGATCCAGAAACAGATGACCCAGGTGGCCGTCACCATGCTGCGGGGCGAGCAGGCGGTCGGCGGCGTCGAGGAGCTGTCGGCCGAGGCGCTGCGCGCGCTCGACGCCATCGTCCGGGCTACCGCCGAAGCCGAGGAGCACGCCCTCCGGATCGCGGCCACGGCGGCCTCGCAGGACGAGGCCCTCGCCCGTCTCGCCGGCCGGGTGCGCTCCGCCACCGAGATCTCGGCGCGCAACCGGGCCTCGGCGGCGCAGCTCGCCGACCGGGCCGGCGACCAGGCGACCGCGCTCGCCCAGCTCGAGCGCGCGGCGCAGGAGCTCTCGGCGGTGTCGGTCCAGCTCGGCGAAGTGGCGCGGCGGTTTGTGAGCGCATAACCTTCGGCGTTGCGCACCGTGTCCGCACATCGCAGGAGAAGCGCCATGCTCGCCGGCACCGCCTTCAAGAAACTGGACACCACGTTCACCACCGGCATCCAGATCACCCTGTGACGGGCCCCTTGCCGACCATGGTCGACGCGATCACGCTGCGCGGCATGCGGTTTCACACGCTGGTCGGCCTGCTGCCGCACGAGGAGAAGTTCCCCCAGCCCCTCGAGCTGGACGTCACCGCCTTCCTCTCGCTGCGCCGGGTCGGCGAGTCGGATGCGCCGGGGATGCGCCTCGACTACCGCTCGCTCTACCAGACCGTCGCGGGGTGCGTCGGCGACAGCCACCACAAGCTGCTCGAGGGGCTGTGCGAGCGCATCGCGCAGGCGGTGCTCACCCTCGACGGCGTGGCCAGGGTCCGGGTCGCGGCCCGCAAGCCCCACGCGCCGATCCCGGGGCCGCTGGAGTCGGTCGAGGTCGTGCTCGAACGCGTGCGCGATGGCGCCTGAGCGCGTTGCGATCGCGCTGGGCTCCAACCTGGGGGACCGCCACGCCATGCTGCGCGGGGCGCGCGACGCGATCGGGCGGCTGGCGCGCACCCGCGTCCTCGCGGCCTCGCCGGTCGAGGAGACCGCTCCCCTCGGGCCGCTGGACCAGCCGTCCTTTCTCAACCAGATGGTCCTGGTGGAAACGACGCTCGAGCCCCGCGACCTGCTCGACGCCCTCCTCGCTATCGAGCAGCGGGCCGGCCGGGTCCGCGGCGAGCGCTGGGGCCCGCGCACCCTGGACTGCGACATCGTGCTGTACGGGACGCGCACGGTGCGCGAGAACGGACTCACCATCCCGCATCCCGAGCTTCCTCACCGCGATTTCTGGCAGCGCGAGCTGCAGGTCCTCGATGTCCAGCTCCCCGTCGGCTGATTCCAAGGTGGTCACGACCCTGGACCTGATCGCCTGGAAGCAGGCGGGCAAGCGGATCGTGGCCCTCACCGCCTACGACGCCCTCTTCGGCCGGCTGGTGGACGAGAGCGGCGTGGACGTCATCCTGGTCGGCGACTCGGTGAACCAGGTCATCGCCGGAGAGCCGTCCACCCTCTCGGCCACGGTGGACCAGATGATCTACCACGCGAAGGCGGTGCGGCGCGGCGTGCGGCGGGCGCTGCTGGTGGTCGACATGCCCTTCCTCAGCTACCAGGTCTCGACCGAGGAGGCGCTACGCAACTGCGGGCGCGTGATGAAGGAGACGGGCGCGCACGCGGTGAAGCTCGAGGGCGGGCAGCCGGTGGCCGCGACCGTCCGCGCGCTGGTGGACGCCGGCATTCCGGTGATGGGGCACCTCGGCCTGACGCCGCAGTCGGTGCACGCCCTGGGTGGCTACAAGGTGCAGGGCAAGACCGACGAAGCGGCGGCACGGCTGGAGCGCGATGCCAAGGCGCTCGAGGACGCGGGCTGTTTCGCGATCGTGCTGGAGCTGGTGCCCGCGGCCCTCGCCCAGCGGGTGTCGAAACAGCTGTCCATTCCGACCATCGGCATCGGCGCGGGCGCCGCCTGCGATGGGCAGGTGCTGGTGTTGCCCGATCTCCTGGGCCTCAACGACACCTTCAAGCCGAAATTCCTGAAGAAGTACGCGGATCTCGCCGGCGAGGTGCGACGCGCGGTGGGCAGCTTTGCCGCCGAAGTCCGGGAAGGGAAGTACCCCGACGACGGGCACTCCTTCTGACGTCCTAGTGCCGTGCCAGCATCGCATCCAGTCTCGGAAACACCGCCACCGCCGCCGCCACGTCGGCATCATTGCGCAGCCTGAGGTCGTCGTCGGCGTCGCTCCCCCAGAGCACCATGGCCACGCGGGCCGCGAGGGCGCGCGCCATGCGTGCCTCGACGGCGCTGTCGAGCTGCCCGCGGACGCCGAGGCGGGCGCGGGCGCGGGCCAGCAGCGGCGGGATCAGCCGGCCGGTCCATTCCCCCGGCGATGTATACCAGCGCTCCTGGTCGAGGTTCTGGGACCGCAGGCTCTGGGCGACGCTGTCGGCCACGGCCGTGAGGTAGCCGCTGTCGGCCGCGGTGGTCCACCAGACCGGCAGTGACGGCGGTCCGGGCAGCAGCGAATCGGGGAGGATGCCGCCGCCGGCACGGACGGTGCGGCCGCCATCGGTGTGGTAGGTCTCCACCGTGTCCGCGGCCGCGCCGCCGTGGCCGGCCATCTGCCAGTACTGGGCCGCGCTGAGCCCCTTGTAGCGTCGCTGGATGAGGCGACCGCTGGGCGTGAGAATCCAGCCGACGGTGAGCCAGACCGCGTCGGCGTTCGGCGGCACCAGGAACGGCATCTGCATCAACGCCTTGCCGAAGGTGCGACGCCCCAGGATGAGGGCGCGGTCGTGGTCCTGGAGCGAGCCCGCCAACGCCTCGGCCGCCGACGCGCTGTGCTCGTCGACGAGCACCACCAGCTGGACGTCGCGATAGGGTCCGTCGTGCTCGGTCAGGTAGTCGCGGGCGACGTCCCGGCGGCGGCCGCGGGCACGGAACACCACCCGGTCCCGGGCGAAGAACAGCGACGCAATGTCGACCGCCGCCGTGACCACGCCGCCGGGATTGCCCCGCAGGTCGAGAATCAGGCGCTTCTGGTCGCCGCGCACGACGCGCCCGATGGCCCGCTGCAGCTCGCGCCCCGATTCGGCCATGAACTCGTCGAGCCGGACGTAGCCGATGCCGCCGGGCAGCGTGCGCGCGACCGGGACCGACACCGGGCGGATGTCCTCGTTCTTCACCCGCACGGACACCGTCTCCGGCTCGAAGCGGGATCCGCGCTCCAGCAGGATCCGCACCCGCGAACCGCGCTCGCCCACCAGGCGGGACTGCACCGCGGGAGCCGAGAGCCCGGCGACGACGGAATCGTTGACCGCCAGGATGCGGTCGCCGGGGGCGATGCCCGCGCTCGCGGCCGGCGAGCCGGGATAGACGCTCTGCACGGTGATGGCCCCGTCCACATCCTCGACCAGCACGCCGGTGGCCGCGAGTCGGCCCAAGCGCCAGGCGTCCAGACGCGACGCGTCGTCGGCGGCGAGGAAGTAGCTGTGCGGGTCGAGCGAAGCGAGCATGCCGTCGATGGCCCCGCGCACCAGGTGCTGGGTGGTGACCGAGTCGACATAGTTGAGGCGGATCTGGCTCAGCAGACCGGAGAAGGTCTGGAGCTGCTCGTAGGCCGAGCCCTGGGCGCACGCCTCTCGCACACCGCCGCCGAGGAGCAACGCGCCGAGCAGGACCGCCTGGACCCGCCGGCAGTGGGGTGCGCTACGGGAGCTGGGCGAGGCGTTGGCGGGCATCGTTCACCTGGGCGCTGTAGCGGGAGGGGGCGAGGGCGAGAAACTGCGTGAATGCGGCGCGGGCCTCTTCGGCCTTGCCGAGCTGCTGGCAGACGATGCCCAGTGTGTACGAGGTGCGGGCGTCACGGGGCTGCATCTGGAGCGCCTGCCGCAGCGTCTCCTCGGCCTGTTGCCACTGGCCGGCGCGGGCCAGCGTGGCGCCGAGGTCGTAGACCAGGGTGTGGTCTTCGGGATTGGCATCCAGCGCGGCTTGGCGTTCGCGGATGGCCTCGGGCCGGTTGCGCTCAGCCTCGTAGATCCGGGCCAGCTGGACGTGGGCCATGTAGTTGCCGAGGTCGTTGCTCACGACCTCCTGGTAGAGCCGTACCGCATCGTTACGGTGCGCCGCACGCTGGTGCAGCGCCGCCAGCATGTAGCGGTACTCGTTGGTGCGCAGGGGCAGGGTGTGCGTGGAGTCGTCGTGTTCGTGGGCCAGGCTCTGGCGCAGCAGCGCCTCGCCGTCCGCGATGGCTTCGGGGTAGTGCTCGGTGCGCGCCGCGGCGAGGGCGTGGAGCCAGAGCAATCCGGACGAGATGGAGTCGAGACCGTTGCGGTCGGTTACGTACCGGAGGACGCGGTCGAACTCCTCGTAGGCGCGGGGATAGTTGCCCTGGATCATCTGCTCGAACGCGCTGGTGGCGCCGAGGGACACCCAGCCGCGCTTCCAGACGCTCCCCATCAGCCGGACGTCCACGAACGGATCGAGCAGGAAAGCCTTGCGCTCGAAGGCCAGGCGCCGGCGGGCCTCGCGGACCACGGCGCTGTCGCCGCCCGAGCGGCGCAACCGGTCCCAGAAGCGGTCGTTGCGGTCCTGCACCAGAGCCATGGCGAAGTACGCAACGGCAAACTGCGGGTCGAGCGCGACGGCCCGCTGGAGCGTCGAATCCGCCAAGTCGAACCGGTTCTGGCTGAGCTGGCCGACCGCGAGATTGTACAGGGCGGCCGCGTCGCAGGAGTCGCGCTGAGCCCGCGCCTCGAGCTCCGACACCGGGACGTCGATGCGCACGCTCTGGGCCGCCGCGGGGGTCGTGGTGAAAAGGGCACTGAGCACCATCCCCCATGCCCTTCGCGTGTAGTCGACGCGTCTGGTAGGTGTCACTGGATTACCCTCCGAGCTGGCCGAGCCGGCGGCGTGCGTCCTCGATGGCGGTGACCTGGCCCCGCGGCGCGATGGCGAGGTAGGTCTCCAGGCTGTGGCGCGCCTCGTCCCGCTTGCCGAGCTGTTGCTGGGTGATACCGAGCTGGTACAGGACGCGGGCGTCCCGCAGGTTCATCCGGCGGGCCTGGAGCAGGGCCTCCTCGGCGCCGGGCCAGTCGCCGGCTCGGGAGCGCGTGATGGCGAGGTCCACCAGCAGGGTGTGGTCATCGGGGTTGGCATCCACCGCCGCCTGGCGCTCGCGCAGCGCCGCCGTCCAGTTGCTGTCCGCCTCCAGCATGCGGGCCAGTTGGGCGTGGGCCATGTAGTTGCCGAGGTCGTTGGCGACGACCTCCTGGTAGAGGCGCACCGCCTCGCGGATGTCCCGGCTGCGCTGGCGCAGGGCGGCGAGCATGTAGCGGAATTCGTTGGTCCGCAACGGAATCGCGCGGATGGAGTCGCTTGACTCGATGGCCTGGCTCACGCGCAGCAGCGCTTCGGCGTCGGCGATGGCCTCGCGATACCGGCTGGTGCGTGCCGCCACCAGCGCGTGGACCCAGAGCAGCCCCGGGGCGACCGAGTCGAGCGGGAAGCGGATCGTGGTGACCTTGAGCTGGGTCTCGAGGTAGGGCCAGGCCTCGATATACGGCGTCGCGATGAGGAGCCGGATATCCACGAACGGATCGAGGAGGAATGCCTTGCGCGCGAAGGCGATGCGCCGGCGGCGCTCGGTGTCGTAAGCTTCCTGGCCCTCGCGGCGGAGCCGGTTCCAGTAGCTCCGGTTCTCGTCCTGGACCAGGCCCAGCGCCAGATAGCCCTGGGCGATCCGCGGATCGATCGCGACCGCCTGGGCGAAGGCGGTGTCGGCGGCGTCATAGCGATGCCGGCTGAACAGGGCGATCCCCAGCGCGTAGAATACGGTCGCGTCGCAGGAGTCGCGGCGCGCCTGGAGGCGCAGGGTGTCGATACGTCCTTGCGTTTCCTCAATGACCTGTGCGGGCGAGGGCGAGGCCGCGAGGACGAGCGGCAGGGCGGCCGCCAGGGCGGCGCGAAGGATGAGGGGGACGCTAGCGAGATGGCTCGACCCCGCATACCCTTCGCGCGTGATCGAGCGGTCCGATGTTGCGGCGATGCGCGCCGCCGCGCGTGAGGCGTCGGCGTCGGGCCGGCGCATCGCCTTCGTTCCGACGATGGGTCTTCTCCACGCCGGCCACCTGTCGCTGGTCCACGAAGCTCGGCGACACGCCGACCTCGTCGTCATGAGCATCTTCGTCAATCCGCTCCAGTTCGCCCCGACAGAGGATCTCGCCACCTACCCCCGCGACCTGCCGCGCGACCGCGCCCTCGCCGAGGAGGCGGGGGTGGACCTGCTCTTCGTGCCGGAGGCGGACCAGATGTTTCCTGCCCCGCCCGGGATCACGGTGGCGCCGGGGCCGGTCGGGTCGATCCTGGAGGGCGCGATCCGGCCGACGCATTTCGCCGGCGTGCTCACCGTGGTGGCGAAGCTCTTCGCCATCGTGCAGCCCGCCGTCGCGGTCTTCGGCCGCAAGGACGCCCAGCAGGCGGCGCTGGTCCGTTTCATGGTCCGCGACCTCAGTCTCCCGGTGGAGATCGTCACCGCCCCAACGGTGCGCGACGCCGACGGCCTGGCCCTCAGCTCGCGCAACGTATATCTCGATCCCGCGAAGCGCGAGCACGCCCTGGCGCTGCCGCGCGCCCTGGCGGCGGGAGCCGATGCGCATCGTGCGGGGGAGCGTCGCGCGGGCCAGGTGGTGGCCGCCGTCTACCGCGTCCTCGGGCCGGCGGAGTCGGCGGGCCAGATCACCACCGACTACATCAACGTCGTCGATCCCGACACCTTCCTCCCCAACCACGCCGCGACGCCCGCGAGCTACCTGGTCGCTGCCATCCGCGTCGGGACGAAGCGGCTGCTCGACAACGTGGTCCTGGGGGAGGGGATGGACAGCGATCCCCGGCTGGCGGCCGACAGTTGACCGACGAACCCCGGGCCCTGGCGCTGATGCTCCCGCCCTGGGCCGTCGTCTCGCCCGGGCGCGTCGAGCACATCCTTCGCGTGGTGGCGCTGGTGGACGACTGGGCCCGCACCCGCGCTCTCGGCGGCGGGGAGGTGGGTCGCTGGATCCGGGCCGCGGCACTTCACGACGCGCTGCGGGATGCCGACGACGCGGTGCTCGCGCGCTACGCCCCGCAGGGCGAGTGGCCACGCAAACTCTGGCACGGCCCTGCCGCGGCAGCCGCGGCCGCGCTCCACGGCGAAAAGGATGAGGGGGTGCTGAACGCGGTGCGGTATCACTCGGTCGGCTTCACCGGGTGGGACGACGTCGGGAAGGCGCTCTACCTCGCCGACTATCTCGAGCCGGGCCGCGACCACGAACGCGAGGCCTCCGCGGCGCTGGCGGACCGGGTCCCGCGAGAGCTCGAAGCCGTCCTGCGCGAAGTGGCCGCGCAGCGCATCGGGCACCTGGTCGCAACGGGCAAACGGATCGGAAAGGAGACCTGGGCGTTCTGGAACCGGCTGGCCGCGGACGCCTAGTCGTCCTGGTGATGCTCGCGCTGGGGCTCGGGCTGGGGGGCTACGCCGCCTGGTACCGGGTCACCCGCAATCGCCCCGCCGCCGCGCCCGCGCTCGCGCGCCCCGTCCCCGGCGACCAGCAGCGCGTGCAGGTCGAGGTGTTGAACGCTTCGGCGGCGGTCGGCGCGGGCCGGGCGGCCACGCGGCGGCTGCGCGACGCGGGCCTCGACGTCGTCTACTACGGGTCCGACACCGCGCAGGCACTCGACTCGACCCAGATCCTGGTGCGCCGGGGCGACGCCGCGGCCGGCACGCGGGTGCAGCGCGCGTTAGGCGCCGGCTCGGTGCGTTCCGCCGCCGACGCCGCGCGGCAGGTCGACGTCACCGTGCGCCTCGGCCGGGACTTCGCCGCGCTCGCTCGCCAGCCGTAGCTGCCCGCAGGCGGCGTCGATGTCGAGGCCGCGGCTGCGCCGCAGCACCGCCTCGACGCCGCGCCGCTTCAATGCCGCGGCGAAGCCGTGCATCCGGCGCTTGGGCGAGGGCGCGAGTGACCCCGCGCCGCCTGGATGCAGCGGCAGCAGGTTGACCAGCGCGCCACTCTCCTTCGCCAGCTTCGCCAGCTCGGCCGCGTCCTCGTCCCGGTCGTTCACGCCCTCGATCAGCACGTACTCGAAGGTGATGCGGCGCTTGAACTGTTTTGCCGCGGCGAGCACGTCGGCCAGCCGGTAGCGCTTCTCGATCGGCATCAGGCCCAGCCGCGTCGCGCTGGTCGGCGCGTGCAGCGAGATGGCCAGACGGAACTGCTCGGGGCGCCGGGCCAGCTCGGCCATGCCGGGCAGGATCCCGACCGTCGACACCGTGATGTGGCGCGCGCCGATTCCCAGCCCCTCGGGAGCGTTCAGGATCGTCAGCGCGGCGCTCACCGCCGGCCAGTTGAGGAGCGGCTCCCCCATCCCCATGAAGACGACGTTCGTCGGCTTGGCCGGCTCCGGGAGCAGCAGCATCTCGCGCACCTGGCCGGCGATCTCCCAGGCCTCCAGGTTGCGATGCAGTCCCATCGTGCCGGTGGCGCAGAAGGAGCAGCGCAGCGGGCAGCCGGCCTGCGAGGAGATGCAGAGCGTCCGGCGCGCGCGCTCGGGGATCAGGACCGACTCGATAGCCTCGCCGTCCGCGAGGCGCCAGAGATACTTCACGGTGCCGTCCACCGACTCCTGCCTGACGCCCAGGGCCAGTCGCGCCAGCGGCCAGTCGGCTTCGAGCCGCGCGCGCAGCGCCGCCGGCAGCTCGGTGGCGTCGGACCAGCTCGCCACGGGCCGCTGCCACAGCCTCGGCAGGATCTGCGAAAGGCGGTAGGCGGGCTGCCCTTCGGTGCGGAGCCACTCGGCGATCCGGATTCGCGCTTCGGCCGGCGTGATCCCGAGAATGGATGTTGGGTGCTGGGTGCCGAGTGCCGGGTGAGCAGCATCCTCCCCCTCTTTCCCCTCCCTCGATCTCCTCAACCGTCCGTCACCTCCGTCACCTCTGTCACCTCTGTCACCTCTCATTTGAACACCGCCGTCAGCCCGAACCGGTAGGTCGCGCCGAAACCGTTCACTCCGCCGTCCCTTCCGATGCGCACCACGTAGCGCCCCATGCCGATGCCGATGCCGAGCAAGGTGCGCCAGACGGTGTCGCTCGCGATGGCTTCGCGCGCGGTGCCAAGGTCGAGGGTGAGCGCCGTGCCCAGCGCGATGCCGGCGGAGAAGAGGTGCTGCGCCCCCTCGTCGGGCGCGGCGGTGACCCCGTAGCGCAGGGCCAGCGTGCCGCGGGCCCCGCCCGCGTCGAACGAGCCGGTCCGGAATTCGGCGCCCGCGCTGTAGCTCGCGGCGTCGCCGGAGCTGCTGAACGTCGGATCGAAGAACCGGGTCGCCACGCCGATGCGCAGGTGCGGAATCCCGGCGTACTGCGCGCCGACGTCGAATCCGAACTGTTCGCGTTGGGCGAAGGCGAGCTGACCCGACAGGTAGCGCAGGGCGATGCCCCCGGTCAGCGCCGGACTGAAGGACCGCGTCAGGCCGATGGACGCCGTCTGGTTGTAGATCGCGATGGCGGCGCCGACCAGCTCGGGGCTCGTCTCGGTGTAGCCGACGCCGCCGATGCCGAGGCGGCCGTACGTGAAGGTGAAGACCCCGACACCCTTCGCCCTGACCGCAAAGGCGGCGATGCCGCCGGCGACGCCGATCTCCCCGGGCGCATGAATGGCCTCGATGCCGAAGCGGAAGCGCTGGTCGGGCGCCAGCGGGACGGCCGGCGTCCACAGCGGGGCGGCGCCATCGTCTGACAGGGCGGCCGGGACCACCAGGGTGCCCTGCGCCACGCGCCACAGGTCGGAGGCCACCGCCGCCTGGGCCATGGCACGGCTGGCCGGAAGGGCGAGCAGCGAGAGGGCGGCAAGGGTACGCATCGGACGAAGCTTACCCCAAGCGTGTTGCTTGCTCAAGTCGAGATGCCACAGTAACTTCCGCCGCAGTGCTGCTGGGCCAGCTCCTCACCGCCGATCGCATCAAGGTCCCCCTCGAATCCCGGGACAAGCCGAGCGTGCTCCGCGAACTCGTGAGCCTCCTGGTGAGTACCGTCGGAGGCGAGAGCGGGGACGTGCTGCGAGCGGTAAACGAGCGTGAGGACCTCCAGTCCACGGGCTTCGGGCACGGCATCGCGATTCCGCACGCCCGCACTCCCACGCTGACCGGGCTGGCACTGGTGGCTGGTCGCACCGCCGCGCCCATCGACTATGGCGCCGTGGACGGCCAGCCGGTCCGCCTGCTCTTCCTGGTGGCGGGACCGGAGTCGGCCTCCGGCGACCAGGTGCGCGCGCTGTCGCGGATCGCGCGACTGGTGCGGCGGGACTACCTGCGCGAGCGGCTCCTCAAGGCGGCGACGCCGGAGGATTTCGCCGCCGTGGTGCGGGAGGCGGAGCAGGGATGAGCGCGCCCGCCGGCGCGGGCGCCCTTCCGGTCGTCAACCAACGGCGCGCCTGGTGGTCGGTCGCCTGCTGGCTGGCCTTCCAGCTGACGCTGACCTCGCTGCCCGGCGACACCCTGCCGCCCATGCCCGGGTTCCGAATCGACTGGGTGGCGCACTTCTGCATGTACTTCGGGCTCGGCGTGCTGACCGCACGCGCCTGGTGCGCATCGGGGTGGCGCGGCCGGCTGCTGATGCTGGTATGGCTCGGGATGGCGGTGTTCGGGGTGCTCGACGAGCTGCACGAGAACCTGATCCCGGGCCGCGGCTTCGAGTGGATGGACTGGGTGATGGACACCAGCGGCGGGGCGAGCGGCCTCGCCTTCGGCACCTTCATGATGAGGAAGCGGTGGGGAGCGACACTCCTGCGGTGAGCGCGACGACGATGCGGACCCATCGGTGCGGGGAGCTGCGGGCCACGCACGCGGGCCAGAGCGTGCGCCTGGGCGGGTGGGTACACCGCCGCCGCGACCTGGGCGGGCTGGTCTTCATCGATCTTCGGGATCGTGACGGGATCGTTCAGGTCGCCTTCGCGCCCGATGCCGGCCTAGCCTACCAGGCGGCCTCGGCTCTGACGCCCGAGACCGTAGTGCTGGTCAGCGGCGTGGTCGCCGCGCGGCCCGCGGGCCAGGCCAACCCCGAGATGGCCACCGGAGACGTCGAAGTGCGCGGGACCGCGGTGCGCATCGCGGGTCCGGCGCAGACGCCGGCCATTCCCGTGGCGCTGGGCAAGGGCGAGGTGCTCGCCTCCGAGGACCTGCGGTTGCGCCACCGGCACCTCGACCTTCGCCGCCCCGAGCTGTATCGGAATCTGGAACTGCGCCACCGCCTGCTCCAATGCGCTCGCCGCGTGCTCAGCGCGCTCGGCTTTCTCGAGATCGAGACGCCGATCCTGACCAAGCCCACGCCCGAGGGGGCGCGCGACTACCTGGTGCCCTCGCGGGTGCAGCCGGGCGAGTTCTACGCGCTGCCGCAGTCGCCGCAGCTGTACAAGCAGCTGCTCATGGTCTCGGGCTTCGACCGCTACTTCCAGATCGCGCGGTGCTTCCGCGACGAGGACCTGCGCGCCGACCGGCAGCCCGAGTTCACCCAGATCGACATCGAGGCGTCGTTCGTCGGTCCCGAAGACATCTACGCGATCACCGAGACGCTCCTGGTGGCGCTGTGGGCGGAGGCGGGGCACACCATCACCGCGCCGTTTCCGCGGATGGCCTATCACGACGCGCTGGCGCGCTACGGGACCGACAAGCCCGACCTGCGCTACGGGCTCGAGATCCGCGACGTCACGCAGGCCATCGGCGAGGCCAGCGGCGACTTCCTCCGCGCGGCCGTGGCCCGCGGCGAAACGGTGCGCGTCATCGTCGTGCCGGGCGGCGCGGCGCTGTCGCGCAAGGACTTCGACCAGCTCACCGAGGAAGCGAAGACGATGCGCGCCACCGGCCTGCTGTGGGCGAAGCAGGCGGGAGGGGCGGCGAGCGGGCCGGGCGCGAAGGCGCTTGGGCCGGCGGTCTTCGGCGCCCTCGGCCTGGCGGATGGCGACGCGGTGGTCGGCTGCGCGGGTCCCGGGGGCGTCGTCCTGCCGGCCCTCGGCCGGGTGCGCCTCGACCTGGTGCGGCGTCTCGCGCTGGCGCCGCGGGTGGCGCACGCCTTCACCTGGGTCGAGCAGTTCCCGATGTTCGAGCGCGACCCCGCGACCGGGACCCGCACGCCGATGCACCACATGTTCACGGCGCCCCTCGCCGAGGACGTCGCGCTGCTGGACAGCGATCCCGACCGGGCGCGCTCCACCCACTACGACCCGGTGGTCAACGGCGTCGAGCTGGGAAGCGGCAGCATCCGGATCGTGGATCCGGCCCAGCAGCAGGCCGTCTTCGAGCGGCTGGGGATGACGCCGGCGGAGGCCGAGCAGCGTTTCGGCTTCCTGATCGAAGGCCTGAAGGCGGGCGCGCCGCCCCACGGCGGCATCGCTCTCGGGTTCGACCGCATTGTGATGCTCCTCGCCGGCACCGATTCGCTGCGCGACGTCATCGCGTTTCCCAAGACCGCGACGGCGCGGGCGCTCTTCGAGGGCGCGCCCACGACGGTCCGCCCGGAGGACCTCGAGGTGCTGCATCTGCGGTTGACGACGCCACCGAAGGCGGAGCCGTGACGACCAGCGAAGAGATCATCCACCGCATCAGCGTCGAGGGGGCCGACCCGCTCGCGCTGGCCGGGGTCAACGACGCGAACCTCCACGAAGTCGCGCGGCTGCTGGGCGTCCGGGTGTCGCTGCGCGGCGACCAGCTCACCCTCGCCGGTTCGCTCGAGGCCGTCGAACGGGCGACGCCGGTGGTGCAGGGGATGATCGAGTCGGCGCGCCTCGGCGAAGACCTGGAGGTCGAGGACGTGCGCCGGCTGGTGGACGACGCCGGCCGGGGCAAGCTCACTCCCCGCAACGGCGACCAGCAGAAGATCATGCTGCCGGGCCTGCGGCGCGTCGTGACCGCCAAGACGGCGGGCCAGCGCGCCTACTTCCAGGCGATGTACGACAACGAGATCGTGGTCTGCATCGGACCGGCCGGGACGGGGAAGACCTACCTGGCCGTCGCGGTGGCGGTGGACATGCTCCAGAAGAAGCGGGTGAAGCGGATCATCCTGGCGCGGCCGGCGGTCGAGGCGGGGGAGCGTCTCGGCTTTCTTCCGGGCGACCTCCAGGCCAAGGTGGATCCCTACCTGCGGCCGCTGTACGACGCCCTCGAGGACATGATGCCGCACGAGAAGGTCCAGCGCGCCCTCGAGTCGCGGGTCATCGAGATCGCGCCCCTCGCCTACATGCGCGGCCGGACTCTCCAGGACGCGATCGTCATCCTCGACGAGGCGCAGAACACCACCGGCATGCAGATGAAGATGTTCCTCACCCGCCTGGGCGTGAATTCGCGCGCCGTGGTCACGGCCGACAAGACGCAGATCGATCTCCCCTCGCGCGAGGACTCGGGGATCCTCCAGGTCGAGCGCGTGCTGCCCGGGATCGACGGCATCGCCTTCTGCTACCTCGAGGACGCCGACGTGGTGCGTCACCGGCTGGTGAAAGACATCATCCGGGCGTACCAGGAGGACGCCGCGGGTTGAACGGGGAACGGCTGGGCCTGCGCGCCCACGGTGCGCGCATCCTGCTGGCACCCCTGGTGGCGGCGCTGGGCTACTTCGCCTTTCCCGCGATTCCCGAGCACGGCGGCGTCGCCTTCCCCGGCCTGGGGACCTTCGGGCTCAATGCGCTGATGATGGCGCTCTTCGGCCTGATCCTCTTCTACTTCCGTCCGGAGATCTACCGCAGCCCGCGGGGCGTGGCGTTCTTCGCCCTGGGCTTCAGCGCGGTGCTGGCCGCCGCCGGGGTGGTCGCCCGGCATCACCCGGCCCGGGTCGAGCTGATCCCCGTGGCGCTGCCGGTTTTCCTCTTCACGGTCCTCTACGACGGCCGCATCGCCGCGGTCGCCGCGATGGCCCTCGCGGCGCTGATCGCCTCCCAGCCGGCGCTGCGCGGCACCGACGCCCTCGCCTTCGCCTTCGTGGGCGGGGTCGCGGCCGCGCTGTCGCTGCGCCGGATCCGCAGCCGGGTGCAGGCGTACTCGTTCGTGATCACCGTCGGCGCGATCTACGCCGCGGCCGCGGCGGTCTCGGGCTTCGCCGAGCAGGAGCCGCTGCGCCAGATCGGCGTTTCCGCGGCGCTGGGCGGCGTCAACGCGTTGGGCAGCGCGGCGCTCGCCATGCTGCTGCTGCCGCTCGCCGAGTCGTTCACCAACAGCACCACCGACTTGCGGCTGCTCGAGCTGTCGGACCCCAGCCAGCCGCTGCTGCGCCGCCTGGCCAGCGAGGCCCCCGGGACCTACGCCCACAGCATCGCGATGGCCAACCTGTGCGAGGCGGCCTGCGACGCCATCGGGGCCAACGGGCTGCTGGCGCGCGTCGGCTGCTACTACCACGACGTCGGCAAGCTGCGCAACCCGCAGTACTTCGTGGAGAACCAGGGCCGCACGCGCAACCCGCACGACCAGTTGAGCCCGACCCAGTCGGTCGAGGTCATCCGCCGCCACGTCGAAGACGGCGTGGCGCTCGCGCGGGCGCACCGCCTGCCCGAGGTGATCTGGCGCTTCATCCCCGAGCACCACGGTACCCAGGAATTGAGTTACTTCCTCGACAAGGCGCGCGAGAGCGGTGCGGGCGGCGACAACGGCGCGTTCCGCTACCCCGGTCCGCTGCCGCGGTCGGCGGAGACGGCGGTCGCGCTCCTGGCCGACTCGGTGGAAGCCGCCATGCGGGTGCTGGACGAGCCGAGCCCCGAGACGATCGCCGAAGCGATCGACCACCTGGTGGAGAGCCGGATCGAGGCGGGCCAGCTGCGGGAAGCGCCGCTCACGCTGCGCCAGATCGACGTGGTGCGCCGCACCTTCGTGCGCATGCTGACCGCGATGCACCACAACCGGCTGGACTATCCCGAGGAGCACGGTGGCATCACGGCGGACTGGGAAGTCCCGAAAAATTAGTGGTCGGTCTCCTGGCCGCCCGCTCGCCCGGCCGCCGGAGGTGCGCGTGAGCGTCCTGGCGCGCGCGCCGGTGAGCGCCGCGGCGGCCTCGCGGCTGGCGCTGGGCGTGGTGCGTGCCGAGGGCGCGCGCGTGGCCGCGCTGTCGATCACCTTCGTCGGGCCGGCGCGGATGCGCACCCTGAATCGGCGGCACCTGGGGCGGGATCGCGCGACCGACGTGCTCGCGTTCGCCATGGGCTCACCGCTGGTCGGCGACGTCTACGTCTGCCCCGCGGTCGCGGCGCAAGCCGCGGCGCGTTTCGGCACCAGCGCTGGGGACGAAGTGCGCCGGCTGGTGATCCACGGCGTGCTGCACGTGCTGGGCTACGACCACCCCGAGGGCGCCGGCCGGACCACGGGTGCCATGTGGCGGCTCCAGGAACGCCATCTGGCAGGGCTGGGAGCGGGGGCGCGGTGAGTCCCCAGGTCGTCCCGCTGGTCTTCGCGCTCGTCGCGGCGCTCTGGGCCGGTCTGCTCGCCCTGGGCGAGGGCGCGCTGGCCGCGAATCCCCAGCTGGGTCTCAGCGGGCTGCCCCGCCTCTACGCCGAGAAGCCCGAGCGTTTGCGGCGCGGGCTGGCGATCGGCCGCATCTGCCTGCTGACGCTCGCCGCGGTGGCCCTCTCGGGCGCGCTGCGGTGGTGGGATGAGCCGCCCCTGGCCGCCGCCGGCTGGCTGGCGCTCCTGGTCGTCGCCGTGATCGTCGTCGCCGACCTGCTGCCCCGGGGGGTCGGCCTCTGGAAAGGCGCGCAGATCGGGCGCTGGGCGGTCGGCCTCACCGGCGCGACCCTCGCCCTGCCGGCGCCGATCTTCGTCGCGGCCGGGATCATCGACCGTGCCTTCGCACGCCTCTTCGGCGTCGCCGCGGCCAAGGGGCAGGGCACCGAGCTGGCGCAGCGCGACATGCTGCTCGGTGTCTTCGCGTTGACCGACACCATGGTGAGCGAGGTCATGACGCCGCGCATCGACATGGTCGGCATCGAGTGCCACGTGGACTTCGAGGAGGTGGTGCGCCAGGCCGCCGCGGCGGAGTTCGCCCGCCTGCCCGTTTTCGACGGCGATCTCGACCACATCGTCGGCGTGCTGTTCGCCAAGGACCTGCTGCCCGGCCGCTTCGGATCGGGCGGCCCCGTGAACTGGCAGGGGCTGGTCCGGCCGGTCGAGATCGTGCCCGAGGTGAAGACGCTCGACCGCCAGCTGCGCGACTTTCAGCGCGGCCCCAGCCACCTGGCCGTCGTGGTGGACGAGTTCGGCGGGACGGCCGGCATCGTGACCCTCGAGGACGTGCTCGAGGAGATCGTGGGCGAGATCTCCGACGAGTACGACGAGGCCGAGGGCCCGGCGGTGGCCGAGCTCGCGCCCGGGGTGTTCGAAGTGGCGGGCCGCGCGCCCCTCGAGACCCTGGCCAACGCCCTCGGCGTGCCCCTCGAGCACCAGGAGGTGACGACGGCGGGCGGGTACGTCTACGCCGCGCTGGGCCACGTGCCGTCGGCGGGCGAGACGCTGGATCTCGATGGCTACAAGGTGACCGTCGAGAAGGTGGTGAAGCGCGGGATCGTGAAGCTCCGTTTCGAGCGCCAGGCGCCCTCCCCGGAGCCCGCCGGCGAGGTCCGGAAGTGAGCCTGCTGCTGGTGCTGGCCGGGCTCCTGCTCGCCGCCATCGGGGCGACGACGGGCGTCGCCGTGGTGGCGTCGAGCCGCCTCGAGCTGACGCGCTGGGCGGCGCGCCGACTGGCGGGCGCCGACGCGGCCATCACGCTGCTCTCCCGGCCGGGCGACATCCTCTCGGTGGCCCACGGGCTGGTCGCGATCGGCGTCTCGGTGGCCGGCGTCGCCGCCCCGTGGGCGTTACAGCACACCGGCCTGGTGCCCACCCTCGCCCTCGAGCTGGGCGTCGGCCTGCCGCTGGTGGTGCTGCTGGTCTACTTCCTGCCGCGCGCCATCGGGCGCCGCTGGCCCGAGGCGGTGGTGCGCGGCGTCGTCCCGCACCTCAGGCCCGCGTCGGCGATCGTGGGGCGCATCGTCCGCGGCCGCGTCGCGACCGAGCGTGCCGAGCTGGCGGCGCTGCTGCGCAACAGCACCAGCGAGGGGCTGGCGCGTGAAGACGAGCTGGAGATCGTGAGCGGCGTCATGGCGTTCGCCGAGCGGACGGTGCGCGAGGTGATGACGCCGCGCACCCGGATCGTCGCCGCGAGCGAGCGCGCCACCACCACGGAGCTCGCCGAGCTGGTCTCGGGCTCCGGCTACACGCGCATCCCGCTCACCCGCAGCACGCTCGACGACGTCGTCGGGATGGCCCACGCCTTCGACCTGCTGAAGGCCGGCCCCACCGGGTCGGTGACGCTCCGGCCGGTCGCGGTGCTGCCTTCCACGCGCCGCTGCGCCGATGCCTTGCTCGACCTCAAGCGGGAGCGGAGGCACCTCGCCGTCGTCCTCGACGAGTACGGCGGTACCGCGGGGCTGGTGACGATGGAGGATCTCCTCGAGGAGCTGGTGGGCGAGATTTTCGACGAGCTCGACGAGCGCGTGGCGCCGCCGCAGCCCGCCGTCCCCGGCGTGCTGGTGGCCGACGCCACCACGCCGCTGGTCCGCGTCATCGAGCACTTCGGCGTCCGCCTCGATCCGCCGCCGCGCGTCGAGACGGCGGGCGGGTATCTCGCCTGGGCGGCGGGCCGGATCCTCCATCCCGGGGAGCGGCTGGTGGTGGGCGGGCTCGAATGGGACGTGGTCGAGGGCACCGCGGCGCGGGTCGGCCGGGTGGTGATCCGCATGGTCGGCCCGGCGGCAGTGGCGCGGGGACCGGTGTCGTGAACGGCCAGCCCCTGGGCCGCGGCCCCGGCTCCAGCGCCCCGGCCGGCGCGTCGCACGTCGAGCCCGACGAGCGCCCGCGGCTGAGCCCGAGCGAGCTTTCGGCGCTGCTCGACACGCTCCCGCCCGAGGAACTGCTCGACGAGCTGGGCACGCTGCACCCCGAAGACGCCGCCGAGCTGCTGGCGCGGCTGCCCCCGGGCACCCTCCGGAACCTGCGGCCCGACCGGCAGCTCCTCGACGTCGTGGAAGAGCTGGCCGACGACGACGCCGCCGACGTCGTCGCCCGGCTGAGCACCGACACGCAGGAGTACCTGCTCGAGGGGCTCTCGGAAGGCGAGGCCGTCGAGCACCTGATGTCGTACGACCCGGAGACGGCCGGCGGCCTGATGACGACCGACGTCGTCACGGTGCGGGCCGGGACCACCGCCGCCGAGGCCATCGAGCAGATCCGCCGCCACGCCGCGGACGACGGCAACCTGATCTACCAGGTGTACGTGGTGGATGACCAGCACCGGCTGAAGGGCGTGCTGCCGCTGGGCCGCCTGGTGCCGCTGGCGCCCGACAAGCCGATCGACGAGGTGATGGACACCGCCGAGGCCACGGTCTCGCCGACCCTCGACCAGGAGCAGGTCGCGCGCACCATGGCCCGTTACAACGTCACGGCGATTCCGGTCGTGGACCCCGGTGGCGTCCTGCTGGGGGCGATCACTTTCGACGACGTGATCGACGTGGTCGAGGCCGAGCAGACCGAGGACCTCCTCAAGTTCGGCGGCATGGAGGCGCTCGACACGCCGTACACCAAGATCGGCCTGGCCAGCATGATCCAGAAGCGCGCCGGCTGGCTGATGGTGCTCTTCGTCTCGGAGATGTTCACGGCGACGGCGATGGGGCACTTCGAGGCCGAGATCCAGCGCGCGGTGGTGCTGGCGCTGTTCATCCCGCTCATCATCAGCTCGGGCGGCAACTCGGGGAGCCAGGCGACGTCGCTGATCATCCGCGCCATGGCGCTGGGCGAGGTCACCCTCAAGGACTGGTGGCGGGTGGCGGTGCGGGAGTTGCCCTCGGGGATCGCCCTGGGCTCGATCCTTGGCATCATCGGCTTCATCCGGATCAGCCTCTGGCAGGCGCTGGGCTGGTACAACTACGGCCCCTACCACTGGCGCGTGGCCTTCGCGGTCGGCGCGTCGCTGGTCGGCGTGGTGATGTTCGGCGGGCTGGCGGGCTCGATGCTGCCCTTCGTCCTCAAGCGGCTGGGCTTCGACCCCGCCAGCGCATCGGCCCCGTTCGTGGCGACGCTGGTGGACGTCACCGGGATCGTGATCTACTTCAGCGTGGCCAGCCTGATCCTGAGCGGGGCGCTGCTCTAGCGGGTTGGGCGAGCAACGCGCGCGCGTTCGCGGCTGCCGCGATCGCCGCCTCGAGCTGGGCATCACGGCCCGCTTCAAACCCGGCGGAGTCATTCACCACGACGAGCGAGGGTGCCAGCCCGATCCCCTCATGCGTCACCTTCGCCGGATCGTACACGATCGTCTGCGGGACGCGCAGCGTCGATCCGTCGGGAAGCTCGCGCAGCAGCGGAGTACTGAGTGCCCCGGCGGTCGTGTCTCCGACGAAGGTCGTCCCGGAGCGAGCGCGCATCGCGAGCACGAAATACTCGGCCGCGCTCACCGACCGGCGGTTGGTGAGGACGATCACCGGTCCGGCGAAGCGCCGAGGCCCCGCGGGCTTGATATCCAGTCCTTCGAAGGGTGTGAAATCGCTGTGCCGCGGGCCGTTGCGATACCGCACGTACCCGTAACGCAGCGTCGTGTCGGCGAACCGGGAAGCGATCGCTTCCGCATTGGCCGCGAGTCCGCCGCGATTGTCCCGCACGTCGAGGATCACGCCGGCAGGCGAGCCGAAGAATGCGAGCACCTCGTCGATGTCGCCGGCCCACCCAGTGGCATCGAACGAAGGAATCCACAGATAGCCGACGTCGGAGCCGATCAGTCCGTAGAAGATGCGGCGGCTGGCCGTCCTCCTGAAGCCCGGAAGGTAGTTCCGGAGGACAAGGTTCAAGTCGAACCAGGTGCGAATCGTCGACAGGTCGACGCTGCGTATTTCGCTCTCCTGGGGTCCGGCCAGGACGACGTGGGGATCCCGAAGCTCTACGAGCATGCGTCTGATGGGGTCGTAGAGCTCCGGCGGGGTGGTCGCCGCAACGGCCTCAGGCCGGTAGCGCGCGTACGCGGCGTTCCAGTCCACCCCTTTCAGGTCAAAGGAGGCATAGTATCGGTCGAAGTCCGTCCAGATTGTGTCGAAGAGCGCGGACGGCGACGGGGCGTCGTCTTCGCCGACGAGCATGGCGGTGCACGCGACGGCGGTGGCCATGGCAGCCGCCAAGGCGAGCGCGCGAAAGACGTCACGGAGCCTCACGACCGCCGCTTCCCGACCGGCACGCTGAGCGTGGCCGAGAGACCCTGACGGGCGTAGCGCCGCGTATCGTATCTCGCGTGACGGAGAATCGAGAGGTGGTATGACAGGACGATTCCCCATCCATGGCGGAAGGCCACACGGCACGTCAGGCGCTCGTCGAGCGCGAGCAGCTCGGGAATCGTCACGGCTCGCAGGTGCAGTCGCCGCTGCGCATTGCCATTAACGTAGGGGAAGTCGGCGAGGCCCGCGATCGGAATACTCAGTTCCTGGGCGAGATGGCCGCCGCCGATGGGGAAGATCAGCCGCGCCGTCGGCGCCAGAGTAAGCGCGACGTAGTCAAAGCCATCCTTGGTGCCGGCAAAGCGCGAGCCGTAGTGATGCACGTCAAAGTTGCCGACCGCAGCGAGGCGCAGGCCCAGCAGGGTCGACAGGTGGGGCGACGAGAGGCCATCGGCGCGCCGGAGATGCGTCAGTGCCAGCGACACGATCCCGATCTCGTCCGAGGGCGGGAGGAGCGAATCGTTCGCAGAAGTCAGCCTGGCGTACGTGATCGCGAGCGCGACCTCGGAGTGCGAAGCAATCCCCTCCCGCGAGTACGAGATCCCAAAGCCGAGGCCGGGACCGGTGTAGCGGTTTGGAGAAATGGCGGGGACGCGCTGGGCGAGGTGCATGCCGGCGATCGTGATGCCGAGCCGCGGACGGCGGGCCACGGGTTGGGCGGACGAGTCCTCTTGCAGGGAAAGCACGGCGACGCCCACGACGGCCCAGTGAATCATGCGCGATCAGGACCTTCGCACCCGCACCACGACGAGCAACGCCAGCAGTCCGACGCAACCCCAGCCGAAGATGTCGCCGATCCGGGCGTAGATTGTTCCCGCCCGGGAGACCGGGACGTCGGCGATGAGCGTCACCATCGCCGTACTGTCGCTGTGCGCTTCCGCGATCAGCCGTCCGCGCTCATCGCTGAGGGTGAGCGTGCCCTGTTTCGCCGCGCGCGCCACCGACATCCCGTATTCCACTCCGCGCATGATGGCCATGCGACCGTGCGCCCATCCGTCAGCGACCCGGTCCCAGGCCGGGACGAGCAAGAGCCCGGTGCCGCGGGCCGCGTAGTCGCGGCTGAGCGCCGGGAAGTCGAGGTCCTTGCAGATCTGGACGCCCCAGCCCGCCCGGGCGCGGCCGAGGACGACCAGCTCGGTGCCGCGCCGGAAGTGGCTCTCCAGGCCGGGTACCAGGTGGTGCTTGGCGTAGGTGGCCACCAGCGCGCCGTAGGGCGCGTACACCAGCGCGGCGTCGCGCTCCTCCGTCGAGCCGGCCTCGCTCACGCCAACGACAAGGGTGACGCGGTTGCGCCGCGCGGCATCGGCGAAGCTGCGCGAGAGCCGGGCGGGGTCGTCCCGGGTGTGGAGGGCGATCAGCTCGGGAAGGACGATGACCGCCGCGCCGCGGGCGGCGAGGCTATCCACGGCCGACACGTAGCCCTCGACGATGGCGCGCACGTCGCTGCTGTCGTCCGGGAAGAGCGGCCGCCGATCCCAGGAGGCCAGGCCGACGCGCACGATCGTATCGGGATGCCTGCGACCCGAGAGACGCCAGACGCCGCCGTCCAGCGCGACGCTCACCACGATCGCGGCCAGCGCGAGCGGCCGCGCGGAGCGGCCGTCGATCGACAGCGCCACGGCCGCGGGGACGAGAAAGAGGACGAAGCTGATGCCCGCAAGGCCCGTGACGGAAGCCAGCTGGAGCAGCAGCCCGAAGTCCATCTGGGTGTAGGCCAGGTTCCAGAGCGTCCCGTGCGGCGAGACGCGCGAGAGGAGAAACTCGAACGCGACCCACGCGGATGGGAAGGCCAGCAGGCCGCTCCAGCGCGCGCCGCGGCTCACCAGGCTCCGCGAGAGCGAGACGGTGAGCGCGAAGGCGAGGGCCTGCACCAGCGAGACCACCGCGATCACGGCGACCGGCACGTCCCAGGCGCCCCGGTAGTAGGCCACCATGTTCAGACTGCCGAGGAACCAGGCCGCGCCCGCGACGAGCGCCGCGGGCCTGGCGCTCGCGCGGTAGGCGTACCACAGGACGGGAACCGGCGCGAGCCAGGTGAGCCACCAGACCGGGTGCAGGCCGGTCGCGAGGAAGGCGAGGACCGCCGTGCCGAGCAGCGCACCGGCCGCCTTGGCGGCGTCAGGGCGAGAAAGCATGGATCACCCTCCTAAGCGCCCTGCGACAGAGGGCGCGGAATCGGGCGGCGCCGAGGCAACGGAAGTGAGGCCGGGACGCTTGGGAAAGCGGCCATCGCCGGACGAGCGCCCCCACAGGTGCCGCCAGGCCCACGGTAGAAAGTAGCCCCGCGCCCAGGCGATCTCCGCGATAACCCGCTGCCCGATGGCGGGAGGCGGCAGCGGCGGCAGCGGCGCTGCCCAGGTTTCATCGGTGCCGGGAAGGTGGAGTGCCCAGGCCAGGGCGGCGGCGATCCGGGCGTGGCCGGCCGAGTTGGCGTGCAGCCGGTCGGGACTCCAGAGTCGCGGGTCGGAAGCCACGGGGTGGCTCGCGAAGTCGACCAGGATCGCGCCGGTGGACGCCGAGGCGCGCCGCAAGGCGTCGTTCAGCGCGCGGATGCGCGGGCCGATCAGCCTGGCCAGCGGCGCGACGCTCGAGAACTCGGGAAGGGTGAATCCCAGCACCGTGGCGCCGCCCGCGATCAGGGTGCGCTGCATGAAGGCGACGTCGCGGGCCACCGCCTCGGGGTCGAAACGCGGCCGCACCACGTCGTTGGTGCCCGAGAAGAGCGTGACCAGGTCGGGCCGCATGGCGGCGGCGGGCACCAGCTGCTCGTCGCGGATCCGGCGCGTCGAGCGGCCGCGGATCGCGAGGTTGGCGTAAAGCAGTGAACCCTGCGCGGCGGCGATGGACTCGGCCAGCCGGTTGGCCCAGCCGCGGTAGCCGCCGTGCCCGTCCGGATCGTCGAGGCCCTCGGTGGAGCTGTCGCCGATGGCGACGTAGCGCTCGAAGCGGCGTGGCATGCTCATCACGCCGTCGCCCCCGCCGGCCGCGCTCGTCAGCGTCGTCGCAAGGTCAGGAGGCTGGCGGATGCGTCATGCAGGAGCTGGATCGCCACGACGTCGCCCGAGAATGTCAGCTCCCACTCGCTGGTGTCGCCCGCCACGGTCAAGGTCAGCGACCGGCCGGTCTGGGCCCACGTCTCGGTCTCGGCCAATGTGTCCGGGGGCTGGCCGGGGAACTGGATCACGCCGTTGAACGTCACCGTGCCCGTGGATGCGAAGGTGGCCGTGCCGGTGATCGACGTCGCCGTAACGCCGTCGTTCCGGTATGCGATCATGTCCCAGGTGCCGGCCAGGGATGGCACCGGCTCACTCGGGCAGCCGAGCGCGGCGGCGAGCAGCAGGGGCAGCACCAGATTGCGCGCTTTCATGCGACATCCCTCGCGGATCTCGGCGGTGCCGGGGGCACAGGGGAGCGTGGCTCTCAGCCGCGCGCGAGGGTCCTGAGGGCGCGCACCAGGGTATCCAGCTCGTCGGTGCTCGTGAACAGATGCGGCGTGACGCGGACACCCCGCACACCGGCGGTGTCGATCGCCACCGTCCAGATGCGATACTGCTCCAGCAGGGTGCGCGCCAGCGCGGCGGGGGTCATGGCGTCCACGCCGACGTTGGCGATGGCACAGCAGCGCTGCGGGTCGGACGGCGTGAAGAACGTGATGCCCGGCGTGCCGCGCAGCTGATCGGTCCAGTAGTGCTGGAGCCGGCGCAGCCGCGCCTCCTTCCGCTGGATGCCGATGGCCTGGTGGAAGTCGAGCGCATCGTTGATGGCCAGGTCGGTGTGCACCGGGTGGGTGCCGGTGTGGTTGAGCTTGCGGATGTCGTCGTCGGCCATGCCCAGGTCGGCGAAGACCGGCCAGAGCCCGGCGATGCGGTCCCGCCGGACGTACAGGATGCCGGCGCCGAGGGGAGTGCCCAGCCACTTGTGGAGCGACGAGCCGTAGTAGTCGCAGCGCAGGTCGGGGATGGCAAAGGCGAGCTGCGCAAAGGCATGGGCGCCGTCCACCATGACCTGGACGCCGTGGCCGTGTGCCATGTCGCAGATCTTCGCGACCGGCAGGATGTGCCCCGTGATGTTCACCATGTGACACACCATCAGCAGGCGCGTCCGGGGCGTGATGGCGCTCTCGTAGAGCCGCACGATCTCGTCGTCCGACCGGGGGTCGGTCGGCAGCGACACCACACGGTTCGCGATCCCGTAGCGCCGCGCCTGGAGCCGGAACATGTCGAGCATGGCGCCGTAGTCCTGCGCGGCCATCACCGCCTCGTCCCCGGCGTGCCACTCGAACCCGCTGATCACCGTGTCGAGCGACTCGGTGGTGTTGCGGGTGATGATCAGCTCTTCGGGCGGGCAGCCGGCCATGGCCGCCAGGCGCCGGCGCACGGCCAGCTTGTCGTCGACCTGGCGGGTGCGCATGTAGTGCGATGCCTCGAGGTTCACCGCGCGCACCCGGGCGATGAACGCTTCCAGCACCGGCTGCGACTGCATCAGGAAGTAGCCGTTCTCGAGATTGACGTAGTCGGCGGTCAGCAGGTACTGGCGGCGGACCTCGTCCCAGAACGGCTCGTCGTGCGCGAGCCGGCTCGGCGCCAGATGCACATGCCGCGCCCAGAGGTCGCTGCCGAAGAGCAGGCCGATGGTTCCGCCCGCGGTCGCCCGCAGGAAGGCGCGCTTGTCCATGGAGCTGGAAGCTACGACAGCATCTCGGTAACCGCACGCTCGACGTGAATCCTGGTGGTGTCGAGGAACGGATAGTCGCGCCCGGGCTCCCGCAGCAGGAGGGGAATTTCGGTGCCGCCCAGGATCACAGCCTCGATCCCGGCCGCCGCGCGCATCCGGTCCGCGATGGCGAGAAACTCCGCGCGGGTCTCCGGGCGGAAGACCCCCGCGATGAGCTCACCCATGTAGTGCTCGTGGATGAACGCCTGGTCTCCGGGTTCCGGCGTGACGAGCGTCATCCCGTGGCGTGAGAACACCTCGGGATAGAAGCGTCCCTGCATGGTGAACCGGGTGCCGAAGAGCGCCAGCGTCCGCAGGCCCATTGTCCGGGCGGCGTCGCAGGCCGTCTCCACGATGCTGATGAGCGGGATGGGCGACTGGCGGCGGACGTCGGTGAAGACGATGTGCGGCGTGTTGGCGGCCAGCAGCCCGATGTCGGCTCCCGCATCGGCCAGGCGTTCGATCTCGTCCAGCAGGTAGGTGGTGAGCCCGCCGAGCTGGTTGGCGCCGACCAGCCCCAGCATCTTCTTCATGTCGATGCTGTTGATGAGCATCGGGGGGTAGCCGCCGTCGGGCCGGCGCTCCCGGTACGACGCGATGATCAGCCGGTAGTACTCGATGGTGGACTCGGGGGCGATGCCCCCGATGATGCCGAGGGTCTTCATGGTCTCCCCGTCCGGCGCAGGAGGGAGCGCACCTCGGCCAGGCGTCGCCGGCTGAGGGGGACGCGCCCGCCGTTGCGCAGAATCAGCACCGCGTCGCTGCCCGGCGCGCCTTCTTTCAGTTCGCGCACCTGGTCCAGCCGGACGATTGCGCCACGATGGGTACGGGCGAAATGCGCCGGGTCCAGCCTCGACTCCAGCGCCGAGAGCGTGTCGCGCAGCCGGTACCGGTTCGCCCCCGCGTGGATGACGGCGTAGGTGTCGCTGGCTTCGATCCAGTCGATCTCCGAGGTGTCGAGAAGCAGGTCGCCGGTCGGGGTCGGCACGGCGATGCGCACGCCCCTCCCGCGCGGTTCCCGCACCCCCGGCGCGCCGGCCCCCGGGGCGAGTCGCTCCTCGGTGAGCGCCAGGAGCGCCGCGAGACGGCCCGCGGTGGCGACGGCTTCGGCGAGCCGCATCCGCTCCCGCACCCGCGCGATGGTGACCCGGAAGCGCGCTTCGCTCAGGGGCTTCACCAGGTAGTCGAGGGTCTGCTCCTCGAAAGCGCGCACGGCGAACTCATCGTGTGCCGTGACGAAGACCACCGCCGGCATGCGCTCGACGCCCCAGGTCCGGATCACCTCGAAGCCGGTGAGGCCGGGCATCTGGATGTCGAGAAAGACGAGATCGGGCTTCAGCGTGGCGAGAGAGCGCAGCGCCTCGCGGCCATCACGGCATTCACCCACGACGGCGAAATCGGGGTAGGGCGACAGGAGCTGGCGGATGCCGCGCCGCGCCAGTGGCTCGTCGTCGACAATGAGCGTGCGGATCTCCTTCATGCCGCGCCCGGGCCCGGGCTGGCCACCCTGCGCCAGGGAATCCGCACCGTGGCGACGGCGCCGCCGCCGGGACGCTCCGTCAGCTCGAGGCGGCCCGCCGCGCCGTACATCGTCGCCAGGCGCTCCCGCGTGTTCGACAAGCCGACCCGCCCCCGCGTTTCCTGGTCGGCGGCCGGCCCCGGGCCATCGTCTTCGACCCACAGCACCAGGTCCCGGCCTTCGCGCCGGGCCCCGATCACCAGCCGCGTCGCGTCGCTGCGCCGGGCGAGGCCGTGCCGCAGCGCGTTCTCGACCAGCGGCTGGAGCACGAGGTCCGGCACCGCGGCATCGAGCACCGCAGGGTCGACATCGAAGACGGGATTGAGCCGGTCGGAGAAGCGCATCGTCTCGAGGGCAAGGTACTGCCTGACGAACTCGATCTCGTCACGCAGCGGGATCTCGTTGGGGCGGTCGGTCCGCATGACGCGGTGCAGGACCTCGCCCAGCTGCTCCATCATCCGCACCGCGGTGGGTACGTCCCGGTCGCGCAGCACCACCGTGATGGCGTTGAGACTGTTGAAGAGGAAGTGCGGGTGCATCTGCATCCGGAGCGCGTCGAGCCGCGCCTGCGCGAGCTGGGAGCCGAGGCGCGAGGCCTGGGTGAGATAGAGCAGCCCGTGGGCGATGCCGAGAATCGCGAAGTACACCGCGACGCCGAAGGGCAGGGTGGTGAAGAACCAGGCGGCAAAATTGCTCTGGTAGGAGTCCCGGCCCAGCATGAGGATGGCCAGGACGCTGCCGCTGGTGGACCACGCCATGGCGAGCACGATCGCGGCAACCAGGTGCAGGGGAAGCCGTCGGGCGAAGGTGCCGACTCGCAGCGGGAAGCGCTGCGCGAGCCGGAAGACCACCGGTGTGAGCAGGGCATAGAGCAGCCAATCGACGCCCTCGTAGGCCACCTGCCGCCAGGAGACCGGCCCGTCGCCGAGCCGCGCCTGCATCCAGGCTTCGAAGGCACCGAGGATCGCCGGCAACAGCCATGCGGCCGAGACCAGCATCCAGGCCCGCGGATACTCCGAGGTGTCGGTATTCACCGCTGGTGGCGGGTCACGTCACGGGTCCTCATCACCAGAAATCCACACGGACGTGGGCCGGAAAGACGGCGATCCCTTCGCGCGTCACGCGCGCCGTGGCGTCCACCGAGACCTTCCTGAGCCGCGGCAACCGGGCGATGTGCACCAGGCCGGCATCGCTGATGCCGGCGCAGGCCGACAACTCCACTTCCTCCAGCGACGTCATGCCGCTCAGGACTTCCAGGCTCCGGTCGGTGATCCGCGTCTGGCCCGCGTAGTAGTGCTTTAGCCGGGAGAGGCCGGCGAGGTGCTCCGTCGCGACATCGCCCGTGTCTCGGCAGTACATGCAGGTGAGCCTCTCGATCTGCGCGCATCGCCCCACGTGGCGGAACCCCTCGTCAGGCACGTCCATCGGCAGGAGCCAGGTGAGGGCCGGGAAGCGCGGCAGCGCGGCGAGCGACGCGTCATCCACGAACTTGCAGCTGACCGCGATCCCTTTGAGCACCGGCATGTCGGCGAGCGCCCGGAAGCCGCGTCCCTGGAGATTCGGGCACTCTCGGCCCCAGATGTACTCGACGGTCGGCGATCGGCTCAATGCCGTGAAGCCGTCGTCACTCGCAACGGTACCCTGCGCCATCAGCATGCGCAGCCGGGGGATGGCCGCGATGTGCGGCATCGCGTCGTCCGTGGCCAACCGGCCGTGACAGCCCAGGAAGCCGAGATTGGCGAGGTCTTTGAGCGGCGCGAGACCTTCGGGGCTCATGGCCGACACGTGCCAGAACAGGTTGAGCCCGAACAGGCCGTCGAGCCCCGCCATCCGGGCGAATCCGGCGTCGCTGAACGACCCGTCCAGCAGCAGCGAGTTGGGTTTCGCCTGGAAGCTCATCAGGTCGTACTCGGGCGTGCCGCCCTGCCACGCTTTGAACGCCGGAAACCGGTGCAGCAGCGGCAGGCCGGCATCGGTGACGAGTCGGCCGGTGCTGAACCGGCTCAGGTGGTGCTTGCCGGTCAGCGCGTTGATCGCGCCGTCTCCTGTCGTGGAACCCATGAGATTCACATCTTCGAGGTGGTCGCACCAGCTGAGCCAGGCCGCGCCCGCATCCGACACCGTGCGCGTCCAGACCATATGAAATCGCCGCAATTCGGTCAGGTGACGGATGACCTCGAGTCCGCGGTCGGTGATGGTGCTGTCCCAGCCACCCAGGTGGAGTTCCCGGAGCTGCGGCATCTGCTGGAGATGCCGCAGTCCACCGTCGGACAGGCGGTTCGACCCGCCCAGGTCCAGCTTCGTGATGAAATCGCACTGGGCAACTTTGGCCATCGCGGCATCGGTCAGGTGCCCGCCGCCATTCAGGCCGGTCACTCCCATCTCTTTCATTACGCCGAGGATGGTGTCCCAATCGGCGTCGGACAGCGGCGGCCGCGGCTCGAGAGTGTTGTCGTTCCGGTGGATCCGGTAGAACGGCGGTGTCGAGCTCATCCCCGCCGACGCCGACCGCGGATCGCTCGGCGGCCGGGTCAGGCTGCCCGCCAACTCAACCCAGTTACCGAAACCGTACAGCCCCGCAACGAGACGCTGCGCTTCGGCCAGGCCGAAGGCTACGGTCCCGATTCGCTGCTCCACCTGCTTGCGCACCTCATCGCGGGTCACGTTGTGCGCAAAGTGGTCGCTGAGGCGCCGCAACGCCTCGGTGTCGCCCCGCCCATGCGCCGCCACCAGGTCCTTCGCGAGTTGCTCGAACGGTGCGAGGCGGGTGGTGTCGGCGGGTGCGCGACCGGCCAGCGCGTCCCGGAGCGCGATCCAGCCTGGGAGGCCGTGCTCCAGCGCCAACGCGTGCTGCACGTCGCGCAGGGTGGGCAGGGTGGGGGCGTTGGGGAAGGCCCGCTCGAGTCGTTCGCGCGCGAGGGCGACGTCGGATCGAAGCGCATGCAGCCAGCGCTTCGCTTCCTTCTTCAGGTTCTCGAGGGAGCTGCTGGGCGTGAGTTTCCTGCTCATGGACACCTTCCTCCCGTAGCTGCCTGAAGTCCGCTGAATCACAGGCCGGAAGAAGGTCGGCGATTTGACTGCATATCGACTGGGTGGGAGTGGTCTCCCTTGCCGCGGACAGGAGGCGCCCCAACGCGCTCTACGGCAAGAGTGGCACCTAGCGGCGCGGTTTGTCAATCGCGCCGTGCGACCTGAGCAGCGCGTCCACTTCCGCGTAGCCGCAGGGGTACGGGACGCCGCTGACCGAGGCGCCCGCATCGAGCAGCATGCTCACCGAGTCGGGCGAGCGCTGCTCGGTCCAGTACGAGTCGACGCAGGCCCGGACGGCGAGCGCCAGCGGCGTCTGCCCGTTGGCATCCGGCACGTCGATCGGCGACCCGCGCGCGATGAGCACCTTCACGACCGCGGGCCGGCCGCGCCACGCCGCGACGTGAATCGCCAGGCTGCCCTTGGGCTGGCCGTAGTAGCCGTCGCCGTCGGTGAAGGGCGCGGCGACGTCCACGCCCAGATCGAGCAGCCGCGCGACACCGGGCGAGTTGTCGGTGCCGGCGAACCTCGCCAGCAGGTCGCCTCCCATCGCCTTGATTTCGCCGACCAGGCGCGGCTCACGCTCCGCGACCCTGCGGGCCTCGGCCGCGTCGCCCATGGCGCACGCCGCGATGAGGCGATCGATCCCCTGCAGCTCGATCGCGATGCCGCGCTGCGCGAACAACTCGAGTACGTCGCTGCGCCCCTCGCGCGCCGCCCGGGCGACGGCCGTGATGCCGTTCTTGGCCGCAGAGGTGTCCGCTCCGTGATCGAGCAGCAGCGCGATCATGGCGAGACTGTTGTCGCGGGCCAGGGCGTGATGGATGGGGTTCCAGCCCCGGCTACGCTCGTGGTTGGGGTCGGCGCCATGTTCGAGCAGGTACCTGGCGCCTTCCTCGTCGTGCCAATCGTGCTTGCGGACCAGCATGACGCAAAGACTGTCCGCGGTGAGCTTGCCGGTCTCGACCATCACTTTCAGGGCGCCGAGGTCGTCGCTCTCCGGCGCGTGGTAGACGGCGTCCTCGTCGTTGGGGTCGGCGCCCCGCTCGATGAGCAGGCGCGTCATCTTCTCGTGGTGCGCGACGCCGGCCGCGCCGTAGAGGGCGGTCTCGAACTCGGGGTGCGGGCCGGTGGTCCAGAATCCCGTCTGCGCGGGCGCGCCGGCGTCGAGCAGCGCCGTGGCCGCCCGCAGGAAGGCATCGGTACGCGATGGATCGAGGCGAAGGTACTTCGAGAGTCCCAGGTAGTTGAGCGCGTCGCCGCCCCAGGGGCCCGACTTCGCCGTCGCGCTCTTCGGATCGAGCGCGATGAACCGGCGCACGGCGGCGTCGTCGCCGAGGATCGCCGCGATGTGAATGTCGCTGCTGCGCAGCCCGGGATGGGCGGCGAGCATCGCCTCGGCGCGGTCCAACTCCCCGTGCCAGCACGCGGCCTCGATGAAGTCCTCGCGCAGCGAGGTCACGTCGTCCGCGCCGGCTCGATCGTTCGGTGAGTCATGAAATGACGGTGGTGCGCGGGCCCCGGTCCGTCAATGGAGTGGGGCGGGCGGCATGCGTGGTGAAGCCGGCGGTGCCATGGTGACGGCGGGCGGTGAATGGCAGACAACAACAGCCAACGCTCACCGCCTGGGGTGTATCGTGCCGGCGACGATGTAGGTGCGGCCGGAGCGCAGGCCATTGACCATGCTCCAGGCGGAGGTCACCAGGTAGTCCACGGCGCCGTCTCCGTCGACATCTCCGACGCCCACGGCGTCGAACCCCAGCGTTTCTCCCGGCACACGGCCGGTAATGGCTTCGAGCACGTGGCCGTCGCGGCCCGAGCGCACCGTGACCCGTCCCCCCGACCAGGCGGCGCCGCCATACTGCCAGGAGCCGACCACGAGGTCGGCGCGCCCGTCGCCATCGAGGTCGCCTGCCACGGCGGGCCCGATGCCGAAGCCTTCGCCGACCGAATCGCCGGTGATCGTCAGGACGGTCTCGCCCGTCGTGCCCGAGTAGACGTAGATCCGGCCGGTCGCCGGGCCGAGGGCGCCGTTGGCGAAGTCCACGGCGTAGATATCGGGCGTGCCGTCGCCGTTCACGTCGCCGATCACCGAGGCGAAGCCGGCACCGAGCGCCGCGCCGGTGGAGTCGGCGTCCTTCACGAACAGGGGCTGCCGGTCGAGTCGGTTGTAGACGTAGACGCGGCCCAGACTCTGGGGGCCCGCGCCCGCGGCGCCGACAACGATGAAGCCGCTGCCTCCGGCCAGCGCCGTGCCATAGGCGTTTCCGGCCGCCTCGCCGGTGAGGGTCAGGAGCAGCCGGCCATCCTTCCCCGAGTACACGCCGGCCCGTCCCGCGCCAACGCCGCTTGCGTTGCTGGCCGGCGCCGACGCGATAACGTCGTCGAAGCCGTCGTGGTCGAAGTCGCCGATGCCCGACACCTGGCCGCCAAAGCCGTGATCGGCCGAATCGCCGCGCAGCCGGTGCAACTCCCGGCCGTCGCGCCCGGAATAGACGAAGGCGGTGTTCGCGCCCGGGGCGCCGGCGATGACGTCGGGCACGCCGTCGTGATTCACGTCGCCCGCCGCCTCGACACTGATGCCCAGGAGCGCGCCCCGGTCACCTTCATGCTTCCAGAGAAGCGCGCCGGTCTTTCCCGAGTAGGTGTAGACCCAGCCGGTGCTCGTGCCATAGGGCGGGTTCGCCGGGGCCGAGACCACGACGTCGCTGACGTGGTCGCCGTCCACGTCGCCGATCGGCCGGGCGATCCACCCGAACTCGTCGCCCGCGTGCTCGCCGCGCCACTCGTGGATGATGCGGGCGTTCTCGACGAAGGGGGGCGCGAAGGCGATCTGGTCGGGGAAGAGATCGGCGAAGCGCCGGTCGCCGCGCAGCGGCGCGACGCTGGTGTCGCCGGCGAGGCTGGTGAGGTCCATGTTGGGCAGGTGCCGGGCGGCCTGGAACCAGCGGTACGCCTCGTCGCGCTGGGCGAGGGAGGCGGCAAGGAGAAAGAGCGCGCGGGTCGCCGGTGAACGCGCAGCCGGGAACCGCAGCGCCCGCTGAAACGCCGCCGCGGCGCTGTCGCCACGCATGAGGCGCCGGCGCGCGGTGCCGAGGGTGAGCCAGACACGGCCGTTCTGGGGTCCGCCCTGGACCATCGAATCGAGTATCCGGCTGGCGCCGGCAAAGTCGCCGGCTCCCATCAGCGCCTGGGCCCGCTGGAGCGGGGGGCTCTGCGCTGCGGCGACGTTGGCAAGTGATGCGGCCACGATCAACTGTGCGGCGAAAGTCGCCGCGTACGCCCAGGTCCTGCCACCGCGCTGCATATCGTCTACCTCGCCGGCAGTTCAGCGCGCAATATGGTCAGCGCGGGCTGAGGCTCCCAGCAAGGGAACCAGGCTGCAACGGCTACTCAGCTTGAACGATGGACTGATACTCCGGGTGCCGACGGATGTAGGCCGCCACGAAGGGGCATAGGGGGACCACGGCGAGGCCTTGCGCCCGGGCGAACTCGAGGCCGGCGTGGGCGAGCTTGTCGGCGATGCCTTTGCCCCGGAAGGCTGCGGGCACCTCGGTGTGGAGAAAGACAAGTCGTCCTGGCTCTCGCCGGTACTCCAATTCCGCCTTCTGGCCCCCGAGCTCGGCCGCAAAGATGCCCGCTGCCGGGTAGTGCTCGATGACCAGGTCATCCGGACGGCCAGTCGCATCAGAAACCACGGTTCTGATAATACTCGTGGGGTCGACCGGCCGCAGAATCCTTGACCTATTTCCAAGTGTTGCTTTGATTTAGGTCGTGCCAGCTCATGCTCTTCTGGACGGTCTGGCGCAGCGGCAGACGGCTGCGCTCGCCCGGGCCATTTCCATGGTCGAAAACGGCACGGCCGGCTTCGAGGAGCTGCTCGCCAGCCTGCACGGCAAGCTGGGCCGGGCGCGGCGCATCGGCATCACGGGGCCGCCGGGCGCTGGCAAGAGCACCCTGACCGAGCGCCTCACCGCGGCCTGCCGTTTGCAGGGCCTAACGGTGGGGGTGATCGCCGTCGATCCCTCCAGCCCCTTCACCGGCGGCGCCCTGCTCGGCGACCGGATCAGGATGGAGCGCTCCTCGCTCGATACGGGGGTCTTCATCCGCTCGATGGCCTCGCGCGGCTCGATGGGTGGGATGGCCACCACCACAGGCGAAGTGGCCGACGTCATGGACGCCTTCGGCTTCGACCGGATCATCATCGAGACGGTGGGCGTGGGACAGAGCGAGCTCGACGTGATGGCCGCCTCCGACACCACCGTCGTGGTGCTGGTCCCCGAGTCGGGCGACGGCATCCAGGTGATGAAGGCCGGCCTGATGGAGATCGCCGACGTCTTCGTGGTGAACAAGGCGGACCGCGACGGCGCCGACCGGATCAGGCAGGAGCTCGAGGTGGCGATCGGGCTGCGGGCCGGGCAGGCGTACCGGCACATGACCGCCAAGGCCGGGCACGGAGTTCCTGGTCAAGCCGTCAAGCCGTCCAGCCGTCCAGCCGAGTGGGAGCCGCCGGTGCTCGCCACCATCGCGGCGAAGGGTGAGGGCGTCGACGAGCTGGTCGCGGCGCTGGACAAGCACTTCGCGCACCTGACCGACTCCGGCCGCCTGGCCGAGCGGAGATCGAAGCGGATGCAGATCCGGACCCGCGAAGTGGTCGACCGCGCCATCAAGCGCTGGATCTGGTCGGACGGCCAGAAAGACGAGATGGACGCGTTGCTCAAGGACGTGGCGGCAGGCACAGTCAGCCCCTACGAAGCAGCGGCGGCGCTGGTCGCCAGGCTGCACGGGAGCGTGGCCTATGAGCGTAGTTGACGCCGGGACCGCCGAGAAGCTCGAGCGGAAGGAAAAGGAGCTCGAGGCGCTGCGGCGCGAAGTCGCCGCATGGCGCGCCCGCTACCTGAAGGGCGAGCTGCGCGACATCGACTTCAGCGGCGCGTCGAGCCGTGAAGTCGAGCCGGTCTACACCCCGCTCGACGCCGACGGCGCCGACTACCTCGGCACGCTGGGCCTGCCGGGGTCGTATCCCTACGCCCGCGGCATCCATCCGACCGGCTATCGCGGTCGCCTCTGGACGATGCGCCAGTTCGCCGGCTTCGGCACCGCCCGCGAAACCAACGAGCGCTACAAGTTCCTGCTGGGCCGCGGCACCACCGGCCTCTCGGTCGCCTTCGACTTCCCGACCCTCATGGGCTACGACGCCGACCATCCGCGCTCGCTCGGCGAG
>JBGOSS010000006.1:0-118883 GCA_041476105.1 Gemmatimonadota bacterium
GCCCCTCCTGATCGGCGAGCGCCTGGTGGGCGTCATCGCGGCGCTCCACTCGGACCCCAACCGGATCTTCAACGCCGAGGATCTCCGGCTGCTCAACTTGTTCGCGCCCCAGGTCGCGGTGGCGATCGAGAACGCGCGACTCTTCACCAGCATCCAGCGCCAGCAGGCCTACTTCGAGTCCCTGGTGCGCGAGAGCCCGGTGGCCATCGTGGCGCTGGACCAGAAGGGCTGCATCACGCTCTGCAATCCGGCCTTCGAGGAGCTGTACGGCTACGCCGCCGCCGAAGTGCGGGGCCTCGAGCTGGACCCGCTGATCACCACCGAGGACACCCGCAAGGAAGCCGAGGCCTACACCCTGGAGGCCACCGACCGCGCCATCCACGGCGTCGGCGTGCGGGTGCGTAAGGACGGCACCCTGGTGGACGTCGAGGTCCTGGCGGTGCCGGTCGTGGTGCGCGGCGAACGGGTCGGCCTCATGGCCCTCTACCACGACATCACCGAGCTGCTCAAGGCGCGCCAGGACGCCGAGTCCGCCGACCGCGCCAAGTCGCAGTTCCTGGCCAGCATGAGCCACGAGCTGCGCACCCCGCTCAACGCCATCATCGGCTACAGCGAGCTGTTGCGCGAGGAGGCCGAGGATCGCGCGCTGCCCTCGTTCGTCGGCGACCTCGACCGGATCCGCGGCGCCGGCCGCCACCTGCTGATGCTGATCAACGACGTCCTCGACCTCTCCAAGATCGAGGCCGGCCGGGTCGAGATCGCCCCCGCGCCGTTCCCGCTCCAGCGCGTGATCGACGAGGTGACCGACACCGTCGAGCCGCTGGTCGCGCGCCGCGGCAACCGGCTCGAGGTGCGCGGGCCCGCTGACCTGGGCGAGATGCACTCCGACGAGATGCGCATCCGGCAGGTGCTGTTCAACCTGCTCTCCAATGCGTCGAAGTTCACCGAGCAGGGGACCATCACCCTCGACGTGGCTCGGGAAGACGGCTGGATGGTCTTCGCCGTCTCCGACACCGGCATCGGCATGACGCCCGAGCAGGCCGCGAAATTATTCGGGGCCTTCGTGCAGGCCGACGCCACCATCGCCGCGCGCTACGGCGGCACCGGCCTCGGCCTGGCAATCTCGCGCAAACTGTGCCGGCTCCTGGGCGGCGACGTCGAGGTGGCCAGCGAGCCCGGCAAGGGCAGCACCTTCACCGTCCGGCTCCCCGTCCAGGCGCCGGCCCCTTCGGAGGGCGCGTGAAGAAACGCGCCGCCGCCCAGCGGGCCCGCAAGCCCAGCGCGCCTCGCCGTCCCGCCGCGGCGTCACGGCAGGATGCGCTGCTGCGCCTCAGCACCGGCATCGCCGAGGCCGACGACGAGACCGAGGTCTGCCGCGCCGTCGTGGACGGACTCTTCGGCGAGGCCCTGGGCTACGACTTCGTCGCGGTGCTGCTGGTGGACCAGGCGACCGGCGATCGCGTGCTGGTGGCGAGCGCGGGGTGGAAGGCGGCGCCGGCGGGCCTGCGGATCCGTCCCGGCCAGGGCCTCAGCGAGCGCCCGCTGCTCGACGGGCGGATTCACTACACGCCCCGCGTGACCGAAGAGACGCGCTACCTGCCGACGCGCAACGAGGGCTCGGAAGCGGACGTGCCGCTCCTCGCCAACCGCGCGCTGGTCGGCGTGCTGGTGGTGGAGAGCAACCGTCCCGACGCCTTCGACGACGGCGATTTCAAGATCCTCACCGCAGCGGCCAACCAGGCCGGGATCGCCATCGGCCGCGCCCGGCTGCTGCGGGCCGAGCGCGAGCGCGCCGACGAGCAGGAGGCGCTGCGCGCCACCATGGCCGACCTGGTCGGCCGGCGCGACCTGGCCACGGTGCTCCAGGCGGTGCTGGAGCGGGCCATGCGCCTCTTGGCCGTGAGCCACGGTGAGCTGGCGATCTACGACGCCGCGGCCGAGGAGCTGGAGATCGTCGCCAGCCACAACATGGGCCGCAAAGACACCACCGGCACGCGGATGAAACTGGGGGAGGGCGCGATGGGCCACGCGGCCCGCACCCGCGAGCCGCTGCTGATCCCCAACTACCGCGAATGGTCGGGTCGCTCGGCGCAGTACGCGACGGTCGAGTTCACCGCGGTGATGGTGGCGCCGCTGCTCATCGGCGAGAACCTGGTGGGCGCCATGGCTTTCATGGACAAGAACCCGGTGCGCCGCTTCGGCGACGAAGACCTGCGGCTGCTCAACCTCTTCGCCCCGCAGGCCGCGATCGCGATCGAGAACGCGCGCCTCTTCACCGCCGCGCAGCAGCAGCGCCAGTACTTCCAGGAGCTGGTGGAGAACAACCCGGTCGCGATCGCGACGCTCGATCTCGCCGAGAACGTGGTGTCGTGCAACCCGGCGTTCGAGAAGATGTACGGCTATACCCAGGCCGAGGTCGTGGGCCGCAAGCTGGACGACCTGATCACGACCGAGGCGACCCGGCAGGAGGCGATGGCCTACACCCAGCAGGCGCTGTCACAGAAGAGCGTCAAGATGATGAGCCAGCGCCGCCGCAAGGACGGCACGCTGGTCGACATCGAGGGGCTCGGCGTCTCCGTGGTGGTCGACGGCAGGCCCGTCGGTGCCATGGCGCTGTACCACGACATCACCGAACTGCTGCTGGCGCGCCGCGCGGCCGAAGAGGCCAGCCGGGCCAAGAGCCACTTCCTGGCCAGCGTGAGCCACGAGCTGCGCACTCCGCTCAACGCGATCATCGGCTACAGCGAGCTGCTGCAAGAGGAGATCGAGGACCTGGGCGTGGGGCAACTGGGCGCGGACCTGGGCCGCATCGAGGCGTCGGGGCGGCTGCTGCTGGCGCTCATCAACGACATCCTCGACCTGTCGAAGATCGAGGCCGGCAAGATGGAGATCTACTGCGAGGACTTCGCGCTCGGCCCGCTGCTGGACCAGGTCACCTCGACCGTCGGCCCGTTGGTGGAGCGGCGCGCCAACCGCCTGGTGGTGGAAGGCGGGGCGGGGGCGGGGAGCATGCACGCCGACCGCACCAAGGTGATGCAGATGCTGCTCAACCTGCTGTCCAACGCCTCCAAGTTCACCGAGGCAGGCACCATCACGCTGAGCGTTAGGCGCGACGGCGCGAATGGCGCCGACACCGTCCTCTTCGAGGTGCGCGACACCGGCATCGGGATGACGAGCGAACAGATCGGCCGGCTCTTCCAGGCCTTTTCGCAGGCCGAGGCGTCCACGGCGAGCCGGTACGGCGGCACCGGGCTGGGCCTCGCGATCACCCGGCGGTTCAGCGAGCTGATGGGTGGTGACGTCCGGGTGGAGAGCACGCCGGGAGCGGGCTCGACCTTCACGCTGACCCTGCCGGCCGTGGTGCGCGGCTCCGCGCCCGACGCCGTGGGAGGACATTGATGCCGAGGATCCTGCTGGTCGAGGACAACGAGATGAACCGCGACATGCTTTCGCGCCGGCTGGTGCGCAAGGGCTTCGAGGTCGAGATGGCGGTGGACGGCCGCGTCGGCGTCGAGATGGGCCGCGCCGGCAAGTACGACCTCATCCTGATGGACATGAGCCTGCCCGAGGTGGACGGCTGGGAGGCCACGCGGCAGCTGCGCGCCGCGCCGGAGACGGCCACCGTGCCGATCATCGCGCTGACCGCGCACGCCATGGCGGGCGACCGCGACAAGGCGCTCGAGGCCGGCTGCAACGACTACGACACCAAGCCGATCGAGCTGGACCGCTTGTTAGGCAAGATGGCGGCGCTGCTGCCGGTGGCGCCGAAGTGAGCCACTCCGCCCCCGGCAGCAACCCGGTCGCGGCGCTGCGCCACGACCTGCGCACCCCCGTCAACCACATCGTGGGCTACGCCGAGATGCTGCTCGAGGACCTCGAGGGCCCCGGGCACGAGGCGCAGCGCGACGCGCTGGAGCGGGCGCTGGCCGCCGCGCGCGACGCGCTCAAGGTCATCTCCCTGGTGCTGGCCCCGACCCGCGACGCGATCGAGCCCGGCGAGCTGACCGGGCTCTACACCCGGCTCGAGGACCCGCAGCGCCGCATTCACGAGGCGGTGCGCGCGATCCTCGCGGCCGCCGGCGAGCCGCCCACGCCCAACTTCGTGGAGGACCTGCACCGCATCGAGGCCGCGGCCGCGCGGCTGGTGCCCAAGCAAGGGACCGGCGTGGCCACGGCCGCGCCGGGCAACGGGGTGGGGGGCACCGGCAAGGCGCGGGTGCTGGTGGTGGACGACGAGGAGGGCAACCGCGACCTCCTCGGCCGGCGGCTCCAGCGCGAGGGGTATGCCGTGGTGTCGGCGTCGGGCGGCCACGAGGCGCTCGCCGTCATGGCGCGCGAGGCTGTTGACGTGGTGCTGCTCGACGTGCTGATGCCCGACCTCGACGGGCTCGCCGTGCTGGAGCGTCTCAAGGCCGACCCCGCGACGCACGACGTGCCGGTCATCATGATCTCGGCGCTCGACGACCTGTCGGCGATCGCGCACTGCATCGAGGCGGGCGCGGTGGACTACCTCCCCAAGCCCTTCGAACCAGTGGTATTGCGGGCGCGGTTGTCGGCTTCGCTGGCACAGAAGCGGTATAGAGACCAGGAGCGCGAAGTGGCGCGGGCCCTGGGCGTGGTGAGCGACGCCGCGAGCGCGGTGGAGGCGGGCACCTACCGCGCCGGGCAGTTGGGCGAGGTGGCGCAGCGCGGCGACGCGGTGGGGCGGCTGGCCCGGGTGATGGATCGCATGGCGACCGAGGTGGGTGAGCGCGAGCGGCGGCTGCGCGGCCGGCTCGACCTGCTCAAGGGCGAGATCACCGTGGCGCGCAAGACCGCCGAGCACGTGACGGAAGAATGGGACGACCGGCTGCGCACCGGCGAGACCTTCGCCGGGCGCTACACCATCGAGGCGGTGCTGGGCCGCGGCGGGATGGGGACGGTCTACAAGGCGCGCGACAGCGAGCTGGGCGAGATGGTGGCCATCAAGACTCTGCGTCCCGAGATGGTGAAGGACGCCGACTCGCGCGAGCGCTTCAAGGACGAGATCCGCCTGACGCGGCGCATCACCCACCGCAACGTCGTCCGGACCCACGATTTCGGCGAGTCGAACGGCCTCTGGTACCTGACGATGGAGTACGTCGAGGGGCTGACGGTGCGCGAGCTGCTCGACGTGCGCCGGCGGCTCGAGGTCGAGCCGGCGCTGGCGATCGGGATCCAGCTGGCCGAGTCGCTGGTGGTGGCGCACGGGATGGGCGTGATCCACCGCGACATCAAGCCGCAGAACATGCTGCTGGACGACGCGGGGGTGTTGAAGGTGATGGACTTCGGCGTGGCGCGGCTGGCCGAGAGCACGGCGAGCCACACCCAGGACGGGATGATCGTGGGGACGCCGATGTACATGTCGCCCGAGCAGCTCACCGGCGAGACGGTGGATGCGCGCACCGATCTCTACTCGGTGGGGGTCGTGCTCTTCGAGATACTGACCGGCGAGCTGCCCCTCCACTCACCGACCGTGATGGGGCTGTTCACCAAGGTGCTGGGCGAGCCGCCCAAGCGGCCGGGCGCGCTGGTCGAGGGCGTGCCGCCGGCGCTCGACGAGCTGATCGTGCAGCTGCTTGCCAAGCAGGCCGCCGACCGGGTGCCGAGCGCGGCGGTGCTGGTGGAGCGGCTCCAGGCGCTGGCGTAATGTTCGTCCCCACGCTCTACGCCGAAACCGACCCGGCCGTCGTCGACCAGTTCATCCGCGACCACGGTTTCGCGACCCTGGTCACCGCCGCGGGCACCGAGCCCTTCGCGACCCACATCCCCCTCGAGTTGGTGCACACGAGCGACGGCCGGCGCGTGCTCGAAGGCCACGTCTCGCGCGCCAATCCGCACTGGCGCGAGCTTGAATCGGGCGCTCGCGCCCTCGCGATCTTCGCGGGGCCGCACACCTACGTCTCGTCCACCTGGTACGGGCAGGAGAACGTACCGACTTGGAACTACATGGTCGTGCACGCCTGGGGCACGGCGCGCATGGTGACCAGCGAAACCGCGCAACGCGAAATGCTCCAGCGCCTGGCTCGCCACTACGAGCCGGAGGATGCCGCGCCCCCGCGCTTCGAGGTGGATGGGCTCTCGCCCGGATTCTACGCCAAGGAGGTCCGCGGCATCGTCGGCTTCACCATCGAGGTGGATCGCGTGCAGGCCTCGTTCAAGTTGAGCCAGAATCGCAACCCGGCCGACCACGCCAACGTGATCCGCCGACTCCTCGAGCGCGGAGACGAAAACTCGGTTGCTATCGCGCGCGCCATGGCCGCGCCGCGCCCCGCGCCGCCTTGAACTCTCCCGTTCACGGCGACGACGGTCGGCACGATGCAGGCATGGGCCAGATCGCCTCGGCCATCTCGACTCGCTGGACCAGCACCACGCGCATCTCTTGACCGGTGGGCGACGGAGGCCCTACCGGCCGCCACCGCAGGCGCCACCGGTATCCGTGCCGTCCCCGTCCCGAGACCGCACGCAGCTCGAAAAAGGGGTCGTCGTCCCAGGTGACCAGCTGCCAACCGGAAACCGGGTCGCGACGCTCGATCCGGACGATCGCGCCGCTGGGGAACATCCGGCCTGGGTAGACGTCCAACCAATCAACGGTGAGTTCCCGCCCGGTGCACGCCCAGCTCAAAACCCGCCGCGCCACCTGGGCCGGCGCCGGCCCCTCGTTGGCCAGCGGCATGATCCGGCTCCGGCGACCCGGATTGATGGTGATCGGTTCGACCCGGTTCAGTGCCGGATCGTCCGATGCCGGGTTCAGGTGTGACGCCAACTCGCGCAACGCGTCCGCGACCACGCCGACCGTATGCGGACCGTAGAGGTCGGAGCCGCCCTCATACTCCTGCACCGTGTACTCGGCGGTCGTGGGCATATAGCTCACGTATCCGTTGGCGATGCTGACGACGGAGATGTGGGACACGCTGTCGCCCAGCGCCCCCAGGCCGGCGCGCATGGCCCGCCTGAGCTGCTCGCCGGCGACCATCGTGGCTTCGAACGGCGTCGTCCCCAGGACCGTCCCACCGATACGGACGACGCTGAGCTGGATGGCCGACGGCGCGCCACCAGCCGAGGAGACGGACCATTGGAGTGGCGGGAATAGCGGAGGCTTCTCGGCCTGACATCCCGCTTTGCGGCCGCGCGCCGCGTGTGGCCCTTCACCGAGGGGCCACAGGTGGAACGGCAACAGGACCGGTACGGGAAGCGACAGGAAGCGCCAGCCATTCAGGCGGCTCAGGCCGTCAGGCCCCGACCCGCCCGGCTCGCTCACCCCGATCTGTGAATGCTGGCATAGCGGGTACTCCGCCGTGGGACCGGTGAGCGGCAGGGTGCGAAAGGCGCGCGCCACGGTGGCGTTCGCGACAAGGCTGTCCGCCAGCGACATGAACAATGCGACCGCCCGGTCGCCCATCCGGATCCCCGCCGCGTTGAGATAGCGCCGCGCCGGATCCCGGCACGCTTCCATGCGGGAGGGACGCGGATCCCTCCACTCGGGAGCGGGGAGCGGAGCCATCGGTCCAGGCGCCCGGCCGCTGGGCACCAATCGCGTGAGGGGGCACCGGCTCTCCTCCGGCCAGTTTGCCGTAATGTCGCCGTGGTTGGCATTGACCAGCAGATGGCTGGCGGGCGACGCGGGAGCCCCCGCCGCGGCGTTCGAGGAGTCGATGAATCGCTCGAGGCGGCGCTCCAGGGGGCCGAAGATGTCCGCATCGTACAGCTCCTCGACGGTCGGATTGACCGTCGGGTGCAGCGAGTAGGAGCTGAGCGCGCCCGCCGGCCGGCAGTGAGCGCCCGATGCGTCGCAGCGGTCCACGCGCAGCATCAGCCACGTCGGGTCGACGGCGCGATACGCTCCGCGCAATGAGTCGGGCGGATTGAATTGGGGCAGTGAGTCGATGGGGTCTTGCTCAAAGGCGCGAGGGCTGCGGTTCCGGGCGTCCCCCCAGACCGCCATCGTTCCCCACGCGACCCTGGCGGGCGCGAGGCTGTCGAGCGCGGTGCGAAGCGCGCGCGTGAACCCGGAGTCCAGATAGTCCACGATCCGCGGGTCGTAGCTTTCCACGGAGGCCGCGTACCGGTTGTACATGTCGTCGTCGAGGAAGTTGGCGGGCCCGGTATGGGTATGCGTGGCGATCGCGATGATCCGATCAGCGCCCAGCCGGTCGGGCAGGAAGTGCTGGGCCACGCGGCGCTGAAGCTGCGAGGACACCATCCCGAGATCGGCGACGACGAAGGCAATCCGCTCGCCCCGCGCGTCCTCCAGCACCAGCGCTCGAGCGTAGAGACGTTGCCGGTGACCCATCGCCCGGCGGCCATCGGGTCCGTAGCCGGCCATCCCGATGCCGGGCGGTGGAGTGATGTCGGCGCGCCCGAAGCCCGCTCGGAGCACATGCTCCGGCGGCACCACGCTAGGCAGCGACTGGGGAGTGGGCAGTCGGATCGACTGCGGCTTGCAGCTCAGTGCCAGGGCCAGGGTCGCTCCGCCTAACGCCCGAACCAGGTTGCGCGTGATGGGGTTCATCAGAAAGAGGTGCTCATCCCGAGCGAAGCCCAGGACGTGTGCCCCCGCTCGGGCGTCCGCGGTAGCGTGCCTCCACGACGCGTCAGGCTGTCGCGGTTGAGTTGGTAGTGCCACGCGGCCCGAATGGCGACCGCACCGACCCGGAAGTTCGGGGCAAGGGCGATGTCCACGTACGTGACGCCGTTCCGTGACGCGCTACCGTTCCCCTTGCTCCGCAGTGCCTGCGAGACGCTGATACCCGCCGTCACGATCACATCGAGATTCGCATACAGCGGAACCAGTGGCAGCGGCTGGAGCAGGCTGGTCTCCACGAACGTGCCACGGACCTTGTCGATGTCCTGCCAGAGCGTCACGACGGGCGTGAGGGGAAGCCTGACGAGCTGGGCTCGCACGTAGAGACTCGGTGGTGTTGTTGGCCGAGGTACGGAGAGCGGCGGTATCGCTTGAGGGATACAGGTAGCGGACCACTCCGGCGCGCACGTCGACGTCGGTCAGGCGGTGCGAGCCTTCGAACCAGAGCGCCCCTTCGGCAAGCGCCCGCTTGCCCGGCCCCACATCCGATAGCTGACCGGTTCGCGTCGTGACGAACTGGTAGGCGCCCCAGGCACCCACGGCCCAGGAAATGCCGGCGATGGGATGCGCCGCGGAGGCCGAGAGGAGCGCGGTGCCGCGCTCGGATCGCGTGAGCCCGCGCAGGACGTGCCGGCTCGCAACGTCGATGTTGACGTTGAACTGCGCCGACGCGGGAGAGGCAACCGCGGCGGCGAGGGCGGCGAGAACTATCGCGCGGTGCATGGATGATGGTATCCGCGGCTGGAGAAAGGCGTAACTGGGGGTAGCCCGAGCTTGCGGGGCAAGCCCCGGTGTGTAGGTCTAGGCTGATCCGGGTGGCGCGGCCAATCGAGGAGGTACGCAATGAGTCGGAGGACGAGGGTACCTCGTGCGGTTGCGTTCTGCGTTCTTGCCGCTGCCATCCTCGGCTGCCGGCCAGCCGGGGTGGTATGGGACGAACTTCGCGGCGGGTCCACCCGCATCGGCCCGGTGCTGGAGGCGAGCGGAAAGCCACAGGCGATAGGGCATCCAGACCTTGGCGCGAGCCTGCGTCTCTCCCAGACCGTCATTCACTCGATTCTCGATGTCCGAATGGATCTCAGTGTGAGAAACGCCACTCTTCCCACGATCGGCGCGCGAACTCTGAAGGGCTACGGCTTCAGCGGTCGAGTCAACCTGGTTGGCGGATATCCCCGGTGGCAGGAAGGCATCGTCGTAGGGTGGGACCGGCTGGGAGGCATGGCCGGGCACAGCTGGCACATTGGCGCCGGAACGGCGTTCTCACTGGCGCGCGGACAGCGCATGCAGGTGGAGCTCGAGGCCGAGAACCGTTACCCCACTAGTAAGAACCCATGGGGTTTTCGACTGTCGATCGCTTCGTTCTTCAGCCCGAAGGCGTTGTTTTCCCGGATTCATCCTGGTGCCATGAACGTCGTTCCTGACTCCGGGTACGACGCCAACGGCCTTCCCGTCAATCCGCGGTGGGCGCGATCGAGGCCGGATGCGGACGGCGAGTGTCGCTTCTGGTTCGCGCAGACGTCGATGACACCCGTCCTCATCTACCGGCCGGAGTGCACCAGTCATCCCGTCAGTCTCAACCAGCCACTCTTTCTTCACCCCCCGCTCTTCGGTTTCACGTGCGGTGTCCGCGACGTGGAGCCGATCATCCGGGGTCATGTCAACTGGTTTCCGGTTACGATAAGAAACGACATACACTCGGCGGAATATGAGAGCGGCAAGACCAGGGACAATGATGTGAATCTTTACATCTATGCACCAGGCCTGGCATCCCGCGGCAACGGTAGTGGGCGGGATGCTGTCCAGCGGCAACTCATCGAGGCGGAGTTCCGGGCAACCGAGACGTTCCGGCACTTCAACACCCAGGACGGGGGGCCCCTGTGGGACGGTCTTATCGATCTCGAGCGGGACGCGTCGGCGCTGGGTTCGCTCCTCGGCGGACGTCGCGCTGTGCTGACGGGGCTGCTGGGTCTCGACGGCGTGCATTTCTTCCAGACCGAGTTGCATCCCGTGTGGGCCCTGGCTGTGGACGTGACCAACTCCGCCGCGCGCTCCGTTCCGTTCGAGCCGGGGGAGGAGCAATGGCTCTGGTTCATTCGCAACACGGGCGATGAAGGTGAGTGCGCCGACGGCGTCCTCCCCTGGCATGCCGACAGCGCGGGCCACTACAGTCTGGAGATTCCATGGCCCGCCCACGCGGTCGACGTTGAGGTTTTGCCGAGCCCGAGTGGAGCCGTTGGCCTAGTCAGGAAGCTCGCTATCGAGATCGATTCGCCGGGCGTACGTCTCGTCGCCGATCTGCCCAACCCGCTCGACCGGGATTCCACCGCGGTGGTGTACGGCACGCTGAGACTGCGCTGGATCTTCCCCGTGACCGCGCTGGCCGCGCGGGATACGGCGGGCGTGCGCACCGTGGCGCCGCCCCGCAGGAGGCGCGGCGAGATCCGGGCAGATTCGATCCCTGAACAGCGATGGGCTACCCGATCCACGGCTGTGACGGCAGGGCCCCCCCTGCGGATACGGCGAGGGCCGGGCACCAGGGCAAGAGTGCTTGACGTGCCGACCCCACCGGTCTCGACCCAACAGCCGCCACAGCCCCAGGGCGTGCCGCAGCCCTGATGGGCCAAGGGGGAAAGCGTGACCGACAGCCTGCACCGTCTACAGTGGGCCACGTCCCACAACTCGTACGACTCTGCCCAGCAGAAGGTCGCGGCCAATCTGCCATTCGACCCTGCCCGCTTCTACGACGCGGGATTCCGTGGCGTCGAGCTGGACATCGTGCAGCATGACGCGGCCCCGGAGTGGTGTGTGCGGCACGGTGGGTTCTTCAGCTTCGACTACAAACTACTTTCCTCGTACCTCGTGGATCTTCGTGACTGGTCCAGGCAGGCCGCCGGCCACGACCCGGTCTTCATCCACCTCGACTGCAAGGATTTCACGGTTCGCGAAGGCTTTCCGGACCAGCTCGACGGCTACCTCCAGCGCTTTCTTGGTGACCAGCCCGTGTACCGGCCAGCCGACCTGATAAGGAGTGGAAGCGATCTCATGCAGAGCGCCATGGCCAGCGGCTGGCCGACTCCTGATTCGCTCGCGGGCAGATTCATTGTCGTATTGACCGGTGAGCGAAGCCCCAAGGAGAACTACGCATCCACAAGTCCCGCTTCGCGGCTCTGCTTTGCGGACGTCGATCTGCACTTCGGCTTCGACACGGACCATGGCTCGCGCATCATCGCCAATTCCGACGCGGTTCTGCTCTCCGATCGCTCCGACTTCGGGAGTTGGTGCGCGGCAAGGCAGGCGGTGCTCTGGAGGGTGTATTTCGCTGAGACGGCGCCGGACTTCGACCGGCTGGCCAATCTTGGCGCGAACATGATCGCGGCGGCGACGACCTTCCCCCTATCGAAGCGTGGATTCTGGCCCAATCCCAAGTCGCAGGGCACTGTCTAGCCCAGAACTGCAACACGGCCGGGGCCTGCACCTTTTCGCTCCGCGACGCGCTGTTGCGATACTCGGCCCGCCGAGCGTAAGGTGTAGCATGGCACTGACCTGGGAGGGTCGGATGCCAGTGACGGCAAAGTTGTCCCGGAAGTTCTACGAGAAGCTCGGCGACGAAGTCGCGGACGAGCTTGTGGAGTGGTTCAATAGCGTGGACTCGAGCCAGCGGGTGGCGTTCAAGGAGTTGTTCGAGGCGAATTTCGGGCGCCTCGAAACGCGCATCGACGACCTGGAGGCGAGATCCGGCGCGCGCCTTGTCGCGCTGGAGAGTCGCTTCGAGGCTCGGATGGACGCCAAGCTCGAGGCCCTCAAGGCCGAACTACTGAAGTGGATGTTCCTCTTCTGGGTCGGCACCATGGGTACCGTTCTCGCGATTCTCAAGCTCTGAGATGCCAGACCGCCTCGCCATGGTCATCATCCCGCGGCCGCCCAGGAAGGTCCGTGAAGCCCTTGGCGAAGACGTGGTCGATCAGCTCATGGACTGGATCATTGCGGTCCACAACGGCGGCTACTCGGCGGCTCCACAGAACCGATAGCAGGGCTGCGCGTTGAGAGTCAAGCGAATCACGGCCCTCCTGGTCCTCGCTGCCTGCAACGCCACCGACCCCGGTACGCGTCTCACCTTCCAGGCCGTCTCGGCCGGCGCCCTGCATACTTGCGCCATCGCCGACAACGGCCGCCTCTATTGCTGGGGCCGCAACGCCTACGGACAGCTGGGCGACGGCTCCACCACCGACCGCCCCACGCCGGTGCCGGTCGACCCCTCGCTCCGCTTCGTGAAAGTCGCCGCCGGCTTCGCGCATACCTGCGCCATCCGCGACAACGGCGGCGCGTACTGCTGGGGGGTCAACGGCCTCGGCGAGCTGGGCGACGGCACCAACACCCAGCGCAACACGCCCACCCCCGTCAGCGGCGGTCTCACCTTCGTCGAGATCAGCACCGGGGAAGGGATGAGCTGCGGCCTCACCGCCCGGGATTCGAGTCTCTACTGCTGGGGCACCGATCTCATCGGCGTCAACGCTGCCCCCCGCGACTGGAAGCGCCCCGCGCGCTACGCCGCCGGCACGTACCTCGCCGTCTCGGTGGGCTACGAGATCGCCTGCGCCCTGGCCGTCGGCGGGCAGGCTACCTGCTGGGGCTACGGCGCCAAGGGCCAGCTCGGCGACGGCAATTTCCAGAGCAGCGACATTCCGGTGCCGGTCACGTCGCCGATGCCGCTCCGCGGCATCAGCACCGGACACGACCATGCCTGCGGTGTGGATCTCCAAGGCGCCGTCTGGTGCTGGGGAGGGAACGACAATGGTCAGTTGGGCGTCACCCAGGGGCCGCCCCACGGCACTCCGGTGTCGGCCGCCGGCGGCCTCACCGTGGATAGCGTGACGGCACACAGCGCCGGGCATACCTGCGGCCTGATCGCCGGCGCCGCCCGGTGCTGGGGCTCGAATGCCTTCGGCCAGCTGGGCGACGGCGGCGCGACGTCGGGGCCCGTTGATCGCCCGCTGGCCGGCGGCCTGGTGCTCCGCCAGGTGAGCACCGGCTTCAGTCATTCCTGCGGACTCGACACCTCCGGCGCGCTCTGGTGCTGGGGCGACAACAGCGTGGGCCAGCTGGGCTCGCTGGACACGACCTCATCGAGGATTCCCCGGCTGGTGGCGAAGCCGTAGGACGCCGTTCGCGCGGCCGGACGCAGCACCGAGGGCGCGATGCGCGGCCGCGGCTAGTGCCGACCCGCCGCCGGCGGCATCGGCGGCCGCAACATCGAATCGTTGTTCCAGGTGATCTCCGCGACGCGCCAGCCGGCATCGCTCCCATGATGCCAGTGGCTCAGGTACTTGCCGCCGAGCGTGATCGCCGAGGTCCGGCCCATCGCGGGCAGGGCGTAGCTCCACACTCCCCGATCCACCGCGATCGGGTCGCTGACGCTGATGTTCACGCTGGTGATCGACAGCGTGCCGCCCGGGATGCTCCCCGCGCGCATCCTCGCCGAGATGCTGTCCTTGCCGGTCGCGCCCGGCACGTCCGGCGGCATGACCACCCCGTCCGGCCTGAACAGGGTCGCGATCGAGTCGGGGTGATTCTGGTTGGTGTAGCGCACCCAGCTGGCGATGCCGGCCTGGATCGCGGTCCTTGCCGAGTCGGCTTGCGCCGCCATGCGGGTCTGTCGCTGTTCGGGTGTCTCCGCCGGCTTGCAGGCCGCCGCCGTGGCCGCCAGCACCATCATCCCGAGGGCTATTCCGGATCTCATCCTTCGCTCCATTGTTAGGGTTGCGGCGCCAAACATATCGCGCGTCCGGGTAGCCCGCGAGTAAAACTCGCGGCTCGGCAAGGCCGCCGCTGATAGCGGCGACGGGCAGATCCAGGCGGCTATCAGCCGCCAGTGCCGAGCAGCGGCTCTCAGCCGCTGACGATTGTGGTCTCATGTGACCACATTCGGACTGTGAAAGCAGTCGGCATTCGCGAGCTGAAGGCTCGCCTCAGTGCGTTCTTGCGCGATGTCGAGCGCGGGGAAACCGTGCTGGTCACGGATCGCGGACGCGTCATCGCCGAGCTGCGCGCGCCGGGCGAGGTGCTCCTCCAGGAATCCGATCTCGACCGGCGGTTGCGCCAGCTTGCGGCACGCGTTCCCTTGACGGTGCGAGAGCCGCACCATCCCGACGCCTACAGGGCCACGCCCGTGCACGCGCCCGAAGGCACCTGGCGGGAGCTGCTTGACGAAGAACGCGGCGAGGCGTGATCCTGTACGCCGAGAGCAGTGCGGTGCTCGCGTGGTGATTCCCAGGGAGGACTGATCGGTCATGCGCACACTCTACTGGCTCCCCCGGATCTTCCTCGCCATCGGCGGGTTGATCCTGCTGCTGTCCTCCTGGCTCTATTCGCGTGAGCGCGCCTTCGTCACCCACGCGACGCGCACCACCGGAACCGTCACCGAGCTGCACTACGAGACCAACACCAAGGGCGGCAGCGCGTACTACCCCGTCTTCTCCTTCGCGGACGCCCGCGGCCAGTCGGTCACGGTCCGCTCGCGCATCGGCTCGAACCCCGCATCGCGGCACGTCGGCGAAGCGGTGCCGATCCTCTACGACCCCGCCGATCCCCAGCACGCCAGCATCGAGAGCTATTTCAATCTCTATCTCGGCTCGTTCATCGTGTCGATCTTCGCGGTGGTCTTCGGCAGCATCGGCGGCATCTGGCTCTACCGCGACCGGCTCGCCGCCGACTTCGCCGAGGAGATGCGCCACTCCGGCGAGCGCATCCAGGCTCGCGTGGTCCAGATCGAGCGGCGCACCAACATCCGGGTCGGCACGACGCATCCCTTCCGCATCATCGCCGAGGGAAGCGACGTCACCTTCAAGAGCGCGAACATCTGGTTCGACCCGACGCCGTACGTCGGCGAAACCGTGAACGTCTTCGTGGACCGCAACAACCCCAAGCGGCACCTGGTGGACCTGGAGTTCCTGCCTAAGCCTTCATAGCGCGATCCACCTCGGCCCGCCGCGGCATGGAGGCCGATGTCCCCGGCCTCGTCACCGAGACCCCTCCCGCGGCGCACCCGAACCGCGTCGCCTCGACCAGGTCCATCCCCTCGGCCAGGGCGATCGCCAGCGCGCCGTTGAATGCGTCTCCCGCGCCCGTGGTCTCCACCGCCGGCCCCGCGTCGTACGCGGGCACGTGCTCCGACAGGCGTCCGTTCCTCGCCAGAGCGCCCTGCGCGCCCAGCGTCACGATCACGTTCCGCGCGCCGCGCGCCAGCAGCACATCGGCGGCGCGCTCGGCATCGGCCGCCGATGCCACGGCGAAGCCGACGAGGCGGGCGGCCTCACTCTCGTTCGGTGTGAGGTAGTCGCACAGCTCGTAGACGCCGGCGGCCAGCGCCAGGGCCGGGGCGGGATTGAGGATCGTCGTCACGCCGGCGCGCCGCGCCAGCGCGAGCCCCCGCGCCACCACCGGCGGCGCCAGCTCGAGCTGGGTGACGAAGACCGCCGAGTCGCCGATACGACCGGCGGCACGCTCCACGTCCTCCACCGTCAGGTGCATCCCCGACCCGGGATCCACGACGATCGCGTTCTCGCCCGTGGCGGCGTGTACCACGACGGCCGCGGCGCCGGTGCCGTGGTCCGGCGACTCGCAGCAAAGGGCCGCATCGATCCCCTCCGCCTTCCAGGTGCGCCGCGCCAGGTCGCCGAAGGGGTCGCGTCCCAGCTTGCCGATGAAGCACACCCGACCGCCGAGCCGCGCGGCCGCGACCGCCTGGTTCGACCCCTTGCCGCCCGCCCCGATCCGGAACGCGTCGCCGAGGACGGTCTGTCCCCAGAGCGGCAGCACGTCGGCGCGGAAGGTGAGATCCGCGATGAAGCTGCCCATGAACGTCACCCATCGGCCGGAGCCGCCCTCCCGTCCGCGCGTCACGCCACCAACCTACCGCGCCAGGGGCGGCCTCTCCACTACTATTCACTGAAGGTGCCAGGCGACACGAAGTCGACGCATCCCTTGAATGCAGGAGTCGCAGCATGCTTCGCAGCAGACTGATGACGGCCCTGGCGGCCACCACGCTCGCGGCGTGCAGCGAGTACACCGGCCCCGCGCGCCAGGAGACGGGCTTCGAGGCGCCGGTCGCCTACGCGGTCGGCGGCACCAACCCGTCGGCCCTCGCCGTCGGCGACGTCAACGGCGACGGGCGCGCTGACATCATCACGCTCGACACCGTCCTCGGCGCTGCTCGCGTGGCGACCGGCAATGCCGGGGGCGGCTTCACGGCCATCGCCTCGATTACGCTGGGTGCCGGTGCGCGCGACCTGCGCGTCGCCGACGTCTCGCGCGATCTCATCGCCGACATCCTGGTCATCGCCCAGAGCGAGCTGCGGGTGTCGCGCGGCGGGGGCGGCGGTCCCGGCGCCGCCACGCCGATCACGCTGCCCGGGCCGACCGCCGCGCTCACCATCGGCGACCTCGACGGCGACGCACAGGCCGACGTGAGCGTGCTGTACCAGGAGGCCAACAACAAGCTCGGCCTGGCGGCGTATGGGCCGCGGGCGAGCGACAGTACGCTGGCCTCGATCGTGAGCTATACCTCGACGTCGAGCGCGACCGCGACGCGCGCCTGCGTGGCCGACGTGACCGGCGAAGGCCAGCCTGACCTGGTGATCGCCACGACGAGCTTGGCGGAGCCGCTGGTAGTGTTTCGGAACACCGGCGGCCCGACCTTCGACCCGCTGGTGTCGGCGGGTTCGGGCACGCTCAGCGGCCACGCCGATGCGGTGCTTGCCTGCGTGGACCTCGATGGGGATGGCAACGTGGATGTGATAGTGCTCGAGCCCGGCACCCAGGCCCGGCTGAGCCTCTTTCTCGGCGTGCCGGGCGGCGTGGCGCTTGCCTTCAGCGACCTGGTCGGATCGGCGAGCGACATGGTGGCGCTGGACGCAAACGGCGACAACATTCCGGACCTCGCCATCGCCCGGCCCGATTCGAACGGCGTCGAAGTCCTGCTCAACGACCGCACTGGCCTCCAGTCGGTCGGCGTCGCTCCGGCGGGCCTCTCGCCCCGGCACCTCGCCGTGGCCGACGTGGACAAGGATGGCGTGCCCGACCTGGTGGTCACGATCGCGGGCGGATCGGTGGCGGTGCTGAGGAATGGTCGCGGGCCCTGAGTGCCAGGCGGGCACGGCGCGGGGGCCCCATTGCTGGCCGTCGGGGCCGTGGGACTCTAGCTTTGGCCCATGACCGAACCTGGCCAGAGCGAGCCCATCTCGGGCGACGCCCACACCGCGGACACGCCCATCCCGCCGCGCCGGACCCGGTGGTGGCACCACTGGAAGATGATCCTCGCCGCCGCCGTGGTGGCGCCCCTCCTGGCCTTCGCCCTCTTCACTTTCGTGGCACTGCACTGGAGCTACTCCGACGGCGAGCGGGCCGGCACACTCCAGAAATTCTCGCACAAGGGATGGCTCTGCAAAACCTGGGAAGGCGAGCTGATGCAGCCCACCGCCCCGGGCGTCGCGCCCACCGTCTGGACCTTCACGGTGCGCGACGACAGCGTGGCGCGGCTGGTCAACAGCGGCCTCGGCAAGCGCGTCGTTCTGGGCTACCACGAGCACCGGGGCGTGCCGACGACGTGCTTCGGGGAGACCAGCTACTACGTGAGCGCCGTCCGGATCGAGCGCTGACGACGGCGGCGCGAGCGGTCTCGCGGGCGCGGCTCCGCGCGCGAGAGGGGCCAACTGGCGCGCGCGTCACACCGACGTAGCTTTCTAGCCTTGAGCGACACCCCGACTATTCTGGAACGACTGCAAGCCGCGCTCGGCGACCGCTACCAGGTCGAGCGTCAGATCGGCGCCGGCGGCATGGCCACGGTGTACCTGGCCCGGGACATCCGCCACGAGCGCGCGGTCGCGATCAAGGTCCTGCACCCCGACCTCGCGGCCACGGTCGGCGCCGACCGGTTCGAGCGCGAGATCCGCACCGCCGCCAAGCTCCAGCACCCGCACATCCTCACGCTCTACGATTCGGGCGCCGCCGACGGACTCCTCTACTATGTCATGCCGTTCGTCCCGGGCGACTCGCTGCGCGACCGCCTGAACCGCGATCGCATGCTCCCGCTGGACGACGCGCTCGGCATCACCCTCGAAGTCCTGGACGCGCTGGGGTACGCGCACACCTTCGGCATCATCCACCGCGACATCAAGCCCGAGAATGTGCTGCTCGCCAACGGCCACGCGCTGGTGGCCGACTTCGGGATCGCCCGGGCCGTGACGTCGGCCACCGAGCAGAAGCTGACCCAGACCGGCACCTCCGTCGGGACGCCGCTCTACATGAGCCCCGAGCAGGCCTCGGGCGACGAGGTGGGGCCCAGCTCCGACCTCTACAGCGTCGCCTGCATGGCGTACGAGATGCTGACCGGCGCACCGCCGTTCACGGGCGCCAACGCCCGCGCCATCATGGCCCGTCACACCATGGACTCGGTGCCCAGCATCCGGATCGTGCGCGACACCGTTCCCGAGGAGGTCGAGGACGCGTTGATGTGGGCGCTGAACAAGGTGCCCGCCGACCGGCCCGCGACGGCGGCCCAGCTCGCGGAGGCGTTAGGCACGCCGCTGGGCGCGACCGCGACGCGCCGCGCGCCGAGCCGCATGCGGCTGACCGCGTCGGCCGCGGGCCGGTCCACGCCCGGCACCCGACGGGTCAGCGGCGCGTTCGCCCCGCCGTGGTGGCGCCGCCCCCTGGTCATGGGGAGCGTCGCGTTGGCCGTCGTGGGCGCCTCGGCGGCCCTGCTCGTGGCCCGCCGCGCGGGGGCGCGCCGCGAGGCGCCGGGCGGTCTCGACCCGCGCAGCGTCGCGGTGCTCTACTTCGATGCCGCCGACTCGGGCCTCGCGGTGCTCGGCGACGGTCTCACCGAGGGCCTGATCGGCGCGCTCTCCAGCGTCGGGGCGCTGCACGTCGTCTCCGCGGGCGGCTCGGCGTCGGTGAAGGGCAGCGGGCTGCCGCTCGACAGCATCGCGCGCGCGCTCAAGGCGGGCACGCTGGTGCGGGGCGACGTCGAGCGCGACGGCGGCGAGGTGCGGGTGACGGTGCGCCTGGTGGATGGCACCGACGGCGCCGAGATCGACCGGGCGAGCTTCCACCGGCCGGCGGCCGAAGCCCTCGGCCTGCGCGATTCGCTGGTGGAGCAGGCGGCGCGCCTGGTGCGCAAGCGGCTCGGCGAGGAAATCCAGGTGCGCACGGCGCGCGCGGGCGCGGCCAATTCCGAGGCATGGGTGATGCTCCAGCGGGCGCAGCGGCTCACCCGCCAGGCCGATTCCCTCGCCGGGTCCGGCGACGCGGCCGGCGCCGATCGCGTCGCCACGCAGGCCGACTCCGTCGCCGCGCGGGCCGAAACCCTCGATCGCCGCTGGAGCGCCCCGGCCGTGGCCCGGGCGATGGTCGCGTACCGCCGCTCGCGCCGCTTTACCGGTGACCCGATCACGGCGCGCCCGGCCATCGACATCGGCGTCGGCCATGTGAACCGCGCCTTGGCGCTCGACCCGCAGAGCGCCGACGCCTTCGAGCTGCGCGGCAACCTGCGCTACTGGAAGTGGCTGCTCGGCCTGGAGCCCGACGAGACGCGGGCGAAGGCGCTGCTCGACAGCGCGCAGGCGGATCTCGAGAAGGCGGTGGACCTCAACCCGCAGCAGGCGGGCGCGTGGGCCTCGCTGTCGCACCTGTACAACCAGACCAAGACGAACACCGACATCAACATCGCGGCACGGCGCGCCCTGGAGGCCGACGCCTTCCTGTCGAATGCCGACAAGATCCTCCAGCGCCTGTTCCTGTCGTCCTACGACCTCGGCAACGCGGTGGATGCCGGCCGGTGGTGCGCCGAGGGCGCGCAGCGCTTCCCCGGCAACTGGATCTTCATCGAGTGCCGCATGCTGGTGATGTCGACGCGCGCGGTCCCACCCGACGTCCCACGCGCCTGGCGGCTCGCTGATTCGCTGGTCGCGGCCACGCCGGACCAGGATCGGCCGTACCAGCGCCTGCATGCTCTCGCCTTGGTGGCGGCCGTCCTCGCGCGCGCCGAGCTGCGCGACAGCGCACGCGCCGTGCTGGCGCGCGCGCGCGCCACACCGGATGTCGACCCCAGCCGCGACATCGCACTGTTCTCGGGCTTCGTCCGTGTACTGCTCGGAGACAGCACGGAGGCGGTGAGCCAGCTCGGCGCGTACCTGGCCGCGAATCCCGGCCGGCGCAAGAACTTCGCCGATGATGCCGGCTGGTGGTTCCGGCCCATCCAGTCGAATCCCGGCTACCGGAGGCTGGTCGGAGCCCCCTGAGCGAAGGGCCCGTTCCTTGCGGTAACTCCGGGTTTGGTTCTGCCTCCGTTCCCGTCACCCCCCCAGTTGTGAGGAGAATCTTCATGAAGTGGTCTCGACTCCTCGTCCCGGCGTGTGTCTTTCTTGCGGCATGTGGCGAGCAGGCGACGCGTTCGGTCGAGCCTCCCAGCTTCTCGCACGGTGGTGGCGGCGGCAGCACGCCGGCCGGCTGTGCCCAGCCCGACAGCGCCCGGAAGCTGATCGACGCCCTCTTCCGCAGCGATTCCCGCTCCTCGACCCGGTCCCGCTACGACCAGCTGGTCCAGAAGTCCAGCAACCAGAGCCCGGCGCAGCTCCAGAGCCAGGCGATCCAACTCGTCGACTTCATCCTCAAGAAGTACCACGCGGGCCACCTGATCGGCGGCACGTCGATCGCGACGCAGAACAAGGTCATCGCGCTGTTGAACGCGGTGCTCTGCGCCGTGGGTCTGCCGCAGAGCTTCGGCCCCGGCTCGCTCAGCGACGAACATGCGGCGGCGGTCATTTATCCTGCCACGCAGGACACGAACGTCGTGACCGGCACCAAGTTCGCGGGCGTCACGATTCCGCAGGGCTCGGTCACCGTGCCGACGCTGGTGCAGATCGACCGCCTGCCGGGCACCGGGCCGCTGGCGACCCTGCTCGACCAGTATCCGCTCTTCTATGAGTACGACGCGACCCCGGCGCAGACCTTCACGCACGATGTGACGGTCGGTGTGTGCCTGGCGAACAACGCGACGCCGCCCGATCCCAGCCGCCTGCGCGTGGCGCACAACGTGGCCGCGGGCGGTATCGAGATCGCGCCGCTCGCGATCGTCGGGTTCCTCGACTGCACCAACGCGAACGTCGCCGCGGTGCCGGGCTCGGTGCTGCGCGACCTGGCCCGAGGCGGACGCCGCCTGTTGCGCGACGCCTTCGCGATGCTCGGCCCACAGCAACTGTACGCCTTCGCGGGCACGGGCATCGGCGGCACGGTGCGGACGTTCAGCCCGTTCGGTCTCGTGGACCCGTTCGCCGTGATGACCATGTCGGCGCCGGCGGTGCAGTATGCCAATCCGCTGATCCCGCCCGCCGTGACGATCACGACTCCGCTGGGCCGTCCGCTGCCGGACATTCCGGTGTTGTTCACGAAGGACCGCGGGATCCTGACGGGTGGCAACACCGTGACCAACGCCAGTGGGTTCGCTTCGGCGACGTTCTGGAGTCCCAACGATGCGAATCCGAGCATTGCGACCGCCACGGCAACGGCACCCACGGGTGTGACGATTGGCGGCAACCCGGCGCTCTTCTTCGGGTACCAGCCCAAGCCGTAACGCGTCGCGGCTCCAGGGAAGTACAGGCAAGGGCCTCGCGAAAGCGGGGCCTTTCGCCTTACCGCTACTCGGCCGCGTGAGAAGAATCCACCGATCGGTGCGTCCTCCTGTACGCAGGCATCTCACCCCGGGAGGGTACGTGCATTCCTCATCGCTGCTGCCGCTGATCGCGTGCTGCGTTCTGGTACCTGCCGCCCTGGCGGCGCAGAACGACGTTGCCGGATCGTCCGATCATCGCCTCTTCCCGCGCATCGCCGGCTACTACATCACCGGCTATCGCGACACCGACCCCGTGCTCGAGGAGTTCCGCAACGGGCATGAGCTGGATCGCGACACCATCGAGGGTCGCGTCACCACTATCGCCTACGACCTGCCGGGCGGCGCATCGCAGCAGCCGACGCCGCCGCTCGGTCTGATCCGTTACTACGAGGGCATCGTGCAGCGCCTCGGTGGCACGGTGCTCCACCGGGCGCCGGCCTTCGGTGAGCTGACGGCGCGGCTGGTGCAGAACGGCCGCGAGTTCTGGCTCCGGCTGCATGTCGAGAATACCAACGAGTACGTCGTGGTGATCGGCGAACGTTCGGCGCCGGCGCAGGCGGCAGCCTTGGCGCTGGCCGGGAATCCCGGTGCCGCGGGATCGTGTCCGTGCGCCGGCCCGGGCGCCCCCCCGATCGGGGCCGCGTCGCCGCTGGTGCCCGCGGCGGCGCGCCGCTTCAGGGCGGCGGCGGCCCGCTTCGCGCTGGACACCGGCTGGGTTCCCGTGGTCCAGCCGGCGCGCGGCACCAGCAATGCCATCGTCGCGATCCGCGGCCTGCACGTCGAGGACGCGACCGCAGTGCGTTTCGGCGACACGCCGGGGCGGATCCTGGATCGCATGGCCAGCGAGATCGACGTCGTCGTGCCGGTGCGTCCCGTCGGCCTGGTGCCGGTGGTCGTCAGCGGGCCGGCCGGCGCCCGGACGGCGCGTGACTCATTCCAGGTCTATCAGGAGCCGATCAGCGATGGCTCGCGCGACCTGCGCGTCTACACCTGCACCGAGCCGCCACGCAGCGGCGCGCCGAGCGTGAGCAGCCTTGCGCCGACAGCGGTGCGTACCGGCGACACGCTGGTCATCAACGGGACGATGCTGGACGAGGTGGACTACGTGTCGTTCACGTACCGGGTGCCGGTGAACCAGATGTTCCCGCCGCGTGATCGCAACTGGGACGATGGCGGCGGTTTCTTGAGCCATCTCATGCCGCCCGAGGTGGAGAGGCGCGAGATCGCGGCGCTGCCCGTTACGCAGACCGCCACGCGCCTGACCGTGGTGGTGCCGGGTCGGGCACGCACCGGTCCCGTGGCACTGTTCGGTTACGGCAGCTGCATCATCAGCGATCAGGCCCTCGGCGTGCGGGTGGGGCCGGCGCCGCGTTAGGAGCGCGCCCCAGCGTCAGTTTGTGGAGGAGCGTGCCTAGGGCCGCCGGCGTGGCGGGGCCGACGACGTCGGCCTCGCCTCCCGAACGATGCGTGCCACGGTGGCGGAATCCGCGCTCAACAGCCCCACCTTCGGCAGTCTCCACAGCAGCGTCACCCATCCGGAATCCTGCGCGAAGGCCCGCCGGAAGAGCGGGATCGCTTCGTCCACCCGCCCGCGATCGGCCAGGGTGTTGGCCCACCAGAAGACCAGCTCCCCGTTGACCGCCGTGTCGGGCAAGAGCGCGTCGGCTGCGCGGTACGCCCCCACGGCGGAATCGACCTGGTCCGCGGTGACGAAGTTGTCGCCGTCGGTGGCGTGGCGGTACGCGCGCGCCACGCGCAGCAGCCGCCGCAGCTCGACGAGCGGGGCGTGGCTGTCTTCCACGCGGAGATCGAAGATCCGGTCCCACGAGGGGAGCGAGCGGTCGCCGCTCACCACCACCAGCGCCGCCGACTGCATCCCCCGGATGTCGCCGCCCTCACGCTGCGCCGCATCGAGCGCCGCCAGAAGGCGGTCGGCCAGGTCGCCCCCGCTGCTCTCGAAGGCGCGCCCCATCGCGTCCCACACCGTATTCCGCGCCATCAGGTTGGCCTGGGCGGCGTACCACCGGCCCACGCGGCTGCCAGCCTCAGGGACGTCGCGCTGCCCCGTGTACGAGGCCACGTGGCCGGTCGCGTCGATCATTCCGAGTTGCCGCACCGCGGAGTCGGGATCCGCGGCGAGCAGCGCCCGCATCGCCATCGGTGCGCTCACGCCGGTGCGCATCAGGGCGAGAGCCCGCGGCCCGTACGCGGGATTGATGAACGACTGCGTGGCGACCGCGCCGATGCCCGGCTCCGCCCAGCTCACCACGCTTCCCACCGAGAACCAGTGCGACTGCACCGCGACGCCGATCTGGCCCGTTGCGGAGTCCACCGCCACGATCGAGAAGGTGTGCATCGGGCGGACGGGATGAGCCTGCTGGGCGGCCGCCGAGATCGGCAGTGCGGCTGCGGTCGCCGTGGCAGCAAGGCGCGAGATGAACGCATGAACATAGTGAGACATCAGGAGCTCCTCGATGGCTTGGTCATCGCACGCACCAGCAGATTGGCGAATCCTCCCGCCACGCCCGCGGCCACACCAATCCACGCATAGCGCGTCGTCGTCAATGAGGTGAGTCCCAGCTGGTAGTCGAGCGACAAGGCCCCGGACCCGGCAAAGGCGAGAAGAAACGCCCCCGTCGCGTAGACCAGCGGCAGCTCGATGCCGTTGTTCGTCGCAAAGAAGCCATTCTTCGCGTGCACCGACCCCATCGCCACGATCATCACCAGGATGATCAGTGCCGGGCCGACCGGTCCGAAGAGCCCGAGCGCGACCAGCCCGCCGCCGACCAGCTCGCCCAGGCCGGCCGCCATGGCGAAGAGCCGGCCGGTCGGGAAGCCGATTTGCACCAGGAACTCTCCGGTGTTCCGGAGGCCGTAACCCGAGAACCAGCCGAAGAGCTTCTGGGCCCCGTGCGCGGCGATGCCAAGGCCGAGCAGCAGGCGCGCGATCAGCAGTGCTTCGTCCATGAGGGTCTCTCCTTCAGAGTGCTCAGCTATGCGACCAATTCTGTCTCCGCGGCATCCTCAATGGAAGCACCCCTAACCATCCAGGTGGTCTCGATGCTCGTGCTGCTGAGTCTGGCTACCGCCCTTGCCGCCCAGGAACCCGTCGTCCAGGGACCCATTGGCCAGCGGCTCGATTCCGCCATCCAGGCTGCCGAGGCCGGCGGCTTCCATGGCACCGTCCTGATCGCGCAGCGCGGCGCAACCGTCCTCCTCAAGGGTTACGGCTTCGCGAATCACGAGACCAACACCCACTTCTCCCCCTCCACCCTGGTCCAAATCGGATCGAACGTGAAGGACTTCACCAAGACCGCGATCTATCAACTCGCCGAGGGCGGCCGGCTGCGACTCACCGATTCACTCGGGCAATTCTTCCCCGACGTCGCGGCCGACAAGCGCGGCATCACGATCCAGCAGCTCCTCACTCACCGGGCCGGCCTCCCTCTCGGCGCCGGCGGCGGCGATCAGCGCGCGCTCACCAAGGGCGACATGCTGCGCGACCTGAACACCCTCCAGCTCCTCTCGCCTCCCGGCACGCAGGAGCGCTACTCGAACCTCGGCTACGCACTCCTCGCCGCCATCATCGAGCGGGTCACCGGCCAGCCCTTCGAGCGCTATGTCGCCGAGCAGATTCTGCGCCCCGCGGGGCTGCACGACACCGGCTCCCACCTCGCCGGCTTTGACCGCGCGCGCATTGCCCACGGCTACGCCCCAGGCAACCGCGACATCGGCGTCATTCTCGACCTGCCGCACGACGAGACCGGCCACCTCTATCAGCTGCGCGGCAATGGCGGATACCTCTCGACCGTCAGCGACATGCTCCGCTACTACCACGCGCTCCCGACGCTGCTGCGCGACGAGGCCGACCGGCGCGCCGTCTTCCGCACCGACGGCCCGAACGTGCTCGCCGGATCGGACCTCACCAGCTTCTTTCTCTTCGCCAACTTTCCCGGCGCCGGCGCCGAGATCGTGATCGCCAGCAACCACGCTGACTACAACGGCGAGCGGTTGATGCGCGCGCTCACGCCGATCCTCGGCATCCGCCAGCCGGGCGGGGAAGGGCGCGAGGTCGTCGAGACCTCGCCGCGCCCTTCGCCGCGGAGCGGGCCGACGTCGAATCGCCTCCCCGACACCGGCCCCGGCCGCACCGTCGGCGCGTACCTCGAGGCCTTCAACACCGGCGACACCGCCGTCATGCGCCGCTTCTTCACCGACCACGGCGACACCGGCCCCGGCGCCCCGCCGGTCGCGACGCGCCTCGAGCGCTATCAGCAGATGTACGGCAACCTCGGCCGACTCACCGTGCGCGGCGTGACCGAGTCGCCCGACGGCCTCATCGTTACCGCCGAATCGGGCACCGGCGAAACGGTGTCGCTGACCTTCCTGATTGACCCGAACGCACCCTATCAGCTGCGGGGGCTGCGCGTCGAAGTCGGTTGAGCCCGGTTTGACCCGCACGGCATCGCCGTGCACGTTTTGCCCGATGGACAGGCCTTCGCTCGCCGACCGGCTCCGCTACCGGTTCGACAACTTCATGTCCCGCGGCACCGTCGCCCTGATCGCCGGGCTCGGCGTGATCTCGGTGGCCATCATCACCGCGGCCGCCGCGCTGATCGCCCTGACCGGCGTGACCCCCGAAGGCGGCGGCCCCGTCGGCTTCGGCGAGGCCACCTGGGCCTCACTGATGCGCACCCTCGACGCCGGCACCATGGGCGGCGATACCGGCTGGGCCTTCCGCGTCATCATGCTGCTCGTCACCCTGGGCGGCATCTTCGTCATCAGCGCCCTGATCGGGGTGCTGAACACCGGCCTGGAGCACCGGCTCGAGGAGCTGCGCAAAGGCCGCTCGCGCGTCATCGAGACCAATCACACCGTGATCCTGGGCTGGTCGCAGCAGGTCTTTCCGATCATCGCCGAGCTGGTCGAAGCCAACGCCAACCAGCGCCGCTCCTGCGTCGTCATCCTGGGCGACCGGGACCGCGTCGAGATGGAAGCGGCAATCCGGGACAACGTCGGAAAGACGGGCCGCACCCGAATCGTCTGCCGCTCCGGGAGCCCGATCTCCCTGAACGACCTCGACATCGTCAGCCTGCACGCCGCGCGCTCCATCATCGTGCTTTCCCCCGAGGGCGGCGAGCCCGATAGTGGCGCGATCAAGACGATCCTGGCCATCACCAACAACCCGCGCCGCAAGCCGGAGCCGTACCACATCGTCGCGGAGATCGTGGAACCGAAGAACGTCGAGGCCGCGCGGATGGTGGGGAAGGGCGAGGTCGAGCTGGTGCTGACCGGCAGCCTGGTATCGCGGATCATCGCGCAGACCTGCCGGCAGAGCGGCCTCTCGGTCGTCTACACCGAGCTGCTCGACTTCGGCGGCGACGAGATCTACTTCAAGGAGGAGCCGGCCTTGACCGGCCGGACCTTCGGCGAGGCGCTGCTGGCCTACGAGGACTCGGCCGTCATCGGCCTGCGCACCGCCCAGGGGCCGCGGCTCAACCCTCCCATGGACACGCGGATCCAGCCGGGCGACCAGATCATCGCCGTGTCGGAGGACGACGACACCATCCGGCTCTCGGGGCTGGGCGAAGCCGGCATCAGCCGTTCCGTCCTTCAGCTGCGGCGGCCGACCCAGGGTACCCCGGAGCGCACCCTGATCCTCGGCTGGAACTGGCGCGCGCCCGCCATCATCGGCGAGCTCGACCACTACGTGGCCCCCGGCTCGGCGATGACCGTGGTGGCCGACGTGGCCGGCGTCGGCGACCTCATTGCCGGGTGCCGCGCCGACGTGCGCAACCAGGCCCTGGCCGCCCAGGCGGGCGACACCACCGACCGCCGCACCCTCGACAGCCTGAAGATCGAGACCTACAAGCACGTGATCGTGCTGGCCTACGACCATCTCGACGCCCAGCGGGCCGACGCGCGCACCCTGATCACCCTGCTCCACCTACGCGACATCGCCGACACCCACGGGCATCCCTTTTCCATCGTCAGCGAGATGCTCGACGTGCGCAACCGGGCCCTGGCCGAGGTGACCAAGGCCGACGACTTCATCGTGAGCGACAAGCTGGTGAGCCTGATCCTGGCGCAGATCTCGGAGAACAAGGAGCTCAACGCCGTCTTCACCGACATCTTCGACCCGGAAGGTTCGGAGATCTACCTCAAGCTGGCGTCGAACTACGTGAAGACCGGCGAGCCGGTCAACTTCTACACCGTGGTGGAAGCCGCGCGTCAAAAGGGGGAGGTGGCGCTGGGCTACCGGCTCAACGCGCACGCCGGCGACGCGGCCCAGGGCTACGGCGTGGCGGTGAATCCCGCCAAGTCCCGGGCGGTGACCTTCGCCGAGTGGGACCGGATCATCGTGCTGGCCGAGACCTAGCGCCCGGTGCGGGATGGCGCCCCGCGGCGCTGTCTTGCGCTCCGATTCGCGACCCGCCATATCATTAGGGAGGCTGTAGCGCTTCGCCACCAGGTAAGGGGATTCCCATGAAACGGCACTATCTCGCCGCCGGTCTCGCACTGGCCCTCATCGCCTGCCAGGGGGACGCCCCCACCGGCGCACCCGGCCCGCTGATGGACAACGCCGGCGCCGCCGGCGCCACCGCCGCTAACCCACGCTATATCATCCGGTTCCGCGACGGCCAGGTCGACGAATCCGCCCAGACCGACCGGCTGGTCCGGGAGCACGCCGGGCTGCTGGTTTACACCTACCACAACGCCATCAAGGGTTTCGCCGCCGAGTTCGCCGACCGCGACATCGCGGCCCTGGCGCGGGATCCGAGCGTGGTGGCGGTCGAGGCCGACCAGGTGATGCACATCATCGGGACCCAGCTCAATCCGCCCTCCTGGGGCCTCGACCGGGTCGACCAGCACCCGCTCCCGCTGAGCAACTCGTACACCTTCAACGCGACCGGCACCGGCGTCACGGTCTACATCATCGACACCGGCATCCGGTTCACGCACGTCGACTTCGGCGGACGGGCCTCTCCGGGCGTCGATGAGATCGTGCCCAGCACGGGCGCCGTCGACTGCAACGGCCACGGCACGCACGTGTCGGGGACCGTGGGCGGCAGCACCTATGGCATGGCCAAGAACGTCACGCTGGTCGCCGTCCGGGTCCTGGCGTGCAGCGGTTCGGGCCCGACGTCGGGCGTGATCGCCGGCATCGACTGGGTAACCGGGCAGAAGATCGCGCACCCCACGACGCCCATGGCGGCGAACATGAGCCTGGGCGGCGGGTTCTCGTTGGCGCTGAACGCCGCCGTCACCAACTCGGTCGCGGCCGGCGTGACCTACGCCGTCGCGGCGGGCAACAGCAACGCCGACGCCTGCCTCGAGTCACCCAGCTCGGCGCCGAACGCGATCACCGTCGCGGCGACCACCATCAGCGACGCGCGCGCCTCGTTCTCCAATTTCGGCAGCTGCGTCGACATCTTCGCCCCTGGACAGGCCATCAAGTCGGACTGGTTCCTGAGCGACACGGCGACCAACACCATCAGCGGGACGTCGATGGCGTCGCCGCACGTGGCCGGGGCCGCCGCGCTGTACCTCGAGGTGAACCCTGCGGCGTCGCCGGCGAGTGTCGCCACGGCCCTGACGACGAACGCCACGGCGGGCGTCGTCACCAGCCCCGGGACGAACTCGCCCAATCTGCTCCTCTACACCCTCTTCATCGGCGGCGGCGGACCGCCGCCGCCGCCCCCGCCGGTGGCGAACTACACCTTCAGCTGCACCGGCCTGAGCTGCAGCTTCGACGGGAGCGGCTCGACCGCGCTGGCCAACGCCACCTACGGCTGGAGCTGGGGCGACGGAACGCCCAACGGCTCGGGCAAGACGGCCACGCACACCTACGCGGCGGCGGGTACCTACACCGTGACGTTGACGGTCACCGACGCGAACGGAACGGGCACCAGGACCCAGCAGGTGACCGTGACGGTGCCGGCGCCGGTCGCGAACTGGACCTTCACCTGCAACGGGCTGGCCTGCACCTTCGACGGGAGCACCTCGACCGCGCAGCCCAACGCGACCTACGAGTGGCGCTGGGGTGACGAGTCGCGGCCGTTCGGCACGACCAAGGTGGCGCTCCACACCTACGCGGCGCCCGGTTCGTACTTTGTGACCCTGAGGGTCACCGATGGCGGCGGGACGAGCACCAGGATCCAGCAGATCACCGTCACCAACGCGCCGCCGCCGCCGCCGGTGGCGAACTTCACCTTCAACTGCACGTTGCTGACCTGCAGCTTCGACGGGAGCACGTCGACCGCGCAGGCCAACGCCACCTACGGCTGGGCCTGGGGCGATGGGACCCCCAACGGATCGGGGAAGACGACCACGCACAGCTTCGCCGTGGCGGGGACCTATAGCGTGACGCTCACGGTCACCGATGCGGGCGGCAGCAGCAACCAGGCCCAGAATGTCACGGTGTCCATCCCGGCGCCGGTGGCGAACTTCACCTTCAACTGCACGCTGCTGAGCTGCAGCTTCGACGGCAGCACGTCGACGGCGCAGCCCAACGCCACCTACGGCTGGGTCTGGGGCGACGGGACCCCCAACGGCTCGGGGAAGACCACCACCCACAGCTTCGCCGTGGCGGGGACCTACGGCGTGACGCTGACGGTCACCGATGCGGGCGGCAGCAGCAACCGGACCCAGAACGTCACGGTCACGATTCCGGCGCCGGTGGCAAACTTCACCTTCAGTTGCATCGGGCTGGCCTGCAGTTTCGACGGGAGCAGCTCGACCGCGCAGCCCAATGCCACGTACGGCTGGGATTTCGGCGATGGGTCGACCGGTTCGGGCAAGACCGCATCGCACACCTATGGCGCGAGTGGCACCTACACCGTGACGCTGACGGTGACCGACGCCGGCGGCAGCAGCAACAAGTCCCTGGCGGTCACGCCCTCGGTGGCGGCGCCGGTGGCGAACTTCACCTTCAGCTGCACGCTGCTGAACTGCAACTTCGATGGGAGCAGCTCGACGGCGCAGTCCAACGCCACCTACAGCTGGGATTTCGGCGACGGGTCGAACGGCACGGGCAAGACGGCGTCGCGCACCTACGCCGCATTCGGCTCCTACAACGTGACGCTGACGGTCACCGATGCGGGTGGCAGCAACAGCCGCACCCGGCTCGTGACGCTCACGCCGCCGGTGCCGGTGGCGAACTTCACCTTCACCTGCACCGCCTTGGCCTGCGGCTTCGACGGGAGCAGCTCGACGGCCCAGCCCAACGCCACCTACGCGTGGACCTGGGGGGATGGCACGCCCAATGGATCCGGCAAGACCGCGACCCACACCTACGCCGCGGCGGGCACCTTCAACGTGACGCTCACCGTCACCGATGCCGGTGGCAGCGGCAACCGGACCCAGGCGGTGACCGTCACCATTCCTCCGCCGGTGGCGAACTTCACCTACAGCTGCAACGGGCTGGTCTGCAATTACGACGGGAGCAGCTCGAGCGCGCAGCCTAACGCGACGTACGAGTATCGCTGGGGTGACGAGACGCGGCCGTTCGGCTCGACCAAGCTGGCGACGCACACCTACGCGGCGCCGGGCACGTACTTCGTCAGCCTGATCGTGACCGATGCCGGCGGGACCAACCGCATCATCAAGCCGGTCACCGCTCCGTAAGGCGTGCTGCACGAGCCAGGCCCCACAGCGAGCGTTGTCGCTGTGGGGCCTGCGCTTGCCGTTCGCCGCCACAGGCGTTCGTTTTGACCCCTGCCATGTCAGACACCACGCGCTGCCCGAGCTGCGGTCACCCGCCCTCGGCGGCGGACGTCTTCTGCCCGCGCTGCGGTGCGTCGTTGCCCGGCTCACGCACCGCGCCGGAAGCCGCGCCGGGCCAGGGTCCGGAAGGCGACGCGCCCGATCCACTCGCCGAGCTGTTGCGGACGGCGCTTCAGCCCTCGTTCCTGCTGGTCCGACGCCTCGGCATCGGCGGCATGGGGAGCGTCTATCTGGCGCGCGAGCCTTCCCTCCGCCGCCTGGTGGCCGTGAAGGTGCTGGCGCCCGACCTGGCCGCCAACGCCGCCTATCGCACGCGGTTCGAACGCGAGGCGCAGGCGGTGGCCGGCTTCTCACACCCCAACGTGGTGGCGATTCACGGCGTGGGCGAGCTCGGTGACGGCACACCGTATTTCGTGATGCAGTACGTGAGCGGCCGCAGCCTGGCCGCGCGGATCGATGCCGAGGGGCCGCTCGAGGTGGACGAGGCCCGGCGCATCACGGGTGAAGTGGCGTCGGCGCTCGCCGCGGCGCACGCGAAGGGCATCATCCACCGCGACATCAAGCCGGCCAACATTCTCTACGACGACGAATCGGGACGGGCACTGGTCTCGGACTTCGGCATCGCGGCGGTGATCAGCGGCGCGCCGGGAGTCGCCGACACCCGGCTCACCCAGACCGGCATGGCCATCGGGACGCCGCAGTACATGAGTCCCGAGCAGCTGCTGAGCGAGGCGCCGACCGATCGCACCGACGTCTATGCGCTGGGCCTGCTGGGCTACGAGATGGTGAGCGGCAGCGGTCCGTTCGCCGCGACTTCGCCGCAGGAGCTCATCGCCGCTCACCTGCGCGACACGCCCAAGGCGCTCTCGCGGGTCCGTCCGGACATGGACCCGGAATTCGAGCGACTGGTCGCCGCGTGTCTCGACAAGGATCCGAAGCGCCGGCCCTCTGCGGCCGACGTGGCGCGGCGGCTGGCGCCCGGAGTGGGGGCGTTACTCGAGTGGCCCCCGCCGGGACTCGATGGGCTCCACGGCGGCCTGCGCCGTATCGGCATGCTGTTCTGGCTCGGCGGCGCCCTGCTGTCGGTGTGTCTGGTCGGTTTCGTGGCGCTCGGCCCACGCTTGGCCACGGACGTGTCGGCTGGAACGCTGTTCCTCATCATTTGCGCCGCAGGGGCGACGGTGGTGTCGGCAGGGGGCGCAGCGCGCCTGGCACGCACTGCTCGCGCCGCCTCGGCCGCGGTGCGTCGCGGCTACACCTGGCTGACGCTGGCCGAGACGATGGCCGACGCGCGGGGCGACACCGGCGCCCTGGTTGCCGGCGTGCGGGAGTACTCGTCCCTCGACGAGACGGCGCGCGGACACCTGCGGCGTGCGCGCATGATCCGCGAAGCGCTGGTGTTCGCCGGCGGCATCCTGCCGTTGCTGATCGTGCTTCCACTGTTGTGGCTCGCAGCGACGGGGGTGGCCGGCGCGCGGTCGGCGCCGTTCATCCTGCTCGCCCCCTCCGTGGCCGCATTGCTCGGGGCCGCGGTGCTCGAACGGCACGAAGGTCGTGCCGTGGCCGGCGCCCGGGCAGCGCTGGCGCGGCGGCGGCACCGCCGCGACGATACCGGACGGCTCATCGAGCCATGGTACGCCTCGTTCGACTCGGTGCGCGGCGAACAGGCGCTTGGGCGCGGCCGTCCCGGTCGCTCGCGCCTCGGCGGGGCCGGCGCGCTCGCGCTGGCCGCCATCGTGCTGGTCGGGCTGGTGGTGCTGCTGCCGCTGTGGTCGCTCGCGGCGCTGGGTCCTGGCCTGCTGAGCGCCATGCTACGGCCGGGGTCCGGCACCCCGTTGAAGGCGCGCATGGCCGAGTTCACGCGCCCGTACGTCCTGCCGCCGGATTCGTCCATCACGCCGCGCGCGGCGGGCGAGGCGTTGTACGTCCTCTCGATGGCAGGCCAAGCTCCGTCGTCCATGCCCTACGACCGCCCGCGCCCGCGACAACTGGACACGCTGCCTCACCTGCAGGATGACCGGCTGTTCGGGCCGAGGCCAGCCTGGTCTGGACCGAACATGATGACCGTGCTGGACATTGCCGCACGCGGACTCACAGCGGAGCAACGCCGCTACCTGGAGACGCTGGCGGCACATCCGATGTGGAGGGAGTTCACCACCGTCGCCCGGGCGCCGAAGATGGACTACCTCGGCGCTCGGTTCGTGGTGCCGTTCCCGGCCGGAACCAGGGTGGAGGCGCTGCCCCTCATCCTGCGCTTCGCGGCTACCAAGGAAGTGGCGTACGCCAACACGTCGCGCGCCGCACTGGCCCTGGCCAACGGCCGCCCCGCAGATGCCGAGCGAATGCTTCGCGAGACCATTTCGTTCGGCTTCCGGATCGTCGATGATGCCACGACGACGTTCGAACAGCTTGTCGGGGTGGTGATCGTGGGGATCGGTCGTGACGGGCTGCTCAAGCTCTACACCACCACGCACCGGCCCGAGGCCGCCCTCCTCCAAGCGCGCGTCGATTCGCTCCGGGCGATGGGGGAGGCCGGGTCGGATGATTCCGTCGCGGCCGGCCGGCGGGGCAGGACCGTCCGCGAGCGGATTCTAGCGACCGCGTCGGATCCCGGTGAACGCAAGGCGCTTCGGTTCGAAATGCTCTACGCCACCGTCGCCGTCACCTGCTCCAATGCCCGGGAATTGCTGTTCGGCCCCGCCGCCGACGTGGACAGCGCCTTCAGCCGGGTGCGCCGCGACGTGGCCCGGTTCGCCTCGGACTCGGCGTTCATCGACCTGATCGAGGCCCGGACGCGGCAAGGCCCGCCGCCCGGGATCGCTGTCGGGGCTGGTGTCCGGCTCGGCCTGGCGCGCTCCCTGGTCCTCGGCCTGGCTCACTCGTTAGGTGCGCTGGCGGGCAACCCCCGCATTGGCGGCTGCGCGGAGCTGGGCCTCATCCTCTCGGCGCCCTCGCCCTGATCCCGCGGGGCTCAACGGCTCGAGCCGCTGGGCCGGGAGCGGCTCAGGCGGCTGTTGACCGGGAACCCGCTCTCTAGTACCGTGTGCCGACCCCAGCCCGGCCACCGACACGACCACACCGCAACTCGAAGATCCACCCCAGGGCCCCGGCACCAGCCGCAAGTCGATGGAGCTGGTGCGCCGCCTCTACGAGCGGATGCGCTGGTTCACGCGGCTCTACCGCGCGTTGGCGGTGGTGGCCGTGCTCGCGGCGGCCGGGTTCGGGGTCCGCCTCTACTACCTCAATCGCCGCATCGAATCCATCCGCCGCCAGGCCGCCGACGTTTTCTACCAGATGAAAGCGCTCGAGCTCCAGGTGGCCCGCCTGAGCACCGACGCCCCCGAACGCCTGGAGTACCGCCAGCGGCGCGCCGGCCTAGAGTCGGTGTACGCGGAGTGGCTCAACCAGCTCGACGAGACCAGCAGCGCCCACGCCGATGAGCGCGCGATCCGCGCCGCCGCCGCCCGCCTCGGCGAGGCCCCGGTGCTGGTCAGCGACGCCTTCATCGCCGACGTCCGCGCGCGTATCGCGCAGTGGCGACGCACGCCCGACTTCGCCAACGCGGTGCGCGCGGCGGCGGAGAACCGGTATCCGGCGCGCATCGAGTCGACGCTGGTCGCCAACAGCCTGCCCCCGGACCTGGTGTGGCTCGCCTTCCAGGAGAGCCGCTTCCTTCCCAGGGCGGTGGGGCCGCCCACCCGCTTCGGCATCGCCAAGGGGATGTGGCAGCTGATGCCGGAAACCGCCCGGCAGTACGGGCTGCGCGTCGGTCCGCTGGTGGGCCAGCCGCGCTACGACCCGGCCGACCAGCGCCACGACGTGAACCGCGCCACGGCCGCCGCGGTGCGCTACGTCGGCGACCTCTACCTGCTCGATGCCCAGGGCTCCGGCCTGCTGGTGATGGCGAGCTACAACGCGGGCCAGACGCGGGTGTTGCGCCTGTTGCGTTCGCTCCCGGCGTCGCCGCGCGAGCGCAACTTCTGGCAGCTGCTGGAGCATCACCGCGACGAGATCCCCGACGAGACCTACGGCTACGTCGTCGGCATCGTGGCCGCGGCGGCGGTTGCCGCCGAACCGGAGGCCTTTGGCCTGGCCGCGCCGTAAGGGCGCTGCTTGCCAACCGGCATCCTGCCGGACGACGTTACGCGCATGGCCAAGGCCGCGCTCCGGCAGCTGACCCCGATCATTCTCGCGCTGATCGTCGCCGCTCCCGCCGGCGCGGCGGCGCAGGCGCGCTGGTCCGCCGCCCCCGGGCTCCACCTGGCCGGACCACTGGGCCGGATGCGCGGTTATTTCGGTGGCGGCGCCGGCTTCGGCATGGCGTTGCGGCGCGGCGAGGGGCGCGTTGCCCTGCGCACCGAGGCGAGCTGGACGCATTTCCGCGCGCGCACCGTCTCCCGGCCCTTGAACGGCGCCGGTCCGTCGATCGGCATCACCTCGACCGCGAACATCTTCCTGCTCCTGGCCGGGCCGGAGGCCGCCATCCGGGTCGGGCGCTTTCACCTCGCGCTTGGCGCGGAAGCCGGCGGGACGCACCTGCTCTCCACCGGGTCCACGATCCTCCCCGGTGATCCGGCGCAGGTCGACCGGTCGAACACCTACGCCACCCTGACCTGGTCGGCGGCGGCGCACGCCTCGGTGCGCACCCGCCTCGCGGCCCGGATGGACCTGGCGATCGACGTGGAAGCGGTGCAGGTGGGGCGGTCCGACTTTCTGCGCGAGTACAACCTGCCGATCGGTGTGATCTCGGGGATCTATCTCCACCCGACCCCCTACGCGCCGGCGCTCGCCACCGCCCGCCTCTCTCTCCTCTTCCCGCTGTAGCCGCCGCACCGTGACTCCGGCCCCCGGCCTCTCCAAGTCGCGCTTCATGGCGGGCTGCAAGTGCTCCAAGTACCTCTGGCTCAAGGTCCACGAGCCCGACGCCGACGAGCTGGTGGTCAACGAGCGGGTCCGGGACCTCTTCGAGCAGGGGCACCAGGTCGGCGCGCTGGCCCGGCAGCGCTTTCCGGACGGCGTCCTGATCGACCTCGACTACGACGACCCTCGGCGAGGGGATCGCACCCGTGAACTCATGGCCGCCGGCACCATCGCCATCTTCGAAGCGTCGCTCGCCGCCGACGGCATCGCCGTCGCGATCGACGTTCTCCTGCGGGAGCCCCACGGCTTCACCCTCATCGAGGTGAAGTCGGGGAGCGATCCCAAGGAGAAGTACATCCTCGATGCCGCCTTTCAGACCTACATCGCCCGGCGGGCCGGCGTCCCCATCGAGCGCGTCGAGATCATGCATCTCAACGGCGACTACCTGCACCCGGGGCCGCTCGACCTCCTGGTGCGCACCGACGTCACCGCCGACGTCGAGGCACTGCAACCCCTGATGCCCGCCCGGATCGCCGAGCAGCGCGCCGTCCTCGCCGGCTCGCAACCGGAGGTTCCCATCGGCCAGCACTGCCGGGAACCCGACGAGTGCCCATTCATGGGGCGCTGCTGGCCCGACCAGGCCGACGGCGTGCTGCGCATCCACGGGCTCCTGTTCGAGAAGCGCTTCGCGCTCTTCCACGGCGGCGTGGCGTCCATCGCGGCGCTCCCGGCGGCCTACAAGCTCAACGAGGTGCAGCAGCGGCAGCGCCGCTCGATCGAGCGCGCGGGCCTGGTCGTCGAGCCTTCGCTGCGCGAGGCGCTCGCGCCCTACGGCGGCCGGCTCGGCTTCCTCGACTTCGAGTCGGTGTCGCGCGCGGTGCCCCGCTGGGAGGGCACCAAGCCCTGGCAGAACGTCGGCGTGCAGTTCAGCTACCACGAGCTCCAGCCCGACGGCACCTACCGGCACGACGAGTACCTCGCGCCGAGCGACTGCGATCCCCGCGAGGAGATCGCCGCCCGGCTGGTCGAGACGACCAGCACCGCGGACCAGGTGGTGATGTACACGCCGTTCGAGAAGACCCAGATCCGGCTCATGAAGACGTTCGTGCCCGCCCTCGCCGGCGAGCTGGATGCGCTCGAGGCCCGGCTCCTCGACTTGAAGCAGGTGGTGCACCGCAACGTCTACCACCCGGCCTTCGGGGGCAGCTTCAGCATCAAGGACGTGCTGCCGGCCCTCACCGGCATCACCTACAAGGACACCGTCACCATCGCCGACGGCCAGGAAGCCTCGGTGAAGCTGGCCCGGTTGCTCTTCTACGCCTACGAGATGACGGAGGCCCAGCGGGCGGCCCTCAAGGCGGAGCTGCTCGCCTACTGCAAGCAGGACACCTGGGCGATGGTGAAGCTCCTCGAACGACTCCAGCAGATGACGTAGGCTTCGGTCAGGACCCGAGGCTCCGCAGGTCCTTCGCCCGGTTCCGGCTGACCGGGAGCCGCGCACCGTCGTCGAGCTCGGCGACCAACCGCCCCGTGGCCACCCGCCGGAACGCCGTGACGTGGTCGAGATTGACGATGTGGGTCCGGTGGATGCGCACGAAGCGCGCCGGATCCAGCCGCGCCTCGAGGCGGTTCAGCGAGAGGTGCAGCACGTGCTTCGAGCGGCCGGCGTGGGCCGCGACGTAGTCGCCGCGCGCCTCGAACCACGATACCCCCGACACCGCGACCGGGATGACGGCCCCGCCGGAGCGCACGAAGAGGCGGCTCATCGGTCCACTGCCCAGCGCTTCGCGCAGCCGGTCGAAGGCCGGCGCGCCGGCGGGCTCGCCGAGGGTGGACCGGACGCGTTCCAGCGCCGTCTGCAGGCGTCCCGGCCCGAAGGGCTTCAGCAGGTAGTCGAGTGCCCCGAGCTCGAAGGCCGTGACGGCGTGCTGGGCGTACGCGGTCGTGAAGACCACGATCGGCTGGTGCGTCGTGTGCTTCAGCACGTCGGTGCCGAGGATGCCTGGCATCTGGATGTCGAGAAACACCAGCTCGGGGCGCAACCGGTTGATGCCTTCCACCGCGGCGCGGCCGCTCGCCGCCTCGCCCACGCAGGTCACCCACGCGACCTCGGCGAGCATGTCGCGCAGTCCCTGCCGCGCCACCGGCTCGTCGTCGGCGATCAGGACCGTCACCCGCGCGCCGTCGCTCAGGACTCGCCTCCCTCCGCCGGCGAGCGCGGGATCACCAGCGTGGCGGTGAAGCCACCCTGCGCGCCGGTCTCGAGGTCGAGCCGGGCGCGCGCGCCGTACAGCACGGCCAGGCGCTCCCGCAGCCGCTGGAGGCCGGTGCCGCTTCCTCCGGCCATGGCCTCCGGGCTCGCCCCGGCGCCGGTGTCGTGCACCGACAGGATGAGCTGGTCGGCGGTCACGCGACCGGCAACGGTGATGGTGGTGGGCTCCTCACGCGGGGCCGCGCCGTGGCGCACCGCGTTTTCGACCAGGGCCTGGAGCGCGAAGCAGGGCAGCGACGCGCCCGCGGCGTCCGGCGTGACCTCGACTTTGACCTGCAGCCGGTCGCCGAACCGGATGCGCTCGATGTCGAGGTACCGCTCGACGAAGGCGCACTCCTCGGCCAGCGGCACGACGTCCCGGTCTTCTTCGATGGTGGTGCGCAGCACCCCCGCGATCTGCTCGGCCGCCTCGGCCGCCTGGCGCGGCGCGCGCGGGATCAGCTGCACCACGGTGTGCAGGGCGTTGAAGAGGAAGTGCGGATTCAGCTGGGATCGCAGCGCGGCCAGCTGCGAGCGCGCCGCCATCGCTTCGGCACGCGCCGCGCGCTCCGTCGCCCGGCTTGCATACGACACCCCGGCGACCATGATGTAGAACCAGACGCCGAGAACGAGGAAGGGGATGGCGCCGACGCCGGCAATGAACGGTCCGTGTCCATGGGCGACGTGCTCGACCACCACGAGGAGGTGCATCCAGGCTGCGGCGTACGCCACGGCCGCAACCAGGTGCACGGCGACGAAGCCGGCGCGAAGCGGGTGGGGCCAGGCCAGGCGGTCGATCAGGCGCTGGACGAGAAGGCCCAGCAGCGCCGCGACCGCGATCGCCCGCAGCGCGCTGAAGGCGGCCTGGGCGAGCGTGGTGTTCGGGTGGGCGGTGACGATGAGGGTCCCGTACAGCGCCCACACCGGCAGCCACCCGATAATGAGCTGGAGCCAGACCCAGCGCCGCGGCATCCGGGGAAAGCTTCCGCCGGGGCGCGCCGGGGCAAGGGGCCTGGCCGGCTGCATCAACGCGGCGCGGTGGCGGCGACGCGGCGCGCCTCGATCCGGAGCGTGGGCTCGGCCCAGGTGCGGCCCTCATCGTAGGATCGCTCCTGCTGCATCTTGAAGGTGGTCGGCGTGATGTCGGTGAGCCGGGTCCGCTGCATGTAGCCCTTGCCTTCCTGGTCCGTCCCCTGCGAGCTGACCGTCACCTGGTTGCCTTGCCATTCGGCCGTGGCCGTCGTGAAGCGCGACCGGAAGACGTCGAGCGTGGAGATGTTCCAGTGCCGCGCCGCCGGATCGTATACCCGTACCGCGTGCGTGAGGGCGCGGGTGTTGCCGTCGTGATCCACCACGCGCAGCTCGTCTTCGATCCCCCAGCCATCGAACCCGCGCCAGGCCTTCCACGTTCCTTCGAGCGTCGGCGACCCGTGGATGCGCGCCGCGAGGCCCGGGACCTGGGGCCGCACGACCAGCTCCCACTGCCCGATGAGGAAGTCGTACTGCGTCGCTTCGCGCGGCGCTACGGCCAACGTCGGTCCGCCGACGCCCCCGTGCTGGGCGAGAGCGGCCCGGGGGACCGCCAGGAGCGCGAGGAGCGCGAGAGTGTATCGAGTCGTCATGCTGCCTCCAGTGAGGGGGAACTGCTCTCACTGTCTACACGGTTTCGCCTCCCGGCACAGCGGAATCGGCCGGCTTTTCGCCCAGCGGTATCGCGGGACGGCTGAACGGCGCGCCGGCCCGTAGCGTGCGGGCCGCGCCGGCCTACGTTGCGTCATGACCCTTTCGCACCAGGATGCCGAACCGCTGATCGCCCTGCGGGGCGTGACTAGGATCTACCCCGGCGCCGCCGGCCCCTTCACGGCGCTCGACAACGTCACCCTGAGCATCGAGCGGGGCGAGTTCGCGGTGGTGGTGGGGGCGTCGGGCAGCGGCAAGTCCACGCTGCTCGCCCTCCTCTCCGGCATCGACCGGCCGACCAGCGGCGAGGTGATCGTGGGCGGCACCGCCGTCCACGCGCTCAAGGAGCGCGCGATCTCAACCTGGCGCGGGCGCGCCGTCGGGATCGTCTTCCAGTTCTTCCAGTTGTTGCCCACGCTCACGGCGGCCGAGAACGTCATGCTGCCGATGGACTTCTGCGGCACCTGGCTCCCGCGCGAGCGGCGGAGCCGGGCCCTCGCCCTTCTCGACCGGCTCGGCGTGGCTGATCAGGCCGACAAGCTCCCCCACAAGCTCTCGGGCGGCCAGCAGCAGCGCGTGGCCATCGCGCGCGCGCTGGCCAACGAACCGGCGGTGCTGCTCGCCGACGAGCCGACCGGCAATCTCGATTCCCGCACCTCGGCGGCGATCCTGAAGCTGTTCGCGGACCTGGTGCGCGGCGGGCAGACGGTGGTGATGGTGACGCACGAGCACGGCGCGTTGCGCTACGCTTCGCGGACCGTCACCCTGGCCGACGGCTGTATCGTCCCCTCGGATCACGCCGCGTATGCGTAGTCCCAGGTGGCGCAAGGTGCTGCGCGACGTCTGGCTCCACAAACCGCGGACCATCCTCGTGGTGCTGGCCATCGCCATCGGCATCGTGGGGGCGGGATCGGTGCTCAACACCTGGGCGCTGCTGCGGGTCGTGGTAGACGAGGGCTACCGCGCGACCAACCCGGCCTCCGCCACGCTCTGGACCGACTCGATCGGGCCGGACCTGCTGGCGCGCGTCCGCGCGCTACCCGCCATCGCCGACGCGCAGGTGCGGCGGACCGTGAGCGCGCGGGCGCTGGTCGAGGGCGGCTGGCGCCCGGCGATGCTGTTCGCCATGGAAGACTTCCGCGCCAACCGCATCGGCCTGGTGCGCGAACGGGCGGGCGCGTGGCCGCCGAAGGCCGGCGAGATCGTGCTCGAGCACTCCTCGCTCGACCTGGCGGGCGCGGGCGTGGGCGAAGCGCTCACCGTCCGCTACGGCGAGGCCGAGCCGCAGGCGCTCGCGGTCACCGGCATCGCGCAGGACCAGGGACTCGCGCCCGGCTGGATGGAGCATCTCATCTACGCCTTCGTCACGCCCGCGACGCTGGCGCGGCTGGGGGCGCCCGCGTCCCTCAACCAGCTCCAGATCGTGGTGCGTGACGCGTCGCTCGACCAGGACGCCGTCCGGCGGATCGCCTTCGCCGTGAAGGCGGAGATCGAGCGGGCCGGCCATCCGGTCCGGGACGTCGCGGTGCCGGTGCCGTTCCGGCACATCCACGCCGACCAGATGAACTCGCTGCTCTACACCCAGGCCGGGTTCGGCGTCCTGGCGCTGCTGTTGAGCGGGATCATGGTCGTCAACCTGGTCACCGCGATGCTCACGGGACAGGTGCGGGAGATCGGCGTCATGAAGTCGTTAGGCGCTCGGCGCGGCCAGCTCGCCGCGATGTACCTCGCCCTGGCGCTGGTGCTGGGCCTCGCGGCGTCGGCCCTCGCGCTCCCCGCGGCGGCGGCGATCGGGCGCGCCTACGCCGATTTCACCGCGGGGATGCTCAACTTCGACACCGCGGGCTACCGCATTCCGCTCTGGGCGTACGCGGTGCAGCTGGCCGTGGGCGCGCTGCTCCCGGTCGCGGCGGCGCTGGGGCCGGTGGTCCGCGGCTGCCGGATCCCGGTGAGCGAGGCGCTGCGCGACTTCGGCATCGCCGAGCGGGGCAGTGGCAGCGGCGGGCGCCTGCTGGGCCGCGCCGGCGGCCTGACCCGGCCCATCCTCCTGTCGCTGCGCAACGCCTTCCGTCGCCGCCAGCGCATGGTGCTGACGCTCCTGACCCTGGCCACCGGCGGGGCCGTCTATCTCGGCGCCCTCAACCTGCGCGCCTCGATCCGCGCCGCGGTGGCGGGCATGTTCGGCGCGATGAAGTACGACCTCGCCATCCGCTTCGCGCGGCCCTATCCGGCCGACAGCATCGAGGCGGCGGTGGCGCGCGTGCCGGGCGTCGCCCTGGCCGAAGCGTGGAGCGGTGGCAGCGCCGCCGTCGTCAGGCCCGACGGGACCTTCGGCAACCGGTTCGTGGTGAGCGCGCCGCCGCCCGGCTCGCGGCTCCAGGCCCACCTCATCAGCGCGGGCCGCTGGCTGCGCGCCGGCGACGCCAACGCCCTGGTCGTGAACCCGAAGTTCCTGGAGGACGAGCCGAGTGCGCGGCTCGGCGGCGACGTGACGCTGACGATCGGTGGCCGGGCGTCGCGCTGGACCGTCGTGGGCGTGGCGGCGGGTGAGTCGCCGGTGACGATGTCGGTCTACGCCCCGCGCGAGGCGTGGACCGCGGCCCTCGGTGTCGCGGGCGTGGACCGCGCCCTGGTCGCGTCGGCGAGCCTGGGGAAGCCGGCCCAGGCCGACCTCCGGCGGCGCCTCGAGCAGGAGCTGGTGCGGGTGGGCTTCGATCTGGCGGGGAGCGGACTGGTGGCGGAGAGCCGCGCCGTCACCGAGGATCACCTGCTGATGGTCGCCGGATTCCTGATGATCATGTCCCAGCTGATGATCGTGGTCGGCGGGCTGGGCCTCGCCTCCACGATGAGCCTCGCGGTGCTGGAGCGGACGCGGGAGATCGGCGTGCTCCGGGCCATCGGTGCGCGGCACGGCGCGATCCACACCATGGTGCAGGTCGAGGGCCTCGTCATCGGCATCGCCAGTTGGGCCATCGCGATTCCGCTCTCGGTGCCGATGAGCCTGGTGCTGGGACGCGCCTTCGGGGAGATCATGATCCGGATGCCGCTGACCTTCGTGCCCGAGATCTCCGGCATCTTCCAGTGGCTGGCCGTGGTCCTCGTGGTGTCGGTGGTGGCGTGCGCGTGGCCGGCGTTCCGGGCCACGCGAGTCCCGACCGCGGCGGCGCTCGCGTACGAGTAGCCGTCGCGGCGCTTGCGAGCCCCATGGCCGGCGGCCATGTTTGCCGGCCCATGCCCGTTTCCCTCACTCACTCCCGGCTGATCCACGACGCCCTCAAGGCCTGCGGCGTTCGCATCGTGTCCGCGCTCCCCGAGACCTGGCTGGTCCACCTGATCCGGTTCGCCGAGGACGATCCCGAGATGACGCTGGTGCGGCTCGCCAAGGAGGAGGAGGGCGTCGGCATTTCGGCCGGCGCGCACCTGGCCGGCGTGAAGTCGGCGATGCTGATGCAGAACCACGGCTTTCTCGCATCGGTCAACGGCATCGTCTCCTGCGCCCAGCTCTACCGCATCCCCCTCCTCATGCTGATCAGCCACCGCGGCACCCACGGCGAACGCGATCCCTGGCAGACCGAGGGCGGGCTCGTCACCGTGCCGGTGCTCGACGCGCTCCGCATCCCGCACGAGGTGCTGACCGCGCCCGATCACGTGGCGCAGCGTATCGCCCAGGCGCAGACCCTCGCCTACTCGGCGAGCCGTCCCGTCGCGCTCCTCCTCGGCCGTTCCCTGATGTGGGAGGAGGCGTGAAGCGCCGCGACGCGCTCGCGGCGGTCTACCCGCAGCTCGCGGACCGCGTCGTCGTCACCATCATGGGCGCCGTCGCCGCGGAGCTCCAGTCCCTCGGCCACCGCCCCAACTTCTTCTACCTCCAGCACGCGATGGGGCTCGCCTCCTCGCTCGGGCTGGGCATCGCGCTCAGCCGCCCCGAGCTGCCGGTCGTGGTGTTCGACGGCGACGGCTCGCTGCTCATGAATTTGGGCGGGCTCACCACGCTGGCGCGCTACCGGCCCCGCAACCTCGTCCACGTCGTCTTCGACAACGAGAGCCTGCTCTCGGTGGGCGGTTTTCCCACCGCGACCTCCACGGGGAGCGACCTCGCGGCCATCGCCGCGGCCGCCGGCGTCCCGCGCACCGCGACGGTGCGCACGCTCCAGGAATTCACGAAGGCCTTTGGCGAGGCGCTCGCGGCGGGCGACCTCACGACCCTCGTCGCCAAGGTCGAGGCGGTGGGGCCATCGGCCTACGTCACCGACCTCTCGCTCCTCGAGAACCGGTACCAGTTCCAGCGCTACCTGCGCGAGCGGAAAGGCGGCACCGCGTGACCGCGATCCTCCAGCAGCTCGTCGACGAGCTCGAGGCGGGCCGCCTCCAGATCGTCGATCTCACCCAGCCCCTCGGCCCCGAGACGCCGGTGATCGGCCTCCCGCCGATCTTCGCCAGCTCGCCCGGCGTCACCATGGACGTCATCTCGCGCTACGACGACAAGGGCCCCGCCTGGTACTGGAACGTCCTGCATCTGGGCGAGCACACCGGCACCCACTTCGACGCCCCGGTCCACTGGATCACCGGCAAGGACCTCCCGCAGAACGCCTGCGATACGATCCCCGCGCGGCGCTTCGTGGGTCCCGCGTGCGTGCTCGATGTGGAGCAGGAGGTGGCGGCGAACCCCGACTTCCTGGTGACGCCGGCGCGCATCGAGGCCTGGGAGAAGGAGCACGGACGGATTCCGCGCGGCGCGTGGGTGCTGCTGAGGAGCGGCTGGAGCCGACGCAGGGACGCGGCGTCGTTTCTCAACGTGAAGGACGACGGCCCGCACAGCCCGGGCTTCGACAAGTCCGCCTCGGAACTGCTCGCCAGGAACCGCGACGTGCTCGGCGTCGGCGTCGAAACGGTGGGGACCGACGCGGGGCAGGCGGCACGCTTCGATCCGCCGTTCCCCAACCACACCATCATGCACGGGGCGGGGAAGTTCGGACTGGCCAGCCTCTGCAACCTCGACCGGCTGCCGGTCACGGGCGCCATCGTGATCGCGGCGCCGCTCAAGATCGTGAAGGGGAGCGGCAGCCCGTTGCGGGTGCTGGCGATCGCTCCGGTCTAGCGCGCCCCCGGCCTAGGGTAGCACCAGCGTTCCGAGCGCGGTCTCGGCGCCCGCCGTGACGGTGAGGTTGGGCACCAGCACCCGGCCGAGTCCGGAGCCCACCGGCGGATCCGCCGCCACGATGTACGTCTCGCCGGCGTGCGCGGGGAAGCCGGCCCAGAACCCGCTGCGCGTGGCGTAGGCGAAGCGGAACGCGCCGCTCGCGTCGCTCCTCGCCGTGCCGAAGGTGTACCAGGTGTTCTCGTTGTTCGCGGGATTGCCGAAGTAGAGCCGCAGCGACGCGTCCGCGACCGGCGTGCCGGTGCCGCTGTGGGCGCGCACGATGCCCGCGAGCGAGCCGGTGCGCGCCGCGTCGGCGGCGTGCAGCACCGGCGAGAAGATGAACCCGCTGTCGGTGCTCGTCGGATCGATCACCTGCGGCGGGACGAACGCCTGCCCCACGTCGTAGTCGATCACGACGACCGCGCCGGAGTCCGGCACCAGGATCTGCTCGTGGATCAGGGCGTTGAGCGTCGGGCGGCCGGCGCTCGACTGCCAGTGGATCCCCGGATTGGAGCCGCCGGTCAGCACCTGGCCGTTCTGGAGCGTGATGCTGGAGGAGTCGGTGTCGATCACCATCCGCACCGCCGTGATCGCCCCGGAAGGGAGCGTCACCGCCCCCAGCTCGTCGGTGAGACCATTCTGAAGCGCGAGAATATTGATGCGGCGATTGGGTGTCGCGAGCGTGACGAAAGTGCCGCTGCCGGCGCTGGTATCGGGCGACAGCGACGCCGAGACGCTCACGATGAAGAGATCGACGCGGGCGACGCGATAGTAGGGAAACGGATCGTCGGTGAGGAGGGTGTGGGTCGCGTTGGCGGCCGGTCCGCCGGGCGTGGTGTCGAGACTGCACGCCGCGGCCGGCAGCGCCAGGGCGGCAAGCAGGACGGTCGGTCGCAGGGCACGCACGGTATCCTCCAGGGTGAGTCGGGGTCCCGCACGGAACATACCCGGCACCGTCAAGCGAGCGTCAATACGCGGCCCCATCGTACGTGACACGAGCGGTGGGTTCCATTCTGACCGGCTCGGCCGTCATCGTGGTTCGCGAGGTCGCGGCGCGCAGACCGCTAAAGCCGGAACAGCCAGCTCATCTTCGCGAAGAAGGTGTCGCCGGTCCGCGTGAGGTTCCGGAACCCGAACGCCCGGTCATCGTCCATGTTGCTCCCGTACCCGGCCAGGATCACGGTGCCGGGGATCGGCTGGTAGCTGAGCAGCACGTCGGCGTGAAAGGCGTCGGTGCGCTGGGGGCCGGCGCGCACGATGCCCGAGGGGCGCACGATGAGGATCGGCGCGCCGGTGCGCGAGTCGTCGCGCAGCGAGTCGGTCTCGTCCTGCACGTACTGCCCCACCACCCGCACGAAGAACGGCCGCGACACCTGGTATTCCAACTTGAGCCGCGGGATCCGGCCCACGTTCACCAGCGATCCGTCGGTGCGCCGGTTCACCTGCTGCCAGAAGTAGCTCAGCTCGGTGCGCAGCCGGTCGGTCGGCCGGTAGGTGATGCCCAGGCTCAGCAGCAGCAGGTTGCCGCTGGCCCACTCGGGAAAGTTCTCGTCGTGCCCCTGGAGGAAGAAGCCGTTGGCGCTGAAGTGCCTCCACTGCGGTGTGCCGAACTGGACGATGTACTCGGCGTTCGGAATGGTCGGCTGGCCGATGAAGGGAATGGTGTCGAGGCCGCCCGCGGCGGCCGGCACCTCGAGCCGGTAATCGGCGTAGAGCGCCGAATCGTAGCCGAACGACTCGATGAACAGCCCGAAGCCGACGTTCCAGCCGCCCCGCAGCGCCGCGTTGCCGTTGAAGTGGAGCTTCCGGTCCTGGATCCCGCCGCCGTGAAAGAAGCGCTGGTACTGCCAGATCCCGTCCACCACGATGTCGCCGGTGAACCGCTCGACCAGCGCGCCGCGCCGGCCGTAGGCGGTCCAGCTCGGATCCACGTAGGCGTGTACGACCCCGGCGCGTCCGATGAAGCCGCTGGCCGTGCGGAAGTCGTCGCCGACGCCGGCGAAGGAGCTGGAGAGGCCGAGCACCCGGCCCCGGATGTTGAGCTGGGTAAGAAAGAGAGGCGCCGTGGTGGTCGCGCCGCCCCGGTGGGTGCGGCTCCCCGCGAGCTGGAAGTTGACGTTGTAGATGCCGCCGAAGACGATCCGGCCGTCCACATCGGCGACGCGGTTGGAGTTGCCGCCGTCGATCTGGTCGGTGTACGCGATGCCGATCCGCGAGTGCGTTCCCACGTTGCGCTGCGCGCGGATGATGTTGAAGACGGGGTTGTCGCCGCCGCTGAGCGAGGCGAAGCGCTGATCCACCGCCGACAGCACACCGATGGTGGTGCCGAGGGCGTTGCCGGTGAGCTTCACCGCCGCGACCGGCTGCACGATGCGGCGGGTGTAGATCAGCCCGTTCGGCACCTGGAACAGCTCGCTGCCCTCGAGGAAGAACGGCCGCTTCTCCGGAAAGAAAAGCGCCTGCCGGGGATCGAAGGCGAGTTGCCCCGCGTCGGATTCGACCTGCGAGAAGTCGGGGTGGACGGTGCCGTTGAGCGCGAGGTTGGTGGAGATACCCCAGCGCACGTTCCCGCCGAGCTGGATGTTGCCGGAGTCGTAGCGGTAGCCGGTCGAGTCGGGCGCCCCGGCGACCTTCTTGGTCGCCTCGGGGTTCAGGTCCACCACCAGGCCGCGGTGCAGGCCGGTGAGGCCGACCAGCTCGCCCGACTGCCCGATGAACGTCGGGCTGGCGCGCAGCGCCGGCGCCCACGAGTCCTCGAAGCCGGAGTGCATGACCTGGCGCACGACGTTGAGATTCCAGCTCTGCTCGCGGGCCCCGGGGAAGCGCAGGCTCTTGAAGGGGATGCGCACCTCGACCTCGTAACCCCACTCGGTCACGTGGCCGCGCGACTGGAAGACGTAGTCGGGGCTCAGGTCGGCCTGCTCGCGCCCGACGACGGCGCTCCCGATGAAGCCGCCGGCGCCGGTATTCTGCCCTTCGACCAGCGCCCCGTCGGCCTGCACGCCCATCGGATTCACCGCGAACATCATCGCCTGGCGGCCGTCGTGGAAGGTGCCGAGGAGGATCTGCACGTTGTCGTCGCCGAAAATGCGGTCGCGGTCGGCGAGTGTCGCGGTGGCGCTGCCGTGCCGCTCGAAGGCCCGGATGCCGAAGTAGATCGCGGTCGGGGAGTACCAGACCATGACCTGGGTGCTGTCGGACGCCGCCAGGCCGTCGGTGGGGGCGTACTGAGAGAAGCCGGTGAGCAGGGCGGCCTGGCTCCAGACCTCCTCGCCCAGGTTGCCGTCCACCTGGACCTCGGCCTCGAGGCGCGGGATCCGCGCGCTGAGCTGGCGCTCGCGACCGGAATAGACCGAGGCGGGGTCGGCCGCGAAGGTCTGCGACAGGAGCTGGGCGAGCAGCGCGACGCCGGCGGGATTCATGCCCTGCATGGTACCGAAATCGCCCCGAAATCGCGCTCGCAGGTTGAAACCGGCCGAGCGGCGGGTGCCCCTACCGCGAGAACAGCATCCGGTCCCGTTCGGCCTGCGTTCCCGCCTTATAGAAGTCGGCGAACCAGGCCGGCTTCCCGGTCATCGCCTCGGGCTTCCGGAGCGTGAGGATCCCCTCGGCCTTCTTGGCCTGGCTCTTCTTCTTGGCCTTGTCGGCGTCCCGCATCGTCGAGCGGAAGTGCAGGTGGTCGAAGACGCGCAGGGCCTCGATGGCGTAGCCGACCGCGATCTTGGGGTCCTCGATCATGATCAGGTGGTCGCCGTTCCCCTTCTCGCCGCTGGGCGCCAGGTTGGACGATCCGGTGAACACCTTCGCGCTGGGCAGGCTGAAGTCCGTCACCACGAACTTGTGGTGCACGTTGATGCCCCCGCCCCCGCTCCACTCGCTCTTGAACGGCTCGGGCGCGTTCTTCGCGAGATAGGCGAAGTCCACCAGCCCGGTCGAACCGTCGGGCTTCTTGATCTCGAGGGTGCCGGCCTTGTCCACCACGCCATAGCTGAACACCGGCCGCTTCATGAGCCGGTCGAAGGCCTCCTTGGTGGGTCCCGACCGGATCTGGCTGAGGAACGCCACGGCATAGAAGACCGACGAGGTGGCCTGGTCGATCGCCCCGCGCACCGGGTTGAGTGAGAGGTCCGACGACTGGTGCGGGGAAAAGCAGAGCTGCACCGACGGGTGGTTGTCGGTCGCGGCCAGGTGCCACTTCGAGGCGATGGGATCCTTGGCGAAGGCCGCCGGGTCGGCGAAAGCGGCGTCGAAGACGCGGCCGAACTGGCCGGCGACGTCGGCCGAATGGAACACCAGCACGTTGTTGGCCTGGATGTAGATCCCGCGGAAGCTGAAGTTCGTCGAGCCCGCCAGGACCTTGAACGGCTTTCCGTTGCGCTTCGCGATGAACACCTTGTTGTGCTGAAGGCCCTGGAAGTGGGTGCGCCGCGCATGAGCGGCACCCGCGGAGGCCTTGAGCACCTTGAAGGCCTTCGACTCGTCGCTTCCCGCGGCCAGGTGCCCCTGGGCCACGCCAGCCTTGCTGCCGCCCGAGTCATCGACGATCACCCGCAGCCGGTGACCCAGCGCCTTGAGCCGGGCCACGATATCCGGCTCGTTGAGGTCGTAGGCGAAGACGTCCAGCTCGATGGTGGGATCATCCACCGCTTCCTTGAGGAACGCGAAGAGCAGGTCGTAGGCCTCGAAGCCGAGCCAGTCGTAGACCTCGCCCGGGATCTTCTGGAACGTGAGTCCCGACTCCTTCGACGGAATGACGTTGGGGTTGTTCCCGAATTTCTCCGCGTAGGCCTGCGACGAGGCGAAGCCTCTCGTGAACCCGACGTCGAGAAAGTCGTCGTAGGTCACCGGGTCGAGCGAGATCGGCAGCTCGATCGCCGTGCCTTTCGCGAGGCTGCCGTCGGGCCGCATGTGCATCTTGGTGCCGCGGTAGGTGTACACCCCGGCCTTCGGATCCCGGGGAAAGTGCACCCACCGGAACTTCTGGAAGGGCGCGCCCGTCGAGGGAAACTGCCGCGCCCCGGTCACCGCGGTGGTGGCGGCCTTCGGGTACGCGAAGGCGAGCCGGTTCAGCAACGGGTCGAACTGCGGCGACCCCGGTGCCTTGCACTCGATGGCGAAGCCCACGAGGTCGGCCTCCGCCGCCACGACGTCGAAGCCGACGAGACACATGCGTTCGCCGCGCCACAGCTTCATCAAGAACCCGTTGGTGTCGTGCTGGCTCATGAAGTCCGACATGTCGCGGTCCTCCCGGTTGACGGCGGCGCGAACCTGGCTCTGGCGCCACCGGGACTAACAGAACCGGCGCCCCTGGGGCGCGTAACCCTGAAAGGATTTCGAGAGGGCGGCCGCGCGAGCTAGGGGCGCCCGTTGAGCGGGAGCTGGAGCGATGCGCCGGCCTCGAGGGTGCGGAACCGGTCGCCCGGCAGTCCCTGCGCGCGCAGCGCCTCCGCCAGCGCGATGACCGGATCGTCGATGGCTTCGGGCGTGAGCTGGAAGGTGCCGAAGTGCATGCCCACGCTCTGCCGGGCTTCGAGATCGCGGTGCGCCTGCACCGCTTCGGCGGGATTCAGGTGGATGTCCTTCATGAACCAGCGGGGCTCGTAGGCGCCGATCGGCAACAGCGCGAGGTCGGGCGGACCGAGCCGCGCGCGCATCGCCTGGAAGTGCGGCCCGTACCCGGTGTCGCCGGCGAAGAGCACGCTGTGCCCGCGCGTGACGACATGAAAACCGCCCCACAGCGCGCGGTTGCGATCGAAGGGCCCGCGCCCGGAGAAGTGCTGCGCCGGCACCAGCGTGACGGCCAGCGCTCCCGCCGTGGTCGTCCCCCACCAGTCCAGTTCCGTGATGCGCCGGAAGCCGGCCTTCTGGAGGATGGTCCGGTTGCCCAGGGGCGTGACCGCCAGGGGCTGCCCGAAGCGCCGGGCCAGCGCGCGCAGGGTCCGCGTATCACAGTGGTCGTAGTGATTGTGGCTGAGGAGGATGACGTCGATCCCGGGGAGATCGGCGATGGCGACGCCGGGCGCGCGCACCCGGCGCGGACCCGCGAACGGTATCGGGCTCGCCCGCGTCGACCAGACCGGATCGGTCAGGATGTTGCCGTCGGGAGTCTGAATCAGGAACGTCGCCTGGCCGATGAACGTCACCACGATCTCGCCCGCGGCGGGGACCGGCGGGCGGCGAGGCTCGACCGCGACGTGCCGAGGCCACGGCCGGCGCGGCTCGCGGAGCATCCGTGGGACGGCCCGGAAGGGAAGGCCGTTGGCGCCGGTCGGGTTGAAGTAGCGGCGGCCGTCGAAATGGTCGCGGGTGGGGGTCCCGGGGTCTGAAGGCATGACGGAAGATACGGCCCCGGACTCGAAATCTGTTCAGGCTTACCGGCGCACGGCGCGCGCCCATCTTCTCCCGCCCCACGTTCCGCGGGAGCATCGATCATGTCACGCCGCACGGCCGTACGCTTCGCCCTCTGCTCGCTGGCCGGCATCGGGCCGTTCCGGGCCGTCCTCGCGCAGGATGCCTACGTCTACTACGACCACCGGCCGGGAGCGGCGGGCCTCGACGGCCGTCTCAGCTACATACGATCCGGCGGGGATCAGACGGACCGGCAGCTCGGCCGGCCGCCGGCATTGAGCGTGCCCAACGGGTCGCAGGTGTGCATCCAGGTCACCAGCCGCAACGACGTGCTGTACACCTATGCGATCGGCGTCAAGAACGTGGCGGCGGACACGATTCCCGGCCTGGCCGCCCTCGTCAAGCAGCTTACCGACGCCCTGGCCATCCCCCACCCACTGGCCGTCACCGACGGCTACCTCACCACCGTGGCCCACCTCTACGAGCGTCTCCTCGAGCTCCAGGTGGCGCAGCTCGGCTCCGACAGCATCGCCGACATCGCGGCGTCGGCAGCGGGGGTCGCCAGCCTCTTCGCCAACGCCACGGAAGCGAACAACGCGGCGAACACCGCCTTTGCCGATCTCGGCGGGGCGAACTCGTCGCCCCCGGCCCGCCTGCTGCGCCTCGTGCAGACGGATCTGTGGCAGCGCATCACGGCGATCAATGCGCGTTTCCAGCGCGCCCGCCAGACCGCCGACGATCCGCTCTGCACCAAGGTGGGATCGAGCCGCCTGCGGATCACCCTGAAGATCGCGCGCAGCACCGTGGATTCGGCCGGCCGCCCCCAGCGGCCCGTCGGCGACACCGTGGTGACCCTCGACGTGCATCCCCAGGACAACCGCCTGGTCATCGTGGAACCGGGCACCATCGTGAGCGTCTTCACCCAGGAGAAGAGCAGCTTCGGCGTGAGCGGCGGCGTCGTGACGCAGACCCGGGACCGCAGCCCCGGCCTGCACGCCGGCGTCCTCGCCATGTTCCGGGCCGGCTCGATCGACTGGCTCTATCTGACCTTGGGTGTCGGCACGGCGGAGAAGAGCGTCGCCGACGTGCTGCTCGGCGTGACGATGCGCGGCGGCGCGTCGCTGGTCGGCGGCCGCCTCAGTATCGGGGTGGGACTCGCGCTCTCGCGGGTGCCGGTCGGCCTGTCGCAGGGCACCGTGGGCGGCGCGCTTCCGGCGACCATCAAGAACGTCAACGACATCGTCAAACGCGACTTCCGCGCCGGGCTCGCCGTGTCGTTCGCCCTGAACGTTTCCTGATCGGCGCCGTTCGGCGCCCCAGGTCCTGGCTGCACGCCTGACGAGGAGGATGCCATGGAACTGTCTTCCGCGCGTGAGCTGAAGGCGAAGTTGCACGAGAGCGTGCTGAGGCCCCTGAAGGCCGCGCAGGGTCGCGCCTTCGGCATTGCGGCGCAGTCGCTGGCGCGCGGGGCATCGGCGCACCGGTCGATCGCACTGGGCATTTCCGCCCGAACCGGCTCCGGATTCCAGCTCGCCGTGCGGGTCCAGCGGGAGGAATTGCACGGTGGCGAGCAGGTCGAGGCGATCCGGAAGGCCACGAAGGGCGAAGTGGACGTGGTCTTCGTGGGCCAGCTCTCGAAGCGGGCACCGAACCGGATCCGGCCGCTCCAGATCGGCTGCTCGATCGGGCACGTCTTCGTGACGGCGGGGACGCTGGGTGGCTTCGCGAAGAGCCGGGACGGAACCGGGGGCAAGCTCGTGCTCTCCAACAATCACGTGCTGGCCAACGAGAACAACGCCAAGGCGGGCGACCTCGTGCTCCAGCCGGGCATTGCCGACGCGGGACAGAACCCGGCCGACGTAGTGGGGAACCTGGTCCGGTTCGTGCCGCTGGCGACCACCGGCCCGAATCTTGTGGACTGCGCCGTCGCCTCCGTCAACGACGGGATCGCGATCGATGAGCATGGGTTGCCCGGGATCGGCACCCTCCGGGGCCTCGGGGTTCCGCCCGACAAGGGCGTGCAGGTGTCCAAGGTGGGCAGAACGACCGACGTGACGCGGGGCGTGGTGACGGCCTTCGAGCTCGACAACGTGGTCGTCGGGTACGACATCGGCAACGTGAGCTTCGACGACCAGGTCGAGATCGAGGGAGCGGGCACGCTGCCGTTCAGCGGCGGCGGCGACAGCGGCTCGCTGATCGTGAACGGCGCATTCGAAGCGGTGGCGCTGCTCTTCGCCGGCGGCGAGCAGGGCGGCTCGAACGGGCGCGGCCTGACCTACGGGAACCCGATCCGCGCGGTGCTCGATGCGCTCCAGATCGACCTGCGCTGACCAGCTATATTCCGCGGGTGGGCAACGCGGCTTCACTCGATCAGGCACGCGCCGCCAAGGCGGCGGCCAAGCGCCTGCTGGCCGGCGACATCAACGTGGTGGGCATCGGGATCACGCGCATCGGTGAGGGATACGGCGTCAAGATCAACCTGACGTCGGAAGCAGCACCCGGCGCCGCCCCGCCCGCCGAGGTCGAGGGTGTGCCGGTCGAGGTGGAAGTGGTCGGCCCGCTCCGGCCGAGGGGATTGGCGAGCTAAGTCCCGAGGGTCACGTGCCCGAACTCAACGTCGTCGTCGATCTCTCCCATCACAACGCATCCGTCGATTTCGTCCGCGCGGGCAGCGCGGGCATCCTCGGCGTGATCCACAAGGCCACCCAGGGCACGCACTTTACCGACGCCAGGTACACGGAACGGCGCCCCCTTGCGGCGGCGGCGGGGCTGATGTGGGGCGCCTATCACTTCGGCGTGGCGGGCGACGTCGAGCAGCAGGTGGACCACTTCCTCGCGGTGGTGAAGCCGCAGCCCGGGGACCTGCTGGTCCTCGATTTCGAGGAGAATACCGCGGGCGACAGCATGACGCTGGCCGAGGCGGAGGCCTTCGTCACCCGGTTGCACGACAAGACCGGCCGCTGGCCTGGGCTGTACGGCGGGCAGCACCTGAAGCAGCTTCTGGGCGCGCAGCGGAGCACGCCCCTCGCCTCGTGCTGGCTCTGGCTGGCGCAGTATTCGGGCACGGTGCACCTGCCGGCCGCGTGGTCGCGCTGGACGATGTGGCAGTACACCGACGGCGCCGCGGGACCCGAGCCCCACATCGTCGACGGTATCGGGGCCTGCGATCGGGACCGGTTCAACGGCGACCTGGCCGCCCTGCGGGAGCTGTGGGGCCATGCGCCGATCCCGGCGGCCGCCGCCTCGGCCGTGGTCGCCCGCCCAGCTTCCGTCGCCCCGAGGGATGCCGCCATGCCCGAGTCGATCGACGCGATACAGCCGAAGCGCCCCTCCTGGTGGCGCCGCTCCCTGATCGGAGAGGCGCGAGTCGCCCGCCTCAACAGTGACCTCAACCAGCTCAAGGACTCGCTGGTGTTGCGCCGCGACCAGGTGCCCCAGGATCGGAAGGTTCACCTCGAGGGCGCGCTGGCGATGCTCGGGCACGCCCAACGCGCGATGGAGTACCGCGATCTCAACACCGGTTGGGCGCTCGTCCATGAAGCCGAGCGGGAGTCGACCTTCGCCGACAACGCGGAGGAGCTGCTCCACCAGGCCGACCGCCTGCGCGAGGAGGTCCGCGAGAAACTCGGCGGGTGGCGCCAGCACGCGGCCCTTCGCGCGCTGGGTGACGCCGGCTCGGTGCCCACTGTGGAGGCGGTTCGCGAAGCGCTCAGGATCCGCAACGAGCATTCCCACAACCTCTACCACAAGTTCGACCTCGCCGCGGGCCAGGTCGCGCTCATCGGACTGCTGCTGCTGGGCGGCGTGCTGGCGATTCTCATCGCGTCGTGGCTCGGCGCCGCGCCGCTCGGCGTCTACACCCTGCGGCTGGGCTGGGCGGCGCTGCTTGGCGGCGTCGGCGGGCTGCTCAGTGCGGCGCGGGGTCTCGCCCAGGGAACCCAGCGCAAGATCCCCGAGCAGATCGCGGATTGGCCCGTCACACTCGTCCGGCCGGTCCTGGGCGCCACGGCGGGCGTGGGCGCCTGCCTGCTGGTGACGGCGGGGATGGTGTCGCTGGGGGCAGGCAACGAGCAGTTGGCGCCGCTGATCGCGGCGTTCACGGCGGGGTTCAGCGAACGCTACTTCCTGTCGATCCTGCCCTCGGGCGAGAAGTAGCCCGGCAGCGATTGCAGGCGGGGCTGGACGTCTCGCAGCAGGGTGCGCGCATCGTCGAAGGCCAGGCGCTGGAGCGCCTGCTCGAACGGATACCAGGCGAGCGACCTTCCCGGCTCGGGAACGCCGGCATCCCGCGTCACCAGGACGAAATAGTGGACCTCGATGGTGTCGGCACCCAGCCGGAAGGACTGTGAGCCGGCGGGCCCCACGATCCGCCCACGCACGCCGGCCTCCTCGCTGGCCTCGCGGATCGCGGCGGCCTCGAGGCTTTCACCCGGCTCCACGTGCCCTTTCGGGAAGATCCACGTGGCCGGGCCGCCCTTCGCGGTGACGAGGAGCACTTCCGGTAGGGCCGCGGATACCCGGACGATGATCGCCCCCGCCTCCAGTACCGTTGCCACGATGAGGCTCGAGCGGCTACACCCGATCCATGTCGGACGGCGCTCCCGACGGCTTGCCCGACACCATCGCGGCCACCTTGTCCGCGAGACTCGGCGCGACCACGCGCAGCACCAGGTAGACCACGTATCCCACGGCCGCCAGCATCAGCACCGTGATGCCGAGACCGATGATGGTCCCGAGCAGGCCGAACACGATCTTCAGTACCAGCCACGCGACAACCGCCAGCACGGCGAATCCGAGAATGCGGCGCATCATCCCCTCCAGGGCCCGGTGAACTCGTGACAGCGCGTACTTCTATATAGACTGTGGCGACGCCCGTCAAAGGACCCGGCCCATGATCGATATCGTCCACCCCCGCATCCGGCGCTACCTCCGCTCCCTCATCCCGCCCCGCGACGCCGTTCTGGCCGAGATGGAGACGCGCGCCGGCCGCCAGCGCATCCCCATCGTGGGGCCCATGGTCGGCCGGCTGTTCTTCCAGCTTGCCTGCATGGTGCGGGCGCGCCGGGTCATGGAGCTGGGGAGCGCGATCGGCTACTCGACCATCTGGTGGGCCCGCGCCGTGGGCGCCGGGGGACGGGTCTGGTATTCCGACGGCGATCCCACCAACGCCCGCGCGGCGCGCGGCTACTTGCGCCGCGCCGGGGTGCAGGGACGGGTCACCGTGATGGTGGGTGACGCCGTCCAATCGATGGGGAAGGTCCGGGGCGGCTTCGACATCGTCTTCTGCGACATCGACAAGCACGGCTACCCCGAGGCCTTCCGGGCGGCCTGGCCGCGGATCCGCCGCGGCGGGCTCTTCGTCTGCGACAACACCTTGTGGAGCGGATACGTCACCGAACGCGCGTCCCGCGCCGACCGCGACACCGCCGCGATCCAGGAGCTGAATCGCACCACCTTCGCGGACGACGCGGCGGGATTCGCCGTGCTGCTGCCGCTCCGCGACGGTGTCACGGTGGTGCTCAAGCGCTGAGCCGTCAGCGCTGCGCGCCCACCATCCCGAGCGGCTCGCCCTGGGTCATCGCCGGGGTCGCCACCACGTACAGCACCCGGCCGGCGAAGGGCGCCCGGACGTCGGTGCGTCCCTGGCCGAAGGCGTCGGTCACCCAGCCCCAGAGCTGGCCCTCGCGCACCACTTGGTTGCGCGCCACCGCGGCGTGCCAGGTGCCGCTTATCGGGCTGCGGAGCACCTCGGTGCGCCGAAGCCAGGCGGGGTGCGACAGCTGCACCGCGCCGGGCCACATGCGCAGGTAGCACAGCAGCCGGAAGGCGCCGGTCACGTTCCGGGTGACCATCGCCTCGTCCGGCACGCCGAGGTAGCCGTTCTCGGTGGTGATCGCCGGCTTGCCGCGGGTCATCGCGGTGTTCGAGGTATACGCGCTGGCGCGCGGGTCGCGGGTGCGCGTGGTGTCCACGACCACGAAGTCGTTCCCGAACGCCATCGCCATTTCGCGCGACACCGAATCGGCCCGGGCGTCGAGCCCCAGCGGCATCCAGTAGGCGTAGGGCCGCAACGATTCGTTGCCGTCCCCGGCGTGCATGTCCACGACGTAGTCCGCCCGCTCGATCACTTCGCGCGTGATCGCGAAGGCGATCCGCTCCGACACGGTGCCGTCGGCCCGCCCGGGATAGACGCGATTGAGGTTCTTCCCGTCCACCGGGCTGTAGTAGATGGTCCTTCCGTAGAAGGAGGGCGGGTTGGCGACGTGCACCAGGATGACTGTGCCGCTGAGCCGCGCGGGGTCGAGCTGCGCGCGGACCCGCTGGAGTCCGAGCACCGATGTGATCTCGGAGCCGTGCGTCCCGGCGATCAGGGCCAGCGTCGGGCCGGCACGCGCGCCGCGCACCACGGTGATGGGTATGCGGGTCGCCGAATCCACGCCGGCCGGCACCTCGATGAACCCCGACGCGGCCTCGCCGGCGCGGGCCGTCACACCGCCCACGGTGAGCGGGCCCAGCCCCTGGGCGTGGGCGGGGACCGCGATGGCGATCCCCAGGACACAAGCCAGGGTCGTGCCGTACCCGATCTTCACGGGATACCTCCAGAGTGTGCGCCCCCGCGAGTAAGACTCGCGGCTCGGCAAAGCCGCCGCTGAGAGCGGCGACAAGCAGATCCAGGCGGCTCTCAGCCGCCATCGCCGAGCAGCGGCTGTCAGCCGCTGAGGCCGAGGCCGCCGAACAACCATTCTGTCCCAACAACCATCCAAAGACCAGAGCGCCCGCCCTGAAACGTTCAGGGGTCTGGACAGACCCGCTGGTGCGTGCCAGCTTCCCCTTAACCGTTCAGGGGTAACCGGTGGCCGAGAATCTCGAGCTGATGCAGGGCACGCTGGATCTCATCGTCCTCAAGGCCCTGGTCTGGGGTCCGCGCCACGGCTACGCCGTCGCGCGCTGGGTGGGGGAGACCACCGACGAGGACCTCCAGATCGAGGAGGGCGCGCTCTACACCGCCCTCCACCGCATGGAGACGCGCGGGTGGCTGGAGGCCGAGTGGGGCCTCTCGGAGCACAACCGCAAGGCGAAGTTCTACCAGCTCACGCCGGTGGGCCGCCGCCAGCTGCGCGCCAGCACGGCGCGCTGGACCCGGTACGCGCAGGCCGTTTTCAAGGTCATCCAGACCGCCTGAGGGACGATCCATGCCGCGATTCGAGGGATTGCGCCGGTTCTTCCGGCTCGACCGTGCCGCCGACGTCGAGCGGGCCGTCGGCGACGAGCTGGACTTCCACTTCGACTCCCGGGTGCGGGAGTTGGTGGAGCGGGGGATGTCGCCCGCCGAGGCGCGGCAGGAGGCCGAGCGCCGTTTCGGTGACCTGGAGCGCACCCGCGCGCGCCTGGAGGCCATCGATCGCGAGCGGGTCGGCGAGCGCAGCCGCGCCGAGTGGTGGGGCGGCTTTACCCAGGACTTGCGCTACGCGCTACGCGGCCTGCGTCTCAAGCCCGGCTTCACCCTGGGCGTGGTGCTCACCCTCGCCCTCGGCATCGGCGCCAACGCGACGATGTTCGGGATCGTGGACCGGCTGCTGCTGCGCGGCCCCGCGTACATGAACGACCCGGCGCGCGTGCACCGCGTCAATCTCATCCGGACGCTCCAGGGCGAGGAGCGGCCCGGCACCAACACCAGCTACCGGACCTATCTCGACCTGCTCGGATCGACCACGTCCTTCGACAACCTCGCCGCGTTCTTTCTGCCAAAACTCCCCGTCGGCACCGGCGAGGAGGCGCGCGAGATGACGCTCGAGGTCGTCACCGGCAACTTCTGGCAGCTCTACGATGCCCGGCCGGTCATCGGCCGCTTCTTCGGCCCCGACGAGGACCAGCTGCCGACCGGCACGCCCGTCGCGGTGCTGTCGTACGGCTACTGGCATTCACGCTACGGCGCGCACAGCGACGTCCTGGGCCAGCGGATGCGCATCGGCACGCGGGACTTCACCATCATCGGCGTCGCCCCGCGGGGATTCAACGGGGCGGGGCTCGAGCAGCCGATCGCGTTCCTGCCACTCACCGCGGGCGCGGTCGAGATGGGCGGGCCGCCCGACCTGGGGACGACCTACAGCTGGCGCTGGCTCGAGATCTTCGCGCGACGTAAGCCGGGCGTCAGCGTCGCCGCCGCGACCGCGGATCTCACCCAGGCGTATCTCCGGAGCTACGCCTCGCAGGCGGAGCAACAGTCGGGCCTGACGCCGGCCGGCATCACCCACCCGCACGCCCTCGCCGCGCCGGTGCTGCGCGACCGCGGGCCCCGGCAGGGCGACGACTCGAAGGTCGCGACGTGGCTGATCGGCGTCGCGGCGATCGTCCTCATCATCGCCTGCGCCAACGTGGGCAACCTGCTCCTGGCCCGCGCCTTCGGCCGGCGCCGCGAGATCGCGGTCCGGCTGGCGCTGGGGATCTCCCGCGGCCGGCTCCTGACGCAACTGCTCACCGAAAGCCTCCTCCTCGCCGCGGTCGGCGGCGCCCTGGGCGTCGTCGTGGCGCAGTGGGGCGGCAACGTGCTGCGGGCGATGCTGCTGCCCGACATGGAATGGACCGGCGCGCTCGCCGATCCCCGCGTCCTCCTGTTCGCGGCGCTGGCCACCCTGGTCGCCGGCCTGCTGACCGGCCTGGCGCCGGCGCTGCACGCCGGCCGCTCCGACGTCGCGGCCGCGCTCAAGACCGGGGTGCGCGAGGGCACCTATCACCGCTCGTTCACCCGCACCGCGCTGCTGGTCATCCAGGGCGCGCTGTCGGTCGTGCTGCTGGTCGGCGCGGGCCTGTTCGTCCGGAGCCTCCACAACGTCAAGACGATGCCGCTCGGCTACGACCGCACCCGCGTGCTCTACGTGAACCTGGACATGCGGGGCGAGTCGCTGAGCACCGCGGAGCAGGCGCTGCTGCGCGACCGGCTGCTGGAGCGGGCCCGCTCCACGCCGGGCGTCGAGCACGCCGCGCGCAACATGACGGTCCCGTTCTGGATGACGATGAACCAGCCGCTGTTCGTCGCCGGGATCGACTCGATGTCGCGCCTCGGCTCCTTCGATCTCCAGGCGGTGTCGCCCGGCTACTTCGAGACCATGGGGACGCGCATCCTGCGCGGGCGGCCGATCACCCCCGAGGACCGCGCCGGCGCGCACGTGATGGTGGTGAGCCAGTCCATGGCGCGGGTGACCTGGCCGGGAAAGGAGGCACTGGGCCAGTGCGTGAAGGTCGGCGCCGATACCATGCCGTGCAACACCGTGGTCGGGATCGCGGAGGACATCCACGCCGCGAGCCTCAAGGACGATCCCGGCCTGACCTACTACCTCGCCATGGCGCAGTGGCGGCCGCACCGCGGCGGGCTGTTCGTCCGCGCCCGGGGCGACGCGACGCAGCTGGTCGAGACGGTGCGCAGCCAGCTCCAGGGGCTGATGCCGGGGGCGTCGTACGTCACCGTCACGCCGCTCACCGAGGTCCTGGAGCCCGAGATGCGCTCCTTCGAGCTGGGCGCCATGATGTTCACGATCTTCGGCGTGCTGGCGCTGGTCGTCGCGGCCATCGGGCTCTACAGCGTCGTGGCGTACAGCGTGGCCCAGCGCACCCACGAGCTCGGCGTGCGCGTCGCCCTGGGCGCGCAGACGCCCGACCTGATCGGGCTGGTGGTGGGAGAGGCGCTGCGCCTGGCCGCGATCGCGGCCGCGATCGGGACGGTGGGCGCGCTGGTGGCCGGCCGGTGGGTCGCGCCGCTGCTCTTCAATACCTCGCCGAAGGACCCATGGATCCTCGGCGGCGTGGCGTTGGGGCTGCTGGGGATCGCCGCGGCAGCCAGCCTGGCGCCGGCCCTGCGCGCCGCCCGGGTAGACCCCAACGTGGCCCTGCGGGCCGACTGAGGCCGGACCCCTGAACTTTCTTCAGTACTTGCCGTTAGGCGTATTGGAGGCATCTTCTCCCCCCGTGACCGCGACACCGACCAGCACGCTGCGGGGCGCCCGCCCCCGCCTGATTCTCGCCGACGACCACCGCATGGTGGTCGAGGGTCTCAGCACGTCGCTGGCGCACCGACATGAGATCGCCGGCGTCGCCTACGGCGGCGACGAGCTGCTGGCCCTGCTGCGGTCCAGCCCCGCCGACTGCCTCCTGCTCGACATCGAGATGTCGGGGCACAACGGTCTCCAGCTCATCCCCGCGATCCGGCGTCTGCAGCCCAGGCTCGCCATTCTCGTCGTCACCATGCTCGTCGACCGCGGCCTGGCCGCCGCCGCGCTGAACGCCGGCGCGAGCGGGTTCGTGCCGAAGGACGCCCCGGTGTGCGAGCTGGAGCTGGCCATCGCCGAGGTGATCGCGGGGCGCCAGTACGTTTCGGACCGCGTCCCCAAGACCAGCCACCGGGTCGGTATCGACGCCCGGCACCGTGGCCTCCACCGGCTCACGCCGCGGCAGCAGCAGATCGTGCTCCTCCTGGGCGAGGGGCGGTCGGGCTCGAACATCGCGCGCGCCCTGCACGTCGGGCCGAGCACCATCACCTTCCACAAGCACAACATCATGCGGATCCTGGGCATCGACGACGAGCCGGACCTGGTCCGGTACGCCGTCCTGGTGCGAGCCGGGACCACGTCTCAGGTCGTCCACGCCCGCTCGTGACAGCCCCGCGGCCCTGACGGTGCGCTGTATCCCCATCGAAAATGATTCAGGGTTTCGCCCGCCGCGCTGAGGGAGTCTATTCGCCCGATGATCGCGCCACCCCTTCTCTGGCTGGCCACCATCAGCACCGCCATCGCGCCGCAGGGAGGGGCGGCGGCGGCCCCATCCCCCGTGCACCTCGCGGCCCCGCCGCCGGCCGAGACGCCTGTCACCACCACGTGGATCGTGAAGGGTCCGCCGAACCGGCTGGTGCTCACCCGCAATCGCGAGACCACGCTATCGGTGAAGGTGACCGGCGATCGTGCCCTTCATCACCTGCGGCTCGCCTTTGCCGTGCTCCAGGATGCGGGCACCAGCGCGCTGCTCCGACCGCCCTGGATCAAGTTGTGCCAGGTCGGCGTGGCGGTCTGCCGTCCACCGGGCACGATCGAGCCCAGGGCCTGGCAGCAGGTCGCGCTGCGTATCGACGACGACTTCACGACTCCCGGGACCTACACCGGCACGGTGTTCCTCACCGCCGATGAGGGTTCCGATACGCCATCGTTCGACCTGACGGTCCTGTCTTCGACCAACGCCCTCAAGTGGATTGGCACGCTCCTCATTCTCGCGGGCGTACTCTTCTCCGTCGGCATGATCGTGGTGGTGCGCCAGCGCCTGATGCGGGCGGAGGCTCTGTTGCCCGCCATGGCGTTGCGGGACGTGCTTCTCCGGCTGCGGGATACCATCACCAGGGCCCGGGGGACCACCGGGGCGCCGGCGGCGATGAAGGACAGCCTCGCGCGGCTGGATGAGCAGGCCGGGATGCTCACCGCGGCCTCGCTGGAGGCGAAGGGCTTCATACCCCGGAAGGTGCTGAGTCCCACGCGCCCGGCGGCCGATACCACCGCCGAGTACCGGCAGTTTCTCGAGGCGGCGGGCGTCACCGTGAGCGTGCTGAGCGTGGTCGTGGGGCGCGGGCTCACCGCGGCCGTGTCCCGCTGGGAGGAAAGCGACCAGAATCACGACGCGGTCGGGCTCGCCCTGGTGCAGCTCGACACGGCCGGTGCGAAGTCGGAGACGGTGCAGGCCGCCAGGGACGAGGTCACCCGGATCATCACCGCCATCGACACGCACCCGGTGGTCGCGCGGGCGCTGGTGGCCAGCGGCAAGGTCCGGCGCCCGCCGGCCGAGCCGTCGGCGCGCGAGCTGAGCGTACACCTCCAGCGTCTCAGCGGCTTCGTGTGGATCCTCTGGGCGCTGCTCTCTTGCGGCGCCGGATGGGGTGCCCTGATCGCCCGCAACGACGCCTTCGGCACCGCCGTGGACCTCGTCGCCTGCTTCTTCTGGGGAGTGGGGGTGCAGGCCGCGGGGCAGGGGCTCCAGCAGGTCACGCCGTCATCGGTGGCGACGACGCTCCACATCGCCATGCCCACGTGATGCGGCACTATCGTCTCGTCGGACGGGAAGGTGCCCCATGGCCGAGCTGATCGCCTGTTCGCCTCGCTTCCTCAAGTCGGACCTCTGGGTGGCGGCCGCGAAAACGGCGACCAGGATCAACCCGATGAACCACCCGCCGATCGAGCGGCTCGCCGCCGTCATGCCGGGGTTTGTCCCCCAGCCGCTGCACATCGCCGTGCTGACGACGAAGTACTGGCACAACGGCGGCGTGACGCTGACCGTCGGCTTCCTCGACAACCCGCCCTCCGATCTGCGCGCCCGGATCATCGACCACATGAACGCCTGGAGCCTGACCGCCCGGGTCCAGTTCACCGAGACGAAGACCGACCCGCAGGTCCGCATCGCCCGCCTGGGCGGCGACGACGGCGGCTATTGGTCGTACCTCGGCACCGACGTGCTGCATATCGAGCCCGACCAGCCCACGATGAACCTCGAGGCGTTCACGATGCAGACGCCGGAATCGGAGTTTCACCGCGTGGTACGCCACGAGACCGGCCACACCATGGGCTTCCCGCACGAGCACATGCGCGGGGAGCTGGTGGCGCAGATCGATCCCGCGAAGGCGATCGCCTGGTTCGGCGCGACCCAGGGGTGGTCGGAGGACATGGTGCGCCGGCAGGTGCTCACGCCGCTCGATCAGGGGTCGCTGTGGGGGACGGAGCACGCCGACCCCGACTCCATCATGTGCTACCAGATTCCGGGCACGCTCACCAGGAGCGGCCAGCCGATCGCGGGCGGGCTCGACATCGACGAGTCGGACTACGCTTTCGCCGCCAAGGTGTACCCGAAACCCGCTCCCGCCTGAGCCGCCATGGCCGAGCGTCTCCAGGATCCGCACGCCATCAGGCCGCCGAGCCGGCGGCCGCTGAAGGTCTTCGCGACCGACCCGATGGCGGGCCGCACCGCCGGGAACCGGATCACCGTCGACGTCGAGAACGAGGACCCGAAGCCCGGCCCGCGCGGCGACCGGGTCGCGGTCATCGACTACGACGGCGCGCACGACTGCTTCTACCAGCAGGTCGATCTCAACACCCCGGCGATCCTGATGCAGGGCGGCCTCGAGCCCGCCGAGGCCGACCCCCGCTTCCACCAGCAGATGGTCTACGCCGTCGCGACGCGGACGCTGGAGAACTTCGACCGGGCGCTGGGTCGCTGGCAGAGCTTCCAGACCAGGGAGTACGACCGGCTCCGCCTGTTTCCCCACGCCTTCCACGGCGCCAACGCCTTCTACAGCCGGGAGCTGAACGGCGTGCTCTTCGGCTACTTCCGCGCCGACAAGGAGAACTTCGGCCGCAATCTCCCGGGCCAGCTGGTCTACACCTGCCTCGCCCACGACATCATCGTCCACGAGGTGACCCACGCGGTCGTGGACCGGCTGCGCCGGCACTTTCTCGAGCCGACCAACGAGGACGTCCTCGCGTTCCACGAGGGGTTTGCCGACATCGTCGCGCTGTTCCAGCACTTCACCTTCCCCGAGCTGCTGCGCGATGCCATTCAATCCAGCGGCACCACGCTCGACACCCCCGGCCCCATGGCGGACCTGGCCCGCCAGTTCGGTGAAGCGACCGGAATGGGACAGGCGCTGCGGTCGGCGATCGGCAGGAAGGAACTGGTCCTGGGCCCGTCGGTCATGGAGCCGCACGAGCGCGGCTCCATCCTGGTGGCCGCGGTCTTCGATGGGTTCTTCCTGGCCTACCAGCGCCGGATCCGCGATCTCATCCGCATCGCCACGCGCGGCAGCGGCGTGCTGCCCAAGGGCGACCTGCACCCCGACCTCATCGGCCGCATCGCCGGCGAGGCGTCGGCCACCGCGCAGTCGATCCTCGGCATGTGCATCCGGGCCTTCGACTACCTGGCGCCGGTGGACGTGACCTTTAGCGACTACCTGCGGGCCATGATGACGGCCGACTACGAGATGTCGCACAGCGATCCGCTGGGCCTGCGCGAGTCGATGATCGAGGGCTTCCGCCGCCGGCGCATCTTCGCCGAGGACGTCGCCTCGGCGGCCGAGGAGTCGCTGCTATGGCCGGCCCCGGTGAACGCGCCGCAGATCCCGGTCGATTCCGAGCAGGCCATCCTGGTCTACCTCATGCGCACCGCCACCAATTTCGGGCGGCCGCGGATGCGCAAGCTCGACTACGAGAAGGGTTTCATCGTGGACCAGGACGGCGAGGAGGTACCCGGGCTGACCGAGGATGTCGCCAAGGCGCTCCACCGGTACGCCTCGGACCACCGCGACCCGCTCCAGCTGCACCCCAAACTCCCGATCCAGGTGCAGGGCTTCCATTCGGTCTTCCGGGTCGCGCCCTCGGGGCGGCTGGTGATCGAGTTGGTGGCGCAGTTCGTCCAGACCGACAAGACCGCCATCGACGCGCTGGGCGGCATACCGCTGCGGGGCGGGACGACGGTCGTGGCCGCGGCCGACGGCACGATCCGCTACATCATCGCCAAGCCGATCCACCTCGGCGGCGAGCAGAGCGTGCGCGACCAGGCGGAGGCGCGAATCAGGCGCCAGCTCGGGTATCTCGACATCGCCGACGCGCTGGACCCGGAAACCTCGTTCATGGATGACGAGGGGCTGAAGACGCGGATGAAGACGCGCGCCGACTTCGCGAAACTGCACTTCCGCTAGGAGCGTCCATGGCCGAGGGGAGCGTGGTGCGGATCCGGATGTACAACGTCGGCTTTGGCGACTGCTTTCTCGTCACCGTCCCGACGCGCGGCCGGCCACGCCGCATCCTCTTCGACTGCGGGTCCATCAAGAAGGCCGAGAAACACTCGATCGACGACGTCGTCGCACGGCTGGTACAGGACTGCCCTGGTGAGGACGGGAAGCCGGCGATCGACGTGGTCGTGGCGACGCACCGGCACCGGGATCACGTCTCCGGCTTCGAGTTGGCCGAGTGGAGCGGCGTCACGGTCGGGGAAGTGTGGATGCCGTGGACCGAGGACCCGGCGGACCCCGACGCCCAGGCGGTTCGCACCGGGCACGCGAAGCTCGCGGCGGCGCTCGATGCCTCGCTCCAGCTCAAGTTGAAGGCTGCACCGGACGAGCGCCTCAAGGGGATGGCGCTGGCGGTGCAAAACGCCCTGACCAACGAGGGGGCGATGCGGACCCTGCATGACGGGTTCAATGGCAACCCGGTGCGGCGCTACATGCCGCTCAAGGACCAGGCGCGGCTCACCTTCGAGACCCCGGTGCTGCCGGGAGTGAAGATCAGCGTCCTGGGGCCGTCCCGCGACCTCGACGTCATCCGCGACATGAACCCGCCCAAGGGAAAGAGTTACCTCTGCCTCGGCGACTCTCTCGATGTGCGCGGCGAGCCGCCGAGTCCCTTCGACGACTCCTGGAAAATCGAGGGTGACGCTCCGGCCGACCTGTCGGCGGACGATCGTAAGAAACTGCGGGCGCAGGGCGATCCGGACGCGGCCGTGGTCGCCTCGCTCGACTCGGCGGTCAACGGCACCAGCCTGATGCTGGTGCTCCAGGTGGGCGCCACCCACTTCCTCTTTCCGGGGGATGCCCAGTGGGGCACCTGGCAGGCGGCGATGAGGAACCCCGAGGCACGCGATCTCCTGTCCGCCACCCGCTTCTACAAGGTGGGGCACCACGGCAGCCACAACGCCACCCCGCGGGAGTTTGTGGACGAGATCATCCACGGCAAGGGGATGCGGGGAATGATCTCCACCAATCCGGTGGCGAGCTGGCCGGGGATCCCGCGGGCGCCGCTGCTCGCGCAGCTCACCGGCCACAACGTGGCGCTGGCGCGCAGCGACCAGAGCGCCGAGGCCGATCCGGCGGTGTTTCACGTGGGAGAAGACGGGCTCTACGTGGACGTCGAGATCGAAATCGCCGATCCGCCGGCCGATCCGCCGGTCGATCCGCCGAAGGATGGCGCGACCGTCACCCGTTGATGGTCCGCATCCCGCGCTCGGGATAGCGCGCGCCGGCGGCCACGCCCCTGGGCCAGGCGGCCTCGATGCGCGCCAGGTCGGCGCGGCTCAGCGTGACCCTGGTGGCCAGAAGATTCTCCTCCAGCAGCGCCCGGCGCTTGGTGCCCGGGATCGGCACGATGTCCGTGCCCTGGGCCAGCAGCCAGGCCAGGGCGAGCTGTGAGGGGGTGCACCCCTTCTCCCGCGCGATCGCCTCGACGCGCTCGACCAGGTCGAGGTTCTTCTGGAAGTTCTCCCCCTGGAACCGCGGGTTGTGGTGCCGGTAGTCGTCCGCCGGGAGGTCCTCGATCTTCCTCCAGCGTCCGCTGAGGAAGCCGCGGCCGAGCGGGCTGTAGGGCACGAAGCCGATTCCGAGGGCGCGGCAGGCGGGCAGGATCTCGTCTTCGGGGTCGCGGCTCCAGAGGGAGTACTCGGTCTGGAGCGCGCTGATGGGATGGACCGCCTGGGCGCGGCGCAGGGTGGCGGGCGCCGCCTCGGAAAGGCCCAGGTAGCGCACCTTGCCGGCCGCCACGAGCTCGGCCATGGCGCCGACGGTCTCCTCGATCGGCACGGCACGATCGACGCGGTGCTGGTAGTACAGGTCGATATGGTCGGTGCCGAGCCTGCCTAACGACGCGTCGCAGGCCGAGTGGACGTAGGCGGGCTGGCCGTTGAGGCCGACGAAGGCGCCGCTCGCGTCGCGCACGTTGCCGAACTTGGTCGCGAGGACGACGCGGCTCCGCCGGTCCCGGATGGCGCGGCCGACCAGCGCCTCGTTGGTGAACGGGCCGTAGACATCGGCGGTGTCGAGGAAGGTGACGCCGAGCGCGATGGCGCGGTGAATCGTGGCGATCGACTCGGCATCGTCCGCCTTGCCGTAGAACTCCGACATCCCCATGCAGCCGAGACCCAGGGCCGAAACGACCAGGCCCTGGGTCCCGAGGGTGCGCTGTTCCAACGTCCGCTCCGGCCTAGAAGAAGCCGAAGCCTGGAGGCGCCATGCCGTTCTTGCGGAAGTTCGCGACGATCTGGCCCGCGGTCCACATGCTGTGCTGGTGTAGCTCGTCCCACAGCTGCCAGCCGGGAATCCGGGCTCCGAAGAGGTCGACGGTCTGGGCGCGGTCGGCCGCCGACTGGTTGCGCAGGCTGCTCTCGGCCCAGTCATACGACGCGTTGATGAACCCCTTCAGTCCCTGCCGGCTGTTGAGGTACGCCGCGCTGTCGCCGTGGGGCGGCGGGGGTACGTGCAGCACCATCGACACGACCATCGGTACCGAGCCGGCCGCATGTTCGATCTGCTGCGCGAAGTCGCGCTGAATCGGCGTGACCCTGTCACGATAGAGGCGCTCGGGCATCGAGTCCGCCATCGACAGCAGCATCCGGCGCTGGAGCGCGAGTGCGCTGAGCTGGACCTGCCGGTACGATTCCGGCATGGCGGCCGCCTGCTGGCCCATCCCGGCTCCGGCCTGCTGGGCCTTCAGCGGCACGGCGACCAGCAACGCGACACCCATGGCGATCAACACTTTCGACGACGTCATGCAACTCCTCCTTAGTTGTGTTCTGGAACATGTCGAGCCCGTCTACCAGAACACACCGGGGCCTCGGGGTCAAGTTGCCTGCGGGTGGCGGAGCGCGAACAACGGTCCCTCGAAGCCAGGGTCGGGCCCCACGCCCCCGCGAGTAAGACTCGCGGCTCGGCAATGCCGCCGCTGATAGCGGCGTCAAACAGATCCAGGCGGCTATCAGCCGCCAGTGCCGAGCAGCGGCTCTTAGCCGCTGGAACGAGCCGCACTACATCGAGACGCGGGCCAAGGGACCGAGCCGGTCGGGTGCGCCGTAGCGCGTGTGCCCGAGCAGGTCGAGCCGGACGCCCCGCCCGCGGCTCACGGCGCGCGCGTAGACGATGGCCGCGGCGGCCACGTCCTGGAGCGCCGTCCCGGTGGAGTCGAAGACGACGATCTCCTCGTCGCCGAGGCGTCCAGGCGCGGTTCCGGCGACGACCGCTCCCAGCTCGGCGCGGACATCCTCCCGCGTCATGACTCCAGCCGCCAGGGCGTGGTGGAGATCGCCGATCGCGGCCGCCTGCTCGAGGATGTCGGGGACGACGGCCGAGGCCGCGAGCAACGCCGGGTCGATCTCCTGTTTCGTCTCGCTGTCGGCGCCGACCGCGGCGACGAAGGTGCCGGGGCGCACATCCCCGAGGCAGAGAATGGCCCGCGTGGACGGCGTGCAGGTGACCACGATGTCGCTGAGGCGCGCCGCGTCGCCCAATGCGCCGGCGACCTGCACCGGAACGCCGAGGACGCCGGTCATCTCCCGCGCGAACGTCTCGGCGCGTTCGCGATCGGTGTCGAAGGCGTAGACCCGCGCGGGAGGCCGCACCGCGGCGACCGCCCGCAACTGGAGGCGGCTCTGGCGGCCGCAGCCCGCGATCGTGACCACCGCGGCGTCGCGGCGGGCCAGGTGCGTGGTCGCGACCGCGGTGGCGGCCGCGGTGCGCAGCGCCGTGACCTCGATGGAGTCCATCACCGCCAGCGGGTAGCCATGGCGCGCGTCGCACAGGACGATGAGGCCCTGGATGCGCGGCAACCCGAACCGCTCCTCGTTGCCGGCGAAGTTGCCGTTGATCTTGGCGGCGAAGACCGGCGGGTCGCCGCCCAGGGAGGCGGCCTTGATGTGGAAGCCGCCGCCCGGGAGGGGCACGCCGAGGACGCCGGGGGCGCCGATACGCCCCTCGGCGCAGGCACGGAATGCCGCCTCCACGGCTGCGATGCACTCCTCGAGTCCCAGCAGGTCGGCCACGTCCTGCCTGGAAAGGAGCAGGGTGCCCTGGTGCGCTACCGCGGTTTCCTCGCGTCCGGCACTTGCCATCGTGATCCTCGCGTGATACAGTTGTGCTATGACTAATGCTACAGATGAATCATCGGCGCAAGGGGCGCCCTGGCTCCTGCTCATCCACGCCATCCCGCCCAAGCCCGACTATTTCCGCGTGAAGGTGAGGCGGCGGTTGCAGCGGCTGGGTGCCGCGGCCCTCAAGAACTCGGTCTACGTGCTGCCCAACGGCGAGGAGTCGCTCGAGGATTTCCAGTGGCTGGCGCGCGCGATCGAGGAAGAGGGTGGCGAGGCGATGGTGTGCGAGGCGTCGTTCGTGTTCGGGCTCACCGACGAGGAGATCATGGGGATGCTCCAGGACCAGAGCGTGGCGCCCGCCGACGCGGCGGTGCCCGCGGGCGCGGACCGACCGGCAGGCGGCACCTGGGTGACGCGCGAGGGGGTGAAGGTGGACCGGATGGCGAGCGCGTGGTTGATTCGCCGCTTCATCGACCCGCAGGCGCGCTTCAAGTTCGTGCCGCCGCGCGGCTATCAGCCCGAGCCGGGGGAGCTGCGCTTCGACATGTACCGGGGCGAGTACACCCACGAGGGCGACCGCTGCACCTTCGAGACGCTGGTGGAGCGGTTCGGGCTCAAGGACCGCGCGCTGCGGGCCATCGCCGAGATCGTGCACGACATCGATTGCAAGGACGAGAAGTTCGGCAGGCCGGAGGCGGGTGGGATCCGGGGGCTGGTGCAGGGCATCGTCGCGGCCCACGCCGCCGACGCCGACCGCCTGGTGCGGGGCACCGCCTTGATGGACGATCTCTACGCCTCGTTCGCGCGCCCCGGCAGGTGATCGTCGCGCCCCTGGCGCGCTACTTCCTCCGGCTCGGGACCACCGGGTTCGGCGGCCCCATCGCGCTCGTCGGCCGGATGCAGCGCGACCTGGTCGAGGAGCGCGGCTGGTTCAGCGCTGAGGAATTCGGTGAGGGCCTCGCCTTGGCGCAGCTCGCGCCCGGTCCGCTGGCGGCGCAGCTCGCGATCTACCTCGGCTGGCTGAAAGGGCGGGCCCGGGGCGCCACGGTGGTCGCGGTGGCCTTCATCGCGCCGTCGTTTCTCATGGTGATGGCGCTCTCGGCGTTCTACGTGCGTTTCGGCGGGCTGCCGTGGATGCGGGGCGCGTTCTACGGCGTCGCCGCCGCCGTCATCGCGATCGTCGCGCGGAGCGCCGTCCGGCTGACCCGCATGACGCTCGGCGCCCGGCGGCTCCTCTGGGCGCTCTGGGGCGTGAACCTCGCCGTCGTGGCGATGACGCGCTCGGAGATCGTCTGGGTCTTCGTCGCGAGTGGCATCGTCGCGCTGCTGGCGCACCGGGTACGGGCGGGCAGGACCGCCGCGCTCGCCGCCGTCCCGCCCTGGCTGCTGGCGCAGGTGCTGTTCTTCTTCGCGAAGGCCGGCGCGGTGGTGTTCGGCAGCGGTCTTGCCATCGTGCCGTTTCTCTACGGCGGCGTGGTGGAGCGCTTGCACTGGCTGACCGAGGGCCAGTTTCTCGACGCCGTGGCGGTCTCGATGATCACGCCGGGGCCGGTGGTCATCACGGTGGCGTTCATCGGCTATCTCACCGCGGGCCCGCTCGGGGCGTGTGCCGCGGCGATCGGCGTCTTCGCGCCCGTCTACCTCGTCGTGGTGCTCGCCGCGCCGCACTTCCGCCGGCTGACGGCGAGCCCGTCGGTGCGCGCTTTCGTCGCGGGCGTCACCGCGGCCGCTTCCGGCGCCCTCGCCGGGGCGGTGATCGTCCTGGCACGTCGCGCCATCGTGGACCTGCCGACACTGCTGATCGCCGGCGCCGCGCTCCTCGCTGCGATGCGACGCGCGCCCGAGCCGCTCATTATCACGGCGGCGGGCATCGCCGGGTTCGCTCTTCGATAGGCAGTCTGCTCCACGCGCCCACTACTCCAGGGCCGCCAAAGCGAGACGTTGGTAGGCACCGACCGCCGATCGCAGCTCGGCCACGCTCACCTGCTCCTCGTCGGTGTGCGCCGTGTGGATCGAGCCGGGGCCGAAGAGATACGGCGTGCCCCAGGCCGTCAGGTTCGGCACGTCGGTGGCGTAGGCGACCACGGAGGTGGGGAAGCCGGGCAGCGACCCGAGCCGCACCGGCGGCACGCTCTCGCCGACCTCCAGCTCGGCCCGGTCGCCGACCCAGCGCCGCAGCAGCTCCAGCGTTTCCTCCACCGGTCGGACCAGGCGCACCATCAGCCGCGCCTCGGCTTCGGGCGCCGTGACGTTGTCGGCGATGCCGCCCGCCAGGCGGCCGATGTTCACGGTGGTCTCGCCCAGGAGCGGATCGCGAGGCAGCGCCAGTCCCTCCAGCTCGGCCAGCAGCCGCACCAGCTCGGCGGTGGCCGAGCGGCCGAGGTGCGGGTAGGCGGAGTGCGCCGCCCGGCCGCGGGTCCGCAGCACGCACCGCAACGCGCCCTTGGTACCGAGGGCGAGGGTGCTCTCGGTCGGCTCGCCGTTGATGAGGACGCGGGTGGCGGTGGGCTCGCGGTTCGCCGCCCGCGCGCCGTCGTGCGTGGTCTCCTCGCCGACGACGAACAGCAGCGCGACGGCGACGCCGCGGTCCCGCAGCGCCTCGGCGGCGCAGATCATCGCGGCCGCGATTCCCTTGGCGTCGCACGCGCCGCGGCCCGCGAGGCGATCGCCGGCGAGGGAGGGTGGGAGGTACGGCGGTACGGTATCGAGATGGGTCGAGAAGGCCACGAGCGGCGCGTCGCCCGACTCGGCGAGCAGGTCGTCGCGGCCCGGACCGACCGCGATGCGGCGGGTACGCCAATCGCGCGCGCCCAGCCACTGCTCGACGAGCGCGATGACGCCGCCTTCGAGTCCGCTGGTCGAGTCCACCGCCATGAGCATCATGGCGAGCTCGACCGGGTCGCTGGTGGAGGCTACTTCTTCTTCCTCTTCAAGTAGGCGCGCGTCGCGAGTCCCGCGCCCACCACGGCGGCCGCCACCGCCGCGACCTTCCCGGCGGTCTTCAGCTTGCTCGTCTTCTTCGGCGCCACCTTGTTCCGGACTGCCTTCGCCGCTTTCGCGACGGTTTTCTTGATGCTGGCCATCTTCGGATCTCCCGGGAACGAGTGCATGCGCAATGTAACCGGGTTTATCTTCGCCCGCGTGACCTTCCGGCTCGTCCTCGTCGTCTGTATGAGCGCCATTTTCGGCACGGCCCGCACCGGTACCCGATCACGAGATGGTGATGATGGTGCCTGCTCTATCGCGCCCCGCGAGTAAGACTCGCGGCTCGGCCATTCCGCCGCTGATAGCGGCGACATGCAGATCGAGGCGGCTCTTGGCCGCTGGGGTCGCCTACTCCTGGCGCAGCGCCACCAGGGGCGCGACGCGCGAGGCCCGGAGCGCCGGGAGCAGGGCGGCGATCGCAGCGCTGAGCCCCAGGACGCCGAGCGCGGTGGCGATGGCGAGGGGATCGGCGCTGCTCACGCCGTGGAGCTGGCCCTGGAGCAGCTGGGAGGCGGCCAGGGCCAGGGGAACACCGGCGGCGACGCCCAGCGCCACCAGCCGTAGCGCATCCCGCAGGATCATGCCGATCACGTCGCCGCGCTGCGCCCCGAGGGCGACGCGCAGCCCGATCTCGCCGGTCCGCCGGGTGATCGCGTAGGTCATGACGCCGTAGAGCCCGATCGCCGCCAGCAGCAGCGCGAGCACGCCGAATCCCGCCGCGAGCCGCGTCACCAGCCGTTCCTCGCGGATCGACTGCCGCATCAGCGCCGACAGGGGTTCGAGTCCGGTGATCGGCAGCTGCGCATCCACGGCCTTGATCTCCTTCGCGACTGCGCGGATGAGTGCCGACGGGTCGCCCGCCGCGCGGACCTCGAAGCGCAGCGAGCCGACCCCGCCGAAGTCGAGCTGCTCGTAGGGGGTGTAGAAGCGCCGCACCGGCTCCCCGGTCAGCTCGTGGTCCCTGGTGTCGGCCACGACGCCGACGATCGCCGCCGCGGTGGTGTCGCTGTAGCGCAGCATCTGTCCGATCGGGCTGGTGTTGGGGAAGTAGAAGCGCGCCATGGTCTGGTTGACGATCGCGACCGACGCGCTGTGCCCATTGTCGGCCTCGGTGAAGTCGCGGCCCTGGAGCAGGCGCGCGCCGATGGCGTGCAGGTAGCCCGGCCCGACCTGGTCCGAATTGGCGCTGCTGTCGCCGGCGGTCCGCGGCGTGAAGCCCGCGACCTGGAAGCTGTTGTTCGACTCGGTGCCGCTGAATATCCCGTTTTCCGAATAGCTCGAAGCCACCACGCCGGGCAGCCGGGTGAACCGTCCGTTGAGCTCGCGCGCCAGCGCGTACAGGCGCTCGCCGGCGTACCCGCGGCCGACCGCCGCCACCTCGACGATGAGCAGGTGGTCGCGGTCGAGTCCCGGGTCGGCGGTCTGGATGCCGCGCAGGCTGCGCACCAGCAGCGCGGCGCCGACCAGCAGCACTACGGAGAGGGCGACCTGACCGGCGATCAGCAGCCGGCCCAGCGGGGCGCGCTGGCCCCGCGCGCCGAAACCGCCGACCGAACGCGCGTGGGCGCGCATCGTGGACGCGAGGTCCACGCGCGAGGCGCGCAGGGCGGGCATCAGCCCGAAGAGGCCCACCGCGAGCACCGAGAGGCCGGCGGTGAAGGCCAAAACCGGCAGATCGAGCCGGGTGTCGATGGGGAGGACGCTGCCGCCGTCGGCGGCGAGAGACAACAGCAGCCGGCTCCCCCACCAGGCGACCGCCAGTCCGGCTCCCGCGCCGAGGAGCGCGAGGACGAGGCTCTCGGTGAGGAGCTGGCGCACCAGGCGCGAGCGCCCCGCGCCGATGGCCATCCGCACGCTCATCTCGCGCGAGCGCGCGACGGCGCGCGCCAGCAGGAGGTTGGCGACGTTGCCGCAGATGATGAGCAGCAGGAGGCCGACGCCCGCCATCAGCGTGAGCAGGGGCGTGCGATAGGCGCCGCGCACCGCCGAGAAACCTCTTGCGCCCGAATCGACGAAGTAGTTCAGCTGCTGCGCCGTCGCCTCCGCGGTCGCGGCGCCGCCCGGCGTGTTGTCCACCACGGACTGCCGGATGAGCGTGCTGAAGCCCGCGCGCGCCTCTTCGATCGTGACGCCGGGCCTGAGCCGCCCGAGGAGCAGCAGCCAGCAGATGGTGCGGTCGGCGAGCATCGGCTGATGCGGCTGCACCACCGCCTGCATCGTGACCGGGATCCAGACGTCGTTCAGGCGCCCGACGATCTCCCCGTCGAAGCCCGGTGCGGCGACGCCGATGATGCTGAATCCCGCGCCGTTGATCGAGATGGTGCGGCCCACGACGGCGGCGTCGCGGCGGAATCGGCGCGTCCACCAGGCGTAGCTGATGACGACGACCGGTGCCGCGCCGATGGCCCGGTCTTCGCTTCCGTCGAAGAGGCGCCCGATCGCGGGTCGCACGCCCAGGACGCCGAAATAGTTGCCCGAGACGAACCGGCCGCGCGGGTGCTCGGGGGCGGCCGCCTCCCGCTCGAGCGTGACGTCGAGGCTCGGAGTCCGGCCCGACGCCAGCAGCCCGGTGACCAGCTGGTTGTGATCGCGGAGGTCCCGGTAGAGCGGATACGAGATGATGTCGGCGCGCGGCGAGCCCTGCGAGAGCGAGCTGGTGCGCGTGGGGTTGCCGATGCCGACCAGCTCCCCGGCGCGCTCCACCGGCAGCGTGCGCAGCACCACGGCGTCGACCAGGGTGAAGATCGCCGTGTTGGCGCCGATGCCGAGGGCGAGGGTGAGGACCACCACCGCCGCGAAGCCCGGATTGCGGCGCAGCATCCGCGCGGCGTAGACCAGGTCCTGGCGCAGCTCGTCGAGCAGATCGGCACGACGCATGGCGCGCTCCCGTTCGATGTCCAGCGTGACGCACGATTGCCGGACGGTGGCGAGGTCGCCGAAGTGGCGCTCCGCTTCCCGGCGGGCGGCCTCGGGCGTGAGGCCTTCGGCGATGAGCTTCGCGGTGCGCATGTCGAGATGAAAGGCGAGCTCGTCCTCAACTTCGCGCGCCAGGGCGGCGCGGCCGAAGATCCGGAAGACGCGTCGCATCGCCCGCTCAGGCCGGCAGCGCCGAGGTTGCCGCCAGCGCCTTGGTCAGCGCGCGGGTGTACCGCTCCCACGCGGAGACCTCGGTGCGCAGCTGGCGCCGGCCGGCGGGAGTGAGCTGGTAGTACTTGGCTCGGCGGTTGTTCTCGGAGTAGCCCCACTCGGCCACGAGCCAGCCCTTGCGCTCCAGCCGGTGGAGGGCCGTGTAGAGCGGCCCCTCTTCGACGAGCAGCTCGCCGTCGCTGATCGTCCGCACCCACTCGGCGATGGCGTAGCCGTGGCGCGGGCCCCAGCTGGCCGCCTTGAGGACCAGGACGTCGAGGGTGCCGTGCAACAGACCACCGTCGGGGTGCAGCATGCGTTCCCCTCTATAGGATAGGGGAACATACCTCCATGCCGCTGCACGCGCAATTCGCCCCCGCGAGTGAGACTCGCGGCTCGGCAAGGCCGCCGCTGAGAGCGGCGACAGGCAGATCGAGGCGGGGTGGCCCGCGAGTAAAGACTCGCGGCTCGGCAAAGCCGCCGCTGAGAGCGGCGACAGGCAGATCGAGGCGGGGTGGCCCGCGAGTGAGACTCGCGGCTCGGCAAGGCCGCCGCTGAGAGCGGCGACAGGCAGGTCGAGGCGGCCATCAGCCGCCACTGCCGAGCAGCGGCTATGAGCCGCTGAATACCGAACGCCGAATGCCGAATGTGAAACGCCGGGCAGCGGGAGTCCGGTTTGGGTCGTAAACTAGAATCGTGAGCGCGCTCTTCACCTTCCTCTTCAAGTACCGTCCCGCCGCCTTCGCGCGCGGCGTGGTGGCCTTCGAGCCGCGCGGCCCCTGGTGGGTGGTGCTGGTGGTGGGGGTGGGCGGCGCGGCCCTCGCGGCGTGGCTCTACTGGCGCGCCGGCCGGCTGCCGGTGCGCGACCGGATCGTGCTCGCCGTGCTGCGCGCCGCGGCCCTCGCGGTGCTCGTGATCTGCCTGTCCGGCCCGGTGCTGCTGGTCTTCGCCGCCGTCCCGCGTCGGAACGTGGTCGCGGTGCTGGTGGACGATTCGCGCTCGATGGGCATCGCCGATGTGCGGGACACCACGCGGCTCGCCGCGGCGCTCGGCGACTTCTCCCCCACGTCGGGGCGTCTCGCCCGGGCGCTCGCCGAGCGCTTCGAGGTGCGGGTGTACCGGTTCTCGGAGGCGCTCGCGCCGCTGGGCGATGCCGGCGCGGTCATGGCGACCGGGCGCCAGACCGACCTCGCGGGCGCGCTCGCGGGCGTGCGGGACCGGCTCGCCGGCCAACCGCTCGCCGGCGTGGTGGTGGCGAGCGACGGCGGCGATAACGCGGGCGGCGCGCTCACCGACGTCCTGCTGGGTTACCGCGCGGCCGGGATCCCGGTTCACACCGTCGGCTACGGCGCCGAGCGGTTCGATCGCGATCTCGCCGTCGAGCCGATCGACCTGCCTGAGCACGCCCTGCGCCGGAGCACGCAGGTCGTCGAGGTGCGGGTGCGGCAGCGGGGCCTTTCGGGCGCGACGGTGCCTGTCATCGTCGAAGACGAGGGCGCGATCGTGGGGCAGACGTCGGTGAAGCTGCCCGGCGAGGGCGAGGCGGTGACGATTCCGGTCGCCTTCACGCTGAGCGAGCCAGGGACGCGGCGGTTGCGGGTGCGGGTCCCGGTGCAGCGCGGCGAGCGCGTGGCCGAGAACAACGTGCGCGAGGCGCTGATCGCGGTGGACGACCGGCGGCAGCGCATCCTCTACTTCGAGGGCGAGCCCCGCTTCGAGGTGAAGTTCCTGCGCCGCGCGCTTGCCGACGACCGCCAGTTGCGCGTGACCACGCTCCTGCGCACCGCCGACGACAAGTTTCTGCGGCTCGACGTCGAGGATTCCGCCGAGGTGGCGGCCGGCTTCCCGCGCACCCGGGCAGAGCTCTTCGGCTATCGCGGTCTGGTCCTCGGTTCCGTCGAGGCGAGCTTCTTCACGCAGGACCAGCTCCGGATGATCGGGGAATTCGTGCGCGAGCGGGGCGGTGGTCTCCTGGTGCTGGGCGGCCGGCGCGCCTTCGCCGCGGGCGGCTATGCGGGCACGCCGCTCGCGGAGGTGCTGCCGGTGATGCTGCCGCGGCCCGACACCGGGTTCGTGCGCGACGTGCGGGTGCGCCCGACGCCCGCGGGCCGGCGCCACCCGGCGCTGCGCCTGATGGCCGACGAGGCGGCGGCCGAAGCGAAGTGGGACTCGCTGCCGAGGCTGTCGATCGCCCACCCGATCACCGGCGTGAAACCGGGCGCGACCCTCCTGCTCACCGGTGAGGCCGATGGTGGCCCCTTCGTGGTGCTCGCGGCGCAACGGTACGGCCGGGGCCGTTCGGTGGCCTTCACGGTGCAGGACTCGTGGATGTGGCGGATGCACGCGTCGATCCCGCTCGAGGACCGGACGCACGAGACGCTGTGGCGCCAGATGCTCCGTTGGCTCGTCGCGGACGTGCCGGAGCAGGTGACGGCCAGCCCGACCGCCGCGATCGTCTTGTCGGGGCGGCCGGTGCCATTGCGCGCCGAGGTCCTCGACTCGGCCTACGCCCCGCTGAACGGCGGCGACGTCGTGGCCACGGTGCGCGCGCCCGATGGCACCGAGAGCGCCGTGCCGCTGGCCTGGTCGATCGAGCATGACGGCGAGTACCGGGGGAGCTTCACGCCCTCCGCGGACGGCAACTACGAGATCGCGATGGACGCGCGGCAGGGCGGGCGGCTCGTGGGCACGGCGCACGCGGTGGTGCGCGCCGGCGATCCGCGGCTCGAGTTCGCCGACGCCGAGCGCCACACCGCGCTGCTGGAGCGGGTGGCCGCGGAGACCGGTGGCCACTACTACGATGGCGCCTCCGCCGCGGGGCTGCCCGAGGACGTGCGCTACACCTCGGCCGGCGCCACCACCCGGGAGCGGCTGGACCTCTGGGACATGCCCATCGTGCTGCTCACCCTCTTTCTATTGATAGGGGCGGAGTGGGGATACCGGCGGGTGCGGGGCCTGGCGTGATCCCGATCACCAGGACGCTGGCCGCCCTGGTCTGCCTGCTGCTCGCGCAGGCCGGCCGAGCCTCGGCGCAGGGATGGCTCCTGGTCGTCACCGGGTTGCCGGGGACGCCGCAGTATCGCGCGCGCTTCGACTCGGTGGCCACGGCGCTCGCGACCGCGGCGCGCACGCGACTCGGGCTTCCGGAGTCGCACGTGCTGCGGCTCTCGGAGGTCACCAGCCCCCCGGCGACGGCGGACGGCATCCAGCGCGCGCTGGCCGACCTGGCGATGCGCGCCGGCCCGCGGGACGTCGTCGCGCTGGTACTGATCGGTCACGGCAGCGCCATGAGCGGCTCGCCGCGCTTCAACGTGCCGGGTCCCGATCTCACGCCGGAGCAAGTCGCGTCGGCGCTGGCGCGGTTTCCCACGCAGGAGCTCGTGGTGGTGAACGCATCGAGCGCGAGCGGGCCCTGGATCGAGGCGTTGGCCGGGCCCCGTCGCATCATCATCACGGCCACCCGTTCGGCGACCGAGCGCGACGAGACGGTCTTCGGGCGCTACTTCGCCGAGGCGCTGGGCAGCGATGCCGGCGACGCCGACAAGGACGGGCGGGTGTCGCTGCTCGAGGCGTTCGACTATGCGCGGCAGGGCGTCGAGCGGTACTACCAGGCGTCGCGCCACCTGCGGACGGAGCATGCGCTGCTCGACGACGACGGCGACGGCCGGGGCAGCCTGACACCGGGAGCCGAGGGCGATGGACGCCGAGCCGCCGTGCTCTTTCTGGATGCGCCGCCCGCCGCGCCCGGCGACAGTGCCCTCACGTCGCTTTTCGCCCGGCGCGATTCGCTCCAGCGCGCGCTGGTGGCGTTGGAGGCCGGCCGGCGCAGCGCCGACTCGACCCGCTTCGCGGGTACGCTCGACAGCCTGCTGCTCGAGATCGCGCGCACCGGCGCGGCGATCCGCGGCCGGCAAGGCACGCGGCCGTGATCGCGGGCGCGATGACCGTGGTCGCCGGGGCCGTCGCCGCGGGCGTGACGGTCGCGTCGGCCCAGGTGCCGGCGGGCGATTCGCTGCTCTCTCGCGGACGCTGGAACGAGGCGGGCAGCGCGTATGGCCGCGCTGAGGGCGGCCCCGACAGCCTGCGCGCCAGGCTCGGCCAAGCGCGATTGCTGGAGCTGCGCGGGCGCCGGGACGAGGCGCGGCGGATCTACGCTGCGATGATCGCGACGTACAATCGCGGCGGCAGTTTCGGCGCGCCGGAGCTGACGGCGATCGGCGCGGCGGCCGAGCGCCTGAGCGTATGGGAGCCGCAATACGCCCGCGACGCACTGCGTCTCTACGATCTGGCCGCCGGGCGCGAGACTTCCGACCCCGAGCCGCGGCTGCGCGCCGCGGCCCTGCTGCTCGCCCGGTACAACGGCGCCGAGGCCGGCGCGGCCTATGCCGACGTCCGCCGCCGCTGGCCGGGAAACGCCCGCGCCCTGCTGGGGATGGCCGAGGTGCGCCGCTTCCTCGGCACCGGGGACCCGGTGGCCCTCGCCGAGAGCAGCCTCGCCGCGGACCCGGACCTCGAGGCCGCGCACGTCTTTCTCGCGCGGCTCCGGCTGGAGACCGATGACGTCGCCGGTGCCGCGCGCGAGGCCGACCGCGCGCTGGCCCGCAACCCCAGGTCGCGCGACGCGCTCGCGGTGCGGGCGGCGCTGGCGTTCCTGCGCGGCGAGAACGCGGCGTTCGATGCCGTGGATCGCGCCATCGTCGCCGACGATCCCCGCGCCGCCGATCACCTCGTCCAGGCGGCCGACGCGGCGGCCCGGGTGCGGCGCTACGACGCCGCGGTCCAGCTCGCCGCCCGGGCGGTTGGCCGGGACTCGGCCGCCTGGCGCGGCTGGGCGCTGCTCGGCGTGAACCGGATGCGCCTCGGCGACATCGCGGGCGGCCGCGCGGCACTCGCGGTGGCCCTGCGGGGCGATCCGTTCGACCTGTGGACCAAGAACACGCTCGACCTGCTCGACACCCTTCAGCGTTTTCCGGAGACGGCGAGCCCGCGGTTCCGGTTGGTGATGGACGGCCGGGAGAGCGCGCTCCTGGCGCTCTACTTCGTGCCCCTCGCTGAGGAGGCCTACGACTCGCTCACGGCGCGCTACGGCATCCGGCCCGCCACGCCGATCCGGGTCGAGGTGTTCCCGAGCCACGCCGACTTCTCGGTGCGTACCGTCGGGCTGGCCGGCATAGGCGCACTGGGCGCCTGTTTCGGCCCCGTCATCGTGATGGACTCGCCGTCGGCGCGCGACCGCGGCCAGTTCAACTGGGGCAGCACCCTGTGGCACGAGATCGCGCACACCTTCCACCTCGCGCTTTCGGACAACCGGGTGCCGCGCTGGCTCACCGAAGGGCTCGCGGTGCTGGAGGAGCGCCGCGCGCGACCGTCGTGGGGCGAGGCGGTGAGCCCGGGGTTCCTGCGGGCCTGGGCGGCCGACAGCCTCCCGAAACTCAGCCGCCTGAACGAAGGTTTCATCCGGCCGGCGAGCGGCGAGATGCTGGCGCACGCCTATCTGCTGGCGTCGCTGGCGGCCGAGTACCTCGAGTCGGTCAACGGCGCCGCGATCATGCCGCGCATCCTCGCCGCGTACGGCAGAGGCCTCGATACCCGCGACATGGTGCGCCAGGTACTGGGGACGGATCCCGACACCCTCGACGCGCGCTTCGACGTCTGGATGCGCGAGCGCTACCGCCGCCAGCTCACCGACCTCGACGCCTTCGCGCATACGCTGCCCTCGCTCGCCGGCGCGCGGGCCCGCGCCCAGCGCGGCGACACCGCGGGCGCGATCGCCGAGCTGGCGGCGCTGACCCGCGAGGACGAAGCCGCGTACGACGCGAACCTGGAGCTGGCGGGCCTCCTCGACGCGGCGGGCCGGCGCGGCGACGCTCTGGCCGCGCTGGAGCGCGCCGTCTATATCTCGCCACTCGATCCCGCGCTGCACGACCGGCTGGCCGCGCACTACGCCGGTCTGGGCCGGCATGGCGACCTGGTGCGCGAGCGGCGGGCCGTCATCGCGCTGGGCCCCGCCGACCGCGCCGGTGCCTGGTATCGCCTGGCGCAGGCGCAGGCGGGGGCGGGCCAGCCCGTGGAGGCGCGCCGCTCGGTGCTGCGCGCGCTCGAAGTCGCGCCGGGCTACGCCGACGCGCAGGACCTGCTGCTACGGCTGACGGAGGGGCGACCATGATGCAGGGGAGACAGGGGAGACAGGGGAGACAGGGGAGACAGGGGAGACAAGGGAGACAGGGGAGACAGGGCTTGCTGTGGTTGTCCGTCGTTGTCTGTCTTTGTCTGCCTTGTTCCGCATCCGCGCAACGGCGCGGTGGTGGGTACAACGGCCCGGTGCCGACGGCGGGCGCGACCGACTTCGACATCAACAACGTCCCCTACGACGGCCGCTTCGCGTTCGTGCGGCTGCGTTTCACCCCCGCGCGCACCGGCTTCGGCGGCGGGGGCGGCTACTTCGCCGGCATCAACTACCAGTGGGACCACGACTACAATCGCGCCGATACGCACTTCATGACGATCCTGCGCGAGCTGACGCTGATCGGCACCTCGCGCGGGACCAACATCATCGCGATCGGCAGCCCCGACATCTTCAGGTACCCGGTGGCCTACATGTGCGAGCCGGGCTGGTGGACGATGACCGACGCGGAAGCGACGAACCTGCGCGCGTACCTGCTGAAGGGCGGGTTCTTGATCTTCGACGACTTCGCCGGCGGCGGCGCGCTCGCCAACTTCGAGCGCCAGATCCTGCGGGTGGTGCCGGGCTCGCGGTTGGTGCCGCTCGACATCACCAATCCCATCTTCCACAGCTTCTTCGAGATCCCGTCGCTGAACTTCACGCACCCGTACTTCAATGTGCCGTCGGCCTTCCTCGGCGTCTTCGAAGACAACGACCCGACCAAGCGGCTGCTGCTGATCGCCAACTACAACAACGACGTGGGCGAATCGTGGGAGTGGTCGGATACCGGGCTCTTCCCGGTGGACGTGACCAACGAAGCGTACAAGCTCGGCATCAACTACATCGTTTACGCGATGACGCACTGAGATACCCGGGGACCGGGGGACCGAGAAAGAAAGGTTCGTGATTGTGGCTTTGACCGAGATGGGAACGATTGCAAGCACTGATACCGCCCTGGCCGACCAGTTCGCCACGGCGCGCGGCCGCATCCTCGACGAGCTGCACAAGGTCATCGTCGGCCAGGAGGCGGTGATCGACCAGTTGCTGTACACCCTCTTCGGCGGGGGCCACAGCCTGATCATCGGTGTCCCCGGCCTTGCCAAGACGCTCCTGGTTCAGACCACGGCACGAGCCCTCGACCTCAAGTTCTCGCGCATCCAGTTCACCCCCGACCTGATGCCGAGCGACATCACGGGAACCGACCTGGTGCAGGAGGACCCGGCGACCGGCCGGCGCGAGCTGGTGTTCATGCCAGGCCCGATCTTCGGCAACATCGTGCTGGCCGACGAGGTGAACCGGACGCCGCCCAAGACCCAGGCGGCGCTCCTCGAGGCGATGCAGGAGCACAAGGTGACGGTACAGGGACGTACCTACCCGCTCGAGGAGCCGTTCTTCGTCTTCGCCACGCAGAACCCCATCGAGCTGGAGGGCACCTATCCGCTCCCCGAGGCCCAGCTCGACCGCTTCATGTTCAGCGTAGCCATCGAATACTCGGGCGAGGACGATGAGGTGGCGATCGTGCAGGGCACCACGGGCGCGCCGCCGGAGTCGGTGCGCGCCGTCGTGACGGGGCCCGAGCTGCTGGCCTTCCAGGCACTGGTGCGGCGGGTGCCGGCCGCCGAGGAGGTGGTCCGCTATGCCGTGCAGCTGGCGCGCGCCAGCCGGCCCGACGAGCCCGCGGCGCCGGAGTTCGTGCGCAAGTACCTCAGCTACGGCGCCAGCGTGCGCGCGGCGCAGTACCTGGTGCTGGGCGGGAAAGCGCGGGCCCTGATGGCGGGCCGCTATCACGTGCACTTCGACGACATCAAGGCGCTGGCGCGGCCGGTGCTGCGGCACCGGCTGCTCCGGAACTTTCACGCGGAGTCGGAGCGGATGACGACCGACGCGATCGTCGCGCGGCTCGTCCAGGCGGTGCCGGTGCCGCGGTCGGGGATGTGAGCGAACGTTTCCTCGACCCGGCGGTCCTGGCCCGGATCGACAACCTCGAGCTCCTGGCGCGGACCGTCGTGGACGGCTTCATCTCCGGCCTGCACCAGTCGCCCTATCTCGGGCTCTCCACCGACTTCGCCGAGCACCGGCCGTACCTCCCGGGCGACGACATCCGCCGCATCGACTGGCGGCTGTGGGGCCGCACCGACCGGCTCTACGTCAAGGAGTTCGAGGCCGACACCAACGCCAATGTCGTCGTGCTCCTCGACGTCTCCCGCTCGATGGCGTACGGCTCGGGCCCGGTCACCAAGCTCGACTACGCGAAGTTCCTCGCCGCGGCGCTGCTCTACCTGTCGCGCCGCCAGCGCGACCGCGTCGGCCTGGTGACCTTCGACCAGGAGGTGCGCGAGCTGGTGCCCGCCTCGGCGCGCCATCTCGAGCGCTGCCTCCACGTCCTCGCGCGCGAGGAGGCGCGGGGGCCGGGCGCCCTCGCGCCGCCGCTCCTCCAGGCGGGCGCCACGCTGCGGCGCCGCAGCATCCTCATCCTGCTGAGTGACCTCTACGAGACGCCGGAGAGCATCGTCACCGCCGCCGGCGCGCTGCGCGGCCGGGGCAGCGACGTGCTCGTCATCCAGGTGCTCGATCCGGCCGAGCGCAGCTTTCCCTTCGGCGAGCCCGCGCACTTCGAGGACCTCGAGACGGGCGACCGGATCCCCGTCGTTCCGGGCGACCAGGCGGGGCGTTACCGGGCGCTGATGGCCGAGCACCTGGAGGCGGTGTCGGCGCGACTGGGCGAGGCGGGCATGGACTACGAGCTGGCACTGACCGACCAGCCCCTCGACTACGCGCTCTTCCATTACCTGTCGCGCCGCCAGGCGATGGCGCGGGTGCGCTGATGGGCCTGGGATTCCTCGCGCCGCTCTTTCTGGCCGGTCTCGCCGCACTGGCGATCCCGGTGCTGGTGCACCTCACGCACCGGGAGCGCAAGGAGCCGGTCGTCTTTCCCTCGCTGATGTTCCTGCACCGCATTCCGTTCCGCACCCAGCGGCGCCAGCGGATCCGGCATTGGCTCCTCTTCCTGCTGCGCGGTGCGGCGGTTGCCCTCCTGGTCGCGGCGTTCGCCCGGCCCTTCATCAGGCGGCAGGTGGCAGAAGGTGCGGGCAGCAGCGATCTGGTCCTCCTGATCGATCGTTCGGCGAGCATGGGGGCGCGTGGCCGCTGGGAGCGCGCGGTCGCCGCGGCGCGCGCGGCGGTGCAGCGCGCCGGTGCCCGGTCGCGCGTCGCCGTCGTCGCCTTCGACGACCGTGCCGAGGCGCTGACCGAGCTGACGAATGACCGCGCCGCCGCGCTGGCCGCGCTGGCCCAGGCCCGGCCGGGAAGCGCGGCGGGCCGCTACGCCCCGGCACTCCAGTCCGCGGCCGCGCTGCTCGAGCGCGCCAACAGCGGCGGCGAGGTGGTCCTGGTCTCCGACTTTCAGCGGGCGGGCTGGGACGGTCAGACGGCGGTACGGCTCCCGGCCGGCGTGTCGCTTCGCACCGTGGACGTCGGCGATACCTCGCTGGTCAACACCGCGATCACCAGTGTGGTGCTCGAGCGGCAGGGCGGCGCGGAGCCCCGCACCGTGGTGACCGCGCGGCTGGCCGGCGCGCACGGAGGAGCGCGCGAGGTGCCCGTCGCCTTCGCCCTCGACGGCCGCGTCGTGCAGACGGTGACGGTGCGCGTGGCGCCGGGCGCGTCGGCCGTGGCACGCTTCGCGGCGCTCCGCGACCCGGAAGGGATCCGGCGCGCCCGCGTGACCTTGCCGGCCGACGACCAGCCCGCCGACGACACCTGGAGCTTCGTTCTGGGGCCCGCGCCCCGCCTCGGCGTATTGATCCTGTCGCGCGGCGACGCGCCGGCCGGCGACCTGCTCTACCTGCGCGAGGCCCTCGACGTCGCGCGCGATCCGTCGTTCCCGGTCACCCAGCGGATCGCGTCGTCGGTGCGCGCCGCCGATCTCGCGGCCGCGGCCGTGGTCATCGTGCACGACGCGCCGTTCCCGGGCGGCGAGCCGGGCCGGCGGCTGCTCGACTACCTGCGCGCCGGCGGCGGCATGCTGGTGGCGCTCGGCGCGCGCGGCACCCTGCCGTCGGCGCTGGCCGACAGTCTTGGCACCGGCGCGGGTGTCGTGGATCGTGGCGACCTGGGCGCCGCCCTCGCCGTTACCGACGCGGCGCATCCGGTGTTCGCCTGGGGCGAGCGCGCCGACCTCGGCGGGAGCCGCGCCTTCCGGTACCGGCGCCTGGAGCGCGCGCGCACCGCGCTGGCGCGCTACGACGATGGTGTGCCCGCGCTCGCCGAAACGCGGCTGGGCGCGGGCCACGTTCTGGTCTGGACCGCGGACCTCGCCAACCGCTGGAGCGACGCGCCCCTGCACCCCGCCTTCGTGCCGCTGGTGCACGGCGCAATCCGCTACCTGGCGCGCTTCACGCCGCCGCCCGCCGCGCGCATGGTGGGAGATGTGGTGGAGCTGGATGGAGAGTGGGAGCGCGGGAGAGTGGGAGCGCTGGAGAGCGGGACGGTGATCGTCGAGCATCCCGATGGGACTCGTGAGGCGTTGCCGGCGGGAGGCTCGCGGTTGAGGCTGGGCGAGCGGGGGTTCTTCGGGGTCCACGGCAACGGCACACGCAGCGCGGCGCTTCTCCTTGCCGCGAATGTGCCGCCCTCGGAGTCCGACCCCGCGCGCATCGTGCCGGAGCAGCTCGTCGCGGCGGTGGCGCCCGATTCGTCGGCGGTGGCTCCGGCACGGGCCGGCATGGAGGGCCCGGCCGAGCGGGAGCGCGACCAGCGACTCTGGTGGTACCTGCTGGGCGCCGTGCTGCTCCTGCTTGCGGCGGAGAGCGCGGTTGCGCATCGTGCGAGAGGGATCCGATGAACGAACACCTGCATTCCCTCATCGCCGCGGTCAGGCGCCGCTGGCGCCTGCGCCTGGTGCTGCGTGCGGCGGCGATCATCGCCGTCGCCACGCTCGCCACCGTTCTTGCTGCCTCCTTCGGGATGGACCGCTTCCGGTTCGCGCCCGCCGCGGTCCGGGTGTTCCAGCTCGCCGCGTGGATCGCCGTCGCCCTGACGGCGTGGGTCGCGCTGGGTCGCGTGCTGCGCCGGCGCGCCAGCGATGCCCGCGTCGCGCTCTACCTCGAGGAGCACGAGCCGGCGCTCGAGGGCCGGCTGCTCGCGGCGGTGCGCTTCGCCGATGGCGCCGACGCCAACGTCTCACGCGAGCTGGTGGACCGGCTGGTCGCCGACGCGGTGCAGCGGTGCGAGGCCCGCAGCACCTGGCGCGTCATCGAGCGGCGGGGGATCGCCGTCGCGGGGGCGATGCTCGGCGCCACGCTCCTCGCGACGCTGGGCCTGGTGATCATCCGTCCCGGGTTCGTCGCCAGCGGCGCGCCATTCCTGGTGCCGTTCCATGGCGGGGCGGAGCGGCCGTACACGATCGGTGTCGAGCCAGGCGATACCGTCATCGCCCGCGGCGCCGACCTCGTCATCTCGGCGCAGCTCCGGGGATTCTCGGCGGCGCTGGTGGAGCTGGTGACCCGCAAGGGCGGCGCCGAGTCGTGGGAGCGCGTGCCGATGGCGCCGGGTGAGACGGGCGCGCGCCCCACGGCGCTCGTCCTCGGCCTCCGGACCGACCTGGAGTACCTGATCGAGGCCGCCGGCGTCCGATCGCCCGTCTTCAGAGTGCGCGTCGCCGACATCCCGTGGGTGAGCGAGATCGCGGTGGAGTACCGCTTCCCGGCCTACACCGGCCTGGGTCCGCAGCGGCAACCGGGCGGCGACATCGCGGCCATCACGGGGACGGTGGCGACCGTCTCGGTGAAGCCGACGATGGCGGTGCGGAGCGGCATGCTCATCGCGCACGGCCGCGACACCGTGGCCCTCGCGCCCGACACCGGCGGAACGCTGCGCGCCTCCCTCACCATCCACGAGAGCGGCGAGTACCGCCTGCTCTTTCCCGGGCCCGACGGCCGCCTGGCGCCGGGGTCACCGACCTACGCCATCGAGGCGCTCGCCGACCAGCCCCCCGTCGTGACGCTGACCAAGCCGGGCCGCGACGCCGACGCCACCAGCATCGATGAGGTCTACCTCGAGGCGCGCGCGACCGACGACATCGGCGTGCGGCGCCTCGCGCTGGTCTACCGCGTCAACGGTGGGCCGGAGCGGACGGTCCAGCTCTTCGGCGATGCGGCGCGTCGCGAAGTGGTGGCCGGCCACACCCTGTTTCTCGAGGAGCTGAGCCTCAAGCCGGGCGACGTGATCGCGTACTACGCCCGCGCCGCGGACGGCCGGCCCGATACCACCGAGGCGCTCTCGGACATCTACTTCCTCACCATCCGACCCTTCGACCGTGCCTTCCGCGAGGCCGAGCAGAACGGGATGCCGGGCGGGCAGAGCGTGAATCCCGGCGAGCTGTCGGAGCGCCAGCGTGAGATCGTGGCCGGCACCTTCCGGGTGCTGCGCGACCGCGCGCAGACCGGCGAGGGGCGTTTCCGCGAAGACCTGGCGACGCTCGCACTGGCCCAGGGCCGTCTGCGGGGCGAAGTCGAGACGCTGGTGGGCCGCCTGCGCAGCCGCGGCGTGGCCGCCCGCGACACCAGCATGGCCACGGTCGCCGACGCGCTCGACGGCGCCCTGGTCGCGATGCGCGGCGCCGAGTCCGACCTGGGCCGGCGCGCGCCGCAGGATGCGCTGACGCCCGAGCAGCGCGCGCTCACGCATCTCCAGCGTGCCGAGGCGGTGTTCAACCGCGAGCGCCAGGTGGCGCGCGGAGGGCAGGGCGGCGGCGGCGGCGGCTCGGCGACCGCGCGCGAGCTGGCCGATCTCTTCGAGCTGGAGCTGGACCGAATGCGCAACCAGTACGAATCGGTCCAGCGCGAGCAGCGCGACAGCGCCACGGCGCAGCTCGACGAGACGCTGGAGCGGGTGAAGGAGCTGGCGCGCCGCCAGCAGCAGGAGAATGAGCGGCGCCGGGCGCAGCGGCAGCCGAGCGCCGGCGCGGGGGGCTCGGCGTCGGGGCAGTCGGGGATGGCGGCGGAAGCCGACTCGCTCGCCAGGCGACTGGAACGGCTCTCGCGCGAGCAGCAGAACGCCGAGATGGGCGAGGCGGCCCAGCGGCTGCGCGACGCGGCGCAGCAGATGCGGCGCTCGGCGGCCAGCCAGGGGACGTCGGGGAGCGCGGCCCTGGACCGCCTGCGCGAGGCGCAGCGCAACCTCGAGAGTGGCCGGTCGTCGGGGCTGCGCCAGAGCGTCGACCAGGCCCGGGAGCGGGTGCGCCGCCTGGCGCAGCAGCAACAGGAGGCGTCGCGGGACGAGGCCCGCCTGGGCGACGATCCCGCCACGCGCGGCATGCGCGTGCAGCGGCTGCTCGAGCGCAAGGACGCGATGGCGGGCGACGTCGGGAGACTCGACGACGACCTGGAGCGTCTGGCGCGCGAGGCGCAGCAGGGCCAGCCGCGGGCCGCGCAGCGGTTGCGCGAGGCGGCGCGCGGCCTGCGGGAGGGGCGGGTCGAAGACAAGATCCGCTACTCACGCCAGCTGGTGCAGACGTCACCCGAAGCGGCGCGGAACTTCGAGGAGCAGATCGGGGCCGACCTCGACAGTCTCGGCCGGCGACTCGACGCCGCCGCGAACGCGATCGGTGAATCGCGCGAGGACCGCGTTGCTCGCGCCCTCGAGCGGGCGCGAGACGTGGCGAACTCCCTGGAGAGACTCGGCGAACAGTCCCAGCAAGCGCCGGGCCGTCAGGGCACCCAGCCACCGCAGGCGGGGCCGGGGCAGGCACCGGGTCAGCCCGAGGGGCAGAGGCCGGAGGCCGGGCGCGGTGGCCAAGGCGGGAACGTGCCGCGAGGTCAGGGCGATCCGCGCCAGGCCGAGCGGGAGTTTCGCGAACAGGCGCGCACCCTGCGCGACATCCGCGAAGCGCTGCGACGCGAAGGCGTGAACACCGACGATCTCGACGCGGTCCTCGGCGGGATGGGCCGCGCCGACAACATGGGGATCGGAACGCCGCGCGGCGGCCAGGCGCTCAGCCAGTCGATCGTGCCGGGGCTGCGCGAGTTCGAATTCGGGCTGCGGCGCAAGCTGGGCAGCGCGGAATCGCTGCCTCGCGTGGCCAGCGAGGGCACGGTGCCCGAGGCGTATCGCAAGCTCGTGGCGGACTATTACCGCGCGCTGGCCGGGCTCCGGCGTTGAGGTTCGAAACGTTCCACGCTACGGAGGTTGCCGCGCCCGGGCGCTTCTCTTAAGCTTGAATGGAATCCCGGTTGAGAGGCTTGTGTGCGGCGCACCACCCTGGCGATCCTGCTCTTCGGCGCGGCGGCCTGTTCATCGGGCGGCACGGCGCCGAGCAACACGCTGCCGGGAAACGGCGGCCAGACGGGCGGCACGACCAGCGGTACCGCCGTCACTGTGGACATCCTGGACTATCAGTTCTCGCCGGCGACGCTGACCATCAAGGTCGGTGAGACGGTGCGATGGTCGAACGGCGGAGCCGCCGCCCACACGGTGACGGGAGGCAACTTCGGCAGCGGCCAGCTCGCGGGCCCGAGCGGCGGCGGCTACGGGAGCGGCGGGTCGGCCGGCCAGGTCTACGCCCGCACCTTCACCAACGCCGGGACCTACGACTACCACTGCGCGAATCATCCCCAGATGACAGGGACGGTCACCGTCACGCCGTAGGGCCTCCAGCGCCATTTCAACCAATCCGGTGTATTGTTGTTCTACACACGTAGTAGCACCTCTCCTCGACACCGGACCGTCCTATGGACACGCTGATCCAGGACCTGCGTTTCGCCTTCCGCACGCTGACCCGGCGGCCCGCGTTCACGCTGGTGGCGGTGCTCACGCTCATGCTCGGCATCGGCGCCAACACGGCGATCTTCAGCGTGGTGAGCGCCGTGCTGCTGCGGCCGCTGCCCTATCCGTCGGCCGACCGGTTGGCGGTGCTCTGGGGCCGGCAGGGCGAGCAGCAGCGCACCCTCATTTCGATACCCAACGTCGCCGATTGGAGCACCCGCAACCGCACCTTCGACGACATGGGGATGGCACGCACCCAGAGCGTCAACCTCACCGGGATCGAGGCGCCCGACCGGCTGGTGGGCACCTTCGTCACGGCGAACACGCTGCGCATCCTCGGTGCTCACGCGGCCATGGGGCGGCTCTTCACCACGGAAGAGACCACCCAGGGCACCGCCCAACAGGTCGCCGTGCTGTCCAACCCGACCTGGCGCACGCGGTTCGGCGGTGACTCCGCGATCGTGGGTCGGACGCTGGTGCTGAACGGCCGGCCCCACGTGGTGATCGGCGTGCTCGCCGCCGACTATCGCGATCCGCTCGGCGACATGGACGTCTGGCTCCCGATCACCTCGGCTCCCAATCCCCAGTGGTTCACGCGCGGCAACACGACGGTATGGGCCTTCGGGAGGCTCAAGCCGGGCGTGACGATCGACGCGGCGCGCGCCGATCTCGCGCGCGTCACTCGCGAGCTCGCCGCCGAGTACCCGCAGACCAATGCCGGCATCGGGGCGACCGTCCTGTCGCTGCGCGAAACACTGGTCGGCGACGTGAAGCCGTCGCTGCTGATCGTGCTGGCCTTCGTCGGGGTGGTGCTGCTGATCGCCTGCGCCAACGTCGCGAACCTCCAGTTGGCGCGCGCCGCGGCCCGCCGCCGCGAGATGTCGATGCGCGCGGCGCTGGGCGCGGGACGGTGGCGGCTGGTGCGGCAGCTTCTCACCGAGAGTCTGGTGCTGTCGGCCGTCGGCGGCTGGTTGGGCGTGGTCCTCGCGCATTGGCTCGTCAAGGGCCTGCTGGCCTCGATGCCGATCGATCTCCCCACCTCTGGCGCCGTCGGCATCGACCTCACGGTGCTCGGGTTCTCCGCGGGGATCACCATCGTCGCCGGCCTGCTGTTCGGCCTGGCACCGGCGCTGCACGCCGCGCGCGCCGATCTTCACGAATCGCTCCAGATGCGGGCGCCCGAAGGTGGGCCGCGCGGCCGAGGGGACACGCGCAACCTGCTGGTCGCGCTCGAGCTCGCCCTCTGCATCGTCCTGCTGGTCGGCGCCGGCTTGCTGACCCGCAGCCTTGGCGCGCTGACGCGTGTGGACCCGGGCTACCAGGCGCCGGGGCTGTTGACGGCCGAGTTCCGGCTGCCCCAGGCCAGGTACGATACCGACGAGAAGATCAACACCTTCATGGCCCGCACGGTGGCCGCCATCCGTGCCGTTCCGGGGGTATCGTCGGCCGCGCTGCTCAACGCGATTCCCCTGAGCGGCAACTGGGGAACGGTCAGCTACGTGAGCGACGCGCACCCCGACGTTCCACCGGAGCGGGCGCCGCAGGCCCAGCAGAACAGCGGCAGCGACAAGGTCTTCAGCACCATGGGCATCCGCATGATCGCCGGCCGCGATTTCGGCGCCGACGACCGGCAGGGAACCGACATGGTGGCCATCGTGAACGAGGAGCTGGCACGCCGCGAATGGCCCGGCCAGTCGGCGCTGGGCAAGCGGCTCAAGCTCATTGGGCCGCCCGACCAGTGGGTGAGCGTGGTCGGCGTCGTGGGCAACATCCGCCATCTCTCGATGAGCGAGCCGCCGACGCCCCAGATCTACCAGCCCAAGGCGCAGACGCCCGGCATTTTCAGCAGCATCGTGGTGCGGACCGAGGGCGATCCGATGGCGTTGGCCCGGTCGGTGCGCGCCGCGCTCTGGTCGGTGGATCCCGACCAGCCCGTCTGGAAGATGCGCACCCTGACCTCATTGATGGAGCGCAACTTCGCGCCGCCCAGGTTCACGATGATGTTGACGCTCGCGTTCGCGCTGCTGGCGCTGGTGCTCGCCGCCATCGGTGTCTACGGGGTGATGTCGTACGCGGTGGTGCAGCGGACCCGCGAGTTGGGCATCCGGATGGCCCTGGGTGCGCGGCGCGCGACGGTGGTGCGGCTGGTCATGGGCAGGGGGCTGCGCGTGGTCGGCGTCGCCACCGTGCTGGGGATCGTCGCGTCCCTCGGTGCGGCCCAGCTCATTCGCAAGCAGCTCTTCGGCGTGAGCGCGCAGGACCCTGTCACCTTCGTCGGCGTGCCGTTGGTCCTGGCCTTCGTCGCGTTGGTGGCGTGCTATCTGCCCGCGCGAAGGGCTTCGCGAGTCGATCCCGTCATTGCACTGAGAAGCGAGTGAACGGCTGTCTGTGCTCCCGCGAGTAAGACTCGCGGCTCGGCTCTGTCGCTGAGAGCGACGACAAACAGATCCGGGCGGCTATCAGCCGCCGCCTTTGCCGAGCAGCGGCTCTCAGCCGCTGGAGCAGCGCGGCGCGTGATCAGTCCTCCCTCAGCGTCGTTGCCGGCGCGGTGCGGCTCGCCCGGAGCGCCGGCAGCCAGGACGCCACCAGCGCGGTCAGCAGCAGCAGGGCGGGAACGACGACGAAGGTGGCCGGATCGGTCGGCGCGACGTCGTAGAGCAGGGTCTGGATGCCGCGGGTGGCGCCGAGGGCAGCGGTGAGCCCGATGCCCAGCCCGGCGGCCACGACCGCCAGGGCGTGCCGCATCACCAGCCACTGCACGTCTGACGCCTGGGCCCCTAGGGCCAGGCGGATGCCCATTTCGCGCGTCCGGCGCCGCGCCATCTGCGCCATCACGCCGTACACACCCACCAGTGCCAGCAGGAAGCCCGTCGCCGCGAACACCAGGATCAGCGACATGATGAAGCGCTGCCGCGCGATCGAGCGCTCCTGGAGCCGCTCCAGCAACTGCACCTGCGCCAGCGCCAGGTTCGGGTCGAGCTCGCCGACGATCCGGCGTATGCCCGGCACCAGCGACTCCACGTCGCCCGGGGTGCGCACCAGCAGCGTCATGTAACTGGTCGGTGACTGGGCGAAGGCCTCGTAGGCCGCGATCTGCGGCTGGACCGCGAGGCCCGTCTGGTGCACGTCGCCCACCACGCCCACGATGGTCCGCCAAACCGACGTCGAATCCGCCACCCGGCTGAAGGTGATGCGCTGCCCGATCGGGTCCCGGTCCTTGAACTGCTGGCGCGCCAGCGCCTCGTTGATGACGACGACGGGCGTGGCGCCCATCCGGTCGGCCTCGGTGATGAACCGTCCGGCCTTGAGCGGCACGCGCAGCGTGCTGAAGTAGTCGGGGGTGACGCGGTCGCGCGCGATTTCCACGCCGAAGTCGTCCGGCGCGTGGCTCTCGATCCTGAAATCGCTGGTGAAAGCGGTGCCGCCGAAGGGCGGAATCATCCCCTGGCTCGCGCCCGATACGCCCGGCATGGCGCGGACGCGTTCGCGCAGGGCGTCGAAGAACGCCAGCGTCGACGACGGGTTGCCCTGGTAGCCCGAGCCCAGCCGGATGCCGACGACGAGCACGCCCCGCGAATCCACGCCCGGATCCACGCGCTGGAGGCGCCAGAAGCTCCGGACCAGCAGTCCCGCGCCCAGCGTCAGCATGAGTGCCAGCGCGATCTCGCCCGCCACCAGGGCGTCACCCCAGCGCCGGATGCCGTGCCCGGTTTCGCTCCGCCCGCCCTCCTTCAGCACCTCGGCGGGGACCCGGTGCGCGCTCCAGAGCGCGGGCGCGATGCCGAAGATGAGCCCGGTCAGTGTCGTCAGGGACAGGATCGCCGCCAGGACGCGGACGTCCATGGGCACGTCGGCGACGGGAAGCATCCCGGCCGGCTGGAGCGCGGCGAGGGCCCGCGTACCCCACCAGCCGAGCGCGAAGCCGGCGGCGCCGCCCAGGGCCGAGAGCACGAGGCTCTCGGTGAAGGCCTGCCGCACCAGCCGCGCGCGTCCCGCGCCGAGGGTGAGGCGCAGCGACACTTCCCGCTCCCGTCCCAGGGCCCGTACCAGGAGCAGGTTGCCGACGTTCGCGCAGGCGATGAGGAGGAGCAGGGCGACGGCGCCCTGGAGCATCAGCAAGGCGGTCCGCACGTCGCCGATCAGGAACTCGTGCAGCGGGACGAGGTCGGCGCCCATCACCCGGTTGGTGGCGGGGAACTCGACCTGGAGCCGGCGCACCACGGTCTGGAACTCGGCGTCGGCGGCCTCGGGCGTGACGCCCGGCTTCAGGCGCGCGATCACGCGCAGCCAGTGGGCCCGGCGGAAGAAATCCTGCGTGCGGCTCTGCGGATCCCAGCCCATCGGCTGCCAGATGTCCATGGTGTCGGCGGCGAAGCTGAAGCGCGCCGGCATGACCCCGACGATCTGCGTCGGCCTGCCGTCGATCGGGATGGTGCGGCCGATGGTGGCGGGATCGCCGCCGAAGGCGTCCAGCCAGAAGCGGTGGCTGATCACCGCGACCGGCGTCCCGGTCTGCCAGGTCTCCCCGTCCTCGAAGGTGCGTCCCGCCTCGGCCTGCGCTCCCAGGACCGAGAAGTAGTTGCCCGAGACGCCCCGTACGCGCACCCGCTGCGGAACGCCCTGGTTGCTGATCGTCGCACCGCCGCCGCCGGTGTACGCCGCCACCTCCGCGAAGGACTTGACGCGCTCCTTCCAGTCGAGGTAGTTGGCGGGCGCCACGACGTTGCGCACCCATCCCTTCTCGGCGTTGTCCTCGGAGAGCATCACCAGGCGCTCAGGGTGCGGAAAGGGCAGGGGGCGCAGGATCACGGCGTTCACCGCCGAGAAGATGGCGGTGTTGGCGCCGATGCCGAGGGCCAGGGTGAGGATCGCCGCGCCGGCGAGGGCCGGATTCCGGCGCAGGGTGCGCAGCGCGTAGCGCGCGTCGGCCAGCGCCTCCTCGATCCACCGGCCGCCGCGCACGTCGCGGTGCACTTCCTTGGTCTGCTCGATCCCGCCGAAGTCCACCAGGGCCTTGCGGCGGGCGTCGGCCGGGGACATGCCCGCCTCCACGTTCTTCGTGGTTTCCAGCTCGAGGTGGAAACGCAGCTCTTCATCGAGCTCTCGCTCGACGGCGCCGCGCCACAGCAGCGCGCGCAGGCGCTTCACGAGCCGTCGGATCAGGGCCATCGGTGCCTCCCGGTGCGTCGACAGTCGACAGTCGACAGTCGACTGTCGGCTACGTCGTCTTGAGAATCAGCTCCACCGCCGACACATACTTCCGCCAGCTCTCGGTTTCGGCGCCGAGGGCGCGACGCCCCGCCGCCGTCAGGTGGTAGTAGCGGGCGCGGCGGTTGTGCTCGGTGACGCGCCAGTCGCTGTCGACCCACCCCTTCTGCTCGAGCCGCTGGAGGGCGGGGTAGAGCGAGCCCTGGTTCACGTCGAGCACGCCGCGCGAGAACTGCTGCATCCGCTGGCTGATCCCCCAGCCATGCATCGCCTCGAGGGTCAGGGTCTTGAGGATCAGGAGGTCGAGGGTGCCCCGGAGGACGTCGGACGGCGTGGCGGTCATCGGCTCCCCACTGGCGGTGGACTTCTGTCGGCTTTCTACAGTAGAGTGCCCCGGCTCCTGTCGGAAGTCAAGAGGAGTGTATCTTCCCGCCATGTGGCTCCTCGCGCTCCTCGTGCTGGCCCAGGGCGACCGGATGATCGAGCCCGACGCGCCGGTCAGCGGCGCGCTCACCGAGTCCAGCGCTCCCGGCCCCGGCGGGCGGCGCGGTGAGTTCTACGGCCTCCGCTGCGTGACGGGGCTGGCGATCCAGGTGGACGCGGTTTCGGACTGGGACAACTTCGCGCTGATCGTCGCCCCCGACGGTCGCACGGTCGCGCAGAACGACGACGGCGGCGACGCCAACAATGCGCGCATCGCCTGGACCTGTCCCGACAACCAGCTCTATCGCATCGGCGTCGCCTCGTACCATGCCGGCGTCACCGGTGTCTTCACGCTGCGCGTCACGGTAACCGGCGGTGCGACGTCTCCCGTCGCGGCGCCCGACCGCTCGGGCGGCGGGGGTGCGCTCCTCCCGCTCGACGCGCAGGTACACGGCACGCTGTCGGCCTCGTCGGCACGCTATCTGGGCTATCCGATCCACTACTACCGCTTCCGCTGCCGCGAGGGCCTGGTGGTGCGGATCGATCTCACCTCGGCCTTCGACAACCTGCTGTTCGTCTTCGGGCCGGGCGGCGAGGTCATGCGGAACGACGACGCCAACGGCACCAATGCCGGCGTCCTGTTCTCCTGCCCCGATGCGCAGTTCTACCGGATCGGCGCCGCGGCGCAGCGCGAGAGCGACACCGGGCCGTTCCGCCTCGGCCTGCGCAACCTCAGCCCGCCGGCCGGTCCGACGCCGGCGGCCCCGCCCCGCCGCTCCGGGATCGGCACCATTTTTCCCGGCGCCACGGTGGACGGCGTCCTGCGCGCCGACGCGCCGCCCTTCGAGGGCCGGCCGGCGGCCTTCTACGCGCTCCAGTGCCAGGCCGGCCTCCCGCTCCGGATCGACGTGGTGTCGTCCTGGGACAACGTCGCCTGGGTGGTGGGGCAGACCGGGAGGGCGGTCGCGTTCGCGGACAACGCCGAGGGGACGACCAACGCGCGGATCGCGTGGCGCTGCCCCAACGGACAGGTCTACCGTGTCGGCGTGGGCGCGTTCAACGCCGCGACGGGCGGCCCGTTCACGCTGAGCGTGCAGCCGACCGGGACCGCGCCGGTTCCTGCCGCGCCATCAGCCGCCGGCGGTCCGCCGCTGGCCGGGACCCTGTATCCGGGTGCGCGGATCGACGGGAACCTGCTCGCCGGCGCGCCCCGCTACGAGGAGCGCCCGACCGATTTCTACGCGCTCCGGTGCGCGGCGGGGTTGATGCTGCGGCTCGAGCTGCGCTCGCGGTTCGACAACGTCCTGGTGGTGACCGATTCGGCGGGGCGGAAAGTCGCCTTCAACGACGACGCCCGCTCGACCGACGCCGCCCTGACGTGGCGATGCCCCGACGGCGGGCTCTACCGCGTCGGGGCATCGGCCCGGAACGCCGGGCCGGCGGGGGCGTACCGGCTGATCGCTCGTTAGGCGCCGGCTCCCGCGGCTGAGAGCCGTTGCGGGGCCGCGCGCGGCGGGTGCCCGGTCGGCGGAGAAGTTGCCCCCGGGCCGCCGGTGCTGCAACTTCGCTTGTCCCCGTCCTCACCGGAGCCAGCACGTGCCTGCAACCAGCCGCTCGGCCCTCATCTGCCTGGGCCTCTCATGTTGTGCCTTCGTCTCATCGGCCGCGCAGGTCGACCCGAGCCTCTACTCCCAGTTGCGCTGGCGGATGATCGGCCCGTTCCGCGGTGGCCGCACCGTGGCCGGCGTGGGCGTGCGCGGGCAACCCAGTACCTTTTACATCGGCGTCAACAACGGCGGCGTCTGGAAGACCACCGACGCGGGGCGGGTGTGGACGCCGATCTTCGACGACCAGCCGACGGGGTCCATCGGGGCCATCGCCGTCGCGCCCTCCGATCCGAACGTCGTCTACGTCGGGAGCGGCGAGGGGCTCCAGCGCCCCGACCTCTCCGCCGGTGTCGGCATCTCCAAGGCCACCGCCGCGGGGCCCACGTGGCGCCACCTCGGCCTGCGCGACGGCCAGCAGATTCCGGCGATCGCCGTGGATCCGGGCGATCCCAACCGGGTCTTCGCCGCGGTGCTGGGGCATCCCTACGGCCCGAATGAGGAGCGCGGCGTCTTCCGCTCGACCGACGGCGGCGAGAGCTGGCAGAAGGTGCTCTACGTGGACGAAAACACCGGCGCCTTCGACGTGGTGTTCGATCCGGCGAACCCGCAGACGGTGTTCGCGGTCCTCTGGGCCGGCCGGCAGGCGCCCTGGGAGGTCGGCGGCTCGTTCCTGATCTCGCCGAACAACGGGCTCTTCAAGTCCACCGACGGCGGGACGACCTGGCAGCGCGTGGGCGCGGGGCTCCCGGGCGCCGAGAGCGGCCTGGGCCGCATCGGCCTCGGCATGTCGGCCAGCGAGCCCAGCCGGATGTACGCGATCGTGGGGGCCCAGCGGGGCGGCGGGGTCTACCGCTCGGACGATGCGGGCCTGAGCTGGCGGCTGGTGAACACCGACCCGCGGCTCTGGGGCCGCGACGGCGACTTCAACGAGGTGAAGGTCGACCCGAAGAACGCCGACGTTCTCTACGTGGCCAACGTGGCGTGCTGGAAGTCGACCGACGGCGGCGCCCACTTCACCGGCTACCGGGGCGCGCCGGGAGGCGACGACTATCACCGCTTCTGGATCAATCCCGACGACCCGCGCATCATCCTGCTCACCAGCGACCAGGGCGCGATCGTCACGGTGAACGGCGGCGAGACCTGGAGCTCGTGGTACAACCAGCCGACGGCGCAGCACTACCACGTCATCACCGACAACGCCTTCCCCTACCGGGTCTACGGCAGCCAGCAGGAAAGCGGCTCGGCCGGCGTGCTGAGCCGGGGGAACGACGGCCAGATCACCTTCCGGGAGTTTCATCCCGTGGGCGCGGAGGAGTACGGTTACATCGCGCCCGATCCGCTCAACCCGAATCTGGTCTACGGCGGCAAGCTGTCGCGCTTCGACTGGCGGACGGGGGAGGTGCGCAACATCGCGCCCGAGGCGGTGCGGACCGGGCAGTACCGGTTCGTCCGCACCATGCCGCTGCTCTTCTCGCCGGTTGACCCGCACATCCTCTACTATGCCGGCAACGTCGTCTTCAAGACGCTGAACGGCGGTGAGAGCTGGGGCGTCATCAGCCCCGACCTCACCCGGAGCCGCTACGACGTGCCCCCCAGCCTGGGGGCGCTCACCGCGATCGATCCCGAGCACGGCGCCCACCGCGGCGTGGTCTACACCATCGCGCCCTCGTTCCGGCGCGTGAACCTGCTGTGGGCGGGAACCGACGACGGCCTCATCTGGGTGACCCACGACGGCGGCCTGCACTGGCGCGACGTGACGCCGCCCGCGCTCACGCCGTGGAGCAAGGTCTCGCTGATGGAGGCGTCGCACACCGATACCCTGGCCGCCTACGCCGCGGTGAACCGGTTCCGCCTCGACGACCTGCACCCGCACATCTACCGGACGCGGGACGGCGGGGCGACCTGGACCGAGACCGTCGCGGGGATCCCCGACAACGAGGTGGTAAACGTGGTGCGGGAGGACCCGGTGCGGCCGGGGCTGCTCTTCGCCGGCAGCGAGCGGAGCGTGTACGTCTCGTTCGACGATGGCGACCACTGGCAGTCGCTCAAGAACAACCTGCCGCCGTCGTCGATGCGCGATCTCTTCATCCACCAGAGCGATCTCGTGGTCGGCACGCATGGCCGATCGCTCTGGGTACTCGACGACTACGCGCTGCTGCGGGAGCTGGGTCCTGGGGCGCCGCAGGGCGTGCATCTCTATCAACCGGCGCCGGCGTACCGGGTGCGCTGGAACCGGAACACCGATACGCCGCTGCCGCCCGAGGAGCCGGCAGGCCGCAACCCACCCGACGGGGCGATTTTCGACTACTGGCTGCCTTCGTCAGCGGGCGGACCGGTCACGCTGGAGATCCTCGACCGCGCGGGACGGATGGTCCGGCGCTTCGCGACCGACGACCCGCCGGAGCCCATCGACTCGGGCGCGAACATCCCGCTCTGGTGGGTGCGTCCCGAGCAGCGCCTCGGCGCCGACGCGGGCGCGCACCGCTTCGTGTGGGACCTGCGCGAGCCGCCACCGCCGGCCCAGGGTCACGAGTATCCCATCGCGGCGGTACCGCACGACACGCCGCGCGAGCCGCGGGGTCCGTGGGTGCTGCCCGGTACCTACACCGTGCGCTTGACGGCGGGCGGGGAAACGCAGACCCGGCCGCTCACCGTGCGGATGGATCCCCGGATCACGGCGACGGCCCCCGCCCTGGCGCAGCAGCACGCGACGTCGCGCCGGCTGACCGACGCCATGCGGCGCGACTCGGCGGCGCTGCGGGAGGGGCGCGATCTGCGGGCGCGGGCCACCGGCGCGCGAGGCGACTCGCTGACCGCGGTGATGCGCGATCTCACCCGGGTCAACGGCCAGCTCGCGGGGCTGCTCGGCGTCATCGACGGCGCCGAAGCGGCGCCCACGACGCAGGCGGTCCGGGCGGTGGGCGAGCTGGAGCGGACGCTCCGGGTGGCGATGGCGCGCCTGGATGCCGTGCGATAGCCCAGCGTGGGAACGTGGAGCCGTGGGATCGTGGAGGCGTGGGAGCGTGGGCGAGCGTAACATCTTTGTCCGCGATGCGCCGGAGCTGCACGCGCTCGCGGCCAAGTGGATACGCGGCGCGATGAACACCGGCATCAACCAGGGCCGCTGCGCCATCGCGTTCGCCGGCGGCACCACGCCGCGGCCGGTCTACGCGCTGCTCGCCGGGCCGCCGCTGGCGCAACAGATCGCGTGGTCGAAGGTGGATGTCTACTTCGGAGACGAGCGCGCCGTCCCGCCCGGCGATCCGGACAGCAACTACGGCATGGTGAAGGCTGCGTTGCTCGACCACGTGCCGATCCCGCCCGGTCAGGTGCACCGCATGGAGGCGGAGGGCGGCGATCTCGATGCCGAGGCCCTCGCCTACGAGCGGCTGCTGCCCGAGGCGCTGGACGTCCTGGTCCTCGGCCTGGGACCCGACGGCCACACCGCGTCGATCTTTCCGGGCTCCGACGCCCTGCGTGAGACGCGCCGCCGCGTGATGGCGGTGGTGGGGCCCAAGTCGCCGCCGCGGCGCCTGACCATCACACCGCCGGTGATCGAGGCGGCGCGCGCCATCGTGGTGATCGCCACCGGGGCCGAGAAGGCGCGGGTGGTGGCGCGTACCCTGGACGGCCCCGAGCTGCCGCGCGAGCTGCCGATCCAGTACGCGCGGCGCGGCGCCTGGTTTCTCGACCGGGCCGCCGCGGGCCTGCTGCGCGGTGTGGGGTGATGACCCTCACCCACCTTTTCTTCGACGTGGGCGGTGTCCTGGGCACCAACGGCTGGGACCACGAGCAGCGCGAGGCCGCGTACGCGCGCTTCGGTCTCGACGCGGCCGCCTTCGAGGACCGCCACAAGGAGATCGTGGCGTCGCTCGAGTCGGGTCGCGCGAGCCTCGACGAGTACCTGGCGTGCACGGTCTTCTACGAGCCGCGCCCCTTCAGCGCCGACGAGTTCCGGGCGTTCATGTTCTCGCTGAGCCAGCCGTTTCCGGCGACGATCGCGCTGGCGCGGGCGCTGGCCGGCGCGGCGCGGTGGCGCCTGGCCACGCTGAACAACGAGTCGGCGGAGCTGAACGCGCACCGCCTGCGCCATTTCGGGCTGGCGGATATCTTCGGCGTCTGCTTCACGTCGTGCTGGCTGGGCACCACCAAGCCGGCACGGCGGATCTATGACCTGGCGCTCGCGATGTCGCAGGCGGAGCCGGGGGCAAGCGTCTTCATCGACGACCGCGAACGCAACCTCGAGCCGGCACGGTCGCTCGGGATGCAGGTCGTGCACTATACCGGCGCGGAGCGGCTCCGCGCCGACCTGGCGGCGCTTGGCGTCGTCCCCTGAACGGAGAACGGCAATGCAACTGGCGATGATCGGGCTCGGCCGCATGGGCGGCAACATGGTCGAGCGGCTTCTGAAGGGCGGCCACAAGGTGGTCGTCTACGATCGCGACGCCGACGCGGTCGCGGCGTCGGTGGCCAAGGGCGCGAGCGGCGCCAAGAACCTCGCCGACCTGGTCCGGCAGGTGGCCACCCCGCGGGTGATCTGGATCATGGTGCCCGCCGGCCAGCCGGTCGAAGACACCATCGCCGAGCTGGAACCGCAGCTGGCCCGGGGCGACATCCTGATCGACGGCGGCAACTCGAACTTCAAGGACAGCATCCGCCGCGCCGATACGCTGGTGCCCAAGGGGATCGAGTTCGTGGATGCCGGCACCAGCGGCGGCATCTGGGGGCTCACCGTCGGCTACTGCCTGATGGTGGGCGCCTCGCCCGGCGCCTGGACCACCTGCGAGCCGATCTTCCGCACCCTCGCGCCGCCCGACGGCTGCGCGCACGTCGGCCCGCCCGGCTCGGGGCACTATGTGAAGATGGTGCATAACGGGATCGAGTACGGGATGCTCCAGGCCTACGCCGAGGGCTACGAGATTCTCCACGCCTCGAAGCACTTCGAGCTGGACCTCGCGCAGATTTCGGCGCTCTGGAACCAGGGGAGCGTGGTGCGCTCCTGGCTGAACGAGCTGGCGGCGCGGGCTTTCGCGAAGGACGGCGACCTGCGCGACCTCAAGGGCTTCGTGGCCGACTCGGGTGAGGGGCGCTGGACGGTGCAGGAGGCGATCGACCTCGACGTGCCGGCGCCGGTGATCACCCTCTCCCTCCAGGCGCGGCTGCGCTCGCGCCAGGACGAGTCGTTCGGCGCCAAGGTGATCGCGGCGCTGCGCAACGAGTTCGGCGGACACGCGGTGAAGAAGGCCTGATGGCGCGCGCGTCGGTGCTGATGCGGGTCGAGGAGGTCCTGAAGGCCTCGGCGGGCCAGCTGCGACGCGCCGGTCCCTGCGCGCTGGTGATCTTCGGGGCCAGCGGCGATCTCACTCGCCGCAAGCTGATGCCCTCGCTCTTCCATCTCATGTGCGACGGCCTGCTGGCGGAGGATTTCGCCATCCTTGGCGTCGACCGCGCGGGGCAGAGCGACGGGGAGTTCCGGGCCGGGATCCGCGCGGGGATCGAGGAGTTCAAGCGGGGCGACGCGGACCCGGCGGCGTGGGAGCGGTTCGGTGCCCATCTCCATCACATCTGCGGCGAGCTGGGTGACGACGCGACCTACCGCGCCATCGGGCAGAAGCTGGCCGAGCTGGACGCCGGCCTTCCCGCGGGCGGCCACCTCTTCTACCTCGCCATTCCGCCGAGCCTCTACGCCGACGTGATCGAGCGGCTGGGCCGGACCGGTGTGGCGCCGCGCGTCCCCGACCCGGCGGCGCGGCCCTGGGTCCGGATCATCATCGAGAAGCCGTTCGGGCGGAGCCTGGCCAGCGCCGAGTCGCTCAACCAGGTGGTGCGCCGGACGTTCGCCGAGCACCAGGTGTACCGCATCGACCATTACCTCGGCAAGGAAACCGTCCAGAACCTGCTGGTGCTGCGGTTCGCCAACTCGATCTTCGAGCCGGTGTGGAACCGCCAGCACATCCATCACGTGCAGATCACCGCGGCCGAGGCGGTCGGCGTGGAGCACCGGGCGCGCTACTACGAGGAAGCGGGCGTGGTGCGGGACATGTTCCAGAACCACCTGCTCCAGCTGCTCACGCTGACGGCGATGGAGCCGCCGGTTACCTTCAGCGCCGACGCCGTGCGCGACGAGAAGGTGAAGGTGCTGCGGGCGCTCCGGCAGGTCTCGCCCGACGCGTGGCACGATTTCGCGGTGCGGGGCCAGTACGGGCCCGGCGCCCTCGGCGGCAAGCCGGTGCCGGGGTACCGCGAGGAGGAGGGCATCGCGCCCGGCTCCGCGACGCCGACCTACGCCGCCGTGCGCTTCCTGGTGGACAACTGGCGCTGGCAGGGGGTGCCTTTCTACCTCCGCTCGGCCAAGCGGATGCCGCGCCGGGTCAGCGAGATCGCGATCCAGTTCCGCGAGCCGCCCCACCTCATGTTCACGCTGGCGCCGGGGCAGGGGATGGAGCCCAACGTCCTGGCCATGCGCATCCAGCCGCAGGAGGGGATCGCGCTCCGCTTCGAGGTAAAGGTCCCGGGGGTGGACGTCCACATGGTCTCGGTGGACATGGAATTCGACTACGGTGATGCCTTTGGCGACAACGACCACGACGCCTACGAGACGCTGCTGCTCGACTGCATGCTGGGCGAGGCGACGCTCTTCACCCGCAGCGACGAGGTCGAGGCGGCGTGGCGGGCGGTGGACCCCCTGATCCAGCACTGGGAGGCGACGCCCACCCCCCACTTCCCCAACTACGCCGCCGGCTCCTGGGGCCCGGCCGTGGCCGAGGAGTTCATGGGCCGGATCGGGGCGCGCTGGCGTGAGCCGAAGGGGTGAATCATGTTTGATCCCGTCCACCACAGAGAGCGGCCATGATCTTCGAGAAGTTTGTCACCGCATTCCGGGCGTTCCTCAACGGCATCGCGAACGCGATGTGGGAGCGGAACCCGATCCAGATCATGCAGCTCGAGTACGACAAGTCGGTGGAGCAGCTCAAGGAAGGGCGGAAGGGCCTCGAGATGTACCGGGGCCTGGTCGAGCGGGTGGCGCGCCAGGTGGCCTCGGGCAAGTCCCAGGTCGAGCGCCTGAAGTCGGAGGTGAAGGCGTACCTCAAGGGCGGCGACCGCGAGACGGCGGGAAAGTTCGCGATCCAGCTCAAGAGGGCCGAGGCGGAGCTGGCGCAGAACGAAGAGCAGCTCAGGATGCACGAGGAGTCGTACGAGAACAACCTGAAGAAGATCCAGCACGCCAACAAGCAGCTCGCGGAAGTGCGCGAGAAGATCCAGAAGTACGACGCTGACCTGAAGATGACGTCGGCGGAGGCCGAGATCGCGCGCATCGCGGGCGACCTCAACTTCGACGTCACGACCGATTTCGGGCAGATCGAGCAGATCATTCAGACCAAGATCGACACCAACCGCGGCAAGGTCCGGGTCGCCACCGACCTCTCCTCCAGGGGGGTGGCCGAGATCAAGGCCGAAGAGCGCCTCGAGTCGCAGGTCGCCGAGGACACGCTCCAGCAGTACGAGGTGGAACTCGGCCTCAAGTCGCCCGAGACCACGCCGGTGGTGGAAACCAGCAAGAACCTCGGCCCGGCGACCGATTCCAGCAAGTCGTGAGATCCCTGCCGGCCGCGTCCCGCATCGGAGTGCGTACCCATGAGTAACGGAAAACCGAGAGCCCCGTTCTACCTCGCGCTGCTGCTTGTGGCCGGCACACTGGTCTGGCTGGGCGTGCACCGCTTCAATCCCCGCCTGGGCGGGGGCGGCGACGCCGGGCGGGTCAGTCCCGAGGACCTGGGCCACGGCAAGGCGGAGGCAACGGATACGTCCAGCGTCACCACCAGCCACGAGTACACCTACGTCGCGGCCAGCCGGCTCCCGCCGGTGGCGGGGATCTCGAACTACAAGCCGATGGTGAACCGGACCGTCCGGCTGGCGCTCAACGTCTGGGCCGGGTGGGCGCCGGTGATCTACGCCAACAACGGCTTTCACGCCGGCAAGGTCTGGCACACGCCGAGCGGCCAGGACTTCAAGGTCGAGCTGGTCCTCATCGACGACCCGGTCGCGATGCGCGACGCCTACGCGTCGGGCGACATCCACCTCGGCTGGGCGACGCTGGACATGATCCCGCTCCTGGTGGAGCAGCTGCGGCGCGATTCGCGCACCATGCCGCGCGTCTTCCAGCAGATCGACTACTCCAACGGCGGCGACGGCATCGTGGTGCGCGAGAACATCCACTCGATCGCCGACCTGCGCGGCAAGACGGTGGTGCTGGCGCAGAATTCGCCGTCGCACTACTTCCTCCTCAACGCCCTGATCGACGGCGGGCTCCAGCCGGGCGACGTGGACTTCAAGTTCACCCAGGACGCCTTCCAGGCCGCCGCGGCCTTCAACGCCCAGCGGTCCATCAGCGCCGCGGTGAGCTGGTCGCCCGACATCTACAACCTCGCCAAGGTCCGCGGCAACCGGATGCTGGTGACGACGCAGACGGCGAACAAGCTCATCGCCGACGTCTGGTTCGCGCGCGCCGACTTCGCCCGGGACCATCCCGACGTCATCGAGGGGCTGGTGCGCGGGATCTTCGACGCGATGGTGGCCCTGGGCGCGGCCGACGCCAAGCAGGAGGTGGCCCGGCTGATGGCCGCGGGCTACTCGATCCCCGCGACCGACGCCCTCTCGATGCTGGGCGACGCCCACTCGACCAACTACGCCGAGAACCGGGAGTTCTTCCTCAACCAGAACAACCCGGCCAACTTCGAGCGCACCTGGAACACCGCGTACTTCCTGTACAAGCGCATCAACATGGTCACCGAGCAGGTCCCCTTCGACCGCGTCATGGACTTCTCGGTCATCCAGAAGCTCGCCAGCGAGCCGCGCTACGCGAACCAGCGCAACGAGTACCAGGTCCAGTTCGTGCCCACCACCGCCGGCACCGTCCAGGCGGAAAACAACGAGATCCTCACCAAGACGGTGGTGGTCCACTTCCAGCCCAACTCGTCGGACCTGCACGCCCAGGTGGTGACGCAGGTGGCCGGGCGCGAGCACCGGGAGCCCTACGATCCCAACGCCGACCTGGTGATCGACGAGATCGGGCGGCTGGCGGGCCAGTATGGCGGGGCGCGGATCATCATCGAGGGCCACACCGACGCCTCGATGCGCGGGCAGGTGGACGCCGCCTCGGTGCGCGAGCTGTCGCTGCGGCGCGCCAACGCCGTCAAGGAGGCGGTGCTCCGGAAGTTCCGCGGCCTCCAGCCCAACCAGTTCCTCACCAACGGGCTGGGATGGGACCGTCCCGCCGACCCCAACGAGCCGACGAACAACGCCAAGAACCGGCGCGTCGAGGTCAAGGTCTATCCCCTCGAGGCGACGCACTAGCGCCACGTGGCCCTGGTTTCGCGGCAACCGCTCTTCGCGCTCCGGGCGCCGCCGCGCCCGGCGGTCGCGCGCGCCCTGGGCGCGGGGGCGATCGCCCTCTGCCTGCTCCTGTGGTGGGCCTTCACACTCGGCGCGACACCCGAAACCCGGCTGATCTCACCGGTCGTGCTGCCCAGTCCCGGCGAGGTGCTGAAGAGCTTCCCCAGCCTGTGGACCGAGCGCGCCCTCCTCGAGGGGATCGCCTCGACGCTGCGGCGGGTCCTGCTCGGATTCGGGCTCGCGGTGATCGTCGGCGTGCCGATCGGCATCCTGGCCGGCGCCTACCGGGTGTTCGACGCCGCGCTCGCCCCCCTCGCCCTCTTCGGGCGCAACATCCCGGTGGCGGCGCTGATCCCGCTGACCATCCTCTGGTTCGGCATCGAGGAAACCCAGAAGACGATGTTCATCTTCCTGGCCACGGTGCCGTTCGTCTTCGCGGGGGCGCTCGAGGCGGTAGTCAGCGTGCACGAGCGCTACGTCGAGGCGGCGCAGACCCTGGGCGCGTCGTCGCGGCAGGTCATCATGAAAGTGCTGATCGCGCTCGCGCTGCCCAACATCTACACCAACCTGCGCAGCCTCTTCGGCCTGGCCTTCGGCTACATCATGCTCGCCGAGCTGATCAACGCGAAGTACGGCCTGGGCTACCTGCTCAGCACCAGCCAGCGGCGCGGGCTGACCGAGCACATCATCCTGATCCTCCTGATCATCGGCGCCCTGGCCTACGGGATCGACCGGCTCCTGCTCTGGTTCCAGGTGCGGCTGTTCCCGTACCTGGCGCGGCCGGAGTAGCCGTGACCCAGCCCCAGGACCAGCCTCGGCCGCCGGTGGTGCAGTTCGACAAGGTCACCAAGACGTACGACGACGGCTTCACGGCGATCAAGGACGTGACCTTCACCGTCCAGGATATCCCGGGGAAAGGGGAGTTCATCACCATCCTGGGGCCGTCGGGGTGCGGGAAATCCACCATCCTGCGGCTCATCTCCGGCCTGCGCCCGCAGTTTCCGGCCAGCTCGGGGCAGGTGCTGGTGAGCGGCAAGCCGGTGGAGCAGCCTGGCGCCGACCGCGGAATGGTCTTCCAGGACTATTCGGCCTTCGAGAACCGGACAGTGGAGGAGAACGTCGCGTTCGGCCTGGAGTGCCGTGGCGTGGCCGCGCCGGAGCGCCGCGACCGGGCCCGGGAGTGGATCGCGCGCGTCGGGCTCGACCCCAAGCGCGACACCGACAAGTACCCCTCGCAGCTCTCCGGCGGGATGCGGCAGCGCGTCGCCATCGCGCGCTCGCTCGTCCTCAGTCCGAAGATCATCCTGATGGACGAGCCGTTCGGCGCCCTCGACCCCTCGACGCGGATGCGCATGCAGGACCTGCTGGTCCAGCTGTGGCGCGAGCAGGAGGCCACGGTCTTCTTCGTCACGCACTCGATCGAGGAGGCCGTCTACCTTGGCGATCGCACCTACGTGATCTCGGGGGCGCCCGGCACCCTCCTCAAGGAAGTGACGGTCCCGCCCCCCGACCGCCCGGCGCACATCATGCAGCGCGAGCCCCAGTTCCTCGAGGTGGTGTTCGGCCTGCGCGACATGGTCGAGAAGCTGGAGTCCTCCACCCGGGCGGGCGACTGAGCCCGGTGCGCAGTGCCGGAATGCTGGACTACCTGAAGCGCGCCTTCGCCACGCGCTGGAACCTGCTGCTCTTCTTCGGCGCCGCCGTCGGCGCCGCGCTCACGCCCTGGCCGGATTCCCTGCTGCCGCTGATCGCGGCCGGCGAAATGATCTACCTCGGCGGCCTGGTCTCCATCCCGCGGTTTCGCGAGGCGGTGGACGCCGAAGTGGCCGAACGCGCGCGAACGGCCGCCGGCAGTCCACCGGTCAAGTCGGTCACCGATATGCTGGGCGGCCTCAACCCGGATGCCCAGTTGCGCTTCATGAAGCTGCGCAAGCGCTGTCTCGACATGCGGTCCATCGCGCAGACCGCCGGCGGGGCGGGGGCGGCGGCCGAGACGACCGACCTCTGGACGCCCGCGCTCGACCGCCTGCTGTACGGATTCCTGCGGCTCCTGGGCCAGCACAACAGCCTGCTGCGGTTTCTGCGCTCCACCACCGAGCCCGAGCTGGTCCAGGGCCTCGACGAGGTGAAGAAGAAGCTCGCCGCGGCGCAGGGCGCCGGCGACGAGCGGATGATCCACTCGCTCCAGGAGAGCGTGTCGATCGCCGAGCAGCGGCTCGACAACTACCAGAAGGCCGAGAAGAACGCGGAATACGCGAGCCTCGAGCTGGACCGCGTCGAAGCCAAGATCCAGGCGTTGATCGAAATGGCGGCCAACCGGCAGGATCCCAACCTGTTGAGCAGCCAGGTGGACGCGGCGGCCGACAGCATGCACCGGACCGAGAGCACTCTCAACCAGCTCCAGCAGATCACCAGCGTGGCCGACGAGCCCGACGTGGTGCCGGCGATCCTCGACCAGCCCGCCAAGCGGACGGTATCCGAATGACGATCCCCCTCGGGCCCGACAAGCCCGCGTCGTTTCCTCCCTGGCTGCCGGCCTGGGCGGTCCAACTCGCCGATCTCTGCTTCTCGGGAACCACCTCGGTCTTCCTGCTGCACGGCAACACCAACGACCTGGTCGGCCGCGGCGAGAGCACCGACGAGGGGTTCGGCACCGTCCCCGAACTGCTGGCCGAGCAGATGTTCGGTCGCTGGGACCTGGTGCTGCACTACGACCTGGGGCGCGGGCTGCGGGCGTTCGCCGGCCGCAACGAGAAACGCCTCCAGAAAATGACCACGCTGGCCAACGACCGGATCACCGACCTCAGCGCGGTCAAGAACGATCCGGGACTGGTGCTGGCGCTGCTCGACCGGTTCGTCCGCTCGAACGTCATCACGGCGGCCCAGAAACCGACCAGCGTGGCGATCCTGATCGACCAGGCCTCGTTCCTCTTTCCGGCCGGTGAGCCGGGCCGGACCAGCTTCCAGGCGTCGGCGATGCTGGTGACGCTGCTCAACTGGGCGCGCAGCCCCCAGGTCAAGAAGCTGCCGATGGCGTTCGTGCTCCTCGACGAGAAGCGCTCCGATCTCAGCGAGCGGCTGACCAACAGCCCGCACGTCGCCTCGATCGAGGTGCCGCTGCCGGTCGAGAAGGAGCGCGAGCGGTTCATCCGCGGGATCCTGGGCACCAGGGACCCGAAGGCGTTTTCCGACTTCGACCTCCCCACGCTGGCCCACCTCACCGCCGGGATTTCGCTCACCGATCTCGCGGTGCTGGTCAAGTACGCGCTGGAATCCGACCGGCGGCTCGACGCGGCGTTATTCCGCGACCTGAAGAAGCGGCTGATCGAGAAGCAGGCCGGCGGGCTGCTCGAGTTCATCGAGCCCAAGTGGACGCTCGACATGCTGATCGGCCACGAGGCGGCGAAGGCGCGGCTGCGGCAGGACGCTCAGCTGCTGAAGCAGGGCCGCCTGGCGAGCCTGCCGATGGGCTACCTGATGTGCGGACCGGTGGGCACCGGCAAGAGCTTCCTGGCGCAGTGCGCGGCGGGCGAGATCGGCATCCCGTGCGTGATCCTGAAGAACTTCCGCTCCAAGTACGTCGGCGAGACCGAGGGCAACCTGGAGCGGGTGCTCTCGGTGCTGCGGGCCATGGGCCCGGCGATGGTGGTCATCGACGAGGCCGACGCGGCCCTCGGCGATCGCGACTCAGAAGGCGACTCGGGCACCTCGAGCCGCGTCTTCGGGATGATCGCCAGCCAGATGGGCGACACCCGCTACCGCGGCAACATCCTGTGGATGCTGCTCACCGCCCGTCCCGACCTGCTGCCGATCGACCTCAAGCGCCAGGGCCGCGCCGAGGTCCACATCCCGCTCTTCTATCCGACCGAGGAGGGCGAGATCCGGAAGATGTTCGTGGCCCTCGCCACCAAGCTGGAGAGCGGGCTCTCCGCCGACGACATTCCGCCGATCCCGCACATCGGCCAGCTCTCGGGTGCCGACATCGAGGGGCTGGTGGGCCGCGCGCTGCGGCTCTCGCAGCTGGCGGGGAAGAACGCCATCACCCGGGAGGCGCTGGCGGAGGTCGTCGGGCAGTTCCTGCCCTCGCTCCAGGGCGCCGAGAAGGAGATGCAGGAGGTCGCGGCGATCCTGGAGTGCACTGATCGCCAGTTCCTGCCGCCCGCCGTGACCAAGCAGCTCGATTCGCTGGGCCGGGGCGGGCTCCAGGAGCGCTACGCGGAGCTGCGCCGGATCGTGGAGCGCCGGTAGGGCGCGGAATCAGGACGGGAGCAGACGTCGCGGTGCGATCCGCCGCCACGACTGCGCGAACATCTCCTTGAGCAACGCCGGGCGCACCGTGGCGAGGCGTACCAGGACGGCGGGATAGTCGCGGTAGTGGTCGGTGATGAAGAAGACGCCGGGATCCGCCTTCAGCAGGAAATCGCGCTCCTCGATGGAGCCCACCTTGAAGACCAGCGAGTTGTCTTCGACGCGCAGGTGGGTCAGGAACTTGCCCCGCACCTTGAAGCCGGGCGTGCCGTACGACGTGCCTTCCTCGACGCCGGGAAGGGCGAGGGCCAATTTGCGCGCCGCCGCGAACGACACGCCCTGCTTGCGCTGCCTGCGGGACTTCACACCTCGGCCGCGCGAGGGCGTCCGGCGGTCGGGATACGCTCGAGCAAGGTGATCTTCTGCCAGATCTTGCCCGAGAAGCCCATGGCCAGCGTCTCGATCTCGTTGACCGCGGCCAGGACGACCGGATCGTTGAAATGCTGCACGAACAGTGCGGCGACCTTGCTGGCCAGCGAGAGGAGCTCGCTGCAATAGTCGAGGTAGCGTCCGAGCTCGGGCGCCGACATCGAGCGCGCCGGCGACGACGCCGTGTCGGGCGGCCCCGAGAGGAGCCGCTCGGGGTCCTTGGTGAGCTGGTGCATGTCCACGATGTGGACCACGCTGCGCAGCTCGTGCAGCGCCGCGAGCGCGTGGCGCCGCTTGATCCGGCTCTCCGCCGTCAACAGGAAGAACACCGCGATCCCCAGGAACACCAGGTCATTGATCGAGGCCTCGATGGCCTGCACGAAATCGGCCAGGCCGGTCACGGCGGTCGGCACCTTCACCGTCACCGCCAGGGCGACGAGGACGACGAGCATGACGGCGATCGCCAGCCACGCCGCGATGCGCAGCGGCCAGTGGGGCCGCCGGAGATAGGCGACGCAGGCGGTCGCTTCGCGGGCCATCGTGTGGAGCTCGCCGGCCACGCGGCCGAGCCCGGCGCCCGGGAAGCGCTCCTCGATACGGTCGCGCAGCCGGTCGATGGTCGGGACGATCTGCGCTTCGTCGAGCCTGCGGTAGCCGGTGCCCGATGCCGGCTTCCTGGCGGGATGCGTCATGGCCCAAAGGCGCGGGACATCATCGGCCTCCGACCAACTCGGCTGGTGACCGCGTCATTTACGGTCTTCCAAACCCCACCGAGATGGCGACGTCCTCCAGGGTTTCCACCCGTGCGTTGCCGGTGAGCGCGGCCCGGTCGATCGCGTAGGTCAGCCGCGCCCAGATGGGCGAGCGGGGGAACCGCACCGTCAGGCCCACCTCGCCGCCGCGCGCGGCGCTGGCGCCTCCCGGCACGTTGACCTTCGAGCTGAAGGCGGTCCACATCTCCAGGTGGGTGACCACCATCTCGCCGATGACCGCGCCTTCGGCCCGCACCCGGCCCTCCAGGAATACCCACCGCTCCGTCGACCCCGGCACGACGTAGGCGCGGAGGTGCGGGCCGGCGGCGATCTGCAGCCACGGCAGTGGCCGCATCGCCGCAAGCAGGCGGGCCTCCACGAGGTCCTGGCCGGTCCCGGTGCCGGAGTCGGGCGTCAGGCTTCCCTGGCGGTACTCGCCCTGGAGCGCGAACCGGCGCAGGCTGATGCGGCCGGTGCCGAACGCGGTGATCCCGCTGAGGGTGCCCGCCGCTCCGGGCGTGGCGGCGCGCAGCCGCGCCGACGCGCCCCCGCCGCCTAACGACAGCCGGTTGGCGAGCTGGGCGCGCACCGGCGCCGCCCCCATCGCGATCATCACCGCGGCGACGGCGGCGGTTCGAAGCGCCGCTTCGACCGCCCTGCCGGGGACCCGCGGTGCCGCCGTCATGGTCCCGCCGCGCTGCGTGCCGCGCCGGAGCGGACCACCAGCCGCGTCTCCCGGCGGCGCGCGACGTTTTCGGCGCGTACCGTGTCGAGCCGCCGCTGCCACGACGCGCGCAGGGTCTGGTTGGCGGTGATGTTGGCGGGGATCGGCTGCGGGCGGCGGGAGACCCGGAAGCCGATGATGCCCGCGACGCCGGTCGCCGCGGCCACCGCGTAGCGCGCGCTGGTCGCCTGGCTGCCACCGGAGACGATGGACGGGAGGATGACGGTGGCCGCCGCGGCGAGCAGGCCGCCGGCCAGCGCGCGCGGGGCGCCGCCGCCCGGGGCGTGCTCCGGCAGCATCAGCGAGTCCGACATCGGCGGCGGCCAGGGGAGGGTGTCGCGCCGGCTCACGCGTACGTCGAGCGGGACCTCGAGGATGCGGACGACCCGGCCGGTGGGGCCGCGGGAGGCGACGCGCAGCAGGTACCCGCCGGTGTCGGCCACGGCACCGGCCGAGTCCCGTCCATCCCAGAGCACTTCGAGGCTATCGCCGATCGCGCCGGTGTACAGGGTGCGCACGCGCCCGCCCGCCGTCCCCGGCCTCACGATGGTCGCGGCGATCTCGTGAAGGCTGGTGGCGTAGAGGCGTACGGCAAGACGGTCGGCCGGCCCGGCGATCTCGGTCATCGGCGGCACGGCGGCGCCGACGGCGCGCGTGCCGGCCCGTACGTCCTGGAAGAGACTCGAGATCTCCGGGGGGAAGACCAGCTGGTCGGGGCGGTAGCGCGGGTCGAGCACCAGGATGCGTCCGAAGATCGCGGTGGCGCTGTCGCGGTGGTCGCGAAAAAACTCGGTCGCTCCCAGGAACATGAGGGCGCGGCCGCGGGAGGTGTCGGGGAGGGCGTCGGTGCCGGTGCGACCCAGCGCGGCGCGCAGCATGACCGCGGCGCTGTCGTACTCGAGGTCGCGCGCCGCGCGCATGCCGCGCTCCAGGAGGACGGTGCCGCTCTGGGCCCGGGCCGCACGCGGCACGGCCAGCGCCGCCACCAGGGCCAGGAGGGTCGCCGATCGCCTCATGGCTGGTGTGGAGCGAGCACGAGGTCGGTGAGGCGGACCACCTCGCCAGGTGCCACGCGAATGCTCCGCTCCACCGGATCGTAGCCTTCGCGTACGACGCGGATAGTGTGTGCGCCCGCCGACACGGCGACATTCGCCTTCGGCGTATTGCCGATGAGCTGGCCGTCCACGTAGAGCTGTCCCCAGGGGGACGCATTCACGAAGATGCGGCCGCCCTCGCCGGCCGACGCGCCCTGGGGGGCCCGTCCCGGCGTCGCGGCGGCAGGTGCGGGGGACGGTGCCGCAGCCCGAGGCACGGACGGTGTCGCCTGCGCCACCGGTCTCGTCGGCCGGCCGGTGTTGCGCCCACGGCCGGGCCTGGACCGCAGGTCGATGATGCTGCTGGAGGGCACCGGATCGGGCCGCAACCGCAACGCCGGCCGGCTGGCCGCCGCCGTTTCACCGCTCTGTGGAGTGCTCGTGCTTCCGGAGTCGCCCGGCATGATGGGCGTCACCACGGGCGAGGGCGGCGGGGCTTCGCGCCAGGTGTCGGGCTGGCCGGCGCGGCGCAACAGTACGACGGCGACGGCCGCGATCGCGACGAAGGCCACGCCGCCCAGCGCCGGCCGGATCCAGCGCGGCCGCTCCCTGGGCGGCGGCTCCCAGTCGGGCACAGTGAGGATCATGTCGGAGGCGCGACCCGACGGCCGGGCGTCGAGGAGCATCGAGGCACCGGACTCGAGCGCCGTCACGAAGTCGAGGATGGTCGGGTAGCGGTCGTTGGGCCGCGGATTCAACGCGCGCGCGAGGGCGTGGGTGAGATGGGCCGGCAGATCGGACCGCAGCGAGCCGAGCATCGCGGCGGGATCGGCGGGAGCGGCGGCCGGCTCCGCGCCGGTCAGGCACTCCACCAGCATCACGGCGAGCGAATACTGGTCGGAGGTCGGGCCGACGAACCCGCCGAGACTCTCCTCGGGTGCGGCATAGGCGCTGGGGGCCGCGCGCTCCGCCGGTGTCTCCCGCGCCTGGGGGATCGGCACCGCGTGAAAGGCGCGGGCAATCAGCGCGTCGCAGACATGGACCCACTGCTCGGCGTCCACCAGCACGTTCTCGGGTCGCACGCGCCCGTGCACGACGCCCCGGCGGTGCAGAAAGTCGAGCGCGCCGGCGATCTGCGAGATGATCCGGAGCGCGGCCCGGAGATCGAGCGGCCCGCCGGTGCGGAGCACGTCGCGCAGGGGCCGCGCCCGCCGGTGCTCCATGGAGTACCAGAGCAGGCTGTCAGTCTCGCCGTGCCGCAGCACCGGGACCAGGTGCGGATGGTCGAGGCTCGAGGCGGCCGCGATCGCGTCGCGGAATCGCGCGTCCACGTCGGGGCGGCCGGGCACCCGGGGCATCACCTTGAGGACGATGTGGCGGTTGGAGTCCTGCTCGCGCGCGAGGTACACCGTCGAGGCCGCGCCCTGGCCGAGGAGGACGTCGATGCGGAACTGGTGGGCGAGCTCGGCGCGGGCGCGTTCGTCGGTGGCGTCGGGTTGCGGTGCGTCCACGGCCACGGAGCCGTTCGGCACGTAGCCGCACAGCTCACAGGCGCCGGTGTTGGGCGAGATCTCGGCCACCGAACAGCGGGGACAGATCACGGCGAAATGTCGAAGGGGTCGCTGGCCGCGTCCAGCACGCCGAAGCCGAAGGAGGCGTTGAGCTTGTATCCCGTGCCGGCAAGGTCCACGGTGAGGTTGGAGAACGTCACGACGCCGTTGACGGTGGGTGCCTTGATGGTGCCACCCAGTACGGCGCCCGTGGTCCCCGTTCCGTTGACGATAGCCAGCGTTACCTGGTCGTCGAAGCCGGTCTTGACGTTGTTGAAGGCGTCGCGCAGCTCGAGCGTGACGGCGAAGGGCGTGCCGGCGGTCGTGTTGCCCGGTTGCGACGTGAAGGCCAGGTGATGCGCGTTGCCGGCCGTGATGTCGAAGGCGGTGCTCGTCGCTGAGGTCACCACGGGGTTCGCAGCCGGGGCGGTCGCCTCGATCTGGTAGCCCAGCCCGGCGGTGTGGACGTTGATCAGGTTGGTGAAGGTCGCGACACCGGCGACGGCCGCTAGACTGATCGTGCCGAAAAGGCCCCCGCCGCCGCCGCCGACGGTAGCGAGGTCCACGTTGCCGGTGAAGCTGGTCGCCGTGTTGCCGTGCGCGTCGAGCGCGGTGACGACGACGGAGAAGTTGGCGCCCGCCGCCGCAGAAGCCTGGGGCTGCGTGCTAAAGGTCAGCTGAGAGGCCGCGCCTGCGGTGACGCCAAACGTCTGCCCCGCGCTGGTCTCGGCCAGGTAGTCGGCATCGGCGGCGCGCGTGGCCGTGAGGCTGCACGTGCCGACCGTCAGCGCCGCGATCGCGCCGGTGCCGGCGTCGACCGTGCAGACGGCGAGCGTGCTGGAGGCATAGCTGAGCGCCCCTGTCCCGCTGCCGCCCACGGCGGTGGCCAGCAGTCCGGCCGCTCCGATGGAATCGTCCGCCGGCATGGTCAACACCACAGCCGCCTGCGCCGCCTTGCTCGCGATAACCGTCCGCACCTCGTCCGGCGCGGCGCTGTAGTTGGCGTCGCCGCCTTGCGACGCCGTCAGGGTGCAGGCGGTGGTGCCACTGGTCATGGTGACCGTGCTGCCCAGGATCGAGCAGCCACCCGAGGGCGTCACCGTCACGCCCAGGTTCGAGCTTGCCGTCGGGGTGACGGAGAAGGTGCTGTTGAAGACGGCCGGGCTGGCAGGGGCCGTGAACGTGATGGTCTGGGATGCCAGGCTGGCGGCGACGATCTGCACCACGTCCGGCGCGGCACTGTAGTTGGCGTCGCCGCCTTGTGACGCGGTCAGGGTGCAGGCGGTGGTGCCACTGGTCATGGTGACCGTGCTGCCCAGGATCGAGCAGCCACCC
>JBGOSS010000007.1:0-109295 GCA_041476105.1 Gemmatimonadota bacterium
GCCAGCCGCGAGCAGGCCAGCGGGGTCACCCAGATCAACGCCGCCATGAGCCAGATGGACCAGGTCACCCAGCGCAACGCCTCCGCCGCCGAAGAGCTCGCCTCCACCGCCGAAGAACTCTCCGCCCAGGCCGAATCGCTCCAGCAACTGGTGGCGCGCTTCCACGTCGGCGCCACGCAGGGCGAGACGGCCATCGCCCGCGTCAGCGTGCCCCGGCACCGGCGGGCCGAGGTGCCGGCGAGCCCACGGGCGCGGGCTGCGCAGAAGGTGCAGGCCTGGTCGCCCGACAAACCCGAGACCGGTGCGCTGGCCGGCGCCGGCGACGCCCACTTTACGCGCTTCTAGGCGCGGAGACCGCGATGAAAACCGAGACCCAGTACCTGACCTTCGTCGTCGGCGACGAGGAATACGGCGTCGGCATCCTCCAGGCGAAGGAGATCATCGAGTACGACACCGTGACCACGGTGCCGAATGCGCCGCGGTTCGTCCGGGGCGTCATCAACCTGCGCGGCAGCGTCGTGCCGGTCGTGGATCTCGCCGTCCGATTCGGGCGGCAGCCCGGCGCCGTCACGCGGCGCAGCTGCATCGTGGTCGTGGAGGTCCGGCATGAGGGCCGCGCCACCGTCGTCGGCATCGTCGCCGACCGGGTGACGCAGGTCGCCGAGCTGGGGCCGGACGCCGTCGAACCCGCGCCGGCCTTCGGGACCGGCGGCCGGACCGAGTGGCTCATCGGCCTGGGGCGCGCCGGCAAGCGGTTCCTGCTGCTGCTCGACACCGACCGGCTGCTCGCGGACGCCGAGCTGGCGGAGGCCCCGGCGAGCGGCGCGGCGGCGTGACCGACTTCGCCCTCGCGGGCAGCGGACTCCCGGCCCTCACCGACCGGGAGTTCGCTCTTTTTCAGCGCCTGATCCACCGCGAGGCCGGCATCTGGCTCGCGGGCACGAAACGCTCGCTCCTCGTCGGCCGACTGGCCAGGCGCCTGCGCGAGTTGAGGCTCGCCTCGTTCGGCGAATACCACCGCCGCGCCGTGGCTGAGCCGGCGGAGCTGGTGCGGCTCCTCGACGCGATCACCACCAACGAGACGCACTTCTTCCGCGAGCCGGCGCAGTTCGACTTCCTGGCCGAGCGGCTCTGTCCCGCCTGGGAGCGGGAGGCGGCGGCGGGCCTGCGGCCGCGCCGCCTGCGCCTGTGGAGCGCCGCCTGCTCGACCGGCGAAGAGCCCTACTCGCTCGCGATGGTGCTCCGCGACCGGCTCGCCGCCGGCTGGGACATCGACATCCTCGCGAGCGATCTCTCCACCCGGGTGCTGGAGCGGGCCCGCGCCGGTGTCTGGGCGCTGGACCGGATGCAGGGCATCGGCGAGGCACACCGGCGCCGCTATTGGCTGCGCGGCATCGGTCCCGAGGCCGGGCGCGCCCGGGTCGGCCCGCAGCTGCGCGGCATGGTGCGGTTCGCGCGCCTCAACCTGCGGGAGCCGCGCTATCCGCTGACGGCCGGCTTCGATGCGATCTTCTGCCGCAACGTGCTGATCTACTTCGACCCGCCCTCGCGCCGGCAGGTGATCGCACGGCTGCTGAGCCACGTCGCACCGGACGGCTACCTCTTTCTCGGCCACGCCGAGACGCTGACCGGCATGAACGGCCCGGTGCGGTCGGTGATGCCGGCGGTGTACCAGCGTACCGCGGCCGGCGAGGCCGCATGACGGGCCGCCCGCTGGAAGTGCTGGTCGTCGATGACTCGGCCGTGGTGCGGGAGGGGATGGCCATGATCCTGGGGAAGGCCGCCGGGCTCAGCCTGCGCGCCGCGCCCGACCCGGTGATCGCGCGCCGCAAGATCGCCGCCGCCCGGCCCGACGTCATCGTGCTCGACCTCGAGATGCCGCGCGAGGACGGGCTCACCTTCCTCCGCGAGCTGATGGCGACCGACCCGATTCCCGTCGTCATCTGCTCGAGCCACTCCCCGCGCGGCTCGCGCGCCGCGCTCGAAGCGCTGCGCGAGGGTGCGGTCGAGGTGGTGGAGAAGCCGCGGCTGGGCGTGCGGGAGTTCGTACACGAGTCGGCGACCCTGCTGCTCGACGCCATTCACGCGGCCGCCGGAGCGCGGCTGGTGGCCCCCCTCGCGCGGATGGCTGGGGCGCCGGCGCGTCCGCGCCCGAGCGCCCCGGACGGCGCGCGCAGCCGGGCGATCATCGCCCTGGCCGCCTCCACCGGCGGTCCGCAGGCGCTGCTCCAGGTGCTGGGCGGGCTGCCCGCCGAGGTCCCGGGCATCGTCGTCGTGCAACACATGCCGGCGGGGTTCACCGCCGCCTTCGCGCGCAGCCTCGACGATGTCTGCCGCGTGGAGGTCCGCGAGGCGGCGAACGGCGATCCGGTGGTGGACGGGCGGGTGCTCATCGCGCCCGGCGGCCAGCACCTGACCGTGCGACGCGACGCCGCGGGTTACGCGGTGGACATCGCGCCCGGACCCCTGGTCTCGCGCCACCGTCCGAGCGCCGACGTGCTCTTCCGCTCGGTCGCCTCGGTCGCGGCGGAGGGCGCGGTGGGGGTGATCATGACGGGGATGGGCGACGATGGGGCCCAGGGACTCGGCGCCATGCGGGCGGCGGGCGCCGCGACGCTGGCCCAGGACGAAGCGTCGTGCGTCGTCTTCGGCATGCCGCGCGCCGCGATCGCGTTGGGCGCGGTGGACGAGGTCCTGCCGCTCGGCGCCCTGGCGGACGGGATGCTGCGGCGCGCGCGGCTGATGACACCCCGCTGACGCGGGTCTACAGGTCCGCGGCCCGCCGCTCGAAGCGTCCGTCGCGATGGAGCTGCGCCAGCCGGACGTAGTGATCCACGGTATTCTGAATGCGGGCCCGCAGCGCGTCGTCCACCGGCCGCACCACCTTGGCCGGCATGCCGAGCACCAGCGAGCCCGGCGGAATCTCCATCCCCTCGGTGAGCAGCGCCCCGGCGCCGATCACGCTCCCGGTGCCGACGCGCACGTGGTTCAGCAGGATGCTCCCCATCCCGATGAGACAGAAATCCTCCACGGTGCAGCCATGGAGGATTGAGCGGTGCCCCACGCCGACGTCCTTGCCGATGATGCACGGCACGCCCTCATCCACGTGGACCATGGTGAGGTCCTGGATGTTGGTGCGCTCGCCGATGGTGATCGGCTCCATGTCGGCTCGCAACACGCACTGGTACCAGACGCTGGAATGGGCGCCCAGCCGGACATCGCCGAGGACATCCGCGCTGGCCGCGATGAACGCGGTGGTGTGGATCGTTGCGGCGAGGCTTATGGACGGACCGGTTGCATCGTCACGACGACCCAGGCGGCGACCGGCGCGCCGTTCCGCATCGCGGGCGTGAACATCATGTTCTCGACCTGCGCGACGGCGGCCAGCGTGAAATCGGGACAGCTCGAGTCCCGGTGCTTCGACGCCGTGACCACGTCACCGGACGCCGCGACGTTCACCAGGACGTTGGCCGGCGAGACGCTGCCGCGGCACGAGGGCGGCGGCTGGAGCGTCAGCGACGCGCGCGCGCTGGGCCGCGTGTCCCAGCAGTGGTTGCGCTGATTGATGTTGCCCGTCGGCGAGGCACAGGCGGGGTTCAGCGGCGTCGCGCCCGGGAGAGCCGCCGCGACACCCGGCGTCCCGGTCGCGCGGGTCATCGCCACGGGCACCATCTGCACCCGGCCGCGTTCCACCGTGACGGTGGCGCGGAAAGGCGTGAAGCCCTGGAGCGTGACCTCGAGGGTGTGCTGGCCCGGAGCGACCTTGAAGTGCTCGCCGGTCCTGGGGCGCTGGTCGAGCGAGACGCTGGCCCCGCGCGGGAGATTGGAGAGCGAGATCGTCCCCTCGCCGGCGGCCGCGGCCCCTGGCGGCGTGGTGCCGGGCGTCGTCGGGGTCCGGGCGGTGGCCGCGACGGGCGGCGTCCGCGAAGTGGCGGGCGGCGTGCGCGAGGTGCCGCTCGGCGTGTGGGGCGCGGGCGTGGCGACCGGCGCCTTCGCGGTGTCGTGCGCGGCGGGCCTCGCCGTGTCGGCCGGGGCGCCGTGCGTCGAGTCCGACGAGGCGGGCGGCAGCGCGGCGGGCGAATTCGCGGCGAGCGTGGTCGGCGGCTGCTGCTGAGCGTTGTGCTTGGACAGGTACAGGTACCCCCCCAGGCCGCCCAGCGCGAGGACCAGCACCGCGGCGATGCCGATCGGCACCGCGTTCGACTTCTTCGGGGTGACTTCCTTGGGTTTGAAGCTGGGCCGCTCGGGGGGACTCGGCGGCTCCTTCGGCGGCTCCTTCGCTTCCTTCGGCTTGCCCATCGAGGCCGAGGCGCGCGGCAGCGGCGCCGTCGCCGCGCTCACCGCCGCCGGCGGCGGGGCGGTGGGCCGGGGCGGCGCCTTCATCGGCTCGATGGCGCGCGTGGTCATGTTGCTGATGTCCATCGCGTGCGTGGCAGCCCCTTCCATCGCGCGGATCAGCTCGTCGGCGGTCTGGTACCGGTCGTCGGGCTTCTTCGCCATCATCTTCTGGACGATGCCGAACATTTCCCGCTGGTCCTGGTTCTCGAGCGAGGGGATCGGCAGCTCTTCCATGATGTGCTTGTAGCCGATGGAGAAGCTGTCTTCACCGTCGAAGGGGACGTGCCCGGTGAGACACTGGTACGCGACGACGCCGAGCGAGTAGAGGTCGGAGCGGCCGTCGAGGTTCTGGGCGCGGGCCTGCTCGGGCGACATGTAGTGCGGCGTACCGATGGACATCCCGGTGCCGGTGAGCTTGGCGCCCGACTGCGCCTTCGCGATCCCGAAGTCGGCGACGATCGCCTGCCCCAGCTCGTCGAACATGATGTTGTCGGGCTTGATGTCGCGGTGCACGATGCCGTGCTTGTGCGCGTAGCCCAGCGCGCTGGCGCTCTCGGTCAGGAGCCTCTTGATCTCGGCCACCGGCAGCGCGCCGCGGTTCTCGATCACCCCCGAGAGCGACTTGCCGCGGATGAACTTCATCACGAAGAAGATGACGCGGCCCGATTTGCCGACGCGGTAGATCGGGATGATGTTGGGATGCTCGAGCTTGCCGGCGGTGCGCGCCTCGCGCTGGAAACGCTCCACGAATTCCGCGTCGAAGCTCAGGCTGAACGGCAGCACCTTGATCGCGACCTCGCGGTCGAGCTGCTTGTCGCGCGCCTTGAAGACGACGGCCATGCCGCCCCGGCCCAGCTCCTTCTCCAGCTCGTACTCGTCCTTCAGCGCCTCACGAACGATGTCCGTCTCGTTTTCCTGGGGCGGCTGGGCGGCGATCGGCGCCGTGGCTCCGGGCTTCCCTGCCCCGGTGAGGGCGGTGAGGTCCTGCCCGCAACGGGGGCAGAAACGGCTCGACGTATCGACCTGCTCACCACAACGCGAACAGAACATGAGCTTCCTGGGCCTGGCGAAGTGAGGATAACGGCAATCGGCCCCGGAACTTAGGCCGTCCGCAAGAAGGGTGTCAAGACGACCGGCCGCCCTCGATCTCGAAGGGGCTCTCCCGCACCAGCGTCCGGCCGGTGAGGGGATCGGTCAGCTCGAGGCGGAGGCGGTAGCGGCCGGGCGAGAGGCCGCGCAGTCCCAGGCTCTGGCGCACGTGCATGCGCAGCGGGCTGTCCACCACGGTGACGTAGGAGAGGTCGGCTCCCCCGCCGCCGCCGAATACCCGCCGGAAGATCGAGCGGCCGCCACTGCGGACGATGCGCACCCGGGTGCCGATCTGGGCCCCCTCCGGCAGGCCGTAGAGCTCGTAGTAGATGCTCGCCTCGCCGTCCCGGGGAAAGCGCATCAGCGGGTTGAGCGGCACCTCGCCCTCGGGGCGCCGCCAGACCAGGCCGCTCCCCAGCCGCCCGAGGATGATGTCGCTGACGGCGAAGCTGCCGTCGAGGCGCGGGATCTCGAGCTGGTGATTGCTGACCGCGTCGCCCGCCGAGATGCCGGGCTCCTGGATCACGAAGGAGAAGTGGAAGCGGCCCGGCGGCACCCGCACCACCAGCTGCTCGGTGAGGAAGGTGCCCGGGCTCAGGCGCGACGCCGAGCGGAAGACCCGCAGCGTGTCGATCGCGGCGATCAGGTGGTTGGTCGAATCGAAGACCAGCATGCGGAGCGCGAGCGGGTAGGCACTCGCGCCCTCGCTGTCGCGGGGATGCAACCGCGAGGCCGGCACCGCGAAGACGAGGTGGAGCTCGGGACGCAGCCCGGAGTCGGCGACGGCGAACAGCGACACCACCGGCCGGAGCTGCGTCTCGAAGGCCAGGTGGTAGGAATCGGTGGTGGTGGCCTCATGCACCATGGCCATCGAGGCGGCGCGCTCGCTCGCCCAGACGTTGGGGGTCGCGGTCTCGGTGAGCCGCGCCAGCCGCTCGTACTCGGGCGAGAACCGCGAGCGCGACTGCACGCACTCGCGCCACAGCGCCACCTGGCCCACCACCGACGGCAGCAGCGGGTCGCTGCTGAAGCGGCGGGTGCACACCGAGAGCAGGCTCTGCACCAGCCGGTAGTCCTGGACGTCGTTGAAGGCCGCGAAGTGCACGACCAGGTCGCCCTCGGGCGGGTCGCGCCGGTAGAGCCAGCTCTCGTTGGGCTCGTAGCCGGCGGCCTGGTACGACGAGCGCTCGGTGGGGGCGCCGTGGCGCATGTAGATCACGCCGCGGTCGTCGAAGTCCTGCTGGCTGGTGTCGCGGAAGGCGAAGGCGACGTCGAAACCGCGGTGACGGCTGGGCAGCGAGAAGTTCTGGACGGCGTACTGGTAGCGCCGGAACTGCTCGACCATCCGCTCCCCCGGGCGTCGCCCGTCGCTGAGGTCGCGCCCGATCCAGAAGCGCCGGAGCCACGTGCCCAGGCTGTCGGCGCGCACCGTGTCGTAGGTCGCCAGCTCTACCGCGGTGGCGAACCAGCGCAGGTCCTTGCGGATCTCGCGCCGCGCCGTGTCGCTCACCGGGCGGCCGGCCGCGGCGAAGTAGGCCGCCATGGTCGACTCCGCCATCGCCTTCAGCGCGAAGGTGCGCGCCAGCTCGACGCCCCCGATCGCCGAATCGCCCCCGGCGCTGAGATAGCCGTGAAAGGCCGCGATGGCCGAGTCGTTGTCGAGCAGCCGTCGCTCGATCCGGCCGCGCACCAGCTGCACGCCGGGCGCGCGGCCGGCCGAGGTGCCCGCGGCGCGGCGCAGCGCGGCCTGCGCGACCACCAGCCGGGGCGCGATCCGCTGGCGCATCGCGGCGTTGGCCAGGTCGACCAGGGCGATGCTGAAGGTCGGGTCGGCTTCGACGGCGCGCGCGAAGCTGCGCACCGCCTGGGAGAGCGCGTCCTGGCCCATGAGCTGCCGCAGGTTCTCGACGATGATGAGGTCGGCCTCACCCGAGGCCAACTCCGCCAGGCCGAGGTTGTACCAGGTGTACGGCCAGGCGGGACGCAGGTCGGTGGCCCACTGGAATTCGCTCGCCGCGTCCTGGTAATGCTTCTTCACGCCGGTCAGCTCGGCGAGGTGGAAGGCGACGTAGCCCAGCTCCATGTGGATGAGCGGATTGTCGCGGTCCTGGCGGGCGACGCTGATCCGCTGGCGCTCGTAGCCGGCCAGCGCGCCCGAGTCGGCGAAGGTCTGCACGCTCGCGCGGATGGAATCGAGCGTCGCGCGCTCGCCCGGCTCCTGGGCGCGCGCCGCGCGCGCCAGGGCGAGGGCGCCGAGGGCCAGCAACAGGACACGATGGGTCGGCATGTACTGCACAATACACCGATTCGGGCTTCTGGCTCCAGCGGCTGACCGCTCGGCAGTTGGCGATCTGGCCCCAGCGGCTTAGAGCCGCTGCTCGGCGATGGCGGCTGAGAGCCGCCTGGATCTGCTTGTCGCCGCTATCAGCGGCGGCCTTGCCGAGCCGCGAGTCTTACTCGCGGGGATGTTGCACGCGTTCAAGACCGGGCGCGTCGTACGCGGGCTGAGAGCCCGCTCTCGTCGGGCCGCGGACTAAGAGTCCGCCCTCGCCGGGCCGCGGACTAAGAGTCCGCTCTCGGCACCTATGCCCTGAAGGGCAGTTGTCCTTCAGGACTTTGTTGCCGAGAGCGGGCTCTCAGCCCGCGCCCCAACGAGGGCGGACTTTGGGCCCGCGGTGCTAGAACGACGATCCCAGGGCGACATAGCCGCCGGGTTGGCCGTTCTCGGTGACCCGCAGCGCGCCGCCGGCGCGCAGCCGCACCGGGAAGTCGTAGCCCAGAGCGAGGTCCGCCGTCATCTCGGCGCCCACCGACCAGATGCCTGAGGCGCAGAGTGAACCGCTTCCCGCCCCGCCGCCCGGCTGGAAGGCCGGGCACCCCGCGTGTCCCCACGCCAGCGCCGCGTCGGTGAAGAGCGATGCCGAGAGGCGGTCCAGCCCCAGGGGCAGCATCCCGATCCCTCGGCCAACCAGGGCCACCGGGACGCGGTTCTCCAGTGACACGGCGATCGCGCGCCGCCCCGTCAGCGCGCCCGGCGCATACCCGCGCACCTGGAAGGTCCGCGCACTCCCGCCCAGCGTGACCCCGGGGATGATGTCGAGGGAACCGGTCGACACACCGCCGATCGAGAACTCGACCGGGTCGGACCCGGCCACCGTTCCGAATGCCGCCCGCACGGCGAACACCTGCCGGGCGAACTGGCCGGAGGTCGAGGAGAAATACGCCGCGGTGCGCAGCGTGGCCTCGGTGGACTGGAGGCCGTTCGACCCGCGCTCGCGGTGGCGCACCGTGAGGCCGACCCGCCAGCCGTCCTGGACCGAGATCGCGAGGGGGGGCGTGATGGTGTGCGCGACCTGCGCCGACACCGAGATGCCGCGCCGCTCGGCGACCTGATCCAGGGTCTCTTCGATGCCGAAGCGCACCGAGGCCTGGGTCCGCACCCGCCGGCGCAGGATCGAGACCCCGGCGTGCCAGGCGTCGTTGGGATCGCAGCACTGGGTGACCAGGATGCTCCCGCCGCCGGGGCCGTTCTGCACCGTGGCGAAGAGCTCGGGGTGATGGAACCACGATACGTCGAGCTGCACGTTGCGCAGTCCGTTGAAGACGTAGCCGGCGCTGCCCGCGACGCGGCGGCGCAGCGTGCCGAGCCCCGCCGACAGCGACACCGTCCAGGCGTGCCGGTCGAGGACGTCGGAACCCGAGCTGAGCGCGCCGATCCACGAGCCGCCCGGCTCGACAAACGCCTGTGGGATCCAGAACTGCGGGAGCAGCGACGGCAGCGGGCTGTACCCCTTCTCGCGCCGGATCTCCGCGAGCGGCCCCGCCGCCACGAGGTGCGCGCCCTCAGGCGCCGGCAGCGTCAGGAGCGCGGCGTCGGCGAACGACGCGCGGGCGAGCTGAAAGCCGTCGGCGTGATACGCGAGGTAGTAGAAGGTGTCGGCGTTCATCGGCGCGGGGGCGTAGGCCGCCCAGGGCTCGTTGGTGAGCCGCACCGCAGCGCCGCCCTCGTGCAGCCGCAGGCCGACGATCTGCGGCCGGCCGTCCACCTCGCGCGACCAGGTGAGCCAGCGTCCGTCGGGGCTGAAGGCCGGATGGAGATCGGGGACGCTGTCGTGGGTGAGGTCGCGCACCGTCACGCCGGCGCGGTCGATCAGCCGCAGGTCGTGCCACCCTCCCTCGACGCGCACCACGACGATGGTCTCGCCGGTTTCGTCGAAGCGCGGGCTGGCGTACTCGACACCGGGTTCACCGGCCGCGACGACCCGGATGCGCCCCGGGGCATCGCTCGCCGCACCGTCCGCTCCCCCGATGAGGACGACCTCGCTGCCGCCGGCGACCGCCCGCACCGCGACGATCGCGCCGTCGCGCGCCACGTCGGGGTCGCGCAGCCGCTGGCCGATGGTGACCTGCTGCGCGCGGCCGTCCATGGCGATCGCCCAGAGATCGCTGCGCAGCGTGTAGGGATCGGTGTACTCGAGCTGGCTCACCAGCACGCGGCCATCCGGCAACCACGCCAGGCCGCCCGCACTGTTGAGCCGCGCGACGCTCCTCCAGCGCGGCGCGCTGTCGGGGGCGAGGGGCTGGTTGCGGTCGAGCACCAGGAGCCGGGTCGCGTCCTTGCCGTCGTTGTGCGCCAGAGCGACGTAGCGGCCGTCGGGGGAGATCCGCGGCGGGACGGCGGCGCGCAGCCGGCCCGGGAGGGCGGAAGGTCCCGGCCCGGCCGAGCGGGCGACCGGGCCGGCCGGGGGCGCGGCCGCCTGTGCTTCGCGCCACGCCGCGCCGAGTCCCACGCCAGCCGCGCGATGCCAGGCGGCCCCCAGCCCGAGGTACGGAATCGGCTGCCGAGCCAGCGCCACCGCGAAGCGCGCGACGGTGCTGTCGCCCCGCTCGGCAGCGGCCCCGGCCATGAACGCGGAGCCGAAGGCGTAGGCGCGCAGCCCGGAGGGCCACCGCGGCGTCGGCGTGTTCGCGGCGTCAAGCGGCAGCGCACCCTCCTCCGCCTCCGCGGCATCCACGATCGCCCGGAAGAACGCGCCGCCGAGGCGGCCCGCCCCGGTGAGCCGCGACTCGTAGAACACGGCGAGTCCCTCGCGCATCCAGGGCGGCGTGTACTGGTTGGGAAAGAGAAACGGCGCGCGGCCCAGCAGCGAGCGGCCCACACTCCACCAGCCGCGCGCGAAATCGAGATGGAAGATGTGAGCCAGCTCGTGGGTGATCACCAGGCGCAGCCAGCGGTCGTAGGCCTCGAGCTGGATGTCGCCCGCGGGTGGCAGCGCGTAAATCACGATGCGCGGCACCGGATAGGTCGAGGCGTAGCCGTTCGGGTCATCCACGTTGTCGGCCACCACGATCTCGATGCGCCGCCCCGGCGCGGGCAGCAACTTCGCCAGCGCGACCCACGCCGCCTCCGCTTCCCCCGCGGCTCGCGGCCCCAGCTCCCGGTACTCCTCGCGCACGTGGACGTTGAAGTGGGCCGTCTCGAAGGTGCGCCAGTGGCCGGTGGGGTCGACCTGGGCGCGGAGCGGGGGGACGAGCCACAGCAGGATGGCGGCTGACAGCCGGCGGCTGACAGCAAACACCCGGCCCGCTGCCTGCCGCCAGCTGCCGGCTGCCAGCTCGTTCACGGCCCTCCCACCTCGCGCAGATACGCCTCGATCCCCTGCATCACGCCCCGCGCGTAGCGCTCCTGGAACGCGGGCGTCTGGAGCGCGTTCTCCTGCTCGGGGATCATGAGGAACGCGCCCTCGCAGAGCACCGCGGGCATCCAGGTCGGCCGCACCAGCGCGAGGTCGCCGCGCCCGATGCCGAGGTTGCGCAGCCCCATGGTGCGCAGCATCCCCTCCTGCACCAGCATCGCGAGCCGCACCGAGCGAGGTTGGAAGTAGTAGGCACTGGTCCCGTTGTTCTCCCGGGGATTCACGCCATCGGGAAAGGCATTGTTGTGGATCGAAACCAGGATCTCGGCGCCCTCGCGCTCGGCCAGGTTGGTCCGCTCGTACAGACCGACTGCCGTGTCGGTGCTCCGCGTCATGACGACCCGCGCCCCGGCCCGGGCGAGGAGCCGCTGGAGCGCCAGGCCAACGCCGAGGTTGGCGTCCTTCTCCTGGAAACCCGTGGGACCGGTGGCGCCGGCCGGCGGGTGACCGGGATCGACGGCGATCACGCGGCCGCGCAGCGGGTGCGCGCGGTTGATCGCCGGCGGACGGCGGATCTCGAAGACCAGGTCGGTCCCCTGCCAGCGCGAGCGATACCCCCACACCGGGCCGGCCAGCTCGAAGGTGACCGTGACTTCATCGTCGTTCGGCTGGGCCCACCACATGCGGCGCACCAGCGGATCGGTGCCGCCGTACTGGAGCCAGTCCAGGTCGGCGCGGGCGCCATAGAAGCGCAGCGTCAGGGACCGCTCGTCCTCGTCGACCTTGAACGGGATCCGCGCGCTGAGCGCGACCCGCGCCGAGACCGCCGAGTCGCCGGGGGTGAGACGGACCAGCGCCACCCGCGAGAAGGGCGGCGGCGTGCCCGCCGGCAGCGTCCCCGCGACGTCAGGCTGGGCAACCCAGGCCGACGACAGCCGCGACAGCGCGACCCGCAGCTGGTCGCCCGCGCGGCCGCTCACCGCGGCGACGGTGCCGTTGCGGAAGAACCACTCGAAGGTCCCCTCGGGAAGCGGCTTGCCCACCGCGGCGCCGTCGGTGTTCCCGGCGTGCGCCGTGTCGTCGTCGAGCACCACCACCGCGCGCCGCGACGGATCGAGGAGCGCGAGCCGCAGCGGCAGCCGCTCCTGCACGGTGTCGGCGCCGCGCACCGCGACCACCATGGCGAGCAACGACTCCGCCGCCGGCGCGCCGGAGCAACAGGTCGCGGCGGGCGGAATCTGCGCCGCACTCACGCCCGGAAGGGGTGCACCGAGCACCGTCGCGGGAAAGACGCCGGCATAGCGCGCGACCTCCGCCTCGGCGACGCGACCGGGCTGGCGGTCGAACGGACCGTAGAGCTCCGTCCGCGATCCGGTGTCGGGGGCCAGCGGCACCACGATCCCGTTCGGCAGGTGCAGCGTCACCTCGGCACCAGGGGCGGCGCGCGCCGCGACGCGGATCATCTCCCCCGGCTCGGCCCAGCGGTTCCCCCGTGGCTCGAGGGAGCCGCGGTCGATCCACAGGCCCGGGGGCGGCTCGAAGCGGCGGGGCAGCCGAACCCGATGCTCGAGCACCACGCTGTCGGCACCCGCCCGCGCGATCAGGTGATAGACCCCGACCGAGTCGCCGGCCGGAACGGGAAGGAAGGCCAGGAAGGCGCCATTGGGCGCGAGGGGAACCTCCTGCCCATCGATCGTGAGGCTCGCCGCGCCGGTGCCCGTCTGGCCGAAGATGAAGTTGCTGTCGCGGGTGGTGATCGCGGTTCCGGCGGGGGGATAGACGATGCGCAGATCGAGTGGGCCGCGGACCGGGGGGATGGGCGGGAGGCGGGCCGGAGGGGGCGCGGGCCTCGCGCGGGTGGCCTGCTGGGCCATCCCCGGGGTGACAGCGAGCAGCGCCACCGACATAATGATGTAAGGAGAACAGGGGCGCGGCATGGGCCGGCAACCTACACCAACTTGCGTTGTACCGTCAATTTAGCGCATTTTGACCGTCGCCCGAATCGCTACGCGCCCGGGCCCATTCGCCCACCATGGGTTTTCAGCGGAGGCCTTTCGGCCTGTGACGATCTGCGCCCATTGCGGGCGTCGCAACGACGACGGCTCCCGGTTCTGCATGGACTGCGGCAAACCCATGAGCCAATCGGCCATGAATGCCGCCGCCCCGCGGGCCAGCGGGATGGGCGCGCCAAAAACGCGCGTCTACGGGTCGTCGGCCGAGGGCGCGGGCGACATGCAGTGCCCCTCGTGCGGGCACGCGATAGACAGCACGATGCCCTTCTGCGCCTTCTGCGGCGCCAAGCTCGGTGAGGCGGCGGTGGCAACTGCGGTAGCCCCATGCCCGAAGTGCGGCACGCCGATAACCAGCTCGGACTACAAGTTCTGTCCGAATTGCGCGACGCCCCTCCAGGCCGGGCCGGCGGGGGCCGTGGCCGCCGCGACGCCCCGCGAGGAGACGGCGGTGTTCTCCGCCCAGCGCGCCGGGACGAAGCCGCCGGCCTCGCTGGTGCTGCTGGACGACGCGGGCAACCGGGGCGCGCGCCACCCGCTGGTGGGCGAAGAGACCACGGTGGGCCGGGCCGGGGCCGACATCAACTTCGCCGACGACCCCTACCTGTCGCCGATCCACGCCCTCTTCATGTGGAAGGACGGCAAGCTGTCGATGCGCGACCTCGGCTCGCGCAACGGGACCTGGACCTTCCTCGACGGGCCGCACCGGCTGGTGGACGGCGACATGGTCCTGGTGGGCTCGCAGTTGCTGCGCTTCCGCCGGCTCGGCTACCCCGGACCGCACCCGCCGGAGGCCGACGCGACCCGCCGCATGGGCTCGCTGGTGCCCAGCGCCGACATCGCGAGCATCGGGCAGCTGCGCGCCGACGGCTCGGTGCGCGACGTGCTGCACCTCTCGCCGGGGCGCGACGTCGCCATCGGGCGCGACCGCGGCGACTGGCCCTTCCCGTACGACCCCTCCATGAGCGGGGCGCACGCGATCATCCGGTCGGAGGACGCCGACTTCGTGGTGCAGGACGCCGGGAGCCGCAACGGCGTGGCCGTGGCGTCGCGCGGCGACATCATGCTCAAGAAGGGCTCGAAGATCCTGGTGGGTGACAAGCTCATGACCATCGAGATGACGTGAAGACCTGCCCGACGTGCGGCCGGGAGTATCCCGACAACGTCAAGTTCTGCCAGGCCGACGGCGCCACGCTGAAGGCCAAGGCGGCGTCGTCTGACCTGGTCGGCCAGGTCGTCGCCGACCGCTATCACATCCTCAAGAAGCTCGGCGAGGGCGGCATGGGCGCCGTCTATCTCGGCGAGCACGTGAAGATGGGACGCAAGAGCGCCATCAAGGTGATGATGGCGGCGATGGCCAACGACCCCGACGCGGTGGCCCGCTTCAACCGCGAGGCGTCCAACGCCAGCCGCATCTCGCACCCCAACGTCTGCCAGATCTTCGACTTCGGCGAGACCAGCGACGGGCTGATCTACCTGGCGATGGAGTACATCGAGGGGCACTCGCTGAAGGACCTCGTCGAGGACGAGGGCGCGCTCCCGGCACCCCGCGCCGCGAACATCATCCGGCAGGCGGCCGACGCGCTCCAGGCGGCCCACGACCTCGGGATCGTGCACCGCGACATCAAGCCCGACAACATCATGGTGATCCAGGGCCGCGACGGCGCGGACATCGTCAAGGTGGTGGACTTCGGCATCGCCCGGGCGGTGGGCGGGGACGAGCCGGGCCAGAAGGTCACCAAGACGGGCCTGGTCGTCGGCACGCCGGAGTACATGAGCCCCGAGCAGCTCTCGGGCGACAAGCTCGACGGCCGCAGCGACACCTACTCGCTCGGACTGGTGCTGTACCGGCTGGTGACGGGGACCCTCCCCTTCCAGGCCGACAGCGCGCAGGAAACGATGATCAAGCGGCTCACCGACGATCCGATGCCGCTCAGCGAAGCGCGCACCGACATCGACTTCCCGCCCAAGCTCCAGCTGGTGATGAACACCGCCCTCGCCCGCACCGCCGCCGAGCGCTACCAGAGCGCCGCCGAGTTCGGCCGCGACGCGATGGACGCGGTGGCCGGGATGAAGGCCCCCGAGACGCGGGTGCAGCCCGCGCACGAGGGCGCCACGCACATCATGTCGAAGGACGAGCTGACCCAGGCCACCAAGGCCCAGCCCACCAGCAAGAAGAAAGCGTCCGCCAGGCCGGCGCCCACCGCTCCCACGACCTCCCCGGCCGCGCCGAAGAAATCGCTGCCGGTCGGCATCATCGTCGGTACCGGCGGCGGGCTGGTCGCGATCGCCGCGGTGGCGGTCCTGATGACGCGTCCACCGAGGCCGGGCGGGACCGGCGCCGACTCGACCCACCAGGTGCAGCTGGCGGCGAACCAGACCGGGCGGGATACCGGTCGCGTGGCCGCCAATCCGCCGCCGGGCGGCACCCAGAAGCTCCAGAACAACACCCGGATCCAGAACCAGAACACCCGACCCGACACGCCCACGGCGCGGGCCAACAACCCGCCGCCCACCGGGGGCGGCGTCGCCATCTGGGCGGACACCCTCAAGGCGGCCGACAACGCCTACGACGATGCGCAGATGGGCACCGCCCGCCAACTGGCGACGGCCATCTTCAACACCCACGACCAGATCCCGCCATTCGTACGGGCCAGGGCCGCGGCCATCGTCGCGACGGTGTACGTCTCGACCGGCCAGACCGACAACGCCATCACCTGGTACGAGAACGCCAAGCGATACGCCACCGGCGAGCAGCTCGACCGGTACGAGGCCGCCCTGGCCAACCTGAGGCATCCATGAGCCTCAAGGTCGAAGTCTTCGGGCGCACCGACGTCGGCAAGACGCGCGACCACAACGAGGACAGCTTCCTGGTCGCCGACCTGACGCGCCGCATCGCCTCGCTCCAGCCCGAGGTGCGCGATCACGAAGTGGGCGCGCGCGGCTCGCTCTTCGTGGTCGCCGACGGCATGGGTGGCGCGGCCGCGGGCGAGATCGCCAGCGACCTCGCGGTGGACTCGATCTACGCCCACATGATCGGCGAGTGGGGCAATGACCAGGAGGTGAGCGAGCAGCGCTTCGCCTTCCGGCTCAAGGAAGCGGTCGAGTTCGCCAACGCCCGGATCCACGAGTACGCCAAGTCGCACCCCGAGCACCGCGGGATGGGCACCACCACCACCGCCGCGGGAGCCTTCGAGGGCGCGCTCTATCTCACGCAGATCGGCGACAGCCGGGCCTATCTCATCCGCGCCGGCAGGATCGCGCAGATCACCAAGGACCAGTCGCTGATGCAGCGGCTGGTGGACGCCGGGGAGCTCACCGAGGAAGAGGCCGCCGTCAGCGAGCGGCGCAACATCATCCTCCAGGCCCTGGGCCCCGACCCCCACGTGAAGGTGGACCTCACGCGGCAGGAAGTCCGCCGGGGCGACGTCCTGGTGATGTGCTCCGACGGCCTGTCGGGCCTGGTGCAGAAGGACGACATGCTCCGGATCGTGACCCAGCAGCCCGACCTGGTCAGCGTGTGCAAGGAGCTGATCGAGCTGGCCAACACCCGGGGCGGGCCCGACAACATCACCTGCATCGTGGCGCGCTTCGGCGGCGAGGTGGCGGGCCCCGACGGCTCCGAGGTCGTGGGGCACCAGGTCTATCCGCTGCTCGACACCGAGTCCACCACCGAGCCGGTGCCGGTCTACCGGCCCTCGACCAGCGGCCGGAAGACGGAGTCCACCGGCAGCGCCCCCGCCGTGGCGGACCCGCCCGCGCAGGCCACTGCCCCGGCGGCGCCGGCCTCGTCGCCCCTGTTCCCACCGTCACCACAGAAAAAGAAGCCGTGGTGGCCCTTCTGAGGATCGCCGCGTGAAGTGCGAGCTGCGCATCGTCTCGGGGGCCCGCGCCGGCCACCGCGACGTCTACGAGAAGTCCTACATCGGCATCGGCCGCCACCCGCTCAGCGACGTCCGGTTCGACGCCGAGCAGGACCTCGACGCCTCGACCCGCCATGGCGCGATCGTGAAGTCCGGCGAGGCGTTCATCCTGCGGGACCTCGGCAGCACCAACGGCACCTACGTCAACGGCGAGAAGCTGTCGGGGGAGCGCACCCTGGCCGACGGCGACGTCATGAAGTTCGGCGTGCACGGCCCCGAGGTGAGCTTCCACCTGGTTCACGAAGAGAGCGACGCGGAAGTCGTGATGGAGGCGGTGCACGCGCCGCCCAAGGTCAACCCGACCAAGCCCGAGGGCACGCCGGCCCAGTCCCTGGACGAGGGAGCCCGGCGCCCGACGACGCCCGCGGACCTCACGCCCGCCGCGCCGATGCGGCCCCCTTCGCCGGCCGGGCGCCAGCCCTCCAAGACCTCGGTGCTCCGCGCCCAGATCACGCACCAGCAGTCGCGGGCCCGGGGCCTCGCCCTGGCGCTCGTCATCCTGGTGCTGGGCGCGCTCGGCGTGGTGTACTGGCAGGGCCGGCAGTCGAACACGGTGATCGCCGGCATCGAGCACCAGCGGGACTCGCTCACCTTCGAGCTGGCCGCGCTGCGCCGGCTCAAGACGCGGACCGACTCCGAGAAGACCTCGCTCCAGAACGCGCTGGCCGCCGAGCTGGACCCCGCCCGCCGGGTGCAGCTCACCAGCCGCATCGACACCTTCTCGCGGCGCAGCGCGGCGATCCAGCAGGCCCAGGGCGTCGACTACACCGCCATCCGCAACCTGAACGACAAGGCGGTGGCGATCATCTACGTGCGGTTCGCCGACACCAGCCGGATGTGGACCGGCACCGCGTTCTCGGTCAGCACCAGCGGCGTGATGCTCACCAACCGCCACGTGGTGACCGCCGACGACGGCAGCACGCCGCGCGACATCGCGATCCAGTTCTCGGGCTCGACCGAGGTGCTGCCCGCGCGGCTGGTGACCACCTCGCCCGACGCCGACGTCGCCGTCATCCAGCTCGAATCGCGCGGCCCCTTCCCCGCCATCGCCGGCTTCGCCGACGCGCCGGCGGCGGTGGGCGAGCCGATCGCGCTCATCGGTTTCCCGGGCGGCGGCACGCGCGCCACGCTGGTCACCGGCTCGGTCACCAATGTGATCGCCGACTCGCTCTACGAGCTGGAATCGTTCAGCGGCGTGGGCGCGTCGGGCTCGCCCATCTTCGACCGGACCGGCAAGGTGATCGGCATCGAGTTCGGCGGCCGCGTCGGCAGCGGCGGCCGGGCGATCGTCGGGCTGCCGATCTCGCGCGCATTGGGGCTCCTGCCACACTGATCCCGTGACGCAGGGTGTGGCGCCTGCCCACCCGTCCTAGGTAGCGTTGTCCATGACCACACCCCTGAAGCGCGCGGCATTGGCGGCCGTGATCTGCGTCACCACCGCCTGCGGCGAGATCCCGCTGCTGCCTCAGTGGGACGCCAACTGGAACGTCCCGCTGCCGAGCCAGTCGCTCACCGTGCCGGCCGGAACCATTCCGGCGGGGTTCCCGCCGCAGAATGTGAGCTTTCCGACCCAGCAGCAGCCGCTCGACAAGTCCGTGGGGTCGCTCCTCAAGGACGCCGCGGACACCGGCCAGGTCCAGATGACGCTGGACAAGCAAGCCAGCCTGGCCCTCAACGGTGCGATGACGCTCCAGATCGATTCGACGAGCGCCTTCGGCCCGGCGACGATTTCGCTGCCGTTTGCGATTGCGGCGACCGAAACCATCAAGGTGACCACGTCGGCCACCAACCTCGCGATGATCCGCGCCACGGCCAACGCGGGCCGGTCGCTGTACATCCGGCTGAGCGGGACGGTGAGCAATCCCGGACCCGGGTCCGTGGTCGTGACGGCGGCCAACGGCACGATCAACATCCGACTCGCCCTGCTCGCCACCATTCACGTCTCCCGCTAGGAGCCACCATGCGACGCTTCGTGCTGCCGCTGATGCTGCTCCTGGCGCCCACCGCGCTGGCGGCGCAGCTGCCTAACAACTCGACGCGCGCCCTCGGCCTGGGCGGCGCGTACACCGTCAACGCGCGCGGTTTCGAAGCCGCCGCCTGGAACCCCGCCGCCCTCGGCGTACAGCACCGGCCGGGCTTCACCCTCGGCCTGCCCCAGGCCTCGCTCGAGTTCGGCAGCACCGACCTCGGCCTCAGCGACTTCCGCAAGTACGCCGACAAGTTCCTGAGCCCGCAGGACAAGGCCGACATTCTCGCCCGGATCGACACCGCGCTGGGCGTCCGGACCATCGTCGGCGTCAGCCCCTTCGGCATCTCCATCGGGCGCTTCGCGCTGTCGCTCGGCACCGCGGGCGACATGGACGCCCGCCTCGGCAAGGACGCCGTGGACCTGGCCCTCAACGGCAACGCGTCGAACCCGGGTAAGCTGTTCACCGCCAGTGGCTCCCGGGGGAGCGGCTGGGCCGCGAGCACCGCCGCGCTGAGCGTCGGCTGGCCGCTGGTCAGCACACCGCTGGGCCGCATCAGCGTCGGCGCCACCGCCAAGAAGGTGTGGGGCCACGGCCTGGGACGCGGCGCCGAGACGTCGAGCCAGTTCCAGGTGAGCCCGACCTTCAACGCGCACGGCGCGGGACAGGTGCTCTATACCGAGTATCCGGCCGGCAACCGCTCGTTCGGCGATGCTCCGGGAAGCGGGTTCGGCCTGGACGTCGGCGGCATGCTGGAGCTGCCCGGCGGGCTCACCGTGGGCGCGACGCTGGTCAACCTGGTGAACAGCATGTCGTGGAAGACCGGCCGCCTGCGCTACGAGCGCTTCGACTACGCGGTCACGCAAGGCCCCAACGGCGGCCCGGTGCCCGACACCCACACCGACTCGGTCCTGACCGGCGCGCAGATCGACACCGACCCGGCTGCCCGCGCATTCCGCGACAGCACGCTGGCCAACTCGCACTTCTCGCGGCTGGCCCGGGTGGGCGCGTCGCTGCACCTCGGCAAGCTGCTCCTGGCGGCCGACGGCCAGGTGAGACTGACCGATGGCCTCGACCATCCGCCTTCGCAGTACGTGGCGGCAGGAGCGGAGTACGTGTTGCTCGGCATTGTGCCGCTGCGGGTGGGGATCGGAACGGACTTCGCGAAGCAGGTGACCTTCAGCGGCGGTACGGGCCTCTACCTCGGACCCGTCCACCTCGAGTTCGGCGCCGCGAACATCAGCGGCTCCAGCAACCCCGGCGTGCGCGTCGGGGCTGGACTGGCGCTGATGTTCTGAAGCTGAAGGCTGAAGGCTGAAAGCTGAAGGCCGCCTCGATCTGCTTGTCGCCGCTATCAGCGGCGGCCTTGCCGAGCCGCGAGTCTTACTCGCGGGAGGCGCGGTCCAGCGGCTGAGAGCCGCTGCTCGGCGATGGCGGCTGATAGCCGCCTCGATCTGCCCCTCGCCGCTATCAGCGGCGGCCTTGCCGAGCCGCGAGTCTTACTCGCGGGAGGCGCGGCGCGAGTCTTACTCGCGGGAGGCGCGAAGGGGGACGAGGATCCGCTTCCCCGCCACTCCAACCGCCGCCGCCCCGAAGCCCCCGAGCGTCCAGGCGCTGCTCCCCACCACGACGCCGCCGATGCCGAGCATCGCGCCGAGGACCATGGCCAGCACCGCCACGACTTCGGCGAGCTGGCGGCCCAGCGGCGCCGCGGGCGCGACGCCGGTGCGGGCCCGGACGCTCGCCCACCCTGGCCCGCCCGGCCGGGCCCGCGCGTAGAAGGCGTCGAGCATCGCGTCGGGTTCCGGCTCGGTGAGGAACATCACCGGGATCCAGATGGCCATGGTGCCGAAGGCGGTGCACGCGAGCTTCACGCCGAAGCCCAAGGTCGAGAGGCCGGGCACCGCCGTGAGCACGATGGCGATCGCCGTCCCGGCCAACAGCGCGCTCCACTCCGCCCAGGCGTTGACCCGCCACCAGAACCAGCGCAGCAGCAGGACCATCCCGGTGCCGTTCCCGAACAGCACCATGAAGCGGAAGACCTTGCCGACGTCGTCCATGTAGAAGCTCGCCGCCGCCGCAAGCAGCGTGATCAGGATCGTCGCGAGGCGCGCCACCACGATCAGCCGCTGCTGCGGTGCCTCGCGGTCCCAGAAGCGCTGGTAGAGATCGCGCACCGCGTAGGAGGCGCCCCAGTTGATCTGGGTCGAGACGGCGCTCATCAGCGCGGCCACCAGGCTCGCGAAGACCAGGCCCAGGACGCCGGGCGGCAGGTAGCGCTTCATCATGAGCGGGTAGGCGATCTCGGGATCCTGGAGCTTCGGCAGCACCACCAGCGCGGCCAGCGCCACGATCACCCACGGCCAGGTCCGCACCACGTAGTTCAGGACGTTGAAGAGGATCGACGCCTTCTCGGCCTCGCGCTCGCTGGCCACCGAGGAGAGCCGCTGGACGAACATCCCGCCGCCGTCGGCGCCGCGATAGGTCCACCACTGGAGCATGAGATAGGCGGCGAAGGTGCTCATCGGCAGCGCCGCGTCGCCCGGGTGCGGCACCATCCGCAGCGCATCGGCGTGGCCGGTCGCGGCGAGCTGGGCGCGCAGGCCGCCCAGCCCGCCGACCTCGGCGAGGGCGTAGCCCGCCACCAGCAGCGCGCCGATCATCTTGAGCACCAGCTGGAAGAAGTCGGTCCACACCACGCCCCAGAGTCCCGAGGCCGCGGCATAGACCAGCGTGAGGACGACGATGAGCGAGACGGCCCAGAGCTGCGGATCGCCGGGCAGGTGCAGGACGGCGGTCACGTCCAGCGCGACCATGACCTTCCGCATGGCCAGCATCCCGTAGCCGATCGCGATGCAGTTGAGCGGGATACCGAAGAAGAAGGCGCGGGTGCCGCGCAGCAGCGCCGCGGGGCGGCCGTGGTAGCGCCGCTCGATCAGCTCGGCGTCGGTCATCACCTCGGCGCGGCGCCACATCGGGCCGAGGATCACCTGCATCACGACGTGGGCCCCGGCGAAGCACCACCACTCCCAGTTGCCCGCGATCCCGCGGCGCGCCACCAGCCCCGCGACGTAGAGCGGGGTGTCCACGTTGAAGGTGGTCGCCGCCATCGAGCCGCCCGCCAGCCACCAGGGAATGGCGCGGCCGCCCAGGAAGTACTCGTTGAGGCTCTGCGAGCCCTTGCGCGCGAGGTAGAGACCGAGCCAGAGGGTGCCGCCCAGGTACGCGAGGACGACGGTCCAGTCGAGAAGGCGCACTACTGAGAGTTGACAGTCGACAGTTGACAGTCGACTGTCGAGCGCTCAGCCATTCGCGAAACGCTGCGCCGCCGCCCGCTGCATCGCTTCGTCGCCGCTCCAGGCGCAGACCACCGGACCCAGGCCGGGAATCTCGAGCTGGCGCCGCGGATGGCCGAAGCAGATCACCGGCGTCGCGGGCCCGATCAGCGTCGTGAGCCGCGCGACGCTGTCCGCCGAGAGGCCGGCGCGGCCCTTCCACGACTTCACGTCGGCGAAGAGCAGCACCACGCGCTCGCCTTTGGCCGCGACCTCGACCCCGAGCCGCTTCAGCTCCCCGGCGAAGGCGCCCCGGGGCGGCAGCGGGTAGGGTCCGCCGGCGTCGTCGTCCACGATCTCGATCGACACCGCGCCCCGGACCTTGGGCGGATCGCCGCGCAGCATCTTGACGCTCGCCTGGCACAGCGCGGCGCCGCGCTCGGCGTAACCGGCGAGCGCCCCCGGCGCCGGCGTGTCGGCGGCGACGCGGTGCAGCGCCTCCTCGCGCCGCAGCGAGGCCTGCGCGGTGTGCGTCTCGAGGCCCCGATCGGAGCGCGCGGCGGACTCGATCCCGTCGATAGCCGCCTCGGGGTCGCGCGGGTAGAGAAGCAGGTCGCAGCCCGCGCGGAGCGCGCGCAGGCAGCCCTCGACCTCCGAACTCCCGCCCTTGGCGCCCTCCATGATCAGCGCGTCGGTCACGGTGAGGCCGCTGAAAAAGAGGTCGTGGCGCAGCAGGTCGCGCAGCAGCGCCCGGGAGTGGGTGGCCGGCACGCCCGAGGGTTCCCAGGCCGGGAACGCCACGTGCGCGGTCATCACCGCGGCGACGCCGGCTTCCACCGCACGGCGGAACGGCAGCAGGTCGCGCTCCAGCTCGCGGCCGACGCTCACCACCGGCAACGTGGCGTGCGAATCCAGCGTGGTGCGGCCATGCCCCGGGAAGTGCTTGGCGCAGGCCAGCGCACCGGCCGCCTGGCAGGCCGCGGTCCAGGCCGCGGCGTAGTGCGCGACGTCGTAGGCGTCGGCGCCCAGGCTGCGGGTCTGGACGATGGGGTTGCGCGGCTCGATGTCGAGGTCGCAGACCGGCGCGAGCACCCAGTTGATGCCGACGCTGCGGGCCTCGTGGGCGGTGATGGTCGCGGCCTCCACGACGGCCTCCCGGCCGAGGCCGGCCAGGGCGAGCAGCGGCGGGAGGCTGGTGAGGCCTTGTACCTGCTGCCCGGCACCCCGTTCCAGGTCGCTGGCGATCAGCAGGTCGCCGTGTGCCGCTTCCTGGAGGTCGCGCGTCAGGGCCTGGACCGCGCCCTTCTCGCCGCCGAACAGAATGAAGCCACCGACGCCGAGCTTCAGCCACCGCTCGATGTCGGCGCGCGCGGGTGCGAAGCCCTTCTCGGCGTCCCAGCGGATCGCCGGCAGCACGACTTCGGCGAAGGCGCTCATGCGGGCGTGACCGAGCCGAGGACGCGGGGGCCGGCGGCGCCGGTCGCGCCGGGCTCGTTGCCGGCGCGGCCCGTCCAGGTGAGGTAGCCGAGGAAGGCGAAGGCCACGGCCTCCTTGGCGTCGCCGTCGAAGAAGAGATCGTCGAAGGCGCGGTGGGTGGTGCCCGTCCAGGCGGCCTCGAGCGCCGCGACCAGCGCCGGGTTGCGGGCCCCGCCGCCGGAGCGCACCACGTCGCGCGGCTGGAGGGCGGGCGGGATGAACGCGGCCGCGCGGCCGATGGCGCAGGCGGTGATGCCGGTCGCCGTGGCGACCACGTCGGCGGTCTTGCCGCCCATCTCGAAGCAGCGCGCGATCAGGGCGTCGGCGTAGTGGACGCCGAACATTTCGCGGCCGGTGGACTTGGGCGGCTGCTCGGCGAAGTAGGGGTGGGCGAGGCACTCTTCGGCGACGTCGTCGAGCACTCGGCCCGACCGGGCGAGGCGCCCGCCGTCGTCGTAGCGCATCCCCGGGAACAGCTTCTGGACGCAGGCGTCGATCACCATCACTCCGGGTCCGGTGTCAAAGGCGAGCAGCGGCGCGTCGTCACCCCTGGCGGGGACGAGCGTGACGTTGGCGATGCCGCCGATATTGAGCAGGGCGCGCGGCGCCCCCTCGGCGGCGAAGAGCAGCCGGTCGGCGCGGGGCACCAGCGGCGCCCCTTCCCCGCCCGCCGCGACGTCGCGCGAGCGGAAGTCGCTCACCACCGCGACGCCGAGCCGCTCGGCGATCACCGCCGGGTTGCCGAGCTGGAAGGACGAGCGGCGCGGCTCGTGCCAGATTGTCTGGCCGTGCGAGGCCACGAAGGCGAGCGAGGCCGCGGCGACGCCGGCGTCATCGAGCAGCGTCTCGACACACTCCGCGAACCACTCGCCGAGGTCGGCGTGCAGGATGGCCAGGTCCAGCGCCCGGCCCCCTTCGATCGCGTCGCTGACGCGCCGTTCGCGCTCGGCTCCATAGGGAATAGTGCGCCGCGCGAGCAGCTGGATCTTGAACTCTCCATCGGCCGGCTCCTCAATCCGCACCAGCGCGCCCGTCACGCCATCCAGCGAGGTGCCGGACATGACCCCGGCGGCGAGCAGGGGCGCCCGGCTCGCGCTCACCTGGCGGCGGAACGGCTGGCCGCCTGGGTGACCGGCGGCGGCTCGCCCACGGCCTTCCGCGCGTAGCCGCCCACCTCGGCGAGCAACCGTTCGGCCTCGGCGCGGTCCACGCCGCGCTTCTGCATCACGATCGCGGTCTTCACGTGGCCACCCGCGGCGGCGATCGCGGAGCGGGCCACTTCGCGCGTCACGCCGCAGACCTCCATCACGATCCGCTCGCCGCGGTCGTGCAGCTTGGCCGAGAGGGCGAGGAGGTCCACCATCAGGTTGCCGTAGGCTTTGCTCCAGCGGATCATCGCGCCGGTGGTGACCATGTTGAGGACCATCTTGGTTGCGGTGCCGGCCTTGAGGCGGGTCGAGCCGGTGAGGACTTCGGGGCCGACCTTGGGGAGGATGGAGACGTCGCAGTTGATGAGGAGGTCCTGGGGCGGATCGGTGCACGCCAGGATGATCGTCTTCGCGCCGCGCGAGACGCCGCGCGCGATGGCGCCTTTGACGTAGGGCGTGCCGCCGCTGGCGGCGATGCCGAAGACCACGTCGTGCGGGCCGGCCTCCCGGGCATCGACGGCGTGGGCGCCGGCGTCGAAGTCGTCTTCGGCGCCTTCGGCGCTTTTGACCAGCGCGGGGTAGCCGCCGGCGATGCTCCCCTGAACGATTGAGGGGTCAGTGCCGAAGGTGGGGGGGCATTCGCTGGCGTCGAGGACGCCGAGGCGGCCGCTGGTGCCGGCGCCGAAGTAGTAGAGGTGGCCGCCGGCGCGGAAGGCGGCTTCGACCAGCTCGATGGCCTGGGCGATCTGCGCGCGCACGGCGTGGACGGCTTCGATGACGTGGCCGTCTTCGCGGTTCATCAGCTCGACGATCTCGAGGGGTGAGGCGAGGTCGATGGCAGCGGTGGCGGGATTGCGCTGCTCGGTGAGCCGGGGGTCGAGAGGTGGCGCGGGGCTGGTCATCCCGTCAGCAATCTAGGGGGTGAGCGGCGGGGGTCAACGCACCGGGGTACTTATGAGACTAGGGGTAGCCCCAGGTGGCGGTGCGGGCGACCGCGGTGCAGGTTGGGGATTCGCGCGCCTGGTCCGCTCCGTCTCGGCCCAGGGAGCTGAGGAGGCCAGTCGAAGAGCGTGGCGACATGTCCACAGGATAGTCGGACAATTGTCTTATGCGAGTGAGCCGCGCTCACAGGTCCATTCATGCAACCAGGGCCTGCATACAATTCAGCTTAAGCAGTAGCCATGCCGCGGCCAAAGAGCGTATCTGCCTCTCGGGAGACTAAGTGATCAACGCCCTCTACTACCCGCACACGACAATCCAGAATGAGGACACACTCAAGCAGGGGCTGCTCTTCTGGGACAGCATCGAGACCATAGTACCGCAATCGAACCATCCGCTTCCGCAGGGCATGTCACCGCTCGTACGTCGAGCTCATGAAGTTCTCGTTCGTGAGCATCTCCCTTCTCATGGCGAGCAGCTCAAGGCTCACAAGGCAATAGCTGACGTTGTCGCTAGGGGCTTGCCGCACTGGGTATTCGGTGGACCCTTCAATCCACGCCGCAGAAACGACTGGCCGCAGCATCTCATCTATCCTCAGAAGTTTCTGATGGAGACATGGCACTTGTTGGGGCAAAAGAACCTTAGTTCTCTTGACCGTGCGTCAAGGGACTATCAGGTCCCCAGGCCCGTTGGACTGTTGCTCATGTCCGTGCTTGCAGAGCAGTGTGCGGGCGGAACCAGGGAGCGCATTACTGACCGTACGGACGCCTATGCCTGGCTCACTAGGTGGCTGCTTGCACGTCTAGGAGGAACTGCCCTCACCCCGCACAACAAAATCAGTGCTGGCTCGGCACGCCGCAGGCTTGCGACTATCTCGCTCGACCTCGTCTCGTCGAAGCCGATCTCACTTAAGCGCCTAGTTGAAGTGCGAGAGGAGGAGGCAAGACGGCCCGGTCGTGGCTTGAGGGAGTTCCGCGCAAAATACCGAGAGGCCGTTGACACCTATGTCGCTCGGCTCACAACAGAAGCTAGAGGCGATGCCGATGTAGCAACCATTCTTGCGGAGTTCAAGGCCTCCATGCGTAGCGATGTTGCCAATCTGCGTTCCGAGCTCTCTCTCGAGAAGGGGAAGCTCCTCTTCAATGAGAAGGTCTTGGTCGCCGCCCTCATCGGCGCCAGTGTATTCGTGCCAGCACTTCCTGCTCTCCTCGCGGCCAAGGCTGCGGTAGCGGCGTTTGGCGCACTGGGCACTGCGGCGGTAGTAAGGTCCGCGCTTGAGTTTGAAGGCGGCAAGCGCAGTGCGCTTTCGCGCCATTCCATGTCTTGGCTGTACCTTACAGCGTCCTAGCTGGTTCACTTTGCCGCGGCTTAACTACGCGTTGAAGCTGCCGGCGCGGCCCGCCGTCTACGGCATTCTCCAGTTGTCGGCGGCCGCGCAGCAGCTTAACGCTGTTCGTTAGAGAGCAGGCCACTCGAGGAGCACCTACTTGGCCGACATGCCTTGGCGTGAAGCGATCATTGCCGTTCTGCGCAGAGAAGCCGCAGCCATGCATTACGCAGCCATCGCGGAGCGCGTCGCAGCCGAAGGACTCCGCAAGAGCGTCGGCGCAACTCCGGCTTCGACGGTCAACGCGTTCATTACTACATCGCTAAACAGCGAGGGTGATCGGTCGCCGTTTCAAAGGGTTGCTCGCGGAGAGTACATCCTCCGCTCTCCAGAAACTGCGACCATCGCCGTCGCACCTACCTTAACGGAGGCTCCCGAGACTGAGCCCGACGAGCTCGAAGGTCCCATCTATGCTTTCGGCATGTTCTGGGATAGGGCCAGAGTTCGGTGGACAGCGGACCCGTCGATCCTAGGCCGACAGCAGATAGGCGCGGACCCCGTCGACCTGGCGGAGCAGCGCGGAATCTACCTCCTGTATGACGGCCGCGAAGTTGTCTACGTTGGGCGCTGCACAGATCGCCGGCTCGGCACACGGCTCTATGAGCACACGTATGACCGGCTGAAGACTCGTTGGAATCGCTTCTCCTGGTTTGGCCTATGTCCGATCACCGACGCTGGTGAACTGGGGAAGCCCACGCAGGGGCACTCTGCGGAACAGCTGATTGCGGCCATGGAGGCCCTCTTGATCCGAGCTCTCGAGCCGCCCCAGAACCGCCGTCGTGGAGACGGGTTCTCCGCCGTTGAGTTCATTCAGGCGGAGGACCCTGAGGTAGAGCGGGCACAACTCAAAGCCGCGATTGCCGAGCTGCAGTCGCGACTCTAGTCCGCCTACTCTCTAACCATGCGTTGAGCCGACGGCGCGGCCAGCCGTCGCATACATTGCCCTGGCTGTCGGCGGCCGCGCCGCAGCTTAACGCTATTCGTTAGGCCGTCACCGGAGCACAAATGGCAAAGCAGCGTGCTTTCTTCATTGTTGGCCACGAGGATTGGGGCAAGTCGTGGACACTGCGAGCGCTCACCGGTGGCCTCCACCGCTCGGTCACAATCAACGGGCGCAAGGTCCAAATCAAGCGAATGTCCAATGATGACAAGTTCACACAGCGGAGAGTATGGTTATCAAAGAGGCGCGCGGCAAAGCATCCTCGCTTTCTTGCGGCATTCTGTCCCAAGTTGGTCCCGCCGGACGACTCTGCTAAGATGCTCATCGACATCGTTCGGCGTCAGTACACATTGTACTTTTGGGTTCTCGAGCGGAGCCAGAAGAGTGGTTCGCTGATGCCGAGGGCGGAGATCGGCGCGATGAGGACACTTGGAACGGTGCGGCTGTTTCCCGGCCGTGCCACACCTGCTACGCGCGCCACCGACCTGAGGAAGTTCCTGGGCATGCATGTGTGATCGGTGCCGGCCTGACTATGCGTTTAAGCTGTCGAGCGCGGCCCAACGTCGTGCCAAGGTCTTGCTGCGGGGCGACCGCGCTCGCAGGTTAACGCCTGTCCGTTAGCTGGCACTCCTTCATGGCGGACATCGCGCTCATCAATCAGTCGTTCATTCCGAACTCGGCAATTGAGGACATCGTTGCCGAGGCCACTCTGCCGGCCGGAGACGCATTGCTTCTTATTTCTGATCCGCTACTTAGTGTCAATCTCCAAGCCATTGCAATTCCCCGTCGTCACATTCGCGACGCCGCCAACATCTATGGTCTGAAGAATCATTTCGACTTGCAGTGGGAGTGTGGAGTGATAGTAGGTGAGAAGTGGGCAAGTGCACAGCCGGAGTATCCGGCGTACTTCGCTTACCTACTAGGTCATGAACTCGGCCACGCCACCACTATGCTCCGCGATCCCGTTCTGGCCTCATTCGAAGAATTGGTAACGACATTCATCAGATTTGTGTCCGATGGCGCCGTTCAGCAATGGCATGATCTTCCGCATGAACGTCGCTACGACCAGTTTGGCGTGGCGATTGCCACGAGCCTCTTTGGTCACGAGAGGTTTGTGGAGGAGATAGCAAGCATTCTGGCAAAGGGGCTAAGCGAGGGCAGGGAGAGACTGGAGCACTCGCTCGATCTGCGACCACAGAAAGAGCTTGCCGGACTCCGCGGCGAACTTGCGGCATTCACACTTCCATATCGAGACAAGCTCTTGCCCATCTGGGAGGGAGCGAAGCAACTGGGCCGCATGAGTGCCCTGGACAGCATCGCCGACCCAGCCTCTCTTTGGAGCGCCAGCCATGCTCGATGAGGCGCTAAAGGTCCTGCTCACCAAGCGGTTGGTTCCGCCAGCGAGGAAGGAATCCTCGCTCGTGGCCGAGCCATCTGCTCCACTCGGCACATTCAGCGCCCGCGCAGCAGCAGCGGAACAGCTTGGGTTGGTCTGCGCTGGGTGCAAGGCGATGCGCGTCCGACATCTGGGAAACGCGTGACTGCCGGCGATCCCGACACGAATCCATTTCATCGGAAGCACTTCGTGCAGGCCGCGTGGGCGCTGGTCATCTTGGCGGTCGGTGGTGTGACTGGAGTGGTCTGGCAGAGATATCAGGGACCCACGGCGGTCGTGGTCCTCAATCAGGACACGACGACACGCGTGATTGTGAGAAGTGACAGCGCTCAGCAGGCGCTCCTGCGCCAGATGATCAGCGAGATGACGGCGCTTCGCCTCGCGACCCGGCCGCGCGCTACCGTACCGGTCCCGCTGAAAGGTGACACGGCTACCGCCCCCCTGGCCTTAGCTCCAAACCCACTTCAGATACCGCCGTTTGTCCTTCCGGCAAGCGCGAAGGGCTACCTGCTCAGCGACCTTGGCGCGTTCGCGCGGGCCTCCTGTCCTACACGTGCTCATAGGGCAGGAGCGGATATAGCTGCCGCACTCAGGCTTCGCTCCGCGCGTGACACGGCTCGCCTTTCGCCTATCCATGTCTACATTACCCGGCGTTCATCGCCCACTGGCGGCATCCAGCTGTTCAGTCAGCAGTATCAGTTGCTTCCAAGATCCCTGGTGGTCTTTCCCGCCCCCTCAACCCCGGGGCGGTATGATCTTGAGTTTGGTGTGTTCCTCCGTGCCCCAACTTCAGAGGAGTACCCGCCATTCTATAGGCGCGAGTGTACAATTGAGGTTAGCTAGTGGCCAATGTGGCCACCTAACTGCGTCCGTTAGGCGGCGCGAGAAATGATCGCAACAGTCCTGCTTGCCGTGGTTCAAGCTCAAGCGCCAGCGATGGACAGCGCCCTCCGCTTACCGCTGAGGGTGCACCTGCTGCATTCGGTGACGAGCCGGGCTGTCAGTACCACCCGCAATGCCGCGAGCGTCGACACGATGGTCGCGTTTGCCAACATGATATGGCGTCAAGCCGCTATCGAGTGGGTGGTCGAATCGGTCGTTGAAGAAGAAGCCCCGAACGGCAGCCTGCTCGATTCGCTAATCGCTGGCTCGGTCCCCGTCACGCACGAGCGCTTGGTCGCCTTTGTTCCGCGCAATCGACTCCTGAGCCCGGGCTGGAACCTGTTTCTCATACAGGACTTTGGAGGCATCGCCGGCGGGTCGTTCCTGCCGGAACTGGCGGGCGCCATCGTGGCCGAGCGGGGATTCGGCTATGAATTGCCGGCCTACGGCCGCGGTGGCGGCACACTGGCCCATGAGTTGGGTCACTCCCTCACCCTTCGACATCAGCCATGTGATTCGACGCGCAACATCATGGCCAACGCTTGTTCGAAGCCTGGGGTGGTCAGCTCGCTCACGCCGGCGCAGATTGGCGTGGCGCGGCGCCAGGCGGCCATCGGTCGACCGGCATCCGAGATCCCATCGCCATGAGGAGACAGGCCTCGCGCCGTCCAGCGGTCGTGACACCTTGGAAGATCGCGGCTGATCCCATGCTTCCGGATGATCTCGGCCAACCGGCGTCCCGGCCTCGCCCGCCTTCAAGACGGCCAGGATCTGACTCTCGGTAAAGCCTGACTTTCGCATGCCCGACTCCTTCGGTCTGGGCACTCCGAAAGTCCACCTTCAACTGTCTACGCGATAGGGGAGTTACCCATCGGGTCTCCCATACGGATGCCATTGGAATCTCGTACCTAACCGGGTTGCGACTGGGCAGGAAGATTCCGAGGCGTCCGGCAACTGGCGCGGCAGTCAGACTCCCCCTAAGTTCCGGTATCTGCCCGTGCGTCGCACCCAGTTTGGGCCCCACGTTCCGAGCAGACATTCACACGGCTGAGTCATGAAGGGCGCAGCAACAAAACTGATTCGTTGTTCCCGGCCGCTTCGGGACTCGTGGGCCGCAGGACGTTGACTGTCCTCCCACCCACCCAATCCCTGGAACGGCACCTTTTGGACCTGAGGGGTCGCCAAAACCTACCTCTCGTGACTGAAGGAGTTCGTATGAGCAGAACACCCCGCACTGACGGCTCTGGCACTCTCCCGCTACAGGTTGAGAACACTGGCTTTCTCCTCGACAGGCTTGGCGAGGACTGCCACCCGCTGCAGTTTCTTCGCGAGCTCACCCAAAACGCAATCGAGGCCATAGGGCGCACGCCTGAGAAGGTGGGCCAGGTGGTCTGGGATGTCGACTGGACATCTCACGACTTGGGCATCCCAGGTGCACTGAAGCTCTGTGTCACCGACAACGGTGACGGAATGACTGGCGACGAGATGGAACGTTACATCAACCAGCTCTCCTCGTCTGCGCAGAAGCAGAGTATCGCCGGGAACTACGGTGTCGGAGCGAAGATTGCGGCTGCGACCCGGAATCACCATGGGCTCATCTATCTATCGTGGAAGAAGGCCCAAGGCGCGATGATCCACCTCTGGCGCGATCCTGCCACAGGCCAGTACGGACTTCGGCAGATCGAAAGGCCTGATGGGAGCTACGGGCATCACGCCTCGGTCGAAGATGCAGTCAAACCCGATATCATCTCGGAGCACGGAACAAGGATTGTCCTCCACGGCAACATTGCCGACGAGGATACCGTCGAGGCTCCGGAGGGCGCGCCAAACAAGTCTCGCTGGATCGCGAAGTACCTGAACTCGCGCTACTTCATCTTTCCGGATGGAATCACCGTTCAGGCGCGCGAGGGATGGCAGTTCCCTCGGTCGGACGGCGATCACAACAAGCTCCGGACGATAATTGGGCAAGCCGCATACCTTCGGTCTCACGCGCAGGCCAACGGGACCGTCCAGCTGTCGAACGCGCGGGCGCAATGGTGGATACTGGAAGACTCACCGGCGTTGAACGCCGATGCAGGCTTTGTTGACTCGAGTGGCCATATGGCAGCACTCCACCAGAACGAATTGTATGAGACGGTCAACGGCAGGGCTGGCACCGCGCGACTTCAGAATTTCGGGGTCATCCTTGGTCATAAGCGCGTCGTGATTTACGTCGAGCCCGAGCACTCCGATGATTGCCGTGTTACCACAACGACGTCCAGAACCCAGCTCATGATCAACAATCAGCCGCTCCCATGGGCAGACTGGGCGGCTGAATTTCGGGAACACCTTCCGGAGGAAATCGACGAGCTGATCAATGAAGTAGCGGCAGGGGCAAAGGCTGGCGACGTCTCACAAGCGATCAGAGACCGACTCCAAGACATTCTCGACCTCTACAAGGTGAGCAGGTACCGCCCGGCGCCAAGTGGAGATCTCGCGATCGATGAAACTCGACGCGGAGGGGGCGGAAGGACGATGGTGCGAGAGGAGAGCCAGCACCCGACGGGCGGATCGCGTTCCGGTAACGAGGGAGGAGCCGCTGGAGGTGTGTACTCGGTCTTCTTGAAGAAGGACGGAGACCCAGGAAAGCGGGTACGCCCCGATGTCTTTCCGGAGATCATTTGGGTTAGCGAGCGCGATGGAACCCGTGACTCGGGCGACATCGAGGATCGCGCAGCTCGCTTTCTGTTGGAACAGAACAAACTCCTGATTAATGCCGACTTCCGAGTGTTCATCGACATGATTGATCACTGGTCATCGGAGTATGCTGATAAACCGGCCGTAAGGGACACGGTCACCGAGACCGTAAGAGGATGGTTCGCTCAAGCCTTGGTTGAAACCGTGATTGGCGTTCAGGCGCTGAAAGACTCCAAGGAATGGCCTGCGACCGACATCGATTTGGCCCTGTCTGAGCAAGCGCTAACGGCTGCGGTCATGTCGCGATACCATGTCAACAATCAGGTGAAGCGCGAACTGGGTGCGCGTTTGGGCAAGCTCAGCCTCGCATAGGAACCGAGCATATGGCATTCGGGTTTGACGCCTTCGAGGGCCTTGGAAACCAGGTAAGCGTGACCATTCCTCCTGATGAGAATGGCTACATAGGGCGCGAATGCCCCCAACCGGCGTGCGAGGGCTATTTCAAAGTCAAGCTGGGCACGGGCCTGCCGGGCGTAGAAACCCGCCATTGCCCGTACTGCGGTCACACCGATTCGTCCGGCAAGTTCTTCACCAAGGCTCAGGTCGAGTACGCCAAATCAGTTGTTCTTGGTCAAGTCGTCGATGCGATCAGGCGCGACCTCAAACGACTTGAGTTCGATCACAAGCCCCAAGGCGCGTTCGGGATAGGGCTCAGCATGAAGGTCAAGGATGGTCCTCCTGTTCCCATCCGATATTATCGGGAGGAGTCCCTCGAGACTGAGGTGAAGTGCGATTCCTGTGCGCTTGAGTACTCTGTTTTTGGTGTCTTCGCGTACTGCCCTGATTGTCGCATCCACAACTCACTGCAGATCCTGGAGCGAAATCTCGAGCTGGTACGCCGTCAACTAACCTTGGCCGCCACCCAAGATGCTGAACTGCAGCGACACTTGGTAGAGGACGCGCTAGAGAACTGCGTTTCGGCTTTCGACGGGTTTGGTCGCGAGTGTTGCCGCGTGTGCGCCGCGGCCAGTACCGATCCAGGTAAGGCCGAGTCGCTGTCATTCCAGAACCTTCGGCGCGTCGCCGAACGGCTGAACAAGTTGTTCGGACTTGATCTTGCGTCGACGGTGTCGCCGCAAGTGTGGGCTCGTGCAGACATTCTCTTTCAGCGCAGACACCTGATAAGCCACAAGTCGGGCGTTATCGACGCACAATATCTTACGGAGACCGGGGATCCGCAATCAATGCTTGGCCGTCGCGTTCAAGTTGAGCCTGCTGACGTGATTGAACTGGCTTCAGTCCTCAAGTCGCTCGGCTCCGGTCTGCTGTCGCTCTTGCCGAGGACATGAACGAATGTCAGCCACGTGTTCGAGCCAGTGTGCTAACCATTGCGCCGGATTGAGATAGTCAACGGTATGCTCGAGTGAAGGCAATTCCGTCCACCATCGCGAGCGCAAAGCGCGACCTCGGTATCGCGCTGATGGAATTCGAGGGTGCTCACCGCATCCCCAATCGAGATGCGGTCGGCTTCTTCTACACCATTCGTCGCTCTCCAGATGAGGATCCGAGTCGCTTGGCAGTCCTGTTTAGCGGCACGGTCATGTACATCAGCACGGAAGCATTCGAGCTACCAACCTACCAGGACAAGACCGAACGCTTTGCCGTCTTTGCGGAAGCCGCTCTTGGCGATTTTCTCGACGAGAACGGGTTGCCAGATCACACTCCAAGTGGTGTCAGCGCCCTTCAAGTCGAGTGCTTCTCTCCTCATTTTCAGACTTGGCGTGACAGAGCTCCCGCGTCTGACGACGAGATCGAAGCATACCTATCAACGCATGTCTACTGGGCGTGGCGCTTCGCCCAGCCAGGATGGGAACTCGGCCCATCAGACTGTCTTCGCTTGCGTCGCCCGCTGGGCTTTATCCGCCGCCTAGTAACACTAGGTGAGGGCAAAGACTGGGTGGCGGAGGATCGATCAACAAATGGCGTGTGGTTAACGCCCTTGCCCAGCTTTCTCAGGCAAAAGCGAGAGCCCACGAGTATGCCGCCGCCGGGACGCGCGACTCACGATGCTGCGGAAGATGGGAACGTGACACCCTCTAGCCCCGCCGAGTACGTCTTCGTCGACGAAGTTAGGATCGCCGACCTCAAGAGAGCGAACACGTCGCGCTACGACGTCCGCAAACTCATTGCCCTCTGCGAAGAGTTGAATCAATGCTATCGCGCCCAATGCTATCATGCGGTAGCAGCTCTGACGCGCACTCTTCTCAATCATGTTCCGCCGATCTTCGAACTCAACAGCTTCTCGGAGGTCGCCAACAACTACAATGGGGGTAAGTCTTTTCGAGAATGTATGCAGCATCTCGAGGGAGCAGCGCGGAAGATCGCAGACTTGCACCTACATTCGCCGATTCGTAAGGAAGAAGCCTTGCCGTCCAGAACACAGGTCAACTTCGCACCGGAACTTGACTTGCTGCTTGCAGAGGTTGTCAGACTTCTCGGCGCCCCTCCACCAAAGCCGTGAGCGTTCAAAACCCTCCAACCGTTGCCAGTGGTAGCCGCACTCCCACCGCCCTCAGGGGGAGAAGCCCTCTGGGGGGTTGTCTATATACCCGTCAGCGCACCAGGGCCAGTAAGAGACTAGGGGTAGCCCCAGGTGGCGGCGCGGGCGACCGAGGTGCAGGTTGGGGGAATTCGCGTACCTGGGCCGCGCTCAGCGGGTCGATTCATGGGAGCAATGGCCGGCATTCAACTCAGCGTGGACAATGGTCAGGCGGTCGGTGACAACTCCGGTGCGTCGGGTCCTTCTGGTTCTTGGCGCCTGTCTGTCTTCCGCAGCCGGCTGCGAGGACGCCACCGGGCCAACCGGATTTGCAGGCACGTGGGCTGGGGCAAATGCACAGGTGCATGCGGTCCTGTACGTCGACTCCACCGACCTGGACACCGCCTATGGTAGGCTGTCCCTCACGTCACTGAACCTTGGGATCAGTTTTCTCTCCCCCTTTCAGCCGGGCAGAGTCTTTGCCGACTCCCTGGTGTTCGACGTCTACCTGCCGGGCGACGTCGGCTTTGGGACATTGCACGGTCGTGCCATTCGCACCAGCGGCGGACTCCTGCTGTCGTATGAAGCTCCTGGCTCGGCACGAGGGTCCGACATCCTGGTGACTCGACAGTAGTGCTGCCTACGTGGCGAGCCACCCGGCTACGCGGAGATCCTGCTTGCCCTCGAGAGCCCAGATGATCCGGCGTCCCGGGATAGACTCGAAGGGCTGGATCCGAGTTTCCGGCCTGCCACATTCGATGTGCGAGCTACGAACCGCATCTTGCAGTTGGCGCACCGACGGCGACGTCCCGTTTGATCACATTTTGAAGGGCAACACTTCCGTTAGGCGCCAGTGACTCAAGTGTTGTGGGCTTGACCACCTGGGCGGTATGACGTAATATCATACCACTGGGAGGCGCGTATGGCCAAGACCAAGGTGGCAGTAACGCTCGACGCCAAGCTCGTCGGCCGGCTGGATTATCTGGTGCGGGAAGCGTACTTCCCCAACCGGAGCCAGGCCGTCGAGGTAGCCCTCGTGGAGAAGCTGGCGCGGCTGGACCGCTCTCGCCTCGCCCGGGAGTGCGCCAAGCTCGATCCGGATGCGGAGCGGGCCCTCGCCGAGGAGGGGATGGGCAAGGAGCTGGCGGCGTGGCCAGACTACTGAGAGGCGAGATTCGGTGGGCGGATCTCAACCCGGTTCGTGGCCGCGAGCAAACCGGGCCGCGACCCGTTCTGATTCTGAGCCACGACGTGTTCAACGACCGCTCGGGCACCGTCATCGCCGTCGCCCTCACCAGCCAACCCCAGCGCGCCGGGTTCCCTCTGACGCTGGAGCTTCGCCAGCCGGGCCTCCCCAAGCGCTCGTGGGTCAAGATCAGCCAGATTCGCACCTTGGCGGTCGAGCGCCTGGGCAAGAAGCTCGGGCGCGCAACGCCAGAGGACATGACACAGGTGGTCGACGGGCTTCTGGAGATCATTGGCACTTGATGTCAGGCTTGAAGTGCAACACTGAGCGTCATCGAGCATCGCATTCCTCCGCGGTGCGATAGCCGAGCCGTTGCAGCTGACGGCGCGGCCGGCCGTCTGGGCCAACTTCTTGTTGCGGAGCGGCCGGCGGCCCCACCTTAACCCCTACCGGAGCCAGCATGCCAGGTTGGGTTGTCAGCTTGGTTGGCCTGTGCATGGTCGCATGCGCTTCGGAGCGACGAACGCCGGAGCCGAGATCTCCTGTTGCTGCATTGGCGACGGCCCCTGCGCCGACCTCTGAGATTTCGACGAGGGTCCGCATAGCCCTCGTTGCTTGCGACAGTGCGGAGCGTGATGAGGAGAGCGACAGTCCGATCGTCTCATGCATGATTGAGGTCAGCGATAGCGCTAGGGTGGATACCATTGCCGGAATCACAGCGTCAGCGGCGCCCGCCCTGATCGACGATTCTGTCATAGTCGGCCTGGCCCAGGAACATGATACCAGGCGAGCGGTCGCCTTTCGGTACTCGCTTGCAACGCGGGAAGTGAGCGTTCAGCCTTATACGGCTGGAGTGTTCGAACCCGCGCTCTCTCCCGATGGCAGGTACTTCGCCACCTTCGAGAGCCGCGACAACGGAGTTACGGGTGTGCTCCAGCAAGTCCCGGGAGGACAAGTACTGATGCGCACTCCCGCTGAATACATCGAGGGCACCGACATGCTCGTCGGCGTGGCGCGCTGGCTTTCCAGTGATTCCGTGAGCTTCTATATCCAGCCGGATAGCCTGGACCGAAACCAGTGGGTTCGCTTCCGAAGTAAGGTACCGCACGCCGGCTGGCTCGTTGACACCATCATACCGCACTAGCATGCTGCCTAACTGTGCGTTGACACACTGTCAGCGCGGCCGGCTGTCGCCGCGTGGGCGAGCCTGCAACGGCTGCGCTGCCGCTTGAACGCGATTCGTCAGGTGGCAGCAGCACCAACCTCTCACACCACGCACCAAGAGCGCGACCTTCTCGTCCAGCTGTTGAGTCACCTGGAGGCCGAGCCCCAGCACGCGCTTGGCACAACTCCCGGTCACCGGAAGGCTGTCCGCGCCTGCCGAGCCGCTATTGCCTGGATCGACCAGCGGGCTGAAGGCCGCCAAGCGCTGACCTGGGGCTCAGGCGGGATCGGACGGAACTTCGGCCTCTTCATCGCTCTCAGTTGCGGAGCGACTGTCGTGTTTCACCCGCGGCCTTGGACACCGTGGTTCGTCTTCGGTGAACTCGCCATCGCGGGTGTGTTCGGTCTCGGCGGCGGTGCGTTTCTGGGCTGGATTCATTGGCGCGCCTCCGAGGAAGGACGGGCTCGCCTCGCTCGGGAATGCGCCAAGCTCGATCCGGATGCGGAGCGGGCCCTCGCTGAGGAGGGTATGGGCAAGGAGCTGGCGGCGCAGCCAGGCGTCCTGCAATCTCGTTGCCGCGGGCCGGCCGCGCCCGCCTGACGCCTGTCCGATAGGTGGCTGCCATCCCCAAGCCGGTCAGCGTGTCGCTCTTCGGCCTTCTGATCCTCACCCAGGTGGCGCACTCTCTCGAGGAGTACGCGGGCCGCCTCTACGAAGTGTTCCCTCCAGCACGAGTTGTCAGCAGCCTGTTTGCCTCAGACCTTCAGCTTGGCTTCGTCATCTTCAACGCGCTGCTTGTGGGTTTCGGCACCTGGTGCTACGTCTGGCCCGTCCGTCACCACTGGGCGTCAGCCAAGGGGTTGATGTGGGTCTGGGTCGGCATCGAACTCGTCAACGGTGTCGGACATCCAGGGTGGTCACTGAGCGTGCATGGCTACACGCCGGGCGTGGTCACTGCGCTGGTACTGTTGCCGCTCGCGCTCGCTCTGTGGTGGCGGTTGCGGACGGAACCGCCAGATCGAGTGGCAGCCACCTAACCATCTGGCATTCGACGGGCGGCTAGACACTGTGCGTCAGCTGGTTAACCTTGCTGTGGAATCGACCGAGGAGACGATCTCATGAAGATGCCGTTCGGACGTACTGGAGCGGGCTCGGCCCGGTGATGCAGCAGGACGAGCGATGAGCGCGGCGAGAGGCCGGAGCGCGGTCTAAGAGGGCATGGATCATCGCGACGAGCTGCTGCGCGCCTTCCAGATCGACCTCCACGCCCTCGAGACCAACCGAGCAGGTCACCTTGCCGATAGCCAGGTGCGGAAGCTCATTCGCAGCGGTTACTGGAATCTCTTCGCGGTCCTCGGTATGGGTCTCGGTCTCGGCGCGATCCTCTACGGCGTCGCGAAGAAACCGCTCGCACCAGTGCAGTGGCTCCTCGCCAGCGTGTTGTTTGGCGCCACCGCGATCGTTGGCATCTTGTACTTCCGGCGCACGCAGGCCGCCGCTCTGGAAGGGCGCGTGGAGTGCCTCAGCGGGTCCGTCACCTCCAACCGGCGCGGAAACGCGGGCTGGTACCTCGTCATCGCGGCGCGAACCTTCAAGCTCACGATCCGCCCGTGGCACGTGCACAGTGGTACGCACTACCGCGTCTACTACGCACCGCGGGCCAATGTGATCGTTGCCATGGAGCCCGACGTCACGCCCTAGCGCGATTGAGTCTGGTGAGCGACTGGGGGTAGCCCCAGGTAGCGGCGCGGGCGACCGAAGTGCAGGTTGGGGATTCGCGCGCCTTGGGCCGCGCTGAACGGGTCGATTCATGCGAGCAAGGGCCAGCACACAAATGCAGCTGATAGCTAACCACAATCTTCCGCCAGAGCTTATGAAACAGAATCGGACGCTGACCATCTCGTCGTTGCTCACTCTCGTGTTGACCACCTTCCACCTGACGCACGACGCGCTTCATCAAGCCAACGGGATGTCGCCAAGCGATGTCACGATTCTGCTGGTCCTCATGCTCACCCTGCTGTATGGCACCGTAGAGCTGGCAGGTCGGCGTGCCGGGTTTATCATCATGCTTCTCGGTGGAGCGGCAGCGGCGACCATGCCATACCTGCACAGTGTGGGCCCGCGGGCCACTCGCTGGGGCTTCTTCTTCGTGTGGACGCTGTTCGCACTCGGTGTGACTGGGGCATTTACAGCCATCCTTGCTTTCCACGCGCTATGGCGCTCCTTTCGCGCGAGCGCGAACGGCCCTGCCTAGAGCCGAATAGAGATCCGGTAGAATACGTGTAGAGACTGTCGGCGTCGGAGCGTGGCGGGTGACCGTTGGCGCCTAACTAACATTTGAAGCAGCCGGCGCGGCCTCCAGTCCGAGGGTCACACTTGGGCAAGAGTGGATGACATGGAATTGCGATTGCCGTCACCGCCGCGCTCGGCCGTAGCGGTCGCACTCGCGCTGTTGCTTCTCCCCGGATGCGGGGAGAGGCTCCCGACAGCACCAGCGGCGCTCGCGACGGGCATCGCTGTGCACGAGGATGCCAACTTCAGTGGGGAGTCCGCGCACATAACGCGCGACCTCTCGGATCTAAGCGCCTTCTTCGGGCCCTGCAGGCACCCTGACCCGGACCCCGACTACCCAGACACCTACGACTGGGAGGACTGCATATCCTCGGTGCGCGTCGCGCCTGGATGGCGCGCCAGGCTCTACCGCGACAGAGGCTATCGGGGCGATTCGCTCGACATTACCGCGGACGTGCCGGACCTGCAGCTCGCGCCCGGCAATTGCTCGAAGGGTGGCCTGAACGACTGCGTGTCCTCGGTACGTCTCATTGCGCAGTAGTCGACAGGCCGGTACGCCAACTATCCGCCATGGCCTGAAACACTCCGACAGGCCCGACGTATGGGTATCCCATAGGACCACCCCCTAGCACCATCTCGGAGGACCGGGCCATGGCGGACAGACTGAGCGTCATCGACGTCTCGCAACGCAGCGCGGCACGAGTCGCCGCCCTCGCGTACCTCATCCCCGTGGCCTTCGTCGTCTATGCCAATTTCGGCCTCCGCGGCCATCTCTTCGTCACCGGCGACATGGCCGAAACCGTGCGGCGGATCGCGGCGGCCGAGCCGCTGTTCCGCCTCAGTGTGGCCTTCGACCTCGTGTACTGCATCGGCGTGATCGTGCTGCTTTCCGCGCTCTATGTGGTGCTCAGTCCGGTCAATCGACACCTGGCCGTGCTGGCGACGCTCTTGAAGCTGGTGTATGCCGTGACGGCGATGCTCATGGCGCTCAATTTCCTGACCGTCGTGCGCCTCGCGACCGACGCGGCGTACCGGCACGCGCTGCAAGCCGAGCCGCTCCAGGCCCTGGTCCAACTCAACTCGTCCGGGACCGGGGAGCAGTATTACGTCGGCCTGGCGTTCTGGGCATTGTCGTCGACCCTGATCGGCTGGCTGTGGCTGAAGTCACGGTATGTCCCCGCCGCATTGGCCGCCTTCGGCCTGGTGTCGTCCGCGTGGTGCACCCTTTGTACCTTCGCCTACATCATCGACCCCGCCTTCTCCCGCGTCGTGAACCTGTGGTGGTTCGACACGCCCATGGCGCTCTTCGACATCACCCTCAGTTTCTGGCTCCTGTTCAAGGGATTGCGCGCCCCCGCAGCGCTCGCGGTTGCCAATGGTGGGTGACAGCCGCGACTGCAGCTCAAGTCTTGTATGTTAGACGCCATGCAGCACGATCCTTGGGATCTGCGGGTACTCCGGGAAACGCTTGAGGGGCTCGGCCTCCTGCTGCCCAAGCGCATCGTCGACCTGATACTCGCCTTGGTCGCACTGGCCCTATGGCTCGCGTTGACTGTCATCCTCTGGCACTTCTCGCCCACACTGGGCGCACTCGTTGGTGCCAATTCGCTTGGCGCCGGGCTCGTGTACTTCTGGCGTCGTCGACAAGGCGCCTGACTTTCCGTTGAAGAGGAGACGATCTCATGAAGATGCCGTTCGGACGCATCGCGTTGGCTATCCTGCTCGTCGGCGGTTGCGGCGGCGTGAGGCAGAGTCTGCGGGCTCTCACCGAGCTTCAGTCCGGCCTGGCCGCGCAGTTTGGCGGACAGGTGGACGTGAACCTCCACAACCAGACGATCCTCGCCGTCACCTTCGTCAACTCGGCGCGGGAGGAGTTGCCACCACCGGCGCGCGTGTCTTTCGCCGACAGCGTGGCCGCGTTCGTGCGCTCCCACTACCCCACGGTGGACTCGCTCCGGCGCATTGATATCGGGTTCGTCAGGGCCGCGGGCGGTGGCCCGATCACGGTGACGCGAACCGATATCCTGTATTCGTACGGACCGGGCCAGCCGCACCCAGCGCCGGGGACGGCGAACTGAGGTGTGAAGCGGCCCGCATGGCGTCACCGTGTAGTAGATCGCAAAAGGGAAGCCTTTGAACTCATCGCCGAGGCCGGGGCTCTGCGCCTCATACCATGAAAAAGCCTCCGCGAGGTCCGCGAAGGCTTCCGGGCGGTGCACGACGCGTCGTGCCTTCAATGTCACTCGCCTAACCGGACCACCAACTATCGTACCGGCAGGCCGTAAAGCCCCGCGGCGTTGGTGCGCAGCACCATCGTCGCGATCTCCTCGGCGCGCCCGCGAGTGACCTCCCCATCCCGTAGCATGCCGGTGAGCGCGATGGCCAGGGCCCGCCGCGACGTGGTGGTGCCGAGCCACGCCGCCAACTCCCACCCGGCATCGGGCCCCAGCGCGAAGGCATCGGTGCCGAAGAGCACCTTCTCGGGGAATTGTTCCAGCCAGGGCCGCAGCACCCCCGCCAGCGCCGATGCCGTGTAGATCAGCGGCATCGCCGAGAAATCGAGATAGACGTTGGGCTTGGACAGCATCGCGCCGGCGTGCGCCGCGTAGATGCCCCCGCCGTGCACGATGACGAAGTTGGTGCCGCGCAGCGTCGAGTCGTTGAACGTCGGCTCCAGCAGCAGCGGATCGCTCAACGCCACCCGGTAGAACCCGCCGCCCCCCTCGAAGGAGTGAATGTGCACCACGAGATGGAGCCGGCCGGACTCGCGCGCGATGTACCGGAAGAGGTAGTCCTCGAGCGCCTGGTAGTCGGCGTGCGGGGGAATGCCGCCGGCGGCGTAACGCGCGTAGATGCGCCGCGCCACCGCGACCGGAACATCGCGGAAGTCGAGGGCCCGCAGATAGGCGGCCTCGAACTTCACGGCCACCGCCCCGCCCTGCCGCTGCCGTTCGAGGGTGGGGGTCACCACGTTGCGCAGATAGGCGTCGAGCGTCCGCGGGAGCCGCGCCAGGCCGAGATCGGAGAGGTAGCGGCGCAGCAGCCGCTCCTCGAACGGATAGAGCGCGCGGTAATCCGGCGTCGCCGCCCGCTCGGCACGTGTCGAGAGCGGCAGCATCAGCGCATCCACGTACGACACCCAGCGAAAGCGCGGCGGCGCGAGGCCCGGGCCCATCGCGACGCGATTGGCGAGCATCACCTCGGTCCCGACCTGGTCCAGCACCCACTCGGGGAAGCCGGCGCCGCGCTCACGCGCAATCCGCTGCATGGTCCCCCGCAGCTCGGCGAGATGCGGCTCGCTGAGGTCGGAGTACGCGAAGCCGTAGAGGGCGCGATACGCATCGAGCCACTCCGGATTGTCCGGCCTCAGGCGTACCGGATTGGGAAACGGGGGAAGCCCCTCGAGCGGCAGGGCGTCATACTCCGAGTCGCCGCGCACGATGGTGTTCACGTGGGTGTGATTGTCCACCGCCCGGATGGTGGCGATGAACGCCGCGAGCGAGGTGTCCACCGGCGACTGGGCCCGCGTCACCGAGGTGCCGCAACATGCCAGCACCAGGATGACGGGCAGTGTGATTCGCGCGGCCCGGCTCATGCGACCCAGTGTCCGGCCGCCCAGCCGATGAGCGCCCCGCCCACCAGGCCCCCCGCGATGATCGGCTTGTACGCCTTGGTGATCACCGCATCGGGCAGGCTCACCAGCAGCCCGACGAGCGCGCCGGCCACGGGACCGGGCAGCGGCAGCTTGACGAGGGGGATCAGGAACCCGATCGCGAACCGGCTGAGAAACGCGCCGAGCATCGCGGTGCGCCGGTCGGGAAACTTGAGGGGGATCATCAGCAGGACGTCGACGGTCCCGAACACGAGGCCGGCCAGCAGACCGAAAATGATGGCGTTCATGAGGATGATAGGTGCATTCTCATGGGGTTCTGTCAATGGCTGCAACACCTGCCCTTCAGGGCATCGTTGCCGAGAGCGGACTCTTAGTCCGCGGCCGCGGCGATCCGGTGTATTATTCTGGTGCTCACCGCTTCGGGGGAGATCGATCATGTCGCGCATCACCGTCCTGCTTCGCACGTCGATCGTGGCCGCACTGGCCTTGTCACCGGCTGTGCCGCTCGGCGCACAGGCTCCCGCCCGCCAGACCCCCCAGACCCCCCAGACCCCCCAGACCCCCCAGACCCAGACTGCCGTCCTCGCCGGCGGCTGCTTCTGGGGCATCCAGAACCTCTTCGAGCACGTGAGGGGCGTCGTCTCGGTCACGTCGGGCTTCGCCGGCGGCGCGTCGGGGACGGCCGAGTACGAGACGGTGAGCACGGGGACGACGGGCCATGCGGAATCGGTGCGGATCGTCTTCAATCCGGCCGTGGTGTCGTACGAGACGCTGTTGAAGGTGTTCTTCGCGGTGGCGCACGACCCGACCCAGCTCAATCGCCAGGGGCCCGACGTCGGCACCCAGTACCGCTCGGCGATCTTCTATGCGAATGACGAGCAGCGGCGCATCGCGGTCGCCACGATCGCGCAGCTCGACGCCGCTCACGCCTACGCCCGCCCGATCGTGACCCGGGTCTCGGCCCTGGGCGGCTTCTACGCCGCCGAGGCCTACCACCAGGACTATGCGATCACCCACCCGCTCGATCCCTACATCCTGATCAACGACCGCCCCAAGGTGACGCACCTGCGGGAGCGGTTTCCCGAGCTGTTCCTCGACGAGCCGACGCGCTTCTCGCGCTAGCGGCGGCCTCGCCACGCGTCAGTGGCGGAGGTGAGGCTGATGTCCAGCGTGCCGATGCCGGTCGACGCGCGGATCCGCAGGGGAACCCGCGCGGCGTCGTCGCTGAACCAGATGGCCGCCTGGCCCCGGTCGCTGAACATCCCGCCGCTCCGGAAGACCGGCCGCACCACCACCGCGTCGAAGTCCCCCGCCGGAACGCCGATGCTCTGGCGTCCGAGCACCCGGATGGTGACCGGGTTCTTCTCGGCGACGAAGTAGCGCGGGACGGTGTAGGTGCTGTCGGCCTCGAGGGGCAGCGTCCGCGCATAGTAGAAGAACGATGCGTCGTCGAGCGGGTCGCTGACCGTCGCCCCGGTGTCGACGTCGTTCTTCACCCAGATGCCCTGCTCGGCCAGTATCTCGTGGTGCCGGACCCGCTGCTTGCCATTCTCGTCGGCGTCCTGGTTGAAGCGGCGAGACACCAGGTCGTTCACGCCGAACCACGATTGCAGCGAGTCCCGCAGGGAATACATGAGCGCATGGCCCCGCACGGTGAACAGCACGTGATAGCAGGGCTCGCCGCGGATGGTGTCGATACCGAGCACCGCCATCGTGGCGCGGCCCACGTTGAAGATCCCGAACTTCACCCGGTACTCGAGGCGCTCGCCGACCGACCACGGCACCTCGGTCTGCCGCGGGGCGGCGGCGGTCCGCGGCGGAGGCGGGGTGCCAACCGCCGCCGGACTGCCGGCGGCCGTCGCCATCACGGCCGCGGCGATCGCCGCGAGCCCGCTCCGACGCCCGCCGCTACGGGGCACGCCGGTCAACTGGCCCGTGGTCCCGGGAAGGGCCGCAGAAAGCCACGCCCGAGGTACAGCGTGAGCGCCATGGCCGTGCGGCCGCGACGGCGGACCGGCGCCGTCCCGATCGAATCGATCGACCGGAAGTACGACGCATAGATGCTGGTCACGGGCAACGGCGCGCCACTGCGAATCACCACCGCATCCTCCCCGAGAAACGCACGTTGGTCGTTGAGAAAGGGAAAGTGGTGGGGCGCCTCACAGAGGCACAACACCGGCACGCCGGGGCCGAGCGCGTAGCCGAGCTTGCCGGCGTCGATCCAGTCGGTGGCGGCGATGAAGGTGCCGGGCGTGCCGAGCAGGCCGCGCTCGCGCAGCTGGGCGCCCAGGTCCTTCCAGTCGATGGCATCGAGGCCCGGATCGCGGCGCCGGAACAGCCCGGGTTCGGCCCGCGCCACCCAGCCGGTCGCCAGGTGCGTCGCGGCGACGCCCACCACCAGCGCGAACAGGACCACCGAGGCCAGGACCCACCCACGCACCACGCGATCGCCGCGCTCCAGCCGTGCGGCGACACTCGCGCCGAGGAGCGGGAAGAGCAGCAGATAACCGGGCGCCTCCCAGTGGGGCAGTCCGGGATTGCCGCCCAGCGACGCCAGTGTGAACGCGGCGATCGGACCGAGGGCAAGGCAGCAGAGAAACCAGCGCCGGTCCTCGCGCGGGCCCGCGCGCAGAGCGCCCAGCAACACCGCGAGCAGCGGCAGCCAGATCCAGGGAAAGATGTAGCCGGCCTGGCCGCCGAGGTTGGAGACCAGCGAGCGCAGGTGCACTCCGGAGGCGGGAACGCCGCGGCCACCCTGGAACCGGAACGAGATCCAGTCGTGGGCCTGATTCCAGACCAGCACCGGAGTAAAGAACAGCAACGCCAGCGACGCCGCCACCCAGGGACCCGGCGTCGCGAGCCAGCGGCGCCGGTCCGGCGTGGTCAACAGGAACGCGAGCGTCCCGATCGCGATGAAGACTCCGTGGTACTTGGCGAGCATGGCGAGGCCGGTGAACACTCCGGCTCCCGCCCACCACATCGTGCCGCCCGCCGACGGCTCCTCCGGAAAGAGGACGTGCGCGAGGAACCAGACCGCCGCCAGCATGCAGAACATCAGGGGGCCATCGGGCAGGACCCAGCCACCGCTGGTCACGCTGAAGACCAGCGAGAGGTTCAGCAGGACCGCTGCCCAGGCGCCGGCCCGTTCACCGAACAGCCGTGCGCCCAGGCGGTAGGTCAGCCAGGTCGTGCCGGCGAAGAGCAGCACGAACGGGAGGCGCACCACCACTGGCGATTCGCTGCCCGCGATTCGGGCGGCGGCGGCGGCGATCCAGAACGAGAGCGGCGGATGATCGAAGTAGCTGAGACTGAAGCCGCGACCGACCGCCACGGCGTACGACTCGTCCACGCCGAGGCCGAGCGTGACGGCGAGGACGAGACGCATCGCCAGCCCGAGCACCAGCACCAGGGCGACCAGCCGCGTCGACGCGCCGAGCCGCGGCCGAACCGGCGTCCCGGGATCCATCAGTTGGAGGTCGCTCCGTCGGACGCCTTCTTGAAGCGTGCGCTGATCCCGGCCGCCTGGAGCAGGACGCAGCTGACCGCCCAGGCCGAGCCCGCCAGGAAACCGGCCAGGACGTCGGTCGGCCAGTGGGCGCCAAGGTAGACTCGCGACACCCCGACGAGCAGCGTGATGACACCCCCCAGGGCGATCGCCGTGCCGCGCGCCGCGGTGGAGCGCAGCGTGCGGGCGAGGAGGACCGCGCCAAAGCCGTAGACCAGCATCGCCATCATCGCATGACCCGAAGGAAAGCTAAGCCAGCCGGCCTGCGTCAGCTTGGGGCTGATGCCCTGGGGGCGCACCCGGCGCGTCATCGCTTTGAGGACGATGTTCAATGCCCAACCGGAGAGGCAGGCGACGACGTAGAGCCGGCTCCAGGCTCGCTCACCCCGCCGGTACAGAAGGAAGGCGATGAGCAGGGCGGCCGGGATCGCGGCCTCGCCCAGTCCCAGCCACGAGGCGGCGCGCATCGGATTGTCCAGCGGCGGCAGGACGTCGCGCAGCGCGAGAATGCCGCGCGTGTCGGCGGCAAGGGTCCAACCGTTCAGCGCCGCCGCGGTGATCAACGCGAAGCCGATCCAGAGGACCAGGCCCGCGGCGCGCAGGGCGGTCTTCGTCAATTCCTGCCGGCCGGCAGCGCCGCCCCGACGACCCACTTCATCGGCCGGGCGGCCTCGAGCGGCGTGGTGGCCTCGACCTGGTTGATCAGGGCGAGTGCGTCGGCCGACAGGGGCGAGGGGCGCTGGCGGAGCAGCTCCGCGATCGTGGTGCGGGAGGACGGCGTCACGATGTCCACGCGCTGGGGTTGCACGTTGAGCGCGGCGGGATCGGTCAGCGCCTGGAAGCTGCGCATCGCGCCCTCCACCATTGCCTGGTTCGCGGCCCAGCGGGCCTCGCTCGCGTAGCCCGCGACCTCGAATACCCGGCCGTGGTGCTCGACGAAGGCGACCGTGCCGCGCACCGTGCCGTTGCTGGTGGCGGCGGAAAAGACCGCGCTCACCGCCGACATCCCGTTCCAGGCCGCGCTGCTCGCGCCGGCGGTCTGGATCCCCTGCTGAGTGAAGAACGCGCGCGCCGCGGCGTCGGCGCTCGCCTGCGAGGCGACCGTCAGCTCCACCGCCGCATCCCGGCTCGGGCTCACGCCCTGCACCGCCTGCGCGCCGTTGCTCGTGGCCCATCCCTGCGGGAAGGTGATCTGGATACGCAGGGCCGGATGGAAGAACTGCGAGCCGCGGAAGTAGCCGTCGCGGGGATCGGTCCCGAAGACCAGGCCGTCGAGGCGTCGCTGGTAGGCATCGCGATTCACGACATCGCCCCCCGTCCCGGGCGGCAGCGCGGCGATCTGCCGCTGGATGGCGTCGCGGCGGTTGCCGGGATCGGGATGGGTCTCGAGCCACTGGGGCAGCTTGCCGCCACCGCCGGCCTGACTTTGCCGCTCGAGCATGGTGAAGATGGCGGGCATCTGGTTCACGTCGTACTGGGCGCGGGCCATGTAGCGCAGGCCGAGCTGGTCGGCCTGGCTCTCGTCGTCCCGCGAGAACTTGAGAAACAGCACGCCGAGCGCCTGTTGGGCGAGGCCGGCGTACTGGGCCACCACCGGACTGGCGACGCTGCCGACGGCGAGGCCCAGACCGGCGAGCTGCTGCTTGCTCATCTCGTGGGCGGTGTGCCGCGCCGTGACGTGGCCGATCTCGTGGCCCACCACGCTGGCGAGCTCCGCTTCGGAGTTGAGATGCGCGAGGATGCCGCGCGTGACGTAGATGTGGCCGCCCGGCACCGCGAAGGCGTTGACCGCGGGGTCATCGACCACCCGGAAGGTCCACGGCAGGTTGGGCCGCTCGGAATTGGCCGCCAGGCGCGCGCCGAACTGCTGGAGGTAGCGCTGCAGGTTCGAGTCCGGGTACAGCCCGACCTGCTGGATGACCTCCTGGTCGTATTCCCGTCCCATCTGGATTTCCTGGGACTCGCTGACCAGCATCAACTCGCGGGCTCCGGTGGCGGGATTCCGTGCGCAGCCGATGGCCGCGGCGGTCCCGGCGAGGAGCATGGCGAAGCCTGATGCACGCATGAGTCTTCTCCCCCGATGCCGTTCCTGGCAGGGTCGCCTGGACACGAATCATACAACCCTCCGGCACCAAACACGGCGGATTGTGCGGGATCTGCAAACTTGTCCCGGGGCATCTGGTGCGCGCCGCACCGGCCGGACCATAGTTGTTGGTAACCACCCAGGAGACCACCGATGCGTTGCGTGTTCCGTCCGGGCCTCGCCGCCGTGCTGCTGTCGCTCGCCGCTCCCGTGCAGGCGCAGGGCCACTTCCCGCCCGACTCCCTCGCGAACCTGCGCTTCTTCCCGGCCAACACACCGGTACGCGAGCTGGTCGGCCAGATGCGGTTTTTCACCTCCGCCCTGGGGGTGCGGTGTCAGTATTGCCACATCGGGCAGGAAGGGCAGCCGCTCGACTCGTTCAATTTCCGCTCCGACGACAAGCGCACCAAGCTCACCGCGCGGGTGATGCTCGAGATGGTGAAGCAGATCAACGCGCAGCATCTCTCGCTGATCCCGGAGCGGCCGACGCCCGGCGTGGAGGTGACCTGCATGACGTGCCACCGTGGCGTGGCGCGCCCCGCCGACCTGGCGGCGCTGGTGCTCGACGCCGTCACGCAGAGCAGCGCGGACTCGGCGGTGCGGCTCTACCGGGGTCTGCGGGAGCGCTTCTACGGACGGGCAGCCTACGACTTCGGCGAGGTTTCGCTGAACAGCGCCTCCGAGGGCCTCGCCGCGCAACGCCGCTTCGACGACGCGCTGCGCCTCCTCCAGCTCAACGCCGAGTTCTTCCCGGCGTCGGCCCAGATCTACGCCCGGATGGGCGAGGCACAACTAATGAAGGGCGACACCGCGGGCGCGATCGCCAGCTACCGCCAGACCCTCCTGCGCGACCCTACCGCGGCGTTTGCGCGCCGTCGGCTGCGGGAGCTGGGGCAGACTCCGAACTAGAGCATCGGCCCCGCGGCGAAGGTCGGCGCATGGCGCGCCCGCGACGCCTGCTCGTAGGAGAAGGCGAGCTTGAGCAGCGTGGCCTCGCTCCAGGCGCGGCCGGCGAACGACAGCCCGATCGGCAGGCCGTGGATGTATCCCATCGGGAGGGTGATGTGCGGATATCCCGCCGTGGCCGCGATGCCGGTGACGCTCGGCGCGCCGCCGCCGCCCGAATCGCCGCTCACCAGGTCGATGGGTCGCGCCGGGCCGCCGCTCACCGCCACGATCGCGTCGAGCCGGTTGGTCTGCATGGTGGCGTCGATCCCCTCGGCGCGCGCCACCCGCTGGAGCCGCTCCTTCAGCTGGACGTACTCCGGCGTCGTCAGCGGGCCGCGGCGCGCGGATGCCTCGAGCGTCTCCTGCCCGAAATACGGCAGCTCGCGCGCCGCTTCTCGCGTGTTGAACGCGATCAGGTCATCGAGCGTCCTTACGGCGGCGGTGGGTGCCCACTCGGCGAAGTACTTCTCGAGATCGGTCTTGAACTCGAACTGGAGCAGGTCGCCGCCGCCGGTCAGCTGCCCGGCGAACGTGACCGGATCCACCAGCTCCGCGCCGCGCTCGCGTAGCACGGCGATGGCGCGCTCGTAGACGGCCAGGATCTTGGGATCGGTGTTCGGGTTGCGCAGCACGCCGAGCCGCGCGCCGCGCAGGCCGTCGGCGTCGAGGGCGCGGGTATAGTCGCTCCGGCGCTGATCGGCTTCGGCGGTCGCCTCATCGGTGCGGTCGGTCCCCGCGAGAATCGTCAGCAGCGCCGCCGCGTCGGCGACGGTGCGTGCCATCGGGCCCGCGGTGTCCTGCGAATGCGAGATGGGAACGATGCCCGAGCGGCTGATCAGGCCGACCGTCGGCTTCACGCCCACCACCCCGCTGGCGCTCGCGGGAGAGATGATCGAGCCCGAGGTCTCGGTGCCGATCGCCGCGGCGCAGGAGCTCGATGCCGCGCCGACGCCCGAGCCCGAGCTGGAGCCCGACGGCTGCCGGTCCCAGGCGTTGGGGTTGTGACACTGGCCGCCGCGGCCGCTCCACCCGCTGGTCGAGCGCGACGAGCGGAAGTTGGCCCACTCGCTGAGATTGGTCTTGCCCAGGATGATGGCGCCGGCCTCGCGCAGCTTCTGGGCGACGAACGAATCGCGCGGCGGCTTCGCGCCCACCAGCGCGAGGGAGCCCGCCGTGGTCTCCATCTGGTCCGCCGTCGCGATGTTGTCCTTGATCAGGATCGGGATGCCGTGCAGCGGCCCGCGCGCCCGGCCGGCGCGCCGCTCGGCGTCCATCTGGTCGGCGATCTGCCGCGCGTCGGGATTCACCTCGAGGACGTGATTGAGTCGCGGCCCCGCCCGGTCGAGATCGTGGATGCGGCGGGTGTACTGATCCACCAGGCGGCGCGACGTGGTGCGGCCCGCGGTCATCTGCTCCTGGAGCTCGGCGATGCTCTTCTCCGAGAGCGCGAACTCCGGCGGTGGTGCTTCGCGGCGTGCACCGGTCTTCGACGTGGCGGCGATCGCGGCGCCGGCCGCGGTGCGTTCGACAAACTCTCGACGGTCCATGGTGCCTCGCTTGTCTAGTGGTCTGCGATGAGCCGATCGAACCGGGGGTTGCCGCGCAGCGGCGCGTACACCGGGTCGGTGCGCAACAGCGTGCGGCTGATGAACGAAGGCCGGTCGAGCAGGTCTTCCAGGAGCGCGATCGCGCGATCGGCGTCGCCGGTGCGAATCAGCACCTGGGCGAGCGTCTCGGCGAGTTCCGAACCGGTGAGCGCATCCACGCTCACCGGCAGCAATCGGACCGCGACCTCTCCCTCGCGCACCGCGTCGGCCGCGTGTCCCGAGCCCGCTAGCGCGATGGCGAGGCTCGCGCGCAACCCGGCGTCGTCGGGGCGCCGGCGCACCAGCTCCTCGATCATCACCCGCGCCGAGTCGAAGCGCGATGCGGCACCGGCGCGCTCGCTCCGCGCATCGAGCACTTCGGCCACCATCAGGGCGCGCCCCGCACGCCCTGCCAGCCCAACCGGCGGCGCGGAGCCCAGGATGGCATCCTGGAACGCCGGTACCATGCGCACGACGGGGAGCGTTTGCTGCGGGTCCTTGAAGGGTTCCGTCCACGTCTCGGCGGTGTGGGTCACCAGCCACTCGACACTGGACGCGGCACGCGCCAGCAACGGGCCCTGCTCCAGCGCCGACAGGACGCGCGTCAGATGGCTGAACGCACCTTCCAGTCCCAGCCCCGCGGCGCGGTCGTAGGCGCTGTCGGCTTCGGCATAGCGTCGCAGCATCAGCAGGGTGGTCCCGCGTTCGGCCACCGGCAGCGCGTTTCCGGGCGACAGGTCGATGGCTCGCTCCCGGCTCGCCAGCGAGGCGTCCCACGCTCCCTGCCGGCGCAGCACGTTGGCCATCGCATCGTGGACGTCGGCGTCGTTGGGATTCGCCGCCAGCGCGATGCGCAGCTCCGCCAGCGCCGCCGCGTAGTCGCGAGAGCCCCAATAGCGGTAGTAGGCCATCGCCACGTGCGACGACGACGCGTTCGGCGCGAGGCGCAGCGCCCGCTCGGCCGCGGCGCGCGCCAGCACCAGCCGCGCGTCGCTGCGATCCACGTAGAACCAGAACAGCGCCCCGTGGACGATCGCCAGCTCGCCCCACGCCGCGGCGAAGCCGCTGTCCAGCGCCACGGCGCGCAACTGCTGCGGGAGCGCCGCGGCGTTGTCGCCCGCCGCGCGACGCAGCGCCAAGCCGCGCAGATAGGCGCCGTACGCCTCGCTGCTGGTAGTCGGCCGAGCCGTGAGCGTCGCCTGCTCGGCCGGGAGCAGCCGCCCGGCGACACCGCCCGCCACGGCACGGGCGATCTCGGATTGCATGGCCAGCAGGTTCTGGTCGGCGCGGTCGTACTGCGCCGCCCACACCTGCGCGCCGCTGGTCGCCCGCGTCAGCTCGGCCGAAAAACGCAGCGTCGTCCCGGCGCGCCGCACGCTGAGACTGACGAGGTAGCTGGCGCTGAGCACGCGGCCGAGCTGTTCCATCGAAAGGCTGGACGCCTCGCGCACCCGGCGTACCGTGGCGCGCGAGCGCACCGTCAGCCGCGACACCTCACCCAGGCGGATGGCGAGGTCCTCGGCCACACCATCGGCCAGCTCCGACGCGGCCGTGTCGGAGGCCGGGGCAACGGGATCGAGCACCGCCACGCTGGCCGGCGGCGCTCCGCGGGCGCGGGAGTCCGCGGTGCGGCACGGCGGTGGCGAGCCGTCGGGGCACTGGGCGGCCGCGGCACGCGCCAGGAGCGTCAGCATCGCTATCGAAAGGGAGTGCGTCACGGACGCTGAAGATGCGTCGCGGCTCCGGGATCGGCCAGTCTCGCGGGCCTCAACCACTCGCGCCTAGCGCGCGGTCACGGCTCCCTTGTCCATGCCGCGACCGAACGCCGTCCAATCGGACTCCACGCGTTTGGCGTAGTCCTGCGCGTATTTCAGCACCTCGGCCTGCCAGCCCCCCCGGCCCGCGAAGGCGACCAGCTCGTCGGCGATCGCCGAGCCCTGGCGGCCCGAGCTGCGTAGCTGGCTCCACGCCGTGGCCCGCCCCATGATCCGCATCACCGTCTCGAGGCGCTTGATCCTCCGGCTCCAGCGCTCGAGGCTGAGCCGGTCTTCCGAAGGTTGCAACTCCTTCAGGATGAAGGGCCGCCCGCCCATCGTGACGGCGTGAAAGAGCGCCGGCGCGACCGCTTCCATCCGGTCCTGGATCGTCACCACCCGCTCGGCCTCGCTCCGCCAGCGCGGCTGGCGGAAGGGCACGTAGGGTCCGAGCGCGCTCGGCCGCGCCTCCTTGAGATCGATGAGGTAGTTCTCGTCGGGCGAGCCGTTACCCGCGACCAGGATCACGAAGCGCTCGACGCCGAGGCTGCCGGTCCCCGCCACGCGCCGTGCGACGTCGAGGACGCGATAGAACCCCGGCACCGGCTCGTGCCGCGCGAAGGTCTTCATGAACGCCAGCACCTGGCGGCGCTGGGCCGGCGAGGCGGGCAGCGCGCGCCGGCCCACCCGCAGCCACCGGCGGGCGCCCCGCCGCTCGGTGCGCCGGTCGAGCAGCTCCTTGCGGGACCGCACCAGCAGCACATCGAGGAGGTCGCGCACCAGCCCTTCCGCGACCAGCCGCTCGACGCGCCGCGCCTTGCCGGTGGCGAGCGCACCGGCGTACGCATCGAGGAAGAGGCGGCAGAGGCCCGCGGCCGGCCGCTTCGACACGCCGTAGTCGCGCGCGGCCAGGATGACGCTGGTCACCAGGCGCGTAAGCTCCCAGGTGCACGGCGCCTGCGCCGCCTCGTCGAAATCGTTGATGTCGAAATAGATGATGCGGTCGTCGCCCTTGTAGGCGCCGAAGTTCTCCAGGTGCAGGTCGCCCGAGATCCAGGTGCGCGGCGCCGCGTTGAGCGTTCCACGGCGGGGAAAGTCCTCGTAGAAGAGGTGGCAGGTACCGCGCAGGAAACGGAAGGCGCCCGAGCGCATCGCCTCGTACTTCAGCGCGAGTCGCTCCGGCTCACGGCCGTCATTGAACTCGAGGATGCGCCCGACGACGTCCCGGTGGCCCACACGATTCCCGCGAAACAGGTGCCGAACGATGGCGCGCCGGACCGGGGCCCGCAACGCGCTTGACGCAGGGCCCCGCGCGCGGGACCTTTTGCGGCAAAGGAGCCACACCGACATGCCCACGATCCCGTTCACCGACAACTACCAGGACCTCTCCTCGAGCCGCGGCTTCCAATTCAAGTTCATGTGCCAGAAGTGCGGCAACGGTTACATGTCCACCTTCCAGACCAATACGCTGGGCGCGGCGGCGGCCGCCGCCGGCGCGGTCTCGTCGCTGCTGGGCGGCATCTTCGGGCGCGCGGCACAATCGGCCAGCCAACTCGAGCAGATGGTGGCCGGCCCGCAGCACGACTCGGCCCTCAAGAAGGCCGTGGAAGAGATCACCCCGATCTTCAAGCAGTGCACCCGCTGCGGCAACTGGGTCTGCGAGCCGGTCTGCTGGAACAAGAAGGCGGGACTCTGCGAGTCGTGCGCCCCCGACCTCGACGAGGAGGTCGCCGCGGCCCAGGCCCAGGCGGCGCGCGACCAGGTGATCGAGAAGGTGAAGGCGGTGGACTACGTCGGCCAGCGTGACCTGGCGAACGTCACTTCGGCCCTCTGCTTGAAGTGCGGCGCGAAGACCCACGGCGCGAAGTTCTGCCCCGAGTGCGGCACGCCGACCGCGTCGAAGAAGAAGTGCGCCGCGTGCGGCGCCGAGTCTGAGGGGTCGCCGAAGTTCTGCCCCGACTGCGGAAAGCCCATGGGCGCGTGATACGTAGAGCGCTGGTCCCCGCCGTTCTCGTCCTCGCCGCCTGCTCGACCCGCGCGCCGCGGCCCGACTACATCCCTTCCACCTGGCGCTACGCCCAGGTGGATTCGCCGCTCGTCGCAGCGCACGCGATGGTAGCCTCCGAGCACCCGCTCTCCAGCCAGATCGGCGCCGACATCATGCGCCGCGGCGGCAACGCCATCGACGCCGCGGTGGCGGTCGGCTTCGCCCAGGCGGTGGTGAATCCGCGCGCCGGCAACGTCGGCGGCGGCGGCTTCCTGATCTACCGCGCCGCCGACGGCCAGGTCTACGCCCTCGACTATCGCGAGAAGGCGCCCGCCGCCGCGAGCCGCGACATGTACCTCGACTCCCTCGGCAACGTGACCTCGGCTTCGGTCGTCGGCGCGAAGGCGGCGGGCGTCCCCGGCTCGGTGGCGGGACTCTGGGCAATGCACCAGCGTTTCGGACATCTACCCTGGCGCGACCTGGTGGCCCCCGCGATCGCGCTCGCCCGGAACGGGCACCCCGTCGACAGCGTGCGCGCCGAGTTCATCGCCGACCGCGCCCCTCGCCTGCGCCGCTTCCCCACCTCTGCGGCGATCTTCCTGCCCGGCGGCCGGCCCCTCGCGCCGGGCGCGACGTGGCGGCAGAGCGAGCTGGCGCGCACCCTCGAGCTGATCGCCGACTCGGGCAGCGCCGGCTTCTACCGCGGCCGCACCGCGGACCTGATCGCCCAGGAGATGCGCCGCAGCGGCGGGCTGATCACCCGCGCCGACCTCGACGCCTACCAGCCCGCCTGGCGCGAACCGATTCGCATCGACTATCGCGGCTGGGCGATCTACTCGATGCCGCCCAGCTCGAGTGGCGGTGTCACCATGGGCGAGATCTTCAACATCCTCGAGGGGTACGGGCGGCTGCCCGCCTTCGGCAGCGCCGAGCTCGATCATCTCGAGGTCGAGGCGATGCGGCGGGCCTTCACCGACCGCAACCGCTTTCTCGGCGACCCTGACTTCGTCCGGATGCCGCTCGACCGGCTGCTCAGCAAGGAGTACGCGGCGACCCTGCGCCGCCAGATCGACCTCCAGCATGCCACACCCAGCACCGAGATGGCGCCGATCGTCGAAGGCGCCCAGACCACGCACTACTCGATTGTGGACGAGGCCGGCAACGCCGCCAGCGTCACCACGACCCTCAACGACAACTTCGGCAACGCCCTGGTGGTGGGCGGCGCGGGATTCCTGCTCAACGACGAGATGGACGACTTCGCCGCCAAACCGGGCGCCCCCAACGATTACGGCCTGGTGCAAGGCGAAGCCAACGCCATCGCGCCCGGCAAGCGCATGCTCTCGGCGATGACGCCGGCCATCGTCCTGAACCCGGCGGGCCGGCTCGAGCTGGTGGTCGGGGCGCCCGGCGGGCCCCGCATCATTACCGCCGTGATGCAGGTGATCTCGAACGTGATCGATCACCGGATGAGCCTGGCCGCCGCGGTCTCCGCGCCCCGCCTTCATCACCAGGCGCTCCCCGACTCGATCCGCTGGGAGCCGGGGGGCATCCAGCCCGACGTGCGCCGGCAGCTCGAGATCATGGGACACCACTTCAATACGCATCCGGGCGACAACAAGCCCTCCTGCGATCACGCGCCGCCCACCTCCGTTTCCGGGTGCAGCAACGCCGTCATCCAGGCGATCCGCATCACCCGCCGCGGCCTCGAGGGGGTGACGGATCCCCGCATTCCGAGCCGGGCCGCGGGTTACTAGCGTGGGAGAGTGGGACCGTGGGACGGTGGGACAGCGGTGTCGTGCCGCGACCCTCCTGCTCCTGCTGCCTTCAACTGTCCGGGCCCAGATCCCCGACACCTGGCGCTACCGCGACGTCGCGCCCGCCGTCATCGCGCCCCACGCCATGGTCGCCGCCGACCATCCCATCTCCAGCCAGGTCGGCGCCGCCGTGCTCCAGCGCGGCGGCAACGCCATCGACGCCATCGTCGCCGTCGCCTTTGCCCACGCGGTCGTCGAGCCGGCCGCGGGCAACATCGGCGGGGGCGGCTTCCTGGTCTACCGGCAGCGCAGCGGCCGCGCCTTCGCGCTCGATTTCCGCGAAACGGCTCCCGCCGCCGCGACCCGCGACATGTACCTCAACGCCGCCGGCGACGTGACCGAGGAATCGTGGCTGGGGCCCCGCTCGGCCGGCGTGCCCGGATCGGTCGCGGGACTCTGGGCGATGCACCGGCGCTTCGGACACCTGCGCTGGAAGGACGTCCTCGCGCCGGCTATCGCCCTGGCCCGGGACGGCCACGTGCTCGACGTCCCTCGGGGGTTGCAGCTGGCCCGCGGCCAGCGCCGCTTCCAGCGCTACGGCGCGACGGCCCGGCTCTTCGTCCCGGGGGGCCGGCCCTACGCTGTCGGCGACACGCTGCGCCAGCGCGACCTCGCCGCCACCCTCCAGCTCATCGCCGACTCGGGCGCTAACGGCTTCTATCGGGGACGCACCGCCGACCTCATCGTCGCCGAGATGCGGCGGACCGGAGGCATCATCACCCGCGAAGACCTCGCCGGCTACCAGCCCATCTGGCGCGCGCCGGTCCGCGGCACGTACCGGGGCTGGCGGATCATCTCGATGCCGCCGGTTTCGGGCGGCGGGGTCACGCTCATCCAGGCACTCAACATCCTGGCGGGCTTCCAACTCCCGGCCTTCGGGTCGGCGGAAGAGCGGCACCTGCTGATCGAAGCGGAGCGCCGCGCCTTCGCCGACCGCAACAGCCTGCTCGGCGATCCCGCCTTCGTGCGGATGCCGGTGGCCCGGCTCACCAGCACCGCCTACGCCGCGCGGCAGCGCCGCACCATCGACCCCGAGCGCGCCACGCCGACCGACGCGCTGCCGCTGCACGAAGGCGCGAATACGACACACTACTCGGTCGTCGACGCGGCCGGCAATGCCGCGAGCCTGACGACCACGATCAACAACGGCTTCGGATCGCTCGTCGTGGTGGAGGGCGCCGGCTTCTTTCTCAACGACGAGATGGACGACTTCACGGCGCGGCCGGGCTCGGTCAACGGCATGGGTCTCCAGCAGGAAGGCGAGGCCAACACCATCGCGCCGGGCCGGCGGATGCTCTCGTCGATGACGCCGACGATCGTCCTCGACCCGCGCGGTCACCTGGCGCTGGTATTGGGATCCGAGGGGGGCGCCATGATCATCTCGGCGGTGCTCGAGGTGATTTCGAACGTGGTGGACCACCGGATGAGCCTCGCCGAGGCGCTGCATGCCCCGCGCATCCACCACAATGCCATGCCCGATTCGGTGGTGATCGAGCCCGACGCGCTCACCCCCGAGGTCCGCGCGCAACTCGAGGCGATGGGGCATCATTTCTCGCACGACGCGGACTACTTTGCGACCGTGAGCGCGATCCGCGTAACGCCGCGGGGGCTCGAGGGCGTCACCGATCCGCGGCTGCCGAGCCGGGCGGCGGGATACTAACCGTGGGAAAGTGGGAGGGTGGGAACGTGGGAAAGAAGTCTCTGGTTCTGGCCTTGCTTGCGGGATTGGCCGTCCCGGCGTCCGCGCAGCAGCGCCGCGCGCTCACGGTGCAGGACTTCATCACCCTCGATCGGCCCGGCGAGCCCGCGCTCTCGCCCGACGGCGCCTGGGTGGCGTACACCGTCACCAAGACCGACCTCCAGGCCAACCGGCGCCGGTCCGACCTCTGGCTCCAGGCCACGGCGGCCGGAGCGCAGCCCCAGCGCATCTCGACCGACTCGCTCGGCGGCCGCGGCGCGCGGTGGAGCCCCGACGGCCGGCAGATCGCGTTCCTCAACTCCCGCGGCGGAACGCCACAGATCTGGATCTACACCGTCCAGGGCGGCGCGCGGCGCCAGCTCACGACGCTTTCCACCGGCGCCGGCGGCGTCATCTGGGCGCCGGCCGGCGGCATGCTGGCCTTCGCCTCGGAGGTCTATCCCGATTGCGCCGACGACGCATGCAGCCAGCGTCGCGCCGCCGAAGACGAGCGTCGGCCGAGCCGGGCGCGGACCTACGACGGCCTGCTCTTCCGCCATTGGACGCAGTGGGAGGACGGGCTGCGCAGCCACCTCTTCGTCGTGGACGCCGAGGGGCGCACGCCGCCGCGCGATCTGCTCGCCGGCAAGGACTACGATTCCCCGGTCCCGCCCTTCGGCGGCTCGGAGCAGTACGCCTTCAGCGCCGACGGACGCACCCTCGCCTTCACGACCAAGCTCCCCGAGCACGACCAGGCGTGGACCACCAACCTCGACATTTACACCGTCCCGGTCGCGGGCGGCGAGCCCACCCTCGTCACCGCCGGCATGGGCGGCGCCGAGTCGAACCCGGTCTACACCGCCGACGGCCGCTACCTCGCGTTCCTCTCGCAGGAGCGCGCGGGATTCGAGGCCGATCGCCAGCGGCTGATGGTGCGGGACCTGGCCTCGGGCCAGGTGCGCGAGCTGACCCACGGATGGGATAACAACATCCTCGAGTTCGCCTTCCTCCCCGGCGGCAACGACCTGGTGGCGATCTCGGAGAAACGCCAGCGCCACGAGGGGCTGCACATCGTCTTCGCCACCGGTGACGTCCACGAGATCCTCGCCACCATGGATCCGAGCCAGCTCTCGGTGGCCACCGCGACCGCCGGCCCCGAGATGGCGATGGTGAGCGACGCGGTCAACGAGCCGCCCCAGGTCTATTCCTGGTCTATCTCGCACCAGAACCCGCATCCGCCGCGGCCGGTCACCCACCTCAACGCCGATCGCGTCGGGCAGCTGGCCATGAACCCGGCCCGGGAGTTCGGTTTCCTCGGCGCCGGCGGCGACAGCGTCTTCGGCATGATCGTCACGCCGCCCAACTTCGACCCTAGCCGCCGCTACCCGCTCGTGGTCCTCATTCACGGCGGCCCGCAGGGCGCCTGGCTCGACCAGTTCCACGGCCGATGGAACGCCGAGATGTTCGCGGCGCCGGGCTACGTGGTCGCGATGATCAACCCGCGCGGCTCGACGGGATTCGGCCAGCGCTTCGTGGACGACATCTCGCGAGATTGGGGCGGCAAGGCGTACGAGGACATCATGCGGGGCGTGGACGCGGTCGCGCGGCTCCCCTACGTGGACTCGACGCGCATGGCGGCGGCCGGCGGCTCCTACGGCGGCTACATGGTGAACTGGATCAACGGCCACACCGACCGCTTCAAGGCGCTGGTGAGCCACGCGGGCGTCTTCAATCTCGAGGCGATGGCCGGCGCCACCGAGGAACTGTGGTTCACCGACTGGGAGTTCGGCGGGCCCTACTGGTCGAGCCGCCTGGACTACGAGCGCTTCTCGCCGCACCGCTTCGCCCAGAACTTCCACACGCCGACGCTGGTGATTCACGGCGCGCTCGACTACCGGGTGCCCGAGACCGAGGGGATGCAGATGTTCTCCGCGCTCCAGCGCCAGAGCGTGCCGTCGCGGTTTCTCTACTTCCCCGATGAAGGCCACTGGATCGGCAAGCCCCAGAACCAGCTGGTGTGGTGGAACACCGTCCAGCAGTGGCTGGCCCGCTACCTGAGCCGGCCCGCCTCCTGAAGCTGCTCCGCTCGCTCGCGCCGTACTTCCGCCGCTACCGGACCACGGTGGCGGCGGGATTGCTGTGCGTCATCCTGGGCAACCTCTTCCAGCTCTCGGGGCCCCAGTTCGTGAAGCGCGGGATCGACGCACTCACAGCGGGCCGGCCGCTCTCCCTGGTGGTGATCCTCGCCGCCGGCCTGGTGGGCGTCGCGCTGCTCACCGGCGCGGCGCGCTACGGGATGCGCCAGCTCCTCAACGGCGTGAGCCGCCGCATTGAGACCGACATCCGCGCCGACCTCTACGAGCACCTGGAGCGGCTCGAGCCGGCCTTCTACTGGCAACACCCGACCGGCGATCTCATGGCACTCGCCACCAACGACCTCGGCGCGGTGCGCATGGTCGCCGGTCCGGCGATCATGTACCTCACCGAGACCATCACCCGGCTCGCCATGGCGATTCCGCTGATGGGCGCGATCGACTGGCGGCTCACCGCGCTGGGGCTGGTGCCGATGTTCGGGGTGCCGGCGGCCATCGTCGCGCTGGGGCCGGTGCTCGAGAAGCGCTTCAGCGATGTGCAGGCCCACTTCGCCACCCTCACCACCTTCGCGCACGAAAACCTCTCCGGGGTGCGCGTGGTGCGCGCCTACCGGCAGGAAGCGCCGCAGACCGAGCGCTTCCTCGACCTGTCGAAGGAGTACCTGCGCCGCAACATGCGCCTGGCGCGGGCGTGGGGCGCGCTCTTCCCGCTGGTCGGACTCGTCGGCGGCTTCGGCGGCGTCATCACCCTCTGGTACGGCAGCACCCTGGTGATCCGCGGTACCGTCACCCTCGGCAGCTACGTCGCCTTCGCGACCTACCTCACGCTGCTGATCTGGCCGATGATCGCGCTGGGCTGGGTGATCAACCTCTTCCAGCGTGGCGCGGCCTCGATGGCCCGCATTCGCACGGTGCTCGATACCCGGCCCACGATCGCCGACCCCGAGGCTCCGCGCCATCTCGCTCCCGGCAACCGGCCGCTGTCGCTGGAATTCCGCGACGTCTGGTTCCGCTACCCCAGCCCGAAAGTGGAGCAAGGCTCGGAGCGGGATCGCGGCTGGGCGCTGGAGGCGGTGTCGTTCGAGGCCGCGGCCGGCACCTGGGTCGCCGTGGTGGGCGCGACCGGGGCGGGCAAGACCACGCTGGTCGAGCTGATCCCGCGCCTCTCGGACCCTGACCGCGGCACCGTGCTGGTGGACGGCGTCCCGGCCCGCGACCTGCCGCTCGCCGAGCTGCGGCAGCGGGTCGGCTTCGTCCCCCAGGAGACCTTCCTCTTCTCGCAGACCATCGAGGAGAACATCGGCCTGGGGGCGCTGGACCACGCGACCGTGGAGCACGCCGCGCGGGTCGCCCAGCTGCACGAAACGATCGCCGAGTTCCCGCACGGCTACGACACCATGCTGGGCGAGCGGGGCATCAACCTCTCGGGCGGCCAGAAACAGCGCACCGCCCTGGCCCGCGCCCTGGCGCGCGATCCCGGCATCGTGGTGCTCGACGACGCGCTGAGCGCCGTGGACACCGAGACCGAGGCCGCGATCCTGCGCAACCTCAAGGGCGCGCTGAAGGGGCGCACCGCCGTCGTCGTGTCGCACCGCATCACGGCGGTGCGCGACGCCGACCTGATCATCGTGCTGGACCAGGGACGCGTGGTCGAGACCGGTCGGCATGAGGTCTTGTTTGAGCGCAGAGGACGCTACTGGGAGCTGTTGCGTCGGCAACAGTTGGAAGAGAGTCTCGCCGTCGCGGGCGAAATGGCCCCGGACCAGGGGGTCCAAACCCACCCCTAGCGTCCTCGGCAGCCTCTGTCTATCCTGCTCCATATCTCGTTGGAGCGCCGCATGCGCAGACTCCTGGTCGTTCCGTTGCTGGTTCTCGCAGTGGGCAGACTTCTACCTTCCGATCTGGCGGCAGACGTGTGGCGGGGCGCCGAAGAGGCCCGCGCCAATCCCCCCGTCGTGAATCTCCTCCAGCCGACCGTCGCGATCTACACCGCGACCGCCAACGTCCAGGTGGATTGGTGCGATAACGAGGCGCTCGTCAAGCTGGGGAACTATGTGAAGGTCAACGGCGTCAACCAGGTCCATGACTACGTCGCCGCGATGCCGTACGCGGGTTGCGGGGATCATCGGACATCCACGGCAACCGCCGTCTCGTTCAACGTGGGAGACAACTATGTCGAGGCCCACATTTGCGATGACGAGAGCAACTGCACAACCGCGACCTTCCTGGTGGTGCGCTACCTCGCTACCGCGCCGGTCATCGCTCTCAAGAACTTCAATGCCGACAATCAGGATCGGAGCCTCTGCCTGACCATTGGCGCCGGACAGGCCGCAGGCTTGTCTTGCGGTGACCTCATGGTCGGACATGCCCTGCCAACCTACCGCACGATGGGGCGGGACCGGTCGCTGACGCTCCTCTACAACTCCGCGACCGCGGCTCCTCGTCCGACTGTAGTCGCGTGGATCTCTCAAGTGTCCGGCACCATGACGCCCAACTCGATGTATGCCGAACTCACGGTCAATGGATCGGTGCGCGCCAGCGCCACGTACGGGGCCTGGGGGAGTGGCACGGTGAGGCAAGTCGCCCTGTCATTCGACGCCGCAGCAGCGGGGCTCGCTACCGGGGTCTACTCCTACACCCTCCTCGTCCGCAATCAGTATCCGGGGACGGCACAGGACGCCTCCGTGAGCGGCGAACTGCTGGTGGTCAATCGATCCGCCAGCGAGTTCGGAGCGGGATGGTGGCCCGCGGGTGTGGAGCAGATCTTTCCAGGTCAAAGTGGAAACCGGATTCTCTGGGTGGGCGGGGACGGTTCGGCCGCGGTCTACAACACCGCAGTTACCACCTGGGTCCGGGCCAGTGGGGCGTATCGCGACACGCTTGGCTTTAACGCCTTCACATCCCTCTACACTCGCGTCTTGCGCCACGGTGTGAGCGTCGTTTTCGACGCCAACGGGCGGCATGTCCAGACCATCGCGCGCAGCGGGGCCACGACCACCTTCACCTGGACTGGCTCGCCGGCGCGGCTGACGAGCATCCAGGTTCCGCCGGGCGGCACCGGGACCACGTACTCCCTCGGGTACACCGGCGGCCTGGTTGACTCGATCGTCGATCCCGCCTCCCGGCGCCTGCGCGCGACCGTAAGCGGCGGCAACCTCACGGCGCTCGCGGATCCGGACAACGTCGCCGTGCAGTTTGTTTACGATGGAGCGCGGCGGCTGACGAGCCGCACAAGCCGGAACACGTACTCAACCTGGTACACCTACGGCAACGGACTGCACGTAACACGCGTGGCGATTCCGCTCAATCCCACGGTGAACGACTCGGCACGGGACAGCTCGCGGACGCGCTTCAGCTGGTGGGACGAGCGCGGTCTCGCCATTGGGGTGGTCGGCGGCACGCTGACCGCTGCGGATACCGCCGACGTCTACACGCAGGTCTTCGGGCCGCGGATCAATGTGGCGGACAACGCCACCTTCTGGGTAGATCGCTGGGGCGCTCCCATTCGCATAGTCGGTGCAGTGAACGACACGACCCGGCTCACGCGCGATGCATCCAGCGGGCTCGTCACCATGATTCGCAATCCGATCGGCGACAGCGTGACCATGACTTACGACGCCGGGCGCGGAAACCTGCTCACCGTCACCGACCAGACGAACGAGGGGACCGGCGCGACGATCGCCGTGACCACGAGTTACGTCTATGGAAACGCCAACGTCCCCGACTCGCCAACGGAGGTGCGGAGCCCTGTCGATACAACCCGGTATCACTACTTGAGCTCCCTGGGTGTGCCCGACACCGTCACCGCCCCGGGTGGCGCGAAGACCGTGTTCAGCTACGACACCTCTGGTGCCAGGCGAGGGCTCCTGTTGGCCGTGAGCAGCCTGGGTGTGAACGTCGTGGACACGACCGGCTGGACGGTCGCGCAGCACACGGTGACGACCGGCTTCGAGTACGACTCCTGGGGCAACGACACCGCAGCGGTGGTTCCCTCGGGGCTTCGAACCTATCAGCTTCGCGATTCGGCGCGACGAGTCTGGCGCGCCATTGATGCTGCCGGCCACGCGACGGACTACGGCTACGACGCGATGGGCCAGGTGGCAGGCGTGACGGAGGGTGGCCTGACCACGCAATACCGCTACACGCGCACTGGTTCCGTTGACACCATCCTGGATCCGCGCAGTGTCCTCCGGTCATGGCGATACGACGCCGCCGACCGCGACACCGCGCTGATCGACGATTGGGGCAGGACCGAGCGACGCTACTTCGGGCCGTCGGGCCTTCTGGACTCCATCCGAACCCGCGATTCGAGTACGTCCGCGCCGCAGCACATTATCCGGTACTCCTACGACAACGCGGGCCGGTTGACTACCACCGCGACGAACGGCTTTTCGGACCCGAGAAGCTGCTGCGGCAGTGCCCAGATCGCTGCCGATACCATTCGTTGGACGTACGACCTGGCAGGACGCCCGATTACGATCCAACGCTCCCGCAGTCAGATTACGCGCGCGTACAATCGGGAGGGGACGCTGCGCTCCGAGCGGCAGCTCGTCAAGAACTCCAGTGGTGTGACGATGTCGGACTTCACTGTGAGCTGGACATATGATGCGGGCAGCAGGCGCCGGACCTTCTTCAATGGCGTGGACACCCAACGCTACACGTACGGTGTCGGCGGGTATCTCGACAGCCTGATCGTTCAGTGGGCGACCGGCCAGGCTCCTGACACATTTCGGTTTACATGGGACGCGCTGGGCCGGCGCGACTCAGTGCTGTACAAGACTCCGGGCGTCACTCTCCGCAACGGCTACGATGCCGATGGCCGGCTGCGGATGGTTTGCTCAGTGCACGCCGGGGCAGGCCTCGACGACAGCCTCAGCGAGCTTGTGCACTACACATCGATGAGCCCGGACGGCATGCCGCTCTACATCGACAACTGGAATGGAGGCGCCGGGCCGGGCTGCGCAAGCGGAGCGCGCCAACGAGCCTACGAGATCTTCGAATACGACTCGCGCCATCAGGTTGTCCGAGATCGCAACAATCGGTATGCCTACGACGGCAGCGGCAACCGCACCGAGACGCGCGACCTCGGGTCCACCGTGCTCGAGACCTACCTCTACAACAATGGCGTCACGCCGCCAACGAACCGGCTATTTCAAGAACAGACGCCGGCGGGTGCCCTCATCAGAACTTACAGCTACCACTACAGTGGCTCGCTTAGTGAGGATCAGCCGTACGATACCTACGGCAATACCCGCTGGCACTTCTACAACGATCTAGGCGAATTGACAGGTGTGGTGCAGCAGGTGCCGGGCCCCAACTTTGTTGGCACACCTAACGATTGTGTCTACGACGCCGTCGGACGCCGCACGGCCCCGTGCAATGGAGAAGGTGGAGGCTGGCTGGGATTCGATGGAAACAACGTGACTAGTGAGAAGGTCAGCGGCACGGTGCGCTGGCGCTTCGCGCACGGGCCGGGCGTAGACGACCCGCTCGTCGGCATGTACTGGAACAGCGGGATTGGCGCCTACGAGCGGTACTACTACGTCACCAACGGCGGCGGTCGCCTGCTCGCCTTCACGAATCAGTCCGGTGTCGGCCAACTGGCGACCACTACCTATTCGTCCAATGGGGGCAACCAGGCAGGAGCCATCAGCGCATCGAACACCTTTGCAAACGCACGAGCCAACTCGGCATCGGTGCCGAGCCTGAGTTTCTACCGAAATCGGTACTACGATCAATACAGCGGTCGCTGGAGCCAGGAAGACCCGGCAGGCGCCGCCGGTAGCGTGAACCTGTACCAATACGCAGGCAATAACCCTGTTACGTTCACGGATCCCTTTGGAATGCTGGTTGACATTCGAGATGATGACTCTAGGGCTGTGATTGCGTACTTGCGCCGCACATCAAGGAGCTTTGATAGGCTATACAGGCAGATAGAGGCACGCCGTGGTTTTACGCTCGTGATTAGCCGTGTTGAAGGCAGGGGGAATCGTGCCGACTATGACCGCAGAACAAACACAACCACAGTATCGTGGGACGTTTCCGAGGTCAACGACATGAATGCCCGAAGCTTGAGGAACCCTCCAGGGCCGCCACGACGCCCCTTCATTGAGGACATCGGTTCTGCGGTCGGCCATGAAGTCGGGCATGCCGGCGCTGACGCTGGTTTTCTTCCGCGCGCATGCGGAGCCGATCCAAACCCCGGCAGCGGGGGCTGCATCGTTGACTTTGAGAATCGGATTCGCCATGAGAGCCTTGGCCCAGGCGTCACTCCCCGACCGTTCTACTGAATGATGCGCCAACTTGCTGCAACCTGCTGCGCAGCTGTCGCGACCTTGATCGTCTCCTGTGGACGCGGGCGCTCCCAATTCTGGGCCACCGGTCGCAGCTACGAAGTGCAACTAGATGCGCCCTCGGAGTCGGTTGCGCCCTCAAGCGCAGCTGCGGCGTGGCCGGTCTCCGGCGTACTCCGGATTGATTCCATAGTGCATCGGGACTCATTGTTTGGTCGCTACACCGGGGGCCTGAGGTTGCTAGTCACTCCCAGCAGCCAAGATCCTGGCGAGCTAGTCGGAAGACTCTACGGAGACTCGGCGTGGATCGAGCTGGAGCCGCGGGTAAGGGACGGAAGCCTGCGCTTGCGAGGTGAAGTGCGCGGCAATGTCTTTAGAGCACGGTGGGATCGCGTCTCCCACCTTGGCAGTTGGGGCGACGCCACAGTGCTGCCGACATCTCCCTAGTGCAGCGGTAGGCTCCCCGTCAAGTAAACAGATGGGGACAGTGTTTGGATGACCTCAAGGACACAAGCGAAGACACTGATTCGCGCATTCGATGCTGAAAGTCCTACAGTTTGGACTTGAGGAATCCGGGCGTGATGCCCTGGAGCCACCCCGACATGCGGCTCAGCATCCCCAGCATCATCATCAATCCCACCACCACCAGCAGCCCGCCGGCCACGCGCTCCACCCAGGGGAGGTGCCGCCGGAAGGCCTTCGAGAAGAGGGCGAAGCGCTCGAAGGCGGCGGCCGCGAGCAGAAACGGGATCGCCAGCCCGACCGAGTAGGCCAGCATCAGCGGGATGCCCTTCGACAGGTCGGCGTCGGGCGAGGCGGTGAGGTACAGCAGGATCGACCCCAGGATCGGCCCGATGCACGGCGTCCACCCCGCCCCGAATGCCATCCCCGCCAGCACCGAGCCCAGGAAACCGAGCGGCTTGTCGCCGAGCTGGAAGCGCATCTCGCGCGACAGCAGGCCGATCTTCAGCACCCCCATCGTGTAGAGCCCGAAGACGATGATGAGTGCGCCGCCCGCGCGCTCCAGCCAGTGCTGATAGTAGTTGAGCACCCGGCCCAGGGCGGTCGCGGTAGCGCCCAGCATGATGAAGATGAGCGAGAACCCGGTCACGAAGAGCGCCGCGTGCAGCAGGGCGAGGTGGCGGCGCGATGGCAGCTCGCCGGCGCCGCTGACGCCCGTGATGTAGGAGAGGTAGCTGGGGACGACGGGCAGCACGCAGGGCGAGAGAAAGCTCAGCAACCCCGCCAGGAATGCGAGGATCATCTCGGGCGCCGGCGGCCTGGCGAGTGGTCGGCCGGGCGCCTACGCGTTGTATTCGACGTACACGCAGGCCGCCACGACCGTGGTCCACAGACCGTCGGGCCCGCACTCGGCCGACTGCGTGATGTTGCGGGTCTTCACGATGTCGCCCGACATGAGGTACGCCTCGCGCCGCTCGTCCCACGCCTGGTTGGGGTCGAACGGCACGCCGAGGGTGGTGGCGAGCATCGAGGCCGCCAGGTCCTCGGCGTAGTCGCCGGCGACCTGCTCCTTCTGGCCGTAGGAGTGGTGCTCGGAGATGTAGCCGTAGTGTTGCGCGTCGGACGGAATCGCCAGGCCGATCGAGGCGACCACCATCCGGCTCGGCTCGTTGGTGGCCATCTCCGCCAGCACCGCGAACACCACCTGGCCGGGGCGCAGCATCGTCACCCCTTCCTGGCGCGGGATCAGCTTGCAGTACGGCGGGATGATCGAGCTGACGCGCACCAGGTTGTATTTCTCGATGCCGGCATCGCGCAGCGACAACTCGAAACTGGTGAGCTTTTCCTTGTGCCGGCCCACGCCGCGCGTGAGAAACCCCTTGGTGGGAACGAAGTGCATCGGGTCGTACACGTGCGGCTACCTCGGACCGGAAGGTGAGGAGGTCGGCGCGAACGCCTCGCGCTGCAGGCACTCCGGGCAGGTCCCGAAGATTTCCAGAGCGTTCGTTGAAGAGCACCTCGGCCGGGGCGTCATGCCGCGCCGTGCCCGTCATCCCGCTTCCAGGCCGTCAGGTCCACCACCTCGGCGTCGCCGGCCTCGTCGGCGCGGTCGCGCACGCCGTCGATCACCCGGGGCAGCAGGTCCGCCGGCGCCTCGGCCGTCTCGGCGATCACCACCGACAGCTGGCCGCGCGCCTGCCCCTTGAGCTCGAGCACGTAGCGCACCCGATAGACGATGTGGCGATCGCCCGCGCCCTTGCGCGTCACGACCGCCACGCCGTGCTCCCGTCCCTCGCGCCGCACGCCGGGGAACGACCAGACCGCCTCGACCTCCGCCTTCGGCATCCGCTGGGCCACCGCGTCGAGCACCCGCGCCAAGCCATCACCGTACACCGCCGGGTCCGCCGCTCGCGGGGGCGGCGCGGAGAGGTCGTTCATGGGGGCGGATAATACTGTGCATGGCTCGAAATCAGAAGGGCTCATGGCTCATGGCTCACGGCCGATGGTCAGCCGATCCGTTTGCCATCAGCTATCAGCCATTAGCTATCAGCCATCATCCCTCAGCCATCAGAGCAACGCCGCCGGATCGCGGTCGATCACCATCCGGACGGCGCGCGGGACCGGCGCGTGCGCGGCGACGTAGCCGACCAGCCGCGTCAGCCGCGCGGCGTCCCGGGTGCGCAGCAGCAGGTGCCAGCGCCACCGCCCCCGCACCCGCTCGATCGGACAGGGCGCGGGCCCGAGCAGCTCGGCGCCGCTGTCGGTGCGTGCCGCAAACAGGGTCCGGAGCCAGCGCGCCAGCTCCGCGGCGGCCTCCGCCACCGCGGTGTCCCGGGGGCCGCTCACCACCACGTTGGCCAGGTGCGCGTGGGGCGGATAGGCGGGGTCGCGCCGCTCGGCGAGCTCGGCGCGCGCGAAGCCCGCCACGTCGTGCCGGGAAGCGCAGGCCACGGCAGGGTGCAGCGGCTGCCGCGTCTGGACCAGCACGCGCCCGCCCAGCGGACCGCGGCCGGCTCGGCCGGCCACCTGGGTCAGCAGCTGGAAGGTCCGCTCTCCGGCACGGAAGTCGGGGAGGTTGAGCGCGACGTCGGCGTCCACCACGCCGACCACGGTGACGTTGGGGAAGTCGAGCCCCTTCGCGATCATCTGGGTGCCCACCAGGATGTCGATCTGCCTGGCGGCGACGGCGTCGAGGATGCGATGATGGGCCCACTTGCCGCTGGTGGTGTCCACGTCCATCCGGGCGATGCGCGCCGACGGGAAGCGCGCACCGACCAGCTCCTCCACCTGCTGGGTGCCCGCCCCGCGGAAGCGCTGGGTCGCTTCGCCGCAATTCGGGCACGCCGCCGGTGGCGGCTGGCGGTGATCGCAGTGATGGCAGCGCAGCACCGGCGGCCCGCGGTGAAAGGTCAGCGCCAGCGAGCAGTTGGGACACTCGACCACCTCGCCGCACGCCGGGCACTGCACGAAGGTGCTGAAGCCGCGCCGGTTGAGCAGCAGCATCGCCTGCTCGCCCCGTGCCAGCGCACCCTCCACCGCGCGGTCCAGCGCATCGCTCCACGCCACCGGACCCGCGGGCCCCGGCGCCTCGCGCAGGTCCACCACCTCCACTCGGGGCAGCGGCCGCGAGCCGATCCGTTCGGGCAGCGCGATCAGCCGCACCGCGTCCCGCTCCGCCGCCGCCCAGGTTTCGAGCGCCGGCGTCGCGCTCCCCAGCACCACGCGCGCACCGGCCAGCGCCGCGCGGCGCATCGCCACCTGGCGCGCGTGGTAACGGGGAGCCGGGTCGGCCTGCTTGTAGGAGGCGTCGTGCTCTTCGTCCACCACGATCGCCCCGAGGCGCGGCACGGCGGCGAAGACCGCGGAGCGCGCGCCGACGGCCACCCGGCGGGTGCCCGCGTGCAGCGCGCGCCAGGCGTCGTAGCGCTCGCCGTCGGAGAGTCCGCTGTGCAGCACCGCGACGGCGTCGCCGAAGACGCCGCGGAACCGCGCCACGGTCTGGGGCGTGAGGCCGATCTCCGGCACCAGGACGATCACGCTCCGGCCCGCATCCACCAGGCGGCGCAGGTACTCCAGGTAGACCAGCGTCTTTCCGCTGCCCGTCACGCCGAACAGCAGGGCGACCTCGCCCTCACTCAGCATCTGGAGCGCGCGCAGCGCCGAGCGCTGCTGCGCGGTGGGCGCGCCCGGCGGGGGGCTCGCGGCCAGCGCGGCGAACGGGTCCCGCTCCCGGCGCTCCTTCGCGACTGCCACGTGGCCCGCATCGGCGAGCGCCTTCAGCGCGCCGGCGGCGACGCCCGCCTGGGCGAGCTGGCTCGCCGACGCGCGTCCCCCCAGTCCCTCGATGACCTCGACGGCCGCGCGCTGCCGCGGCGCGCGGGCGTAGCGGTGTTGGCGCTCCAGCAGGCCCGGGGTATCGGCGGTCAGGGTGAAGACCCGCTCCGTCCGCTCCGGCGTGGCGGTGCGCGGCGGGAGCGTGATCAGCTCCACCACTCCCTCCCCCGCCAGCCGCTGCACCAGCCGCATCGCCGCGCCACCGGCGGCCCGGCGCAGCTCGGCCAGGCGGACCCCGCGCTCGCCGCGCGGCCCGGCGAGCAACCCGAGCGCCGCGTCGGCCGCGCCGGCCGTGGACGGCAGCGCGCCGATGCGGCGCACCAGCGGCACGCTCTCCGAGAACAGCGCCGCGGGGAGCATCGCGCGCAGCACCAGCCCCGGGCTCGCCGCGTAGTAGGCGCCGGTCCACTCGGCGAGCTGGAGGAGGGTGCTGTCGAGCAGCGGCGCGGGGTCGGGCGCCGCCAGCACCGGCCGCGCGCGCGCCGCCGGGGCCGGGCGGTCGACCGCGGTGACGATGCCGACCATTTCCCGCTGTTGCACCGGGACGACCACCCGCGCGCCGGGGACGGCGCGGGCCTTCAGCTCATCGGGGACCGCGTACGTGAGTGGGGTCGGCAGGGCGAGGGGCAGCGCGACGTCGACATACCCGCCACTCATCGCTTGGCGACGCCGAGCCCCGGGGCAGTGGGAAGGGTGATCCGGCCGCCGGCGATCGAGGCCCCGGTGAAGGGATCGCGCTTGAGGAGCGCGGCGCCGTCGAGGTCCACGACGTCGAGCAGCGGCGTGAAATGGGCCGCGGCCGTGATACCGATCGACGTCTCGATCATGCACCCCACCATGACCATCATGTGGTGGGCGCGCGCCACGGCGATCATCCGGAGCGCTTCGCGCAGCGAGCCGCACTTGGCGAGCTTGATGTTGATGCCGTCCACCACGCCGACGAGCCCCGGAATGTCGGCGGCGGTGCGGCACGACTCGTCGGCGATGATCGGCAGCTCGCTCGCGCGGCGCACCAGGGCGAGCCCCTCGAGGTCGTCGGGCGGCAGCGGCTGCTCGATCAGCTCGACGCCGTACGCCTTGAGCATCGGCAGGGCGCGGATCGCCTGCTTGGCCGTCCACCCGCAGTTGGCGTCCACGCGGACCGGCTTGTCGGTGGCGTCGCGCACCGCGCGCAGGATGGTCTCGTCATCGCCGCTCCCGACCTTGATCTTGAGGATCGGATACTCGGCCGCCTCCTGCACCTTCTGCCGGATCACCTCGGGGCGGTCGATGCCGATGGTGAACGACGTCAGCGGCGCCTTGGCCGGATCGAGTCCCCAGAGTTTCCAGAGCGGCACGCCGAGCCGCTTGCCCACCAGGTCGTGCAGCGCAACCGAGACCGCGGCCCGGGCCGCGGCGTTGTGCTTCAGGCTCGCCAAGAGCCGGGCGTCGATCCCCTCGAGGTCGAAGGGATCGGCGTCGGCGATGAGCGGCGCGAGGCGGCCCAGCGCCGCGACCACGGTGTCGGCCGTCTCGCCGTAGAACGACGAGGGGTTGGCCTCGCCCCATCCCTCCGCCCCGTCCCCGTCGGTGACGCGCACCCAGACGGCGTGATAGGCGCTCCGGGTCCCGCGCGCAATGCCGAAGGGATGCGCCGTTTCCAGCGTCAGGATCTCGTGCGTCAGGGCGAGCGTCATCTCACATCCACTGGTTGCGCTTGAGGAAGTACCAGATGGCCAGCGCGCTCATCGCCATGATCGCGAGCGCCCCGAAGAAGCCCCACGGGCTGTGGGTCATCGGCATCCAGCTGAAGTTCATCCCGAACACCCCGCCGATCACCACCAGCGGCAGCGAGATCGTCGCCACCACGTTGAGCTGCTTCATCACCTTGTTCATCCGGTTCGACGTCTGCGTCAGGTAGGTGTCGAGGACCGTGGCCACCAGGTCCCGCACCGACTCGAGCGACTCCACGATGCGGATGGTGTGGTCGTAGACGTCGCGGAAATAGAGCTGCGACTGGGAGGTGATGCAGGTATGGGGCCGGTTGGTGAGCACGTTGAGGACTTCGCGCAGCGGGCCCAGGTGGCGGCGCAGCTGCACCACCAGGCGCTTGATCGCGAAGATGTCCTTGATCGACCCTTCGTCGTAGCGCTCGAAGAGCCGCTCCTCGAGATGGTCCACCATGTCGTCGAGCTGGTCCACCAGCGGGATGAATTCGTCCACGATGATGTCGAGCAGCGCGTGCAGCAGCATCTCCACGCCGCGGTCCATCTTGTCGGTGCTGCGGGCCAGGCGGTCGTGTACCTCGTCCACCGCGCGCACCGGCGCGCTGTGCACCGTCACCAGGCACTGCGGCGCCAGAAAGCAGTAGAGGTTGACGGTGCTGACATCGTAGGGATCGTCGGTGTGCTGGTCGAGGCGGACCGACCGCACCACCAGGAAGAGATAGTTGCCGTATTCCTCCAGCTTGACGCGCGTCTTGGCGCTGAGGGTGTCCTCGATCGCCAGCGAGTGAAAGCCGAAGACCTTCTCGAGCAGCGCGTGCTGGGCCATGTCGGTGGAGTCGATGTCCACCCAGAGCTGGCCGCCCTCGCCGAGGGCCTCGATGAGCCTCGGAGGACGGAGGTCCTGCTCCACCCGGCCGTCCGCCGACCGGTAGATGCTGGCCGGCACGCCCCGCGCGCGCGTCGCCGCCTCATCGTTCATCCGCAGTTCGCTGGCGTCATCAGTGGTCAACATACGTCACGCCAGCCCCCCGGCAAGCGCCAGCACGTGGCGCGACGCCGCCTCCGCGAGGCGCGGCGGATCGTAGCCGCCCTCCATCACCGAGCAGACCGCGGCGTGCGGTACGCGGGCGGCGATCTCGCGCGTGATCGTGGCGCAGTCGTCCGGCTCGAGGGTGAAGCCGCCGAGCGGGTCGCCGCGCAACGCGTCGAAGCCGGCCGAGTGGATGACCAGGGAGGGCGCGAAGCCGTCCACCGCCCGGTCCACCGCGTCGAGGAGGTCGGCGACATACCGCTCGGCGGGCAGTCCCGCTCCGCGCGGCACGTGGAAGAGATTGCCGCATCCCGTGTCGTCGGCCAGGCCGGTGCCCGGATACCAGGGCCACTGGTGCAGCGAGACGTAGCGGATGCGGGGCTCCTGCCGCACGCAGTCGGCGGTGCCGTTGCCATGGTGCACGTCCCAGTCCACGATCAGCACGCGTTCGGCCCCCAGGCGCGCCAGCGCGGTGGCGGCCGCGATCGCCACGTTGCTCAGCAGACAGAAACCCATGGCGCGCGTCGGCGTGGCATGGTGTCCGGGTGGCCGCACCGCGCAGAACGAGGCTCCCTCGCCCCGCATCGCGCGCTCGGCCGCGAACACCGCCGCGCCGGCCGCGCGGCGCACCGCCGCCAGCGAGCCCGGTCCGAGGCGGGTATCGGGATCGAGCCACCCGCCGCCCGTCGCGTCGGTGCGCACCAGCCTGGCGAGGTGACTCGCCGCGTGCACTCGCAGGACATCTTCGTCCCGCACCAGGGGCGCCTCCAGCCAGAGGCCGCGCCCGGCCCCGACCACGTCGGCCTCCAGCCGTGCGCGCACCGCCTCGAGCCGGCGCGGCGACTCGGGGTGATCGGGTCCGTTGTCGTGGGAGAAACAGTCGGGATGGGTGATGAGCCCCACCGCCAGCGGGCCGGCGGCGGGCATCAGTCGCGCCGGCGTTCCGCTCGTGCGTCCGCGGCGGCACTGCGCAGGCGCCCGATTTCCTCGTGCAGCTCGCGCTTGGCGGCATCCACCGCGTCCAGCGCCTCCATCCACCGGCGATGGTAGAGCACCAGCCAACCCGCCGCCGCGAGCAGCAGCACGCCCACGCCGATCAGCAGGCCCCGTCCCGACACCTGGCCCAGCCAGATGGCCGCCGCGCCGTCGAGGAGGAGCACCACGAATCCGACGACGAACACGACGTTGGCCGTCCGGCGCCTGCTCATCGCACCGCGCGGCGCCGTTTCGCCAGGACGATGACGGCCGAGCCGTCACGCACGCCGAGCGAGCCCAGGGTCCGCGACTCGTCGCGCACCGGCGCCCCGCCATGCTTGACCTCGTAGCGGCTGGTGCGGTCGGGAGCGATGTGGCACGCCGTCAGGGCGCGGGCTTTCAGCCCCGCCACGGTCATGTCGGGTGTGGCGTCCAGGGTCAGGGTCTGCCAGGTGTCGGCGACGGTGACGCGCACCGCCATGGTCGCCAGGGCGGCGGTCATGCCGCGCCCTTCGCCGCGCGCGGGAGCGTGGTGAAGAACCGGTTCACCTGCTGGCCGAAGAACATGCTCGACCCGCGGACCACCGAGCCGCCTGACGCCGGGACGGCGGCAAAGACGATCTCCTCACCGCCCTGCCCCCGCAGCACCAGCAGGCCGGGGCCTTCGCGCTCGACGAAAGCGGCCGTGTTCGGCACCCGCCGCGTGAAAAATGCCTTGGCACGGACCATCACCTCGTCCGGCGACAGCGCCGTGACCGTTTCCAGTGTCATAGATCTCCGCCGTGTTCCTTCGAGCGTCTCCGGCCCGAAAACTAGCCTAATCCAGAGGAGGTTGCACCATGCCGGCGGCGGCTCGCACCACGGTCCGGTGCCACAGATCCCTGGCGCCGGGCCGGCGCCGCACCACCAGCACCACCTCGCCGGCGGGCTCGGGCGTGAGCCCTTCCAGGGCGAGAAAGAGGACGTCGGGCAGCTCGGCGGGCAGCCGCACCACGTGGCGCCGCCCGTGCCACACGACCTCGCGGCTCGCGCCGGCGGCCGCCCGCCAGGCGCGGGTGCCCAGAAGGACGTCGAAGAAGATGTCGTCTTCGACCTTGGTCACGCCGGGCCCGATGCGCTCACCGTCCAGGTGGAAGAGCGGCGGGAAGGGCTCGCCTCCCAGGCGCGCGTAGTTCGCCTCCACGGCGTCGTCGAGCGCCTCCAGCGCCGGCACGCGGGCGCGCCATTCCAGGTGGTGGCGCAGCTCGTGGGTCAGCGTCTCCCAGGCCTCGTGCCGCCAGTCGAAGCCGGCGCTGGTGCGCGCCAGCGCCGCGAAGGAGCCGTAGTAGAGCACGATACGGGACCGGAGCCGCGGGCCCTCGTCGTCGTGACCGAAGGCGTGGGGCACGCACTCTCCGAGGGTGTAGACACCGGCGTGGATGGGATCGGGAACGGCCTTGGGGCTGACGTCGATGCCCTCGATACCGTCAAGAAACTCCGGCGGCAGCTCGCGGGACATGACCCGGACCATGGCGTCGAAGTCGGGAGCCTTCAGCCAAGCATCTCCTCGCACTGCCCCGCCAGCGCCGCGAATGACAGCTCCAGGCCGACCTTCCCCGCCACGGCCGCCGCGTCATCCTCCTGTCCGCGCTCGAGCAGCGCGAGCACGAAGGGGCCGGCGCGCGGATTCCGGAACCAGTCCTCGTCGAACCGCTCGACCAGCCGGGCACGCAGCGCCGCCTCCAGCTGCCAGGCCCGCAGGTAGCGTGCCGCATAGAAGCCGTCGTCGAGGTCCATGAGCGCGTCCTCCGGCGCGTACCGGAACCCGGTCGCGTCGGTCAGCAGCTCGACGTAGCGGGGCCCGGCGCTCGCCAGCGACGGCGAGCCGTGCAGCTCGATCTCGTAGGCGAGCTTGGCGGCGTACCGGCGCACGATGGCGAGCAGCGAGAAGCCCTGCGCGCGCACGAAGGTGCCCGTGCGCTCGCCCGTCATTGCCGTGTAGCGGCGCAGCCAGGGCCGCGCCATGGTCTGGTGCTCGAACAGCATCGCGTAGCACTCGGTGACGGAGTTGTCGCCGAGCCAGCGGTGCTCGAAGGGCAGGGCGCGCGACGCGTTGGCGAAGTGAAGCGCGTGACCGAGCTCGTGCCAGAAGGCCCGATAGTCGGTGTACCCGCCGTGCGGCCGCGTGACCAGGTAGATCTCCTCGGGCACCCGCACCGGCGCGCAGAAGGCGCGCGCCCGCTTGCGCTCGCGTTCGGCGGTGTCGTAGACGATCCGCCCGCCCGCCTCGGCATCGAGCCCCATCTCGCCGACCTGGCGGCGGGCCGTCGCGGTGAGCGTGTCGGCGGGAAAGAACTCGTCGTAGGCGGCGTCCCGGAAGAGCCAGACGCCGTCGGTGCGATCGGCGTCGCCGGGCGCGATCCCGAGCTCGGTGCGCAGCCGCTCCGCCAGCCGGTCGCGGTAGAGGTCGGCGGTCCGGTCGAGGAAGGCGCGGCACCGCGCCGCGAGCGCGGGAAGATCGATTCCCGAGAGCCGCACTCGCGCCGGCACCACGCCGAGCCCCAGCAGCTCGCCCAGCAGCTCCCGCTCCCGCGCCAGCCGGTCGGCGCGGATCGCCGACGGCTCGGCCAGTGCGGCACGCCGCGCCCGGTCGATCTCCTTGCGCCGCTCGCGGCGCGGCTCGTTGGCCAGCGCGATCCCGGCCTGCTGGTACGGCATCCGCGTGCCGCTCTCGAGGGTGATCAGCGCCGTGGCTTCCCAGGCGTGGAGGCGGTCGTCGAGCGGCGCGACAGCCCGCCCGATCCGGTTGTCGGCGGTCCACTCCTCGAGCGCGCGCTGGCCCCGCGCGGCCTCCCAGGCTTCGTCGGAGGCGCAGTCGGCGTAGGCCTCGAAGATCCGCGCGAACTCCGTTTCGGCCTTGAGGCCGGCGCCGGCTTCATAGCTCTCGCGGCTGAGGGCCTCGCTCATCCGCTCGCCGCGCGCCCGCAGATCTTCCGGGCTCACCCGCGGGTATGCTCCGTCAGGTACGCCTCCAGGCGCGAGGCGTCCACCCGCTCCTGCTGCATGGTGTCGCGATGCCGTACCGTGACGGTGCCGTCCTCCTTCGACTGGCCGTCCACCGTGAAGCAGAAAGGCGTGCCCGCCTCGTCCTGCCGCCGGTAGCGCCGGCCGACCGCACCGCCGTCGTCGTAGAAAACGGAGAACCGGCCCTTGAGCTCGCGGTAGATGCGGTCCGCGATCTCCGGCATCCCGTCCTTCTTCACCAGCGGCAGCACCGCCGCCTTGATCGGCGCGATAGCGGGGTTGAAGCGCAGCACCACCCGGCTCTCGCCCTCGACCTGCTCCTCGGCGTAGGCGTCGCACAGCACCGCCAGCGCGCAGCGGTCGGCGCCCACCGACGTCTCGACGACGTAGGGAATCCAGCGCTCGTTCTTCTCCTGGTCGAAGTACTCGAGCTTCTTCCCCGAGTACTCCTGGTGACGCTTGAGGTCGTAGTCGGTCCGGTTGTGGATCCCCTCGAACTCGTTCCAGCCGAAGGGGAACTGGTACTCGATGTCGTACGCCGCCTTGGCGTAGTGCGCCAGCTCGTCGGGCCCGGTCTGGTGCCAGCGGAGTTTCGCGGGGTTGAGGCCGAGGGCGAGGTGCCACTGCCAGCGGATCTCGCGCCACCGCTCGAACCATTCGTCCTCGGTGCCGGGCTTGACGAAGAACTGCATCTCCATCTGCTCGAACTCGCGGGTGCGGAAGATGAAGTTCCCCGGCGTGATCTCGTTGCGGAACGCCTTGCCGATCTGCGCGATCCCGAACGGGATCTTCTGCCGCGAGCCCTGGAGCACGTTGAGGTAGTTGACGTAGATGCCCTGCGCCGTCTCGGGCCGCAGGTACACGACGCTCGCCGAATCCTCGACCGGGCCCATGAACGTCTTGAACATCATGTTGAACTGGCGCGGCTCGGTGAGCTGGCAGGTGGTGTGCTCGCCGGGATGCTTCGACGGCTTCTGGGGGCAGGCGGCCTCGGCCAGCTTGTCGGCGCGGAAGCGGGCCTTGCAGGTCTTGCAGTCCACCATCGGATCGCTGAACGTCGCGACGTGGCCCGACGCCTCCCACACCTTCGGGTGCATCAGGATCCCCGCGTCGAGCCCCTCGATGTCGTCGCGGGCGTGGACCATCGAGCGCCACCAGCGGTCCTTGATGTTGCGCTTCAGCTCGACGCCTAACGGTCCGTAGTCCCACACCGACCCCACGCCGCCGTACAGCTCCGAAGACTGAAAGACGAAGCCGCGCCGCTTGCACAGCGACACCAGCTTCTCCATGAGATCGTGGTCGGCCATGAAGGTCCTGACGAATCGGGTGAGTGAGGGGCCGCAAGTTACCTGCGTGGCGCGCGCGGAGGCAAGCCGAACGGCCGCGCGGCCCGGCGCGGGGCCGGGGGCCCGACCGGCGACCGTAAGCGAAAGCGCATCAGGGACTTGCGGGAACAGAGGCCGTTCCTATTTTGGGGGCGCATGGTGCGTGGCGCCGTGCTGGAACTCCCGACCGCGCGAGACGACGTCCTGCTGCGACGCGTCGGCAGCGAGTGGGTGCTGTTCGATTCGCGGCAGGATCGGGCGCACGTCCTCAACCTCACCGCCGCCGTCGTCTGGACCTACTGCGACGGCCACCACGGCACCAGCGCGATCGCCGAAGCCATCGCCCACGAGCTCGACGGCACCCGCGCCGACGCCATCCGTGGGGACATCGAGCAGGTGCTGCGCCGCTTCGCCACCGAAGGACTGCTCCGATAGTCGCCCGGCGCGTCGCCATCGGTCAGTCCGTCCTCGAGTTCTCCACCGAGGAGCCGCTGGCCAGACCCGTGATCTTCTCCCTCTACCACGCCGCCCCAACCTCGATCAGCACCCCGACGCACCGCTACCGCGTAGAGCGCGCCGATGATGGCTGGCTGGGCCTGGCACCGGGGCGGGCCCCCTTCGGCCCCGCCAGGATGGAAGAGGTCTTCGGTTTCCTCGAATGGCGCGCCACGGAAGACCTTCTGGCCTCTCCAGATGCGGTATTCTTGCATGCTGCGGGAGTGCGCCTGGGCGGCCGAAGCGTCCTGCTCGTCGGCCCGTCGGGCTCCGGTAAGTCCACACTGGCGGCGCACTTGTTCGTGAGAGGGCACGCCATCTGGGGTGATGACTTGGTGTGTTTTGCATCACACGACAGGCTGTTTTCCGCGGCTCCGCGGTCCCTGAAGCTTGACGCTAACACCTTGGAATCTCTATCTTTAATCGCGCTCCTGTGCTACGAAGGCTCGCAGGGCACGCTCCTTGCTTCCAACGTAGCATATGTGAGTCCTGCGGCATTTCGCCGTCGTTGGCGGGCCCCTGACGGGGCTGCGGATGCCGTTGTGCTCCTCGACAGCTCGTTGCACCACGGCACCGCGCAGCTCCAGCGCATCGGCGAAGGGGAAGCGGCCCTCACCGCCACGCGGATGCTGATGGGCGGCGGCGCAGCCGGCAATGAACAGGAGCATGCGAACTTGATGGCACGAGTGCTCGAGGCGATGAGCGACATGCGGGCCTACCGCGCCAGCGGAAGCCCCGCCTCGGCGCTGGCCGACGCCCTGGAACGGGAGCTGGCCGCGTGAGTGACGGCCCCGCGACGCGCCCCGCAGTCAACCGCCGCGCGATGCTGGGGACGGTGGCGCGCTGGACCGTGCCGACGGTGGTTACCGTGACCCTCGGGGCGCGCATCCTCGAGGCCAAGGCGTCTTGCCCTCCCTGCCAGAAAAAGGTGGGCGCCGTCTGCCGGGCCTGCACCATCAGCCAGATGCTCAACTGCAACTGCGAGCCCTGCCTGGGCCCGCCGTACTGCGCGGCCGTCGGGCCGGTGGCCCCCATGACGCCGAACGTGTCGGCGGCGCCCGCGCCGGGCAGCCAGCAACTGGGTGGCCGCCAGCAAGCGCCGGGGTCGACCACGCCGGGCGGCCTGACGCCTTACCAGCAGATGATGCGGGACCGCGCGGCCGCCGCGCACGATCCTTTCCGTCAGTCTCTGTACAACGACCCGTTCGGTGCCAATCGCAGGAGCCAGAGCCCGCCCGGGCTCTACGACCGGCTCCGTCCCGACACCACCGTGAGGAGACGACCCTGAGCGCCGCACCTCGTGCCCGCTACGCCCCGGCGATGACCGAGGGCAGGTTGCACCTGCGGGACCTCCTGCAGGTGCTGATCGCGCACTGGAAGGTCGTCTTCGGTGTGACGGCCGCCGTCGTCATCGGCGTGTACCTCACCGGCCGCACCGCGATTCCGCACTACCAGGCGCGCGCCACGGTCCAGGTCAATTCGAAGAAGCAGGTGTTTGCGCGGCTGGAGGACCAGGGCATCGAGGAGATGGCGCTCAAGACCGATCCGGTCCTCTCCGAAGCGCTGGTCCTTTCGACCCAGAACCTCGGCCTGGCCGTCGCCGACGCCGTGGGCCTGCGCATCCAGTTCTCGGATCCGTTGATCCGTCGCAACGATCTCATCTACGGCGTGCAGGTGGATTCGCTCGCGCTCCCCGACAGCTTCGACCTGCGGGTGAACGGCACCCGGGGCTGGGAGCTGAAGGACCATCGCGGCCGGGCGATGGCGGCGGGCAACTACGACGCCCCCGTGGTCGGTCCGGGGTTCACCTTCATGGTCCGCGCCGACGACGGCGCGCCCTTCACGGCGCGCTTCGCCGTGCTGGCCCGCGTGGCGGCGGCCACCGTGGTGCGGAGCGGCATCTCCTACGCGATCCAGCCGAGCACCAACGTGGTGGACGTGACGTTCACCGGCACCGATCCCTCGCTGGTGCCCCAGGTGCTGAACTCGGCCATGCGCGCGCTCCAGAATTACGGCGCCGACCGGATTCGCGAGATCGCGAACAGTCGTCTGACCTACATTACCGAGCGGGTGGAGGACGCGCGCCTGCGCTACCTCGCGTCGCTCGCGCGCGTCCAGGCCTACAAGGAGCACGAGCACACCACCGACCTCTCGGTGGAAGAGACGGCGCTGATCAACTCGATCCAGGAAGCCGACCGGGAGCGGACCCGCCGGCAGCTCGACCTGGCGACGATCCGCGGCATCATGGGCCTCACGCAGGACGTCACCCTCGAGACGGTCAACCGGCTCGCCGCGGTCGCGGCGATCTCCAGTAACCCGGCGATGAGCTTCCAGCTCGAGAACCTGCTGAAGCTGTACGACGAGCGGCGGACCAAGGTGGCCGGCCTGGCCGGCCTGCGGGAGACCAACCCCGAGGTCCTGGCGATCGATCAGCGCATCGGCCAGGCCTCGCGCGCCCTGGTGGACGCGACCCAGGCCACGATCCGCAGCCTCGAGAGCAGCCTCGCCGCCGTCGAGGCCGACATCCGCGAGCAACGCGCCCGGCTGGCGACCTATCCCGGCAAGCAGAGCCAGTTCGCCCAGCTCGATCTCGAGACCGAGCTCCAGAACGACACCTACAAGTACCTGCTCTCGCAGCTCGAGGCGGCGCGGATCACCGCCGCGACGATCTCGCCCTACGTGCAGATCGTCGAGCCCGCCACCGGCGCCGGCCGGATCGGCATGGGGCTGCGGCAGAAGGTCATGATCGGCCTGATCATCGGCCTGTTCGTGGCCATCATGCTCGCCTTCTTCCTGGAGTACCTCGACCAGACGATCAAGACCTCGGCGGACGTCGAGCGCGCGCTCGAGGTCCCGGTCCTCGGCCTGATTCCGCTGGAGCCGATCACCATCAACGGCGCCGCCCACAACGGCCGGCGGCGGATGAACCTGCCCCTGGTCTCGCTGCTCAGCCCCGACCACCCGGCGAGCGAGGCCTATCGCACGCTGCGCACCAACGTGACGTTCGTGAACGCGGAGCAGCACCAGCTCCAGGCGCTGGTCGTCACCAGCCCGGGCCCCGGCGAAGGCAAGAGCACCACCGCCGCCAACCTGGCCATCACCCTCGCGCAGCAGGGTGCGCGTACGCTGCTGGTGGACGCCGACCTGCGGCGCCCGCTGGTGCACCGCGCCTTCAACCTGGTGCAGGAGCCGGGGCTCACCGACGTCCTGGTCGGCACCTCGCAGCTGCGCGAAGCGATCCGCCCGAACGTGGTGCCCAAGCTCGACGTCCTCCCGGCCGGCGCGCTGCCGCCCAACCCTTCCGAGCTCCTGGGATCCGAGGCGATGTCCCGGCTCATGGAGCAGCTGCGGGGACAGTACGAGACCATCATCTTCGATTCGCCGCCGACGCTGGCCGTGACCGATGCCACCGTGCTCGGCGCCTCGGCCGACGCGGTCATCCTGGTGGTGCGCGCCGGAGAGACCGACGAGGTGGCCGCCCAGCGCGCCCTGCAACAGCTGCGGCGGGTGCAGGCCAAGATCGCCGGCACGGTGCTCAACGGCATGCAGAAGCGGCGCGACCGCTACTACAACTACTACTCCTACTATCGGAACGACTGGAACCCGGGACGCGGGATGATGTCGGCCATCAAGTCGCGGGTCGCGAACCTGTTCTAGGTCGCGGAACCAGTTTGCTTGCACTGCAGCCCGCGCAGCTTCTTGCACTGCGCGGGCTGTTTGCTTGCGCGAACCGCCTCTGGCGTGTAGTCATAAGGCATTGCCGTAACGTAACTTACCATGGAGAGCCTACATGGCACCGACCTTGCTAGTTGGTATGGCGAACCGAACCACATCGGAGCGTTCCGTGTCGAGTTGGAGTCAGAGCCGCGGCTTCACGATCATCGAGCTGCTGATGGTGCTCGCGATTATCGCGATCATCTCGGCGGTGGCCCTGCCCAAGCTGAACTTCCAGGGGTATCGGGTCGATTCGTCGACCCGCGCCCTGGCGGCGCAGCTGGCGGCGGCGCAGCGGCAGGCGGTGACCAACCAGTCCAACGTGAACGTGCTGTTCGATGCGACGGCGAACTCGGTCAAGATTCACGAGGACGACGACAACGACAACGTGCAGGGCTCCACCGAGCGGGTACGGCAGTATCCGATCGGCGAGGGCGTCATCTACGGCCTGGGCGGGGCGCCGGTGCGGAGCTACTCACCGGATCCGATCACCTTCACGCGCCGCCAGGGCAGCCTGCCGGAGCTGATCTTCCGGCGTGACGGCAGCGCCTCGGAAAGCGGCGCGGTCTATCTCACGACTTCGAACGCCACGGCCACCGGGCGGATCGGCGATGCGCGGGCAGTCGAGGTCATCGAGGCGACGGGACGCGTCGCCTGGTACCGCTACACGGGGGCCGCATGGGTTCGCAAGTACTGACCGGGGCGTCGGCGCGCCGCGAGCGCGGAGTGACGCTGATCGAAGTGATCGTCGCGATGGTGATTCTGACCGTCGTGTTGCTGGGCATGGGCCGGTTCGCGGTGGGCTTCACGCGCACCGTGCGCCAGTCGGACGCCCGGACCGTCGCGGTGAACCTGGCCGACCAGCGCCTGTCGGAGATTCGCTCCGCACCCAACTACTCGGGGCTGGAGACGAACTACAACGCGAACGAGCCGACGATCGCCGGCTTCACGGGGTACGCGCGCCTCACCCAGATCGTGCGATCGGGCGGGCCGAGGCCCACGTATTCGGAAGACTACAAGACCGTGACCGTGACCATCACGGTGCCGGGCGTCCCGGTGCCGATCAAGAAAACCATTGTCGTGGCGGCCCCATGAAGACCAGACGCGGCTTCACCCTGATCGAGATCGCCATCGCGATCGTCATGCTCAGCATCGTCCTGACCGGTGCGCTGCGGCTGTTCCGCAGCGTGAACACCGCGGTCACCGGCGCGGTGGACCGCATGGACGCGATGCAGAACCTGCGCTTCGGCCTGTCGCAGATCGACCTCCTGGTGCGCAACGCCGGCGCGGGAACCACCGACGCGCAGCCGACCCTTATCTACATCGGCCCCTCGGTGGTGGCGTTCAACGCCGACTGGATCAGCCTCTTCCCCGGCTCGCCCACGGCGGTGAACTACAACCCCGACGCCGACCCGAACGCCAGCAACGCGGTCACCGTCGCGCAGAAGTTCACGATACCGACGTCCGCGGTGCAGTATCCCGATTCGACCTATCGCACGTCGGGGGGTCTCTCGCCGGCCGAAACGATCGTCTACTACTTCGAGCTCGACACGTCGACCACCCGCAGCGACGACTTTCACCTGATGCGGCAGGTCAACAACAACGCGCCGGACGAAGTGGCGCGCAACTTCCTGCCGTACCCCGGTAAGCCGTTCTTCGACTGGCTGCGTACCGACGACGCCGGCAACCTGCAGGTGATCGCCGCGGCCTCGCTGCCGATGCGGCACGCCAACCCGATCCACGGCAGTCTCTCCGACACCTCGATGGGCGCGACGGGCTCCAAGGTGCCCAATATCGACTCCATCCGCGCGGTGCGGGTGAGCGTGCGGGCCACCAACGGCCTCACCGGCTCGCGCGAGCTGTTGCGCGACCTGGTGACGACGGTGCGGATCCCGAACGCCGGCCTCACCAAGCAGCGCTCCTGCGGCGACGTGCCGATCTTCACCTCCGCCGTCGGCGTCGCCCTCGCGCCGGGCAGTTCGCCCACCGCCCCCAAGCTGCGCATCGGCTGGGTGCGGGCGACCGACGAAGCGACCGGCGAGAAGGACGTGGAGCGCTACCTGATCTATCGCCGTACGGCGGCCGGGGCCTTCGACGATGCCCTGGTGCAGGTGCCCGCCGGCCAGGTGAACTACACCTATGATGACCCCACCGTGGTGTCGGGCGAGACCTACGTCTACGGCGTCACGGCTCTCGATTGCACGCCACTGGAATCGTCGCGGTCGACGTCGGCCGCGTTCGGTCCGGTTCCTTGATCCTCGATCCTCATCGACGCGGAGTGAAGCGCATGCGCACCCAACGTACCGACCAGCGCGGCATCGCCCTCATCATGGTGATGTTGCTCACCATCGCCGTCTCGGCGCTCGTGGCCGGCGCGATCCTGCTCACCGGCAGCTCGGCCAAGATCGCCCGGGGACAGGAGCGGGAGGAAGAGATGCGCAACGCCGCCGACGCCGGCATCGAGCTCGGCCGCTCGGCGCTGAACGGCGGGCTCATCACGATGCCCGACAGCCTGTACCTGGCCTTCCAGACCAACCAGTCGGTCTACGATGCCAACGGCGTCGTGATCCCCGGCGTGACGCGAAGCATCTTTTACGGGCCGACCGGGTCCTCGACCGGCCAGTACGGCGTCTTCGGATCCGTGATTTCGGTCATCACCGACCGCTCCGGCGCCGTGGTGGTCCGGCGCGGCGAGCTGGCCCAGGAGTCGTTCGCCAAGTTCGCCTACTACTCCGACAGCGAGAACAACGGCGGCATCTGCTTCGGTGCCGGCGACAACATCTTCGGGCCCATGCACACCAACGACAACATGTGCATCCTCAGCTCCGGGGCCCACTTTCACAGCACCGTCGAGGTGTCGGGGGTGATCACCGGCAAGGCCTACGGCGTGTTCGACCAGGGCTATTCCGAGCACGGCGCGATCATCCCGATGCCCAGCATCGCCCAGCTGTCGAAGCTGAGCACCTACGCCACGGCGGGCGGCATGAACTACACCGCGACCACGCCCGCGGCGGGGACCAAGGACCAGGCGCGCATGCGGATCGAGTTCCTGGCGCTCGACCTCGACGGCGACGCCAAGGTGACCGCGCCGAACGAAGGGTTCTACAAGGTTTACGACGACACCGGCGTGGCGAGCGTGGAGTACGTCATGGGCACGCGGCCGGCGACGGCGGCCGACTCGCGCAACTGCGGCCACTTCCACCTCGCCGGCACGGTCTTCTTCACGGCCTCGCAGCACAAGTACCAGGCGCTCAACACCCTGTACCCGGCCGCGCCGCACACCGGCGCCACTCCGGGGGGTGGCGGCGCCACGGGTACGACATCGGCCACCGAAGCGCTGACCAGTACCGCCACCGGCGCCTATCGCTGCTGGCTGGGCGGCGACGAGCACCTGTTCGTGACCTCGCTCGCGGGCGGCCCCATCCCGCGCAACACCTTCGTACCGGCGGACTCGTTCGGGGCGTGGCGGCGCTACACCCTGACCCCTGATCCCGCGATCATCGCCGGCCTCAAGAACACGGCCTCGGGTACGGTGGACACCTCGCTCGCGGCACGGACGCTGCTGGCCCAGTACCTCTGGCCGCTCTCCCGTACCTTCAACCCGAACTCGAAGGGCGTCATCTACGTGAACGGGAAGGTGGCGGTCAGCGGCGTGCTCAACAGCCGGCTCACCCTCGCGTCGAACGACAACGTGATCATCGCCGACGACCTGCGGTACGCCATCGCGCCCGGATCGGTGCCCTGCACCGCCGCCAATATCCTCGGCCTCCTGTCGCCGGACACGATTTCCATGTCCGACAATACCCTCAACGCACCGTGGGACGTCGGCGGGGCCAAGACCTACGACGACAGCGGCGACGAAACCGTCCAGGGCGTGCTCCTCACCCTGAACTCGTTCTACGTCGAGAACTACAACACCGGCTCGAACGTCGCGCAGCCCTGCCAGACCACGGCCTGGGGCCGGGGCTGTCTCTACCTGACCGGCGGCATCATCCAGGACGTGCGCGGCGCCGTCGGCTTGTCCAGCGGCCAGGGCTACCTCAAGCGGTACTCCTACGACATCTGCGCCTTCCAGACGCCGCCGCCGTACTTCCCGACCACGGGGCGCTACGACCGGAACCGGTACTACGAGATCGACCCGGTGGGCTTCAATGTCGCGACCTTCTTCGCGACGCTGGCGCCGACAATCTGAGCTGAAGGCTGAAGGGAAAGCCCCGGGGCTCAAGCTCCGGGGCTTTTCTTTCAGCCTTCAGCCTTCAGCCTTCAGCTTTCAGCCTTCAGCCGCCCGGCACCAGCATCAGCACCGTCGCGCCCCGACCCAGCTCCCGCCCGAGTGGCACCCGCGCCAGGGTCCCGCCCCACCAGCGCCGCACCTGGTCGCGGTAGTGCCGCGACAACGGATTCCCCGACTGGCCGCTCGAGAGGATCAGCATGCCGTCCTGGGGCACCGCGAGATCCACGACCTGGCGGAACGAGGCGGCGTGGGTGTTGATGAACGGCGGGGTGAACGCGCCGAAATCGGCCACGTCGACGGTATAGAGTGAGCCGGCCCGCGGGGCGGGACCGACGTTGAGCCGCAGCACGAGATCGAGCGGTGCGGCGCTGCCGAGGGCGTGGCGCGACACGGTGACGTGCACCGTTCCCCAGCGGCGGTCCGCCGCGAGCGGCAGTGCGGCGCGCATCGCGCGCAACGACAGGGCGTCGAGGTCCTCGCGCTCCGGCGTGCGCACGTCGTCGAACCAGGGGCCGGCGCCGGCGCGCATTCCGGCCTGCAGCACGTAGCCCGGCGCCCACGTCCCCTGCAGCTCGTCCTCGAAGGTCAGGCGCTGCAGGGCGCGATACCAGGTGTAGAAGATCGTCGGCTCGGTCCGATCGGAACCCATCGTGCCGTCCCAGGCGCGCAGGGCCTGCGCAACGTCGGAGCGCCCCGCGGACGCGGCGGCCCGCGCCGCGCGTTCCTTCGCCCAGCGCGCGAAGACGTCGAGGGTGTCCATCTGCATCCGGCGCACATCGTCGGCCGTGAACCGCGTTCCGCCGGTGATCAGCTCCCGGATCCGCGCCGCCCGGTGCGGCAGCTCCCAGTCGGCGGTCAGCAGGAAGGGGTATTCCGGCCCGATCACGCGGTTGTTGGCCGTGACGATGAACCCCTCCGGCGGGTTGAAGACCCGCGGCAGCTCCTCGAAGTCGAGGTAGCGCTCCCAGCGCCCCTCGTCGGTCCAACCCGCCGTGGGGAGCAGACCGTTGCCGCTGCTCCGCACCGGCACGTTGCCCGTGGCGGTGTAGCCGATGTTGCCGTCCACATCGGCGTAGACCCAGTTCTGCTCCGGCGCCTTGAGCTGGTGCGCGGCGGCGAGAAAGGTCTCCCAGTCGCCGGCGCGGTCGAGGGCCAGGCCGGCGCTCACCTCGTCGCTCGGGTCGTGGGCGTTCCAGCGCAGCGCCAGCAACCGGACCTCGCCCGTGGTCGCCGCGCCGGGCGCCTCGGGTGACGCGCCAACCACGGGGCCGTGCCCGGTGCGCCGCAGCACGAACGGCACGGCCGGCCGGCCGCGGACGCGGATGGAGTCGCGCTCGACCTCGGCGGGCTGCCAGCCGGCGGTGGTCAGGACGCGGGCGGTGTCAGCCGTAAAGCGCTCGATGACGTAATCCACGTCGTCCGCGCCGAGGTTGGTCCATCCCCAGGCGATGCGGCGATTGCGGCCGAGGATCACCCCCGGCATCCCCGGAATGGTGGCGCCGGCGACGGCATAGCCCGGGCTCGCGATGGACGCGAGATACCAGAGCGCCGGCGCGCGCAGCTCGAGATGCGGGTCGTTGGCGAGGATCGGCTTGCCCGACGCGGTACGCGAGCCGCCGATGACCCAGGCGTTGGACGCGCGTGACATCGCCACCCAGTCGAGGATCGCTTCGGCCTCGGGTGGCACCACCGGGATCTCACCGGCGGCGAGATGGGCGCGGGGCAGTGCGGTTCGGCGGGTGCGCTCCTCGCTCCTGCCGCCCCGTGGCGGCGCGGTGCGGCCCCGCCAGCTTCCCGTACCGCGCTGGATGATCACCGGCCCGGAGTCGGCGGGCGGGAAGAGATCGCGGATCCGCTCCGGGCCGACGATGGCCAGGGCGCGCGCCAGCCGCAGCTCCGTGCTGCCGGCCTGGAGATCCCAGGCCATGACGCGGGCGACCTCGAAGCTCTGGAGCGCGGTCCAGGGCTCCGGGCGGAAGCGCAGGAGGCGGAATTCCGGCGGCAGCGGGCGGGTCGGCGCGGCGATCCACGCGTTGATCCCGCGGACGTAGGCGTCGAGAATCGCGCGCGACTCGGGCGGCACGGTCGCGAGGCCGGAGCGGGACGCGCGCACGATGTCGAGCGAGCGCAGGTAGCGGTCGCTCGCGACGGTCGCCGCGCCGAGAATCTCCGAGAGCCGCCCTTCGGCCGCGCGGCGCATGATTTCCATCGCCCACAGGCGCTCCCGCGCGTGCAGGTACCCCAGCGCCGTGAAGGCATCGGCGTCCGACGACGCCGTGATGTGGGGAATCGCGAGACTGTCGAACACCACCTCGACGCCGGCCCCGAGTCCGGCGACGCGCTCTCGCCCCGACAAGGGCGGCACCGAGCGCAGCAGCGAAAAACAGACGGCCGCGAGCCCCAGCAGCAGGACCCCGGCCGCGACCAGCGTGATGCGCTTCAGGATCTTCACGGCGCCTCGATGAGCTGCTCCCGCTTCGTTCCCACGCCGACGTAGCGGATCGGCACGTCGGCTTCCTTCTCCAGGCGCTCGAGGTAGCGGCGCGCGCTGGCCGGCAGGTCGCTCATCGCCCGCGCCGTGCCGGTCGCCGACCGCCACCCCGGGAGCACCTCGTAGACCGGCTCGACCTCCTCCAGCGCCGCGACGTTGTCGGGGAGCTCGTCGAGCGCGGCGCCGTGCAGCCGGTAGCCGGTGCAGACGGGCACCTCGGCGAAGCTGTCGAGAACGTCGAGCTTGGTCACGGCGAGGTGGGTGAGGCCGTTGACGCGCGCCGCGTAGCGCACCACCATCGCGTCGAACCAGCCGCAGCGCCGCGGCCGGCCCGTCACGGCGCCGAATTCCCCGCCCAGCTCGCGCAACCGCTCGCCGGCTCCGTCGCGAGCTTCGGTGGGCAGCGGGCCGTTGCCCACCCGGGTGGTGTAGGCCTTGACGATACCGAGGACGGCGTCGATCGCCGTCGGCCCGATACCGACCCCGGTGGACGCGCCGCCGGCGGTGGTGCTGGACGAGGTCACGAACGGGTAGGTGCCGTGGTCCACGTCGAGCAGCGCACCCTGGGCGCCTTCCAGCAGCACGCTGCCGCCGCGTCGCAGGGCGTCGGTCACCAGGCGCCCCGCGTCGGCGACGAACGGCAGGAGCCGGGGCGCCAGCGCCTCGAGCATCGCGGTGATCGCCGCGGCATCGCAGTGCCCCGTCGAGCCCGACAGCGCGAGCACCGCGTTGGCCCGCTCGGCGCCGGCCCGCACCAGCTTGGCGGCGATGGCGGGATGGCGCAGGTCGCCGACCCGCACGCCGCGGCGGCCGACCTTGTCCTCGTAGGCCGGGCCGATGCCGCGGGAGGTGGTCCCGATCTGCTTCGACCGGGCACTCGTCTGGTCCAGCAGCTTGTGGTAGGGGAGGACGAGGTGGGCCCGGTCGCTCACCGCGAGGCGGCCGTCCATCGGAATGCCGCGGGCCGTCAGGCGGTCGATTTCCTGGAACAGCGTCTCGGGGTCGAGGACGACGCCGTTTCCGATGACGCAGCGACAGCGTGGGTGCAGGATGCCGGACGGGATCTGCTGGAGGATGAACTCGCCCTCGTCGGTATCCACGGTGTGGCCGGCGTTGGCCCCACCCTGGTAGCGCACCACGAGGTCGGCGTGCTCGGCGAGGGCGTCCACCACCTTGCCCTTGCCCTCGTCGCCCCACTGGGCGCCGACGACGACCAGGCAGTGCAGCGCGGGACCGAACATCCTCAGGCCGCGGCGCGGAGGCCGGCGGCCGCCAGGGTGTGGACGACGCGGGCCCGCTGGCGGGCATCGAGGTCGGTGAGCGGCGCGCGCACCGGCCCGCACCCCAGGCCCACGATCTCCATCGCGCACTTGATCCCCGCCGGCCCGAAGGCGCCCACGATGTCGCGCGCCAGCGGGTCCAAGCGCTCCTGCATCGCGCCGGCGGCTTGCCGGTCCTCGCGCTGAAAGGCCCGGTACAGCCGGGCGCACGGCTCGGCCGCGAAGCAGGCCATCGCCAGGACGCCGCCGGCCGCGCCCAACTCGAGCGCCGGATAGAAGAGGTGGCCCGCGCCCATCAGCGCGGCCAGGCGCGGCGCCGCGGCGCGGAAGGCGCTGAAGATCTTGAGGTCGCCCGAGGAATCCTTGAAGCCGATGATGTTCTCGTGATCCGCGATCGCCCGCAGGACCGCGTCCTGGAGCGCGACATGGGCGTACTTCGGGATGTTGTAGACGATGATCGGCACCGGGCTTGCGTCGGCGAGCGCCGCGTAGTGACGGGCGAACGCCGCCGGTGCCAGGATGCCGCCGAAATACGCAGGCGGCCGTACCAGTACCGCGTCGGCACCCGCCGCCCCCGCGGCCTGCGCCGCGCGCAGGGCCGCGCGCGTGGACTCGGCTCCCGTCCCGGCGATCAACCACTTCTCTTCGGGAACGACGTCGCGCAGCCACTCGACGAGCCGGATCTTCTCGGCCTCATCGAGCAGCTCGCCCTCGCCGGTCGAGCCCGCCACCACGATGCCGTCGAGCCCGGCGTCGAGGAGGGCGCGGCTCACCTGCCGCAGCACCACCGGCGCCACTTCACCCGTCTCCCCGTCGAACGGCGTCGCAACCGGCGCGATCACCCCGCGCAAGTCGGTCTTCACGGCTGGAGCATCGAGGAGAGGTCGTCGGTGAGGCCGAAGGGCTTGTCGTCCCGCGGCGGGGCGCCCGTGGGGGACGAGGTCCGTCCCGGTCCGGACCCCGACGTCCGGGTGGGGCCGGTGGGCGAGGAGGGCCGCGGCGCGGCCTTGGAGCGGCGGCGCAGCGTCTTCATCTGGAGCTCGAAGTCGGACGGGTTGCTGGCGTTGGCCATCGCGGTGGCGAAATCGACGACCTCGTCGGCCACCAGGTCCATCAGGTGCTGGTCGAAGGTCTGCATGCCGTACTGCTCCCGGCCGTCGGCGATGTAGTCCTTGATCTCGGGCGTGCGCGTCGGGTCCACGATCAGGTCGCGAATGGCCGCCGTCACGATCATGATCTCGAGGGCCGCCGCGCGCCCCCGCGCGTCCTTGCGGGGCAGCAGGCGCTGCGAGATCACCGCGTGCAGCGAATCGGCCATGCGCACGCGCACGATGGTCTGTTCTTCGGGCGGGAACATCGCCACGACGCGGGTGATGGTCGTCACGGCGTCGGGCGTGTGCAGGGTCGAGAGCAGCAGGTGGCCCGTTTCGGCCGCCTTCATCGCGGTATCGATGGTTTCCGGATCGCGCATCTCGCCGATCAGCACCACGTCGGGATCCTGCCGCAGTGCCGCGCGCAGCCCGGAGCGGAAGCTCTCGGTGTCGGTGCCGACCTCGCGCTGGGTGAGCGAGCTGTTGACGTCGCGGTGCAGGAACTCGATCGGGTTCTCGAGGGTGACGATGTGCTTCTGGGCCGTCCGATTGATGTGATTGACCATCGCGGCCAGGGTGCTGCTCTTGCCGCTCCCGGTCACGCCGGTCACCAGGATCATGCCCCGCTCCGCCGCCGACACCGTCTCGAGCACCGACGGCAGGTAGAGCTGGTCGAACGAGGGCACCTCGAAAGGGATCACCCGCATCACGATCATGAACGACGAGCGCTGCTTGAGGATGTTGATGCGGAACCGGCCGATGCCGGGCGCGCCCCAGGAGCAGTCGTAATCCTGGATCTTGTCGATCCGCGCGCGGTCGTCCTCGTTGGGAATGAAGCGGAGGGCGATCGCCTTGGTCTGCTCGGGGGTGAGGCGCTGCTTGGTGAGGGGCACCAGTTTGCCGTCGATGCGGGCGCGGAACACGTCACCGGCCTTGATGTGCAGGTCCGATGCGCCCCGTTCGACCGCCGCCTGGATGATTTTCTCCATGTCACCCCCCGCCAGCGGTCAAATCTACACCGCGGCCGGCAGGAAACCCATGATCCGCCGCACCTGCGCCAGGGTCTCATCGGCGAGCGCGCGGCAGCGGGCCGCCCCGCGGGCCAGCACCGCGCGCACCTCGTCGGGGCGCTCCTTCAACTCGGCCGCGCGCTCGCGGATGGGCGCCAGCGCGGCTATCATGTTGTCCGCCAGCACGCGCTTGCAGTCGAGGCACCCCCAGCCCGCGGCGCGGCACTGCTCCGCCACCCTCGTCACCTCGGCCGCGGACGAGAAATACCGGTGCAACGCGTACAGGTTGCAGATGTCCGGGTTGCCCGGGTCCTTCCTGGTCTTCCGCGCCGGGTCGGTCTTCGCCGGCCGCAACTTCTCCCAGATCGCCTCGGGGCTGTCGGTCAGGCCGATGGTGTTGCCCAGGCTCTTGGACATCTTCGCGTCGCCGTCGAGTCCCACGATGCGCGCCGCCTCCGTCAGCATCGGCTGCGGCTCCGGGAAGAGATCGGTGCCGTACCGGGCATTGAAGCGCCGGGCGATCTCGCGCGAAAACTCCAGGTGCTGGATCTGGTCGTCCCCGACCGGCACCCGGTCGGCGCGGTACAGCAGGATGTCGGCCGCCTGCAGGACCGGGTAGTTGAGCAGCCCGGCGGGAATGCTCTCCAGCTTCGCCGACTTGTCCTTGAACTGCGTCATTCGCTCCAGCTCGCCGAGCGGCGCGACGGTGTTGAGGAGCCACATCAGCTCGGTGTGCTGCGGGACGTGCGACTGGACGAAGATGGTGCACTTGTTTGGGTCGAGCCCCGCCGCCAGGAGCCCGACGGCCATGTCGTGGGTGCGCTGGGCGAGATCGCCGGCCTCGTAGGGCTGCGTGATGGCGTGCAGGTCCACGATCCCGATGATGCAATCGTACTGGTCCTGGAGCCCGACCCAGTTTCGGACCGCACCAAGGTAGTTTCCAATGTGCAGATCGCCGGACGGCTGGATGCCGCTGAAGACGCGTGGCATGGGCCCAAGGTAAGGATGCCGGGAGGGTGAAGCAAGTGATGGACGCGTCCCAACTGCTTTCAGCAGCACAACTTGCGGCCGAGCGTGCCGCTGCCTTTCTGCGTGAGCAAGAGGGTCGGATGCGCCCCGAGAACTGGACCCGCAAAGGCCGGGCCGACTACGTCACCGAGGTGGACCGGGAGGCCGAGCGATTGATCACGGCCGACCTGACCGCGGCCTTCCCGGGATCCGTCGTGCTTGGCGAGGAGCTGAGTCCCGGGACGCTCACCGATCCACCACGCACCACGCACCACGCACCCGTCATGTGGATCGTGGATCCCCTCGACGGCACCACCAACTTCCTCCATCGCTTTCCCACCTATGCGGTCTCCATCGCGGCGGCAATCGACGGCGTCCTGGTCGCCGGCACGGTACACCATGTTCCCCTGAACATCGCCTACACCGCGACGCGCGGCGGCGGGGCCATGCAGGACGGCAAACGCCTCGAGGTGTCGCCGAACGTCGACCCGCGCCACGCCTTGATCGGCACCGGTGTGCCGTTCCGCGACCTCGCGCAGTGGCCCCTGTACAGCCGCCAGCTCGAAGCCGTCGCCACCGCTTGCGCGGGCATCCGGCGTCCCGGATCCGCGGCGCTCGACCTGTGCGACGTGGCGGCCGGGCGCTACGAGGGATTCTGGGAGCTGCACCTGGCGCCCTGGGACCTCGCCGCGGGGACGCTGATCGTGCGCGAAGCGGGCGGCGTCGTGACCGACCTCCACGGCCGCGAGGATGTGCTCCGCCACACCTCCATCGTCGCCGGCAACCCGCCGATTCACGCCTGGCTGCATCAAACCCTGAGGCTCGACGGACCGGACCATGCCCCCACTGGTTGAGTGCGTTCCCAACTTTTCCGAAGGCCGCGACCAGGCGGTGCTCCTCGACCTGCGCACGGCCCTCACCACCGTCGCGGGCGTGCGGCTGCTCGACGTCCAGGCCGACAGCGACCACCATCGGTCGGTATTCACCTTCGTCGCGCCGCCGGAGGCCGCGCTGGAGGCATCCTTCCAGGCCGTGAAAGTGGCCGCCGGCCGGATCGACCTGCGACGCCACGCCGGGGAGCATCCCCGGATGGGCGCCACCGATGTGGTGCCCTTCATCCCGGTTCAGGACTGCACGATGGACGATTGCATCGCGCTCGCCAGGCGGCTCGGTGCGCGGATCGGCGCGGAGCTCGAGATCCCGGTCTACCTCTACGGCAAGGCCGCGGCGCGGCCCGAGCGCGCCCGGCTTCCCGACGTGCGCAAAGGCGAGTTCGAGGGGCTCCGCGACCTGATCGGCACCGACCCCTCGAAGGACCCCGACTTCGGCCCCCGGCGCATCCATCCCTCGGCCGGCGCGACGGCGGTGGGCGCGCGGCCCTTCCTCGTCGCCTACAACGTCTACCTGAAGGGCGGCGACGAGGCGTTGGCCAAGGCGATCGCGAAGAAGATCCGCACCTCGAGCGGCGGGCTCCCCGCGCTCCAGGCGATGGGCATCACGGTCGCCGGCCAGCCGCAGGTCTCGATGAACCTGATGGACATCGACGAAACGCCGATGCACGCGGCCTTCGAGGCCGTGGCGGCCGCCGCCCGCGAAGCCGGCGCCGAGGCCGCCTGGAGCGAGATCGTGGGGCTGGTGCCGGAGCGCGCCGTGCTCGCGGCCGCCGCGGCGCAGCTCCGGCTGCGCGAGCCGGTGGGCCCCCACGTGCTCGAGGAGCAGGTGCGGCGGAGCGCGGGTCCCTCGCTCGGCGGCTTCCTGGATGCGGTGGCATCGTCCGAGCCGGCCCCCGGCGGCGGCACGGTGGCGGCGATCGCCGGCGCGATGGCCGCGGCGCTGGCGGCGATGGTGGGACGGTTGACGGTGGGCCGAAAGAAGTACTCGGAGGTGGAAGGCGAGTTCCGCACCCTGATCGAGCGGGCCGAAGGGCTCCGGGCAACGCTGGCGCGGCTGGCGGATGAAGATGCCGCGGCCTACGGTGAGGTCATGAAAGCCTACGCGATCCCGAAGGACCGCGCCGAAGAGCGGAAGGCGGCGATCCAGAAGGCGATGCTCGGCGCCGCCGAGGTACCGATGAAGACCCTGGAAGCCGCGCGCGACGTGGCGCGGCTGTGCGCGCGCGCCGCCCAGGCCGGCAACGCCAACGCGCGCTCCGACGGCGGCGTGGGCGGCATGCTGGCGGGCGCGGCGGCGCGGGGGGCGTTCTACAACGTGCTCATCAACGTCCGCGGCCTGCCCGACCCCGCCGCCGGTGAGGAGCTGGCGAGGCGTGCCCGGGCGGTCGCCGCCGAGGCCCAGGCGGCCGCGGACCAAGCGGCCCGCGCCGTCGACGAGGCGCTCCAGGCGTGAGCCGCACCGTCGAAGTCACGCGGACTTACCTCGAGCTGAAGACGCCGGACCAGCTCGTCCCCTTCAGGATGGAGGACCCGCTGCTGCGCCTGGCCCGGGTCCCCGTGCCCTCGGTGCCGCTGGTCCAGCGCCTCTACCGGGAAGTCGGCGAACCCTACCACTGGGTGGACCGCTGGCACTGGACCGCGGCGGAATGGCACGCATGGGTCGGCGAGTTCGGGTACGGCGTCTGGATCCTGACGCACGACGGCGAGCTGGTCGGCTTCATCGAGATGCGTAACGAGGACGACGGGTCGGTCGAGATCACCCTCTTCGGCCTGGTGAAGAAGTTCCAGGGGCGCGGCCTCGGCAAGCACCTGTTGAGCGGCGCGGTCGAGATCGCCTGGGCCATCGGCGCCAACCGGGTCTGGCTGCACACCTGCACGCTGGACGACCCGGCGGCGCTGCCCAACTACCTCGCGCGAGGCTTCACGCAGTTCAAGCAGGAGACGTACCAGGCTGAAATCGAATTAGACGCTTGAATCGTCATTGACGCAGGCCGCGCGGTGCCCTATGCTCCTTTAGCTTTCTACAGGAGCGTCGATGATGGTTGCGCGCCGCGCGTCGGCGAGCCTTCTCGCCTGCGTGTTCTGCTCTACGTTGACCCTGCACGCCCAGCGGCCGCCCTCGGTCGCGCCGCTCGTCGCGGGGCCGGGGCAGAATCCCCTCTTCGATTCCCTGGTCGCGCTCGAGCGTCAGTCCTGGGAAGCCTGGAAACGCCGTGATGCGTCCTTCTTTCAGGGCTTCCTCTCCGACGACCACGTCGAGGTGGGCTTCGGCGGCGTGACCAACAAGGCGGGCGTGGTCGCGGGGGTGGGCAGCCCGGCGTGCGTGGTAGCCAGCTACGCCGTCGACGGGTTTCGCCTCACGCTGCTCGACGAGCGCACGGCGGTGCTGACCTACCGCGCCGAACAGAGCACCACGTGCGGCGGCAACCCGGTGCCGAGCCCGGTGTGGGCGACCAGCGTATACGTGCAGCGCGGCGGTCGCTGGCTGAACGCGGTCTATCAGCAGACCCCGGCACCGCGCCGCTGATGCGCCTTCACGGAATCCAGGCGCAGGGCGTACCAGGCTGAAATCGCCGCACGGCGCGTATTGACGATCGCCGACCCGATCCGCATGCTCCTATAGAACTCTACAGGAGCGCACGTGGCCCGCCAACGTTTGCTGCTCTGGCTTCGTGCCCTGGTGCGGCCGCGGGCCGTGGAGCGCGATCTCGACGAAGAGATCCGGTTCCACCTGGACGCCGAGATCGCGGCCAACGTCCGGGAGGGCCTGCCGCCGGACGAGGCGCGCCGCCGGGCACTCGCCGACTTCGGGGGCGTGGACCGCACCAAGGAAGACCACCGCGACGGCCGGGGCGTCCGATGGCTGGCGGATGGCCTCGCCGACGTCCGCTACGCGCTGCGCCAGCTGGTCCGGGCTCCCACCTTTGCTGCGTCCGTCGTCCTCACCCTGGCCCTCGGCCTCGGCGCCAACGCGATCGTCTTCGCGCTGATCGACGCGGTCGTGCTGCATCCCGTTTCCGGCGTGCGCGAGCCGGCGTCGCTGTTCGAGCTGGGAGAGGCGTTCTCCTACCCCGCCTTTCGCGATCTCCAGGCCCGCGTTCCCACGCTCGCCGGTATGCGCGAGCGGCGTATCGCGCTCGACGCCGGCGCAGGCGCCGGCTACGCCATCGGCGGCCTGGTCTCGGGGAACTTCTTCGGCGTGGTGGGCGTCGGGGCGGCCCTCGGCCGCGTCCTCACGGCGGGCGATGACGTGCCCGGCGCCGCGCCGGTTGCGGTGCTGGCCTGGGACTACTGGAAGGCGGAATTCTCCGGTGACACCGCCATCCTGGGGCGCGGCGTACGCCTCAACGGCGCGCCATTCACCATCGTCGGGGTCGCCGACCGCGGTTTCCGCGGCCTCCACCTGGGTGAGCGGTCGGCCGTCTGGATTCCCATCCGGGCCTGGACGCCTGGCACGACGGGGCTCGACATCGAGTCGAGGAACTGGTCGTGGCTGGGCATCATCGGGCGCTCGCCGGAGGGCACCAGCCCGGCGCAGCTGCGCGCCACGCTCACCGCGGCGATGACGGCCGCGATGCCGGGGGAGCATCCCGACGACATCGCGCGCGCCGCCACACCGCGGCCCGCGGAGGCGGCGGCGCTTCCGGCCGGGGTGCGCGACGGCGCGGTCCGCTTCCTCGCGGTGCTCGCCGGCGTGGTGGTGCTGGTGCTGATCGCGGCCTGCGCCAACATCGCCGGCCTGCTGGTGTCGCGCGCCACCTACCGCGAGCGCGAGATCGCGGCGCGCATCGCGCTGGGGGCGAGCCGCGGCCGCCTGGTTCGGCAGCTCCTCACCGAGGCCATCGTGCTGGCGGCGGCGGGCGGACTGGCCGGCCTGTGCGTGTTCGCCGCCGGGCGGGCGCTGCTGATGCGGGCCACGCTTCCCGGCGGCGTGCCCGGCGGTTCGATCGCCCTGCATCTCGACCTCCGGCTGGCGGCGTTCGCGATCTTCACCACCCTCGGCACCGGCGTCCTCGTCGGCCTGATGCCGGCGCTCCAGGCCTCCCGAACCGATACGGTGTCGGTGCTGAAGGGAATGTCGGCGCACCGGGGATCGGTTGGCCACGCACTGCGCGGCGGGCTGATCACGGTGCAGGTCGCCGCCGGCCTGGTGCTGCTGGTGGGAACCGGTCTGTTCGTCCGGGCGCTGGAGCGCGCCCTCGCCGTCGACCTCGGGTTCGAGGCCGCCAACCGCGTGACGCTGACGGTCGATCCCGGACTGGTGCGTCTGGCGCCGGACCAGGCCGCCGCCTACTACGGCGCCGTGTCGGCGCGGGTCGCCGAGGTCCCGGGTGTGAACGGTGTCACCTGGACGGGCAACGCACCCCTGACTGGCGACCACGACCGGCAGAGCGCCGGCATCGAAGGCTATGCGGGGCCCGAGGAGCGGGTGTCGATCGAGTACGGTTTCGTCGGACCGGGCTACCACGAGGTCATGGGCATCCCGATGCTGCGCGGCCGCGGGTTCGAGTCGCGCGATGGCCCCGAAGCGGCGCGCGTGGTGGTGATCAACGCGTCGCTCGCCCGGCGCTACTTCGGATCCCGCGACCCGATCGGCGCCCGCATCACCATGTTCGGCGAGGCGCGCCAGGTGATCGGCGTGGCGCGGGACGTGAAGCACCACGAGCTCGGCGAGACCCCGCGGCCGTACGTGTATTTCCCGGTACTCCAGGCGTCGGCCGACGGCGGCAGCGGTTCGCCGACGCTGATCGCGCGCACGCGGGTCGACGCGACCTCGCTGACGCGCGCGGTGGTCGAAGCGGCGCGCGCGGTGAACCCCGCGGTGCCGATTTTCGACGTGGGGACGATGGACGCCCGCCTGCGGTCGGTCCTGGCGCCCCAGCTCGCCGGCGCGGCGTTGTTCGGCGTCTTCAGCCTGCTCGCGCTGATCGTCGCGGCCGTCGGCATTTACGGTGTGGTGGCCTACGCGGTCAGCCAGCGGACCCGGGGAATCGGCATCCGCATCGCCCTGGGCGCCGGGAGCGGCAGCGTCCTGCGGCTGGTGGTGTGGCGCACCCTGGGCTTCGTGGCGCTCGGCATCCCGATCGGACTGGCGCTGGCGACCGCGCTGGGCCGCGCGGCTTCGCGCTTCCTGTTCGGTGTCGGCGCGACCGATGCCCTCACGCTCGCCGGGATGTCCGCCCTGATGCTGGCGGTCGGGCTGGGGGCGTCCTGCGTCCCGGCGCTGCGGGCGGTCCGCGTCGATCCGCTGCTGGCGATCCGTGCCGATACCTGACGATTCGCGAGGCCGAGCCATGCGACACGAGTCATCCGACATCCTGCGGGGCACGCTCGAGCTGTTGATCCTGCGGACCCTGGCCCGCGAACCGATGCACGGGTGGGGCATCAGCCGGCGGATCCGCGACGAGTCCCGCGGCATCCTCGACGTCAACCAGGGCTCGCTGTACCCCGCGCTGCAACGGCTCGAGCAGCGGGAGTGGATCGTCGGCGAGTGGCGCGCCAGCGACAACAACCGGCGCGCCCGCTACTACGCCATGACGGCGAAGGGCAGGCGTGCCATCGGCGTCGAGATCGCCGAATGGAGGGAGTTCGTGGCCGCGGTCGAAATGCTCCTGGCGTCGCTCGCGTGCATGGTGCTCGCCGCCCCGGCGCGTGCGGTGGCGCAGGACCCGTCATCGCCGGCGGTCCTCACGCCGGCGTCGGTGCTGGCGAAGGGCCTGCCGGTCCGCAGCGACACCATGGACGGCTACCTGCTGGATGGGCCGGGCGCCGGCCAGCGCTACGGCTGGTACGTCTATGCGCTCGCGCGCGCGACCGTCGCCGGGCGCCCGGGATACCTGGTGACCGCGACCTACACCGGCGGCCACGGCAACAGCGACACGCTCGCGGTCGACGCCGCCACGCTGGCCCCGGTCTGGCGTCGCATGCACGCCTGGCGGGACTCGGCGGCAATCCGGTTTGACGGGCGCCACGTCACGGGGTGGGCGGCCCGCGAGAACGAGCGGCGCGTGACGGTGGACTACCGGCTCTCCGAGCACGCCTTCGACAGCGCGCTGCTGCCATGGGTCGTGGCCACGATGCCTCTGGCCGCCGGCAGCCGCGTTACGGTCACCACGTTCAGCATGTGGAGCAACTCGGAGCGCACGCGCACGGCGAGCGTGGTCGGCTCGGAGACACTGCGGAGCGGGGACCGGCAGAGTGACGCGTGGGTGGTGCGACTCACGGGGTCGCCTTCGGACACGACCGATGCGCGCTACTGGATCGCCCGAGGATCCGGCGAGCTCCTCCAGAGTACGGCCCACCACCAGCGGTCCCGCGAGGTGCGTCGCTGACGCATTCCGAAACCCCTTCCCCCGGCGCGCGTCAGCCTACTCCCGCCTCCACCGGCGCCAGGGTCAGGATCTTCGCCCCATTCGCCGTGATGGCCACGGTGTGCTCGAAGTGCGCCGAGAGCGAGCCGTCGGCCGTCACGACCGTCCAGCGGTCGCCGAGGGTGCGGACCTGCGGGCCGCCCAGGTTCACCATCGGCTCGATCGCGATCGTCATCCCTTCGACCAGGCGCGGGCCGGTGTGGGGTCGGCCGAAGTTCGGCACCTGGGGCTCCTCGTGAAACTGCGTGCCGATCCCGTGGCCGACCAGCTCGCGCACCACGCCGTAGCCCTCCGGCTCGGCGACCTCCTGGATGGCGTGGCCGATGTCGCCGACCTGGTTGCCCGACTTCGCGGCCGCGATACCCGCCGCGAGGGCGCGCTGGGTGACGTCGAGCAGCGCCTTGGCCCGCGGGGCGACTTCGCCCACCGGGACCGTCACCGCGCTGTCGCCGTGCAGGCCGCCCACACACACGCCGCAGTCCACCGAGACGATGTCGCCTTCCTTGAGGACTCGCTTCTTCGACGGAATGCCGTGGACGACTTCGGCGTTGATCGACGTGCAGAGGGTGGCCGGGAAGCCGTAGAGTCCCTTGAACGAGGGGGTGGCGCCCCGGTGCGAGCGAATGAACTCCTCGGCGATGCGGTCGAGGTCCGCGGTGGAAACCCCGGGCGCGGTGCGCGCGCGCACCAGCGCCAGCGTTTCCGCCACGATGCGGCCGGCACGCGTCATGGTGTCGATCTCGCGCGCGGACTTGATGGTGATCACCGGGCCGCCGTGCTCATCCTCGTTGCGATCTCCTCCACGGTTCCGGTCCCCGCCACCCGCTTCACGATCCCGCGCCCCTCGTAGAAGGCGATGAGCGGCGCCGTCTGCTGCTGGAACACCTGGAGCCGGCGCCGGATCGATTCGATGTTGTCGTCGCTGCGGCCTTCCTTGGCCGCGCGGGCGAGCAGCCGCTGCACCAGCTCCTGCTCGTCCACCTCGAGCAGCACCACCCGGTCCACCTTCGCGCTCTTGGCCTTCAGCATCCGGTCCACGGCCTCGGCCTGCGGGATGGTGCGCGGGAAGCCATCCATCAGGACGCCCGGCCTGGCGGGGGGCGAGTCGAGGATCTCCTGGATCAGCCCGAAGATCAGCTCGTCGGGCACCAGCGCACCCTGATCGTAGAATCCCTTGGCCTTGAGGCCGAGGGGGGTGCCGGCTTTCATCGCGGCGCGGATCAGGTCGCCGGTGGAGACCTGCGGAATGCCCAGGCTGCCCGCGAGGAGCTTCCCTTGCGTGCCCTTGCCCGATCCGGGGGCGCCGAGAATCATGACGTTGTGCATGAACTCAAAGATAGGTGACAGAGGTGGCGGAGGGAACAAGAAGGGAGTTACATGAGCCTCTGCCGGCCCCGGAACCTCACGCGCCCCTGCTTCATGAAGGAATCGTACTGCCGCAGGATCATGTGCTGCTGGACCTGCTGGACGGTGTCGAGGGCCACGCCCACCACGATCAGGAGCGAGGTGCCGCCGAAGGCGAAGGGCACCTTGAAATAGTCGAGTGCGATCATCGGGAAGATCGCCACCGCGGTCAGGAACAGCGCGCCGGGGAGGGTGATCCGCGAGAGCACGTGGTCGATGTAGTCGGCGGTCTTCTGGCCCGGCTTCACGCCCGGGATGAACCCGCCCTGCTTCTTCAGGTTCTCCGACAGGTCCACCGGGTTGAAAACGATGGCGGTGTAGAAGTAGGTGAAGAAGACGATCAGGACCGTGTAGACGAGGTAGTAGGTCAGGCTGCCGCGCGCGAAGACGTCGGAGATGTCGCGCAGCCAGCTGATGTTGGAGAACTGCGCCATGGTGCCCGGCACGATGATGATGGACTGGGCGAACACGATCGGCATGACGTTGGCCGTGAGCAGGCGCAGCGGGATGAACGACTTCTGCCCTTCCCGGATGCGGCCCCGCCCCATCACCTTGCGCGGGATCTGGATGGGGATCCGCCGTGCGGCCACGATGATGGCGACCGTCACCCACACCACCGCGAGCATCAGCACCAGGAACAGCAGCAGGCGCGGGAACGACAGCGCGCCGGTCCGCAGGTACTCGGGGACCTGGAGGGTGCTGGGGAGGATCCGCTCCACGATCGAGAAGAAGATCAGGAGGCTCATCCCGTTGCCGAGGCCGCGCTCGGTGATCTGCTCGCCGAGCCACATGACGAAGACGGCGCCGGTGACCAGGAAGAAGGTCGTCAGGGTCCGGAAGCCCATGCCCGGACTCGCGACCGCCCCGCTCAGCCCTTCGAGGAACAGCGCGACGCCCCAGCCCTGCCCCGCGGCGAGGCCGATGGTGAGGTAGCGGGTCCACTGGGTGATCTTCTTGCGCCCTTCCTCTTCCTTCTGGAGGCGCTCGATGGTCGGGAAGACGGCGCCCAGGATCTGGTAGAAGATGCTCGCCGAGATGTAAGGCATGATGCCCAGGGCGAACACCGTCCCCTTCGCCAGCGCGCCGCCGACGAAGAGGTTGTAGACGCCGAAGAGCGTCTGGTTCTGATTGCGGAAGAAGTCGATCGTCGCCTGGGCGTTCACGTAGGGCAGCGTGACGTGCGCGCCGATGCGGTACACCAGCAGGCAGAGCAAGGTGAAGAGGATCTTCTCCTTGAGCTCCGGAACGGCGAACGGGTTCGGAATCCTCGGGGTGGTCACCGGCTCACGCCTCGACGCGGCCGCCTGCCGCTTCGATCTTGGCCTTCGCCGGGGCGGACACCTTGACGCCCTTCACCACCAGGCCCTTGGGCGCCTCGCCGTCGCCCAGCAACTTGATCGGCCGGTCGATGTACGAGACCAGGCCCGCCCCCAGCAGGCGCTCGGCGGTGACCTCACCGCCGGCGAACTCGCCCAGGGCGTGGAGGTTCACGGTCTGGGCGGTCTCCTTCGACGGGTTGGTGAAGCCGCGCTTCGGGACGCGCCGGATGAGCGGCATCTGGCCGCCCTCGAAGCCGGGGCGCGTCTGGCCGCCGCTGCGGGCCTTGTGGCCCTTGTGGCCCTTGCCCGACGTCTTGCCGATCCCCGACCCCACGCCGCGGCCGAGGCGCTTGCGCGACTGGGTCGAGCCCCGGGCGGGCTTCAGGTTGCCGAGCGTGACCTTCTCGATCGTCATCGCGTCTCTCCCGCCGGCGTCACCTGGACGAGGTGGCGCACCTGCTGCAGCATGCCGCGGATCGACGGCGAATCCGACACCGTGATCACGGCCTGGTGGTGCCGCAGCCCGAGCGCCTCGAGGGTGCGGCGGTGGTTCGCCGGACGCCCGATCCCGCTGCGGATCTGCTTCACGGTGAGCTTCGCGCCGGTACGACCCGGCTTCTTGGCGTCCTTGCGGCCGGCCTTCTTGCTAGGCATGCACGGCCTCCACCTGCCGCGCCTTGTAGCCGAGCGAGTCGACCTCGACGCCGCGCTCCCGCGCGATCCGCTGGACCGTGACCAGGTGGCGCAGCCCGTCCATGGTGGCGCGCACCATGTTGTGCGGGTTGTTGGATCCGAGGCTCTTGGTGAGGATGTCGTGGATCCCGGCGCATTCCAGCACGGCGCGGACCGGGCCGCCGGCGATGACGCCGGTTCCCGGCGAGGCCGGCTTGAGGAAAACCCTGCCGGCGCCGTGGGAGCCGACGATCTCGTGCGGGATGGTCCGGCCGGTGCGCGGCACGTTCAGCATGGAGCGGCGCGCGGCATCCACCGCCTTGCGCACCGCCTCGCTGACCTCGTTGGCCTTGCCGGTGGCGACGCCCACGTTGCCGTTGCCGTCGCCGACGGCGACGAGCGCGTTGAAGCTGAAGCGCCGGCCGCCCTTCACGACCTTGGCTACGCGGTTGATGCTGATGACGTTCTCGACCTGGTCGGTGTCGCGCTCGCGACGCTCGCGCCCACCGCGGTCCCGGCCGCCGCCCTGTCCCTGCCTGTCGTTCGCCATGCCTCTAGAACTCCAATCCGCCCTTGCGCGCGCCGTCGGCAACCGCCTTGACGCGCCCGTGATAGGCATACCCCGCGCGGTCGAACACGACCCGCGTGATGCCCGCCTGCTTCGCCTTGACGGCGAGCGCTTCGCCGACCGCGAAGCCGCGGGCGGTCTTGCCGCCCTCGGTCTTCGCCACGCCGTCCGAGCCGTCGGCGACGCCCATGAGCATCCGGTTCGCCGTGTCGTCCACGAGATGCGCGTAGATGTGCTTGAGCGAGCGGAAGATGACCAGCCGCGGCCGCTCGGGCGTGCCCGAGACCTTCTTGCGCACCCGCAGGTGCCGCCGCTTGCGGTGCTCCCGGCCCGTCTTGGGCTTTCTGACCGTTCTCACTTACTTCGCCCCCGTCTTGCCGGCCTTGCGGCGCACCTGCTCGCCGACATACCGGATGCCCTTGCCCTTGTACGGCTCCGGCGGGCGCACGTCGCGGATGTTCGCGGCGACCTGACCCACCAGCTCCTTGTCGGCGCCCGTCACCCTGACGAGCGTCGGCTGCTCCGCCTTCAGCGTGATGCCGGCCGGCGCCTTGAAGTCCACCGGGTGCGAGAAGCCCACGATGAGCGTCAGGCCGAACGGCTTGTTCTCGGCGCGGTAGCCCACGCCCTGGATCTCGAGCGACTTCTCGTAGCCCTTGGTGACGCCTTCGACCATGTTGGCCACCAGGGTGCGCGAGAGTCCGTGCAGCGCCTTGTGCTTCGCGTCGTCCGAGGGCCGCGCGACCGCCACCTGCCCGGCCTCGACGGTGAGGGCCATGTCGGGGTGGAAGGTGCGGTGCAGCTCGCCCCGGGGACCCTTGACCGTCAGCTTCCGGCCGGCGACCGACGCGGTGACGCCGGCGGGCAGGGGGACGGGTTTCTTGCCGATACGCGACACCGGCGGCCCCCTACCAGACCAGCGCCATGAGCTCGCCGCCCATATGGGCGGAGCGCGCGTCACGGTCGGTCATCAGGCCCTTGGGCGTGGACAGGATCGCCATGCCGAGGCCGTTCTTGACGCGCGGGATCTCCCGCGCGCCGACGTAGCGGCGCAGGCCCGGCGTGCTCACCCGCTTCAGCTCGCGGATCACCGGCTGGTCGCCGTTGTGGTAGCGCAGGTACAGCCGCAGCAGCCCATGCCGCCCATCATCCAGGACCTGGAACTCCTGGATGTAGTGGTTGTCCTTCAGCAGCCGCGCGATCTCCAGCTTCAGCTTGGATTTCGGCATGTCCACGCGGCGGTGCCGCGCGGAACACGCGTTGCGGATGCGCGTCAGCATATCTGCGACGGGATCGGTCATACTCATGTGGTCATCAACTCCTGTTCGTCACGATGCGGTCGCCGGTTACCAGCTGGACTTGCGCACGCCGGGGATTTCGCCTTTCAGGGCGAGCTCCCGGAAGCAGATGCGGCAGAGTCCGAACTTGCGCAGGTACGCGCGCGCGCGGCCGCACCGCTGGCAGCGCGTGATGACGCGCGTGGAGAACTTCGGTTTCCGCTTGGCCCTCTCGATCCAGCACTTCTTTGCCATAATCCCCCGCCTGGGTTCAGTCGACGAGCACGGGCTGCTCGCCCCGGAACGGCATGCCCATCTCGCGCAGCAGCGCCATCGCCACGTCGTCCCGCGGCGCGTCGGTCACGATCGTGATGTCCATCCCGTGGATCCGCTCGACCTTGTCGTAGTCGATCTCCGGGAACATCATCTGTTCCTTGATGCCGAAGGTGTAGTTCCCCCGGCCGTCGAAGCTCTTCGTCGGCAGCCCGCGGAAGTCGCGGATCCGCGGCACCGCGATGTTGATGAAGCGGTCCAGGAACTCGTACATCCGGGACCCGCGCAGCGTCACCGCCGCGCCCACCGGCATCCCCTGCCGCAGGTTGAAGTTGGCGATCGCCTTCTTCGCCTTGGTCACGTTCGGCTTCTGGCCGGTGATCTGGGCCAGCTCCGCGACGATGGCGTCGAGCGCCTTCGACTGCTTGCCGCCTTCGCCGAAGCCGACGTTCAGCACCACCTTGCGGATGCGCGGCACCTGGTGCCGGTTGGTGAACCCGAACTGCTTGGACAGCGCTGCCCGCACTTTCGACTCGTAATGCGCCTGGAGGCGCGGTACCGCCGGGGCCTCCACGGCCGCGGCCGTCGTCTTCTCGCTCATGCCCGGCTCCGCGGGATCGATTCGCCGGTGCGCACGCCCACCCGCTCGACGGTCCCGTCCTTGTCGACCCGCCGGCGCACCCGCGTCGGCCGGTCGGTCTTGGTGTCGATCAGCATCACCTTCGAGGCGGCGATGGGCGCGGGAAACTGGATGATCCCGCTCTCCTCGCCCTGCTGCCGCGCCTTGCGGTGGCGCTTGACGATATTCACGCCGTCGACCGTCACGCGGCCCTTGTCGCGGTGCGCGCGCAGCACCTTGCCGCGCTTGCCCTTGTCGTCGCCCGAGATCACCACCACCAGGTCGCCCTTGGTGATGTGCATCTTCCGGACCGGGATGTGCGCCCGGGGCGGCTTCCGTTGGCTCTTCTTGTACACCAGCGGCTTCATGCTACAACACCTCCGGCGCGAGCGAGACGATCTTCATGAACCGCTTCTCGCGCAGCTCGCGGGCGACGGGCCCGAAGATGCGGGTCGCCCGGGGCTCGCCCTGCTCGTTGATGATCACGGCCGCGTTCTCGTCGAAACGGATGTAGCTGCCGTCGCGGCGCCGCGACTCCTTGGCGGTGCGCACCACGACGGCGCGCGCGACCTCGCCCTTCTTCACGGTGCCCGTGGGCAGCGCGTCCTTGATGGCGACGATCAC
>JBGOSS010000008.1:0-86733 GCA_041476105.1 Gemmatimonadota bacterium
GTTTGTGGGGTTGTGGCGCGCTCTTGCGGCCCGCTCCCCCACTCCCCCACTTCCCCACTTCCCGTCCGTCCAGAGGGGAATTCCCTGTGTCCCCTCCGGCCCCAACGCGTCGCGCAGGCGCATGGCCAGGCGCAGGACGCCCTCGTTCATCGCGCCCCAGATCCCGACGGCTTCCAGGGTCGCGGCGTCGGCGCGTTCCAGCGTCGTGGGCCACCCGCGCCGCGCGGCACGCGCGCGCAGGGCGCGCACCGGCTCGGCGGCGCGCGCCTCGAAGCGGGCGCGCACCACGCCGCGCGGCACCGTCGCGCTGATCGCGGTCGCGCCGAGCGCCGCGGCGAGGCGGGCCGCACCGGCCCAGTCGGCGGGGTCGGCGCCGACACGTGCCAATGTGGGCCAGGCCCCGACGACGTCGCGCCAGGCCGGCCAGACCGCGGGTCCGATCGCGACCTCGTCGCACGCCGGACCGATCACGACCCTGGCGGCATCGAGCTCTTCGTCCGCGCCGGCCGCGGTGCCGAGGGCGCGAGCGAGCAGCATCCAGCGCGCCTCGCCGCCGATCGCCGCCGCCAGCGTCGGGCTCACCACTTCGCAGGACGCCAGCATCGCGCCGCGGGTCATCAGGCGCTCCGTCGCGGCGCCCAGCGCCTCGAGCGTCCCGGCCCATGCCCGGGTGCGGTCGGCTTCGGGGCGCGCCCGCAGACGCAGGTGCGCCTCGGTGACGAAGCCGAACGCGCCGTGTCCGCCGATGATCAGCTTGGCGAGATCGAAGCCGGCGACGTTCTTGACCACGCGCCCGCCGGTGTGGACCGATGTGCCGCCGCCGGCGACGAAGGTCAGGCCGACGACCTGGTCACGCGGCGGCCCGTAGAACGCCGCGAGCGGGCCGCCGGCGCCCCTGCCGAGCACCGCGCCCAGCGTGCGGGTCCGCGGGCCGGCTGGATCGAGGGCGACCCACACCCCGGCGGCTGCGAGGGCGTCATCGAGCTCGGCGAGTGTGGATCCGGCTCCGGCGGTGGCCACCAGGTCGGCGGCGTCGAGCCGCAGCACGCCGCGGGGCGCGGCGATCACGTGACCGACGAGGTCCGGGACCTCGCGAGTAGCGCGGTGACGCCGGCGACAAAGGCGCGGGCCTCGTCCACCAGGGGTTTCGCGTCCTCGGCCCGCCATCCGGCGAAGCTGCGGTGTTCCTGCTTCATCTCGAAGAGGGTCGCGAAGCCGGCCGGCAGCGCTTCGCGCACCAGCCGGCTCATGTCCTGGAGCGAGCGCTGGGTGTGCCAGGGCTCGTCGGTGAGCCACACCTGCACCATCGCGGCGCCCATCACACCGGGGTAGACCTCCTCCAGCGCGCGGCTCCCGTTGCCCTCCCCGATGTGGCGGTCGGCGAGGGCGAGCCGCCGCCCGGCGTCGGCGATCTGGCCGTCCATCTGCGCCAGCCAGCGGGTGGGGACGCGGCTCACGACGCGCTCCACGGCCGCCACTCGCGACACTGCGCGGTCGGGATCACCTTGCCGGGATTGGCGCGGCCGTCGGGATCGAAGGCGCGGCGCACGGCGCTCATGGCGCCGAGGTCGTCGGGCCCGAAGATCAGCGGCATGTAGCGCATCTTGTCGAGGCCGACGCCGTGCTCGCCGGTGATCGAGCCGCCGGCGTCCACGCACACTTGCATGATCTCGGCGCCCGCGGCCTCGACCCGCGCCAGCTCGTCGGGGTCGCGCGCGTCGAAGCTCAGGTTGGGATGGAGATTGCCGTCGCCCGCGTGAAAGACGTTCGAGACCCGGACCCGGTGACGGGCGGCGATATCGGCGATCGCCTCGAGGACGTCGGGGAGCGCGGTGCGCGGTACCACGGCGTCCTGCACCACGAGATCGGCGCTCGCCCGGCCCATCGCGCCGAAGGCCTTCTTGCGGCCCTGCCACAGGCGTTCCCGCTCGGCGGTCGTGGTGGCGACGCGGACGTCGCGCGCCCCCGAGGCGCGGCAGATCGCCTCGATGTGCGCCGCTTCGGCCGCCGTGCCGGCCGGCCGGCCGTCGGTTTCGGCCAGGAGGACGGCGGCCGCACCGGTCGGATACCCGGCGGCGTAGACCGACGACTCGACCAGCTCCACGGTGCTGCGATCCATCATCTCCAGGGCGGCGGGTACGATGCCGGCGGCGATGATCGCCGACACGGCGTTGCCCGCGGAGCGCAGCGTGGGAAAGTCGACGAGCAGGGTGCGCGCGCCGGGCGGCACCGGCACCAGCCGCACCGTGATCTCGGTGGCGATGCCGAACATGCCCTCGCTGCCGACGAACAGCCCCACGAGGTCGGGGCCCCACGGCTCGCCGGCGCCGCTGCCAAGCCGGACCGCCTCGCCGCTGGCCAGGACCACCTCGAGGCCGAGGATGTGATTGGTCGTCATGCCGTACTTGAGGCAGTGCGGGCCGCCGGCGTTTTCCGCGACGTTGCCGCCGATGGTGCACGCCGACTGGCTGGACGGGTCGGGCGCGTACATGAGGCCGAACGGCGCCGCGGCGCGGGAGAGGGCGGCGTTGACCACGCCCGGCTCGACCACGGCGCGCCGGTTGGCGGCGTCGATGCGGAGAATCCGGGCGAGGCGCGTCAGCGTGACGAGCGCGGCGGGCGACTCCGCGAGCGCGCCGCCCGACAGCCCGGTGCCCGCTCCGCGGGCCACGAACGGCGCGCCGCGCTCGGCGAGGCAGCCGAGGACGGCGCGCACTTCATCGGCTGATCCGGGGAAGACCACGACCCCGGGAGTCCGGCGATGGGTGGGCAATCCGTCGGAGGCGAACGTCGCCAGCGCCGCGCGATCGGTGCGAATGAAGCGCGAGCCCACAATGCGGGCCAGGGCGTCGGCGAGGACTGGCGTTTCCATTCCTTACTCGAATGTAGCCGGACGGGCGAGCGCGACAACGTCCGGTGCGGTGCCCCGGGGGCGGCGCTAAGTTTCGCGGCCCATGCCGGTGCTCGCCGTGCTCGCCTTCGTCGTGCAGGCCCAGGGCGCCTCGCTCCTCGAGGTGCGCGCGGGCGGCGCCTGGCTGGCGTGGCACGGCGGCGCGCCGGCGAGCGCGGCGGTGCGCGAGCCGATGCTGCCGGCCGCGATCGCCTGGACCGACAGCGCGAGCGGGCTGCGCGCGGGTTCCTTCGAGGTGCGCAGCGGCGCGCTGCGGAACAGTATCGCGATCATCGAGCTGGACCCCGAGCGCCTCCGGTTCACTCTCGGCCGCTCGCCGCCGGACGCACGGCGCAGCGCGTCGGACTGGATCATCGCCGATTCCACCATCGTGCTCGCGGCCAATACCGGCCTCTTCCGGGTGGACGGCTCCAGCCAGGGTCTGGTGCTCGTCGACGGCGTCCGTTCGAGCGCGCTCGCCGGATGGCTCGACGCGGTCGTCGTCCTGGAAGACGACATCGTGCGATTCGCCGACATCGCGGACGCCCGCGCGCTGGGACCCCGGGCGTCGGCCTTCCAGACGCTGCCCTTCCTGGTCCGGGATGGGCGCGTGGCATTCGGCTGGACCAGCGGGCTCAAGCTGTCGCGCACCCATCGCGACCGCCGCATTACGCTCTGCCTGGGCGACGACGGCCTGATCCGGCTGCTGCTGAGCAACTTCGAGGTGTTCGGTGTGACGGCCGGCTCGGTGCCGATCGGCCTCACGATCCCCGAGCAGGCCGCCGTGGCGGCGGGTGCGGGTTGCCGGGACGCCGTCGCGCTGGATGGCGGGATCAGCTCGCAGATCGCGTTTCGCGCCGGCGGGCGGCTGGTGAGATGGCCGGGGTGGCGCCGGGTCCCGTTGATGCTGCTGGTTCGGCGTCGATAGGGTCGACAGCGGGCCGGCGGGGGCGTATGATGGCACGGGCACCTTCTGGAGGAACCATGACTGCAACGCGCGCGGCCTTCGTCATCCTTCTCGCCTCGCTCGCCGGCGCGCGGGCTGACGCGCAGCAGTTCTCCGCGATCTGGGGCACGGGCCCGACGGACATCTGGGCCGTCGGCGCCGACGGCGCGGCGGCGCACTTCAACGGCCAGGGGTGGGTCACCATGTCCACCGGCGCGCACACGACGCTGCGCGCGGTGTGGGCGGCTGGCCCGCGCGATGTGTGGGTCGTCGGGGACGAGGGCCTCATCCTGCACTTGAGCGGCGCGGCCTGGTCGTACGTGCGGCCGCCGGTGCGCCGGGACTTCGTCGCCATCAGCGGTTGCGGCGCGAACGACATCTGGGTGGTCGGACAGTCGGAGGACGAGTCCCAGCCGACCGCGCTCCTGCACTACGACGGGCAGGCCTGGACCAGCCAGCCGGCGCCGGTGTCCTTCCGCTCGGCGGGCATCGCGGTGTCGTGTCCCGAGGTCCTGATCGCGGGGGCGACGTTCTTCGATCCGCGGCCCGACCAACGTCGCCTCGCCGGCGTCCTGATGCGGCGCGCGGGCGGGGCCTGGACGCTCAGCGGGTGGAACGGACGCGCCATCACCGATCCCCAGGTGGGCGGCGCTTCGTGGACCAGCGTGTCGGCGGGCGGCGGCGCTATCCTGCTCGCGGGGCGGAACGACCAGGGCCCGGTCCTGCTGCTCGGCGGCCGGGGCGGCGCGTGGCGCGCGCTCCCCGCGCCGCCGCTGGGCGACGCTGATCCCCGCAGCATCCGTTTCACGCTGGGCAGCGACGGCACGCCGCTGCTGGTGTTCGACAAGGGCTACGGCCGCTGGGTCGGCGGGCAGTGGGCCATCCAGGCCGCGACGGCGCAGACCTCGGGCTCCTCGGAGTCGCAATCACAGCAGATGGCCGCGCTCGCGCAGCAGATGCAGGCGCAAATAGCGAGGGGCCAGCAACCGACCCAGGCGCAGATCCAGCAGATGCAGCAGATGGGCCAGGGCATTCAAGCGCAGAGCAGCGCGATGATGGCCGCGGCCTCGCGTAACTCGGGCCTGATGTTCGGCAACAACCCCGCCGTCTGGGCGTTGTCGTCGGCGGACTTCTACGTCGCCGACGAACGCGGCAACGTCCGCCACGTCGCCGGCGACGTGTCGCAGGTCGTGTGGAGCAGCCTGTGCGGCAACGCGACCATGGCCCGGCTCGAGCCCTGCTCGACCCATATCGCGCGCGGCGCGCCGGTGCCCGCGCCGGTCTCCGGCGATCCGCCGGCAGCGCCGCCGGAAGCGAACACCGGCGACTCGCCGGCTCCCCCCGTGCCCTCGATCAAGTCGAAGCTGCCTTCGCTGCCGAGGTTGCCGCGGAGGCCTTGAGGGCTGAAGGCTGAAGGCTGAAAGCTGAAGGCAAACAAGAACAAGGCCCCGAAATCCCGGGGCCTTTGTTTGCCTTCAGCTTTCAGCCTTCAGCTTTCAGCCCTCAGGCCGCCCAGAACCTCAGCAGCGCGGCGCCCTCGGGGCAGTCCCGCAGTTTCTCGAAGGCCCGTTCGCGGATCTGGCGGATGCGCTCGCGCGTGACGCCCATCAACGCCCCGATCTTCTCGAGGGTCATCGCCTCGGAGCCCTGCTCGAGTCCGTAGTAGAGGTAGAGAATCTTGCGTTCGCGCGGCGTGAGGTACTTGGTGAAGACGCGGTCGATGAAGTCGCGCATCAGGTTGCCGTCGGTGGTCTCCTCGATCTCGCTGCCCTCGACGCCGGCAAAGCGCTCGCCCAGGGTGGCGGCGTCGCGGTCGGTGCGATCGATCGGGGCATCCAGCGAGACTTCGGTCGAGGTCATCCGGCGCGCGGTGCGCACGTTCTCGGGCGTATCACCCAGCGCGCGGGCGATCTCGTTGTCGGTCGGCTCGCGGCCCAGCTCCTGGGCCAGCACCATCTCGGTCCGCGACATGCGGATGAGGTGCGCGTTCTGGTTGAGCGGGATGCGGACGCTGCGCGTCTGCTCCGCCAGCGCCTTGAGCACCGCCTGGCGGACCCACCAGACGGCGTAGGAGATGAACTTCACACCCTGGTCGGGATCGAACTTGCGGACCGCCTTCAGCAACCCCTCGTTGCCGATCGCGACCAGCTCCGACAGGTCGAGCCCGTGACCCTGGTACTTCTTCACGTAGGAAATCACGAAGCGCAAGTTGGCCGTCACCAGCCGCTCGGCGGCCGCCGTGTCGCCCTTCTGGGCGAGCCGCGCCAGCCGCTTCTCTTCGGCGGGATCGGAAATCAGCGGCAGTTTCTGAATGTCCTGGAGATACTGGTCGAACGCACCTGACGCGGTCTGACGGAAGAAGGCCTTGGCCTTCGGGCTCGGCGCACGCCGCATGCTGGACATCCCTTCGCGCTGCTTCAGGGTGTGACGGACAGTACGGCCTGGCGGTGACGGAAGCGACGCCATAGTAGGGAACATTTTCAGGAGGTGTCAAGTGGAAAAACTTATCCACATCACTAAGTTGTTTCATTGAAGTGTGTTGCGGAGGGTGCCCACATATCCACATCGTCAAATTACGATGAATATATGCTAACTCGTTGTTTCACAATGACATAGCTTTCAGCATCACTTGGCTCTCCACCTCCACCGTCCACGCACCGTCGTCACTCTGCGCCATCATGCCGATTCGCGCGGGAAGCGCGAGGCGCACGCGACCCTGGCGAACTTTCTTGTCGGATTGCATGGCCTCGACGAGGCGTTCCGCGGTGAAGTTCTCGGGGATCGCCGTCGGCAGATCGTAGCGCTCGAGCATGGCGACGATCGCGCCGCGCGTTCCCCGCTCGGCGATGCCGGTTTCCTCCGCGATCCGCGCCTCGGCGGCCATGCCGATGGCCACGGCTTCGCCGTGCAGCAGGTCGAAGCCGCTCAACGTCTCGACGGCGTGGCCCACGGTGTGGCCGAAATTCAGGATCTGGCGGCGGTCGTTCTCGCGCTCGTCCGACGCCACGACGCCCGCCTTGATCTCGATGCTGCGCCGCACGACCGCTTCCAGCCGGTCGAGCTCGCGCGCGAGACAGGCCGCCGCATCGCCGAGCGAGGCGAAGTAGGCCGCGTCGAGTATCGCGCCGTGCTTGATCGCCTCCGCCATGCCGGAGGCCACCTGGACCCGCGGCAGCGTGGCCAGGTGCGCAATGTCGGCCACGACCAGGCGCGGCGGGTGAAAGGCGCCCACCAGGTTCTTGCCGGCGGGCACATCCACGCCCGTCTTCCCGCCGACCGACGAGTCGATCATGGCCAGCAGCGAGGTGGGCACCTGCGCGCAGGGAATGCCGCGCAGATAGGTCGCCGCCACGAATCCCGCCAGGTCGCCGGCGACGCCGCCGCCGAAGGCGACGACCGCGCCGTCGCGGCCGATCCGCGACGCGAGCAGCTGATCGGTCAGCGCACTCCACTGCTCGCGGGTCTTGTTCCACTCGCCGGCGGGAAAGGTGAAGAGCCGTGCGTCCAGGCCGAAGGCGCCGAGGTCGGCCATCAGGCCCGCCCCGTGAAGCTCGGCGACGCGATGATCGGCGATGACGGCGTAGCGCGTCGCGCCGCACCGTTCGGCGAGCAGCCGGGGGAGGTCGCGACCGGCGCCCTGGCCGACGATCACCTCGTAAAAGGAATCGCGCGAGCCGGGCAGGTCCACACGGATGGCGGCCACGGGGGCAAGCTACGAACTAGTGGGCGAGTGGGCGAGGGGAGCGTGGGAGCGTGCGAGGTGGTCGAGCAGGATATTGGGCAATCGGACCGGCCGTCATATTTTGCACCACCCGTCCGCTCGCCCACTCGCTCACTGGGGGAGACCCCTTGAAGCTCATCACCGCCATCATCCGCCCCGACCGCCTGACCGAAGTGAAGCTGGCGCTCTTCCGTGCCGGGGTCACCGGCATCTCGCTCAGCCGCGTCAGCGGCCACGGCGGCGAAAGCGAAATCGTCCAGCAGTACCGCGGCGAGAGCGTCGTGATGGAGTTCCACGAGAAAATCCGGATCGAGATGGTGTGCTCGGAGCCCTTCGTGGAGCCGACGATCCAGGCCATCCTCTCCTCGGCGCGGACCGGTGAGGTCGGGGACGGCAAAATCTTCGTTCAGGCGATCGAAAGCGTGATCCGCATCCGCACCGGCGAGCGGGACAACGCCGCGCTCACCCCGGTCACCGCCGATCTCGTGCAGCGCCTCGCCCGCAGCGAATCGGCGCCGCCGGAGGGTGCATGATCCCGGCCGGGCTCCTCCAGGCGCCCGCCGAGGTTTCCTCCGGCGACACCGCCTGGCTCCTGCTCTCCGCCGCGCTCGTCATGCTGATGGTGCCCGGTCTGGCGCTCTTCTACGGCGGCCTGGTGCGCGGCAAGAGCGCCCTGAACACGCTGATGATGAGCCTGGCGATGCTCGGCGTGGTGGGGGTGCAGTGGGTGCTCTTCGGCTACTCGCTCGCTTTCGGTCCCGGCTCGCCGCTGGTCGGTTTCCTCTCCTATTGGGGACTGCACGGCGTGGGTCCGGTGCCGAACCCCGCTTACGCCCCCACGGTGCCGCACCTCGGCTTCGCGATGTACCAGGCGATGTTCGCCGCCATCACGGTGGCGCTGATCTCGGGTGCCGTGGTCGAGCGAATGCGGTTTGGCGCGTACCTGGCGTTTGGCCTCCTGTGGACCACGCTGGTGTACGACCCGCTCGCGCACTGGGTCTGGGCCGACGGCGGCTGGCTGCACACCCTCGGGGCGCTCGACTTCGCGGGCGGCACCGTCGTGCACATCAGTGCCGGCGTGTCCGCGCTGGTCGCGGCGATGGTCCTCGGCCCGCGGCGCAGCCTCGGTCGCACGCCGATCATTCCGCACAACGTGCCCTTCACCCTCCTCGGCGCGGGCCTGCTCTGGTTCGGATGGTTCGGCTTCAACGCGGGGTCGGCCCTCGCCTCGGGCGCCCTCGCCGTCAGCGCCTTCGCGGCCACCCACATCGCGGCCGCCGGCGCGCTGACCGCGTGGATGCTCCTCGATTTCGCGCGCACCCGCCGGGCGACCGCCGTGGGCGCCGCAACCGGTATCGTCGTCGGGCTCGTGGCCATCACTCCCGCCGCGGGCTACGTCACACCGCGCGGCGCCCTGGTCATCGGCGTCCTGGCGGCCTGCGCCTCGTACGCGGCGATCCTGCTGCGCCCGCGCACCGGCGTGGACGACGCGCTGGACGTCTTCGCCTGCCATGGCATCGCCGGCATCAGCGGCGCGCTGCTGACGGGCGTGCTCGCCACCAGGGTCGTGAACCCCGCGGGCGCCGACGGGCTGCTCGCCGGCAATCCGCACCAGCTGCTGGTCCAGCTGCTCGCCGTGGGGGCGACGGTGCTGCTGGCCGCGACCGGCACCGTCGTGATCCTGGGGGTGTTGCGCGCCGTCATGGCGCTGCGCCTGCCGGTGCCGGCGGAGATCGACGGCGCGGACATCAGCGAGCACGGCGAGGAGGCGTACTACGGCGGCGACGTCGCCGCGCTGGCCGGCCGGCGTATCGCGCTCGGCCAGAGCGTCTCGCTCCCGGCCGCCGAGGTGCGCCGGTCCGCGGCGCCACCCGGGCTGTGAACGCCGGCGGGGCCGGCTACCAAATCACGTCGGGCCGGTGCGCGCGGTGGTTGGCGAGGCGGGCGAGGGTGAACAGCAGGTCCGAGAGCCGGTTGAGGTAGACCAGGATTTCCTCCGGCACCCGCTGCTGGCGGGAGAGCCGCACCACGGTCCGCTCGGCGCGCCGGCAGACGGTGCGCGCCAGGTGCAGCGCGGCGGCCTTGGGCGAGCCCCCGGGCAGCACGAACGCCGCCAGGGGAGCCAGCTCGCGGTCGGCGTCGTCGATCGCGCGCTCCAGGGCGGCGATCCGGTCGGCGGGCAGCTGGAGTCTGGCGCGCACCGTTTCCTTCAGCCGGTCGGGCTCCGGCGTGGCGAGCGCGCCGCCGATGGTGAAGAGATCGCGCTGGACCGCGTCCAGCAACTCGGCGCTCAGCTCTTCGGGGGCGGTGACGCGCGCCATTCCGATCGCGGCGTTGGTCTCGTCCACGTCGCCGTAGGCCGACACGCGCGCGTCGTCCTTCGGGACGCGGCCGCCGCCCATGAGCGACGTCTGTCCGTCATCGCCGGTTCTGGTGTAGATCTTCACATGGCCAAGGTATGACGAGGGGGAAGGGGTTTCAACGTGCCGGCGATTCTGCTCGAAATCGCGTGCGGCGGCCTGGATGACGTCCTGGCCGCAGTGCGCGCCGGGGCCGATCGGCTCGAGCTCTGCTCGGCGTTGGAGCTCGGGGGTCTCACACCCTCGCTCGGCGCCGCGCTCGAAGTGCGCGGCGTCACGTCGACCCCGTTCGTGGCGATGGTCCGGCCCCGGGCGGGGGACTTTGCCTACAGCCCGGCGGAGCTGCGGGTGATGGAGCGCGACGCGAACCTGCTGCTCGAAGCCGGCGCCTCGGGGATCGCCTTCGGGTGCCTGACGGCCGAGGGTTCGGTGGACGCCGAATCGTGCCGGCGGGTGGTCCGCTGCGCCGGCGCGTCCGAGACGGTGTTCCACCGAGCCTTCGACGAGGTGGGGGACCAGTTGCATGCGCTCGACCTGCTCGTCGATCTCGGCGTCACGCGCGTCCTCACCAGCGGCGGCGCGAAGACGGCGCTGGAGGGCGCGCGGCGACTGCGCGCCCTGGTCGAGCGGGCCGGCGGCCGGATCGAGATCCTCCCCGCAGGCGGCATCCGCGAGCACAACGTCGAGGCCGTGGTGCGCCAGACGGGGTGCGAGCAGGTGCACCTGAGCCGGCGATAGCGCCCTTGCCCGATCCCGACCTGCGCGACCTCACCATCGTCGGTGCCGGGCCGGTGGGACTCTTCGGCGCCTTCTATGCCGGCATGCGCGGCGCATCGGTCCGCCTGATCGACGCGCTGCCCGAACTGGGCGGCCAGCTCACCGCGCTCTATCCCGAGAAGTACATCTTCGACGTCGGCGGCTTCCCGAAGATCCTCGCCAAGGACCTGGTGCGCGGCCTCCGGGAGCAGGCGCTCCAGTTCCATCCCGACATCCGGCTGGCGCAGGAGGTCGTCGGCATGCGCCGGGAGGCCGACGCCGAGGGCAAGCCGCGTTTCGTCCTCCGCACGCCGGAGGCGGAGTACACCTCCCGCGCCATCGTCGTGGCGGCGGGCATCGGCGCCTTCTCGCCGCGCCGGTTGCCGATCGACGACTACGACGCCTGGCTCGGCCGGGGGCTGTTCGACAAGGTGATGGACCCCGCCGCGTTCGCGGGCCAGCGCGTGCTGCTGGTGGGCGGCGGCGACTCGGCGTTCGACTGGGCCGTCAACCTCCAGGGCATCGCGCGATCGATCCTCATGATCCACCGCCGCGACGGATTTCGCGCCCACCAGGCGACCGTGGACCAGGTCCGCGCGCTGTGCGCCGCCGGGAAGATGGAGCTGCGCACCTTCTGGGAGGTGAAGCAGGTCCACGGCGAGGGGCGGGTCGGGTCGGCGACACTGGTCGACACCCGCACCAAGCAGGAGGAGACCGTCGCCCTCGACGCGATCATCCCGCTCCTCGGCTTCGTCTCGGCGCTGGGCGACATCGCGAACTGGGGACTCACCCTCGAGCGGGAGGAGATCGTCGTCAACCAGCTGATGGAGACGAACCTCCCCGGCATCTACGCCGCGGGGGACGTCGTGGCCTATCCCGGGAAGCTCAAGCTGATCGCGACGGGGTTCGGCGAGATCTGCACGGCGGTCAACAACGCGGTGCACCAGGTGTACCCGGAGAAGAAGTTGTTTCCGGGGCACTCGTCGAACATGGAGAAGGTGTTCGGGGCCTGAAGCCCGGACGCTCACCGCTCCAGCGCGGCCACGATCGCGTCGATGCGCCGGAGCGCTTCGCGGTTGCGGGCCGCGTGGTTGTTGATCTGGATCGAGAAGGTCCAGGTGCCGAGGGAGGTCTCCAGGTAGCCCGACAGGGTATTGGTGTTGGCGATGGTGCCGGTCTTGGCCCGCACCCGACCCGCCAGGCCGTTCCGGTAGCGGCCCCGCAGCGTCCCGGTGCTGCCCGAGACCGGCAGGGCGTCCAGAAACGTCGCGCCCCGCGGGTGTCGCCGGATCGCGCGCAGGATCTGCACGAAGGCCTCCGGCGACATCAGGTTCCAGTGTGACAGCCCGCTGCCGTCGGCCAGGTTGAGCTGCGTCGAGTCCACGCGCAGCGAATCGATCAGGAAGCGCCGTTCGACGGCGAGCCCCGAGCCCCACGACCCCACGCCGCTCCGGACGCGTCCCAGCGTCTTCAGCAGCATCTCCGCGTACCAGTTGTGGCTCACCCGCAGGATCGGCTCGATGATTTCCGGGAGCGCCGGCGAGAGATGCTCGGCGAGGGGGCCGGCGGCGCGGGCGGCGGCGAACGCGCTGGAGTCGTAGGTCGCGCGCGCAGCGCCGGTGACGCCGATCCCACGACTCTCGAGCGCACGCCGGAACGCCGTCGCGGTCCACAGGGCGCCGTCGTGCACCGAGACGTTCTCGGTCCACGGCCGGGCGTCGGCCGGCACGTCGCCGTCGGCCCAGACGGCGTTGGTGCCCGGCATGCGGTGGAAGTCGATGGTGCGCGGTGCATCCACCGGCACCGTGCGCGCGCGGTTCACGAACTGCACCGGCCCGATATCGGGCTCGAAGGTGATGAACGGCGCCAGGCCCCGTGCCGCGGGCGTGATCCGGAAGTCGACCGCGTTGTCGTTGAAGGCGAGGGCGGAAACCGGGGAGGCGTACCACCAGGACAGGTCGTAGCTCTCCCACGACGGATGCACCGTGACGCTGTCGAACCATGAGGCGTCGCCCACCACGTCGCCGTCGATGCGCGCGATGCCGTGCGCGCGGAGGGTGTCGGCGAGCTCTTCGAAGACGGCCAGCTTGGTCGCGTTGAAGCGGTCGGAGAGGGTCGGGTCGCCGCGCCCGTACAGCACCAGATCGCCGCGCAGCGTGCTGTCGGTGACCGCGCCCGCCGCATAGACGCTGGTCCGGAAGCGATAGTCGCGCGGCAGCAGGGCCGCCGCCACCACGCTGACGACGATCTTGGTGTTGCTGGCGGGCACGAAGAGCCGGTCGCCGTTGCGCTCGAAGACGATCCGCCCCGTCGGATCGGCGATCGCCACACCCCAGAGGGCCCGATCGAAGGGCGGCTCGTCGAGCAGCTGGCGCAGCCGCTCGCCGAGCGCCGCCGCCGGCGCCGGGCGGCGGGCCGATTGCCCGCGGAGCGGTGTGGCAGGGGCGGCGGCGATCAGCAGGGCGGCGACAGTGACGGCCGGACAACGCATCTTGAAGAGTGGCAAAGAGTTGACAGCAAGCGCAAGGCTAGGGAAACTGCAGGCACGTGATCAGGCTCGTGGAGGCCGTGCTCGTCGTGACCGCGCTCTCGGCGAGCGCGCTTACCGCGCAGGACCGCCCCGCCGACCTGATCGCGGGCAGCGTGACGTTCAAGGGGAACAGGGCGCTCGACGATGTGACGCTGGCCGCGAGCATCTCGACCAGCCAGTCGAGCTGGTTCTACCGCTTCACGCACAAGATCGGCGACCGGCAACCCTGGGACGAGACCGAGTTCCGCCGCGACGTGGTGCGCCTCCAGCTGCTCTACCGCCAGCACGGCTTCTACGAGGCGCGCATCGACACCTCGGTGGACCGCCGTGACCGCCTGGTCGATCCGACGTTCCGGATCCAGGAGGGCCCGCCGGTCGTGGTGGACACGGTGGTCGTCACCGGCGTCGACAGTGTGCGCGGGGGCTCCTCGCTGGTGAACGGCCTGCTGCTCCAGCAGAACGCGCGGTTCGACCGCTTTCTCTTCGAGGCTTCCGGCGATTCGATCGCCTTCGCGGTGCGCGACCGTGGGTACCCGTTCGCGATCGTCTTCCGCAACTTCACGGTCAACCGGCTCACCCGTCACGCGACGGTGCAGTTCGACGTCCTTCCCGGCCCGCACGCCGCGATCGGCGCGATCGCGGTCGCGGGGAACGACAAGATCTCCGAGCGGACGGTGCGCCGCACCCTGACCGTTCGCGAGGGCGACGAGTTCCGCCGCATGGCGCTTCTCCGCTCCCAGCGCAGCCTCTATGAGAGCGAGCTGTTCCGGTACGCCAGTGTCGGGGTCGCGACGCCCGACTCGATCGTGGGCGGACAAGATTCGCTGGTGCGGGTACGCATCCAGGTGGCGGAGGCGACCCCCACGCGGATGCGTGTGGGTCTGGGCTACGGCACCATCGACTGCCTGCGCGCCTCGGGGACGCTCACCGCGCTCAATTTCGTGGGAGAGGCGCGGCGGCTCGACGTCGTCAGCCGGGTCTCCAAGATCGGTGTCGGCGCGCCCCTCGACTTCGGTCTGCGCCGGTCGCTGTGCCGCGAGCTCGACAAGGACGTGTACTCCGACAGCGTGAACTACCTCGGCTCGGTGACGCTCAGCCAGCCCGCGAGCATCGTGCGCGGCGCCGTGGTGTCGGTCCAGGGCTTCGCGGAGCGGCGCTCCGAGTTCGGCGTGTACCTCATCACCAGCATCGGCGGCGCCATCTCGCTCAAGTTCGGGGTCGGGCGGAACCGCGGCATCCCGGTCAGCCTGACCTACCGGCTCAGCCGCGACCAGACCACCGCCGATACGCTGACCTACTGCGTCTACTTCGACCAGTGCGATCTCAACACCATCTCGTCGTTTTCCGCGAAGCGCCGCCAAGGTGCGCTGAGCCTGTCGGTGGTGAACCAGCACGTGGACTCGCCGATCGAGCCGACGCGCGGCGAGACCTACACCCTCCAGCTCACCACCGCCTCACCGTGGCTCGGGTCCCAGGTGGTGTTCGATCGCCTGGTGGCGGAAGCGGTGGCCTACCGGCCGCTCCCGCGCCGGCGGGTCGTGAGCGCGCGGCTGCGCGGCGGCATCATCCGGGAAGGGCTGAGCCGGATCGGCGGCATCGAGCTGCGCTACGTCCCGCCGGCCGAGCGCTTCTACGCCGGCGGGCCCAACAGCGTGCGCGGGTACGGGCGCAACGAGATGGGCCCGCTGGTCTACGTCTTCGACAGCGTAGACACCAGCAAGCGGCCGGGCGCGGATACGCTGGCCGGGCTGCGCTCCTCGCCGCTGGGCAGCAGCGCGATGATCCTCGCGAACATCGAGCTCCGCACGCCGACGCCGCTCCTCGGCGGGCGGGTGGGGATGAGCGTCTTCGTGGATGGCGCCGAGCTCTGGAACTACAACGGCTCCACCTACGTCCCGGGCGGGTTCCGGCTCACGCCTGGCATCGGCTTCCAGGTGGCGACGCCGCTCGGGCCCATGCGCCTCACCTCGGCGTACAATGGCTACCGGACCCAGAAGGGGCCGCTTTACCGGCTCAACGTCAACGGCGGCAGTCTCACGCTCCTGCCGGACGAGTACGGCGGCAACCCGCGCAGCGGCAGCTTCCTGGGCCGTCTCCAGTGGCACTTCAGCGTCGGACTCGCCTTCTGATGAAGACCGGCCGTGTGGTCCGGATCGCGCTGGGCGTCCTGGCGGGTCTGCTGGTCACCACGATCCTCGCGGCCGTCCTGGTGGCGACGACCGGCCCGGGCCACCGCTTTCTCCAGCGGCGCGTCCTGGCCGCGCTGGCGGGCGCGATCGACGGCCGGGTGCGCATCGGCGCGCTCGACGGGCCGCTGTGGCGGGCGGCCACGGTGAATGGTGTTGCGTTCACCACGCCCGATGGCCGCAACGTGATCCGCGCCGAGCGGATCGCGGTGACTTACGCGCTGACGGACTTCCTCCGCGGCCGCAACGTGCTCCGCTCCGTCCTTCTGGTCCGGCCGTTCATCGAGCTCGACCAGGGCACCGACGGGCGCTGGAACATCGAGCGGCTCTTCCGGCTGGTGGACCGCGACACGATGCGCCATGCGCGCCGGCCCTTCATCCTGCTGCGCGACGTCCGCGTCGTCGACGGGACCCTGATCGTGCGCGCGCGGCCATCGGGCGGCACCGTCGTCACGCACCGCGCCGAGGCGCTGAACACCGACCTCTCGCGGCTACGCGTCTCGCACCCCGACTCCAGCGCGATCGAGGCTGACGTGCGGCGCATCGCCGCGCGGCTCGACAACCCGCGGCTTGACGTCCGGAACGGCGACGGCAAGGTCGCGCTCGACGGCGACAGTATCCGGTTCGATCTCGACCACGTGACGCTGCCGGGGACGCGCGCCACCATGACCGGCATGGTGCATACCAGGGGCGGGCTCGCCTTCGACATGGCGGTCCACGCGAACCCGCTGACCTTCGCCGACCTGCGCTCCGTGGTGTCCATCCTCCCGGAGGAGGGCGGCGGGCAGGCGGCGCTGCGCGCGCGGCTCCAGACGGACGGCACCATCCGGGCCGACGTGCGCCAGGCCGACGTACGGAGCGGACGCAGCGCCCTGCGGGGCCGGGGGATCCTCACCGTTCATCGGGACGGTACCGGAACGGCGCAGGGCGTGAACGTCGAGCTGCTGCCGCTGGATCTCGCGCTGCTCGCGCCGTTCGTGGATTCCCTGCCGGCGCGGGGGTTGGTACGCGGCCGGTTCCGGGCCGACGGATCGCTGCGCGACCTGGCGATCGACGCGACCCTCGGCTGGTCCGACGAGGGCACCGCGGGCGCGCCGATGAACACTGTGGACGGGAAGGGCCGGCTGATCCTCGGCGGGCAGCGCGAGGTCGAATTCCGGGCGTTCACGCTGCGAAAGGGCGACTTCGATTTCGGAACGATCCGCGGGTTCGCGCCGCCGGTGCTGCTGGTGGGCCGCCTGCGCGCGCGCGGCACCCTGGAAGGACCCTGGCGCGCGGCACAGTTCAACGGCGCCCTCGACCACTACGCCGACAGCGGCCTCGCCTCGTCGCTCCACGGCGCGCTCAAGCTGGGGATCGGCGACACCACGCATGTGGACGCCGAGGTCGACGTGGATTCGCTGTCGCTCGACCTGCTGCGGCGCACCTATCCACAGATCCCGCTCACCGGCATCCTGCGCGGGCGCGCGGCGCTGCACGGACCGCTGGACTCCCTCGCCGTGGACGCGGCGCTGGCCGGCGTGCCGGGACGCGTGGTGGCGCAGGGCGTGATCAGGGTGCGCGACAGTTCCGTCGGCATCGCGCTCGCGGGTACCTTCGATTCCCTCGACCTCAACGCCATCCGCGACGCCGCGCCGCCCAGCCGGCTGGCCGGACGGTGGCGGGTCGACGTCGACGCCCCGACCGACTCGGTGCGGCCCGCGACCGGGACCGTCGGGGTCGACCTCCTGGGCGCGAGCCTGGGGGGCGTCACGATGGGGCCGGGCGCGGTGCAGCTGCGGCTGGAAGCCGACCACATCGGGATCGACCAGGCGACGCTGGCGTTCGCCGGCGGCGCCGGGGAGGCGTCGGGGGCGATCGGGCGCGGCGCCGGTGCCGCCGGGGCGCTGAGCTTCGCCGCGCACGCCGATACCATCGGCTACCTCGAGCCGCTGGTCCGGTTCTTCGCCCTCAGTCCCGGGGACAGCGGCGTGGTGAGTCTCGAGGGCCGCGGGACCATCACGGGAAGTCTCGAGGGTACGCTCGAGGCCTGGGTCCTGACCGCGGATGCGGCGGTGGACGGCGCGACGGTTGCCGGCAACGTCGGGCAGGCCCTCAAGCTCCACGGCCGGCTCGAGCACGGAGCGGATGGCACCACGGTGGCGCTGGAGGGCAGCGCCGATTCACTGCGCGTCGGCGCGTTGGGCTACAAGCCGGTATCGGTGTCGGTGTCGGGGCGACTCGACAGCCTCGCGGTCGGCGCGAGCGTGGGGTTCCTCAAGAGGTCGGCGCTGCGGACGCGGTTTACCGTCTGGGGCGACTCGACACTTCGCACCGTGCTGGTGGACTCGCTCGATCTCACGCTGCCGGTACACACCTGGCGGCTCCAGCGTCCGGTCACGATGCGCCTCGCCGCCGGCACGGTGACGATGGACACCGTCGACTTCCGCTCCGAGCCGGGCACCGGATTTCTGCGGGCGGCGGGCACCCTGTCGCGCGGGGGCGCCACCGCCTTCCTGCTCGATGCCGACAGCCTTCCGCTCGAGGACCTGTACGCCGCGGCCCAGCGGGACACGACGGGGATCAAGGGCGCATTCAGCGCGCACGCGAAGGTGGCGGGGTCCGCCGACACGCCCGTCATGGAGCTGAGCGCCCAGCTCGCCGACGGCGCGCTGGGCGACTACTTCCTGCCGCTCGCCCGCGTCGAGGGTGCCTACCGCGACCGGCACCTCACTCTCACCGGCGGGTTGTGGCGCGACTCGGTGCGCATCGTGTCGATCAACGGGTCGGTCCCGCTCGACCTTTCGCTGCACTCGGTCGCGGAGCGCCAGCTCGATGGACCGATCGAGATCGTCGCGACGGCCGACTCGCTCGACATGCGCGTGCTCAACGCATTGACCCGGACCGTCACCGGCATGGCGGGCACCATGGCCCTCAACGTGCGGGTCGGCGGCACCTGGAAGGACGCGCTGGTCTCGGGATTCGTGGACATCACCGACGGCTCGGTCCAGATCCCGTCCATTGGCGCCAGCTACGACCGGATGGAGGTGCGGCTCGAGGGTCCCGGCAACAACACCCTGCACGTCGCCCGGGGCCAACTGCGCTCGCGGGGGACCCTGGACATCACCGGCGACATCAGCTTCGAGGAGCTGACCCGGCCGCAGCTCACGCTCGGGCTGGTGGCGGCGGGATTCCGCGCCTTCGACATCCGCGAGCTGGGCTCGCTGACCGGCACCGGGCGCCTGACCCTCGAAGGCCCGCTCCTGGGCGCGGTGGTGAGCGGCCGGCTGGTCGCGGACGAAGCGACCTTCCAGTTCGCCAACCTGGTCGAGAAGCGGATCGTGAGCCTCGACGATCCGGAGTTCCGGGCGATGGTGGACTCGAACCTGGCCGGCGCCGACCTGGCCCCGTCCGGGCACACTGTCTTCTTCGACAGCCTGCGCGTCGACAACTTCACGCTGGAGATGGGCCCCGAGGTCTGGCTGCGGTCGAACGAGGCGAACATCCAGCTCGCGGGGGAGATCCAGGTGGTGCGCCGATTCGAGGACAACCTGGTGCGTTACCGGATCGACGGCACGCTGCGGGCGGTGCGCGGGAGCTACAAGCTCGCGATCGGGCTCGCGAACTCGCCGTTCGCGGTGACGCGCGACTTCCGGGTGACGCGGGGCACGGTGCGGTTCTTCGGCACGCCCGACTTCAACCCGGAGATGGACGTGGCCGCCGAGTACGCGGCGCGCACCGTGCAGGGGCAACCGCTCACCGTTCGCGCGATCATCGAGGGCACCTTGCTCTATCCCAGGCTGCGCCTGGAGAGCGATTCGCGGCCGCCCCTGTCCGAAACCGAGATCGCGTCGTACCTGATGTTCGGGCAGCCCGCCGCCCCCGAGCTCGGCCTCCAGGGCGGGCTGGCGCAGGCGCAGCTGGTCGCGGGCAGCCTGGCGGGAGGCGTCGGGCAGGCGCTGGTGAACGAGCTCGGCCTGCCCATCAACTACCTGACGATCGTGCCGGGATCGCGGACGTCGACCAGCTCTTCGGGGCTCGCTTCCTCGCGCATCGAGGCGGGGGCGCAGATCGGCGAGCGGACGTTCTTCACCCTCAATGCCGGCCTGTGCGAAGTCCGGACGTCGAGGCTGGTCGGCCTCGGCGCGTCGATCGAGTACCGGTTGTCGGGGATCTGGAGCGTCAGCGCCGCCATCGAGCCGGTGATCCCGGAGTGCGGCGCCGCCGCGGCCCTGTCCAGCATCAAGTCGCCCTACCAGGTCGGCCTCGACCTCTTCTGGCAGCAGGGGATCCGATGACGAAGGCCGTGGTGATCACCAACCCGACCGCCTCACGGGCGTCGCGAGGATTGAAGCGCGCCCTCGCGCGGCTGCGCGCGGGCGGGCTGGCGGTCGAGGTCGTGCCCACCACGGAGCCGGGCCATGGCGCGGACCTGGCCCTCGCGGCGATCGCCGCGGGCGCCGATCTCATCGTGGCGCACGGGGGCGACGGTACCATCATGGACGTCGCGCCGGCGCTCGCCCAGACGGGCCGACCCCTCGGCATCCTCCCGGCGGGCACCGGCAACCGCCTCGCCGACAACCTCGACATTCCCTGGACGCCGGAGCAGGCCGCCGACGTCATCGTCGCCGGCCGGTGGCGCGCGGTCGATCTCGGCCGCATGACCACCACCGGTGGCGTGCGCCACTTCGCGGTGGCCGCGGGGTGCGGGTTCGACGCGGAGATCATGCACCGCACCCGCCCGCGCACCAAGCGGACCTTCGGCATCGGCGCCTACCTGGCCTCGGCCGTCGGGCTGGCGATGGACCTGCCCCGAGGCCACGTCCGGGTGGACATCGACGGCGTGGTCTTCGAGCGCGAGGCGGTGACGGTGCTGCTGGCCAACTGCGGCGTGATCATCCCCACCGGCCGCAAGTTCGCCGAGCAGATCCACCTCGACGACGGGTTCCTGGACGTCTTCATCCTCGACGCGGCGACCTTCGCCGGAGCGGTGCGCCTGGCCTGGCTCCTGGCGACGGGCCGCGCGACGGGCGAGAAGGGCGTCACCGTCGGCCGGGGCCGCTGCATCAGGGTCACGACCGAGCCGTCGATGGCGGCGCAGGCCGACGGCGACCCGTGGGGCCGGGCGCCGCTCACGGCCGAGCTGCTCGCCGGGGCGCTGCACGTGCTGGCGCCCGCCGCGCGGTGATTGCTACCTTGCACGGCATGACCTCGCCGCTGGCGGCCAAACACGTGCTCGTGGTGGACGACGAGCGGGCCGTCGCGGCGGCGATCGCCCGCCGCCTCGAGCGGGAGGGCGCGGTGTGCGTGACGGCGCACTCGGGCGACGAGGCGGCCGAGCGCCTCTGGGCGGGGAGCTTCGATCTCGTCATCACCGACGTGCAGATGCCGGGGCGTTCGGGCCTCGAGCTGATGGACGAGGCGCAACGGCTCGCCGATCCGCCGGCCGTGGTCCTGCTCGCGGCCGACGGCGACGTCACCGGTACGGCCGACGCCTTGAGCCGCGGCGCCGACGGCTTCGTGCGCAAGCCGCTCGACGTGGAGCTGGTGGTGCACGAGGCGTCGGTGGCGGTGGAAATCCGGGCGCTGCGCCAGGCGGTGCAGGCGATGGATGTCGCGCGCGCGGTCGGGCCGGTGCTCGTCGTGCTGGGCGAGATCGTGAATGCCTTCGAGAAGGCCGATCCCTACCGGGCCGGCTATTCGCAGCGGACCGGGCGGATCGCGTCGCAGATCGCCGTGCCGCTGGGGCTCGAGACCGAGCGGCTCGCCCTCGCGGCACGAGTCCACGACGTCGGCATGCTCGCGGTGCCGATTACGGAGCAGCATGCCGAAGGGCCGCCCGACCGCACCTCCCAGCACCTGATCCGCGTGCACCCCACGCTCGGGGCGCGGTGGATCGAGCGGCTGGGCGCCGACCGGGTGATCGTGGCGGCCGTGGCGGCGCATCACGAACGCTTCGACGGCAGCGGCTACCCCGGCGGGCTCGCGGGAGAGCACATTCCGCCGGAGGCTCGCGCGCTCGGCGTCGCGGCGGCGATCGCCGCGATGAGCGGGCCGCGGCCATGGCGCGCGCGGCTCGAGGCCGGCGCGGTGATCGAGGAGCTGGAAAAGGGACGCGGGACTCAATTCGGGGCCGCGGAGGCCGACGCCGCGCTCGACGTGCTGCGGCGCGCCCCCGCCCTCATCGGCTGAAGGGAGGAGGCATGGGCGAGCGCGACATGATGGTGTGCCGGTCCTGCGGCAACGAGGAGCGGGCGAGCGAGGGGTATCCGTGCGCCGAATGCGGGACCTTCATCTGCCTGATCTGCGACACGCGCGGGATCACGCTGTGCCGGGCCTGCCGGGAGAAGAAGGGCGTGGCGGAGCCGGCGAATCTGCCGCCCAAGGTCGCCCCCGCGAGCTAGCCTCTCCGGCGCGCCAGCACCGCGTGCAGCGCGTCCACCACGGCGGGGTCGAGCCGGGACCCGGCGAGCCCGCGGAGCCTGTCGAGCGCCTCGCGGCCGGTGACCGACCCGCCGCCGTTGGTACCTTCCGTCATCTCGTCATAGAGGTTGGTCGCCGCCACGATCCGCGAGCCGACCGGGATCGCGTCGCCCCGGCGCCCCTGCGGCCGGCCCTGCCCGTCGAAGCGCTCGTCCTGGTGCCGGATGATTTCGACGACGCCCGCGTGGAGGCGCAGCGGCTCCAGGATCCGCGCGGCGACGCGCGGCGCATCGACGTCGGCGCCGGTTCCCCCGTGCGGCGCGCCGTCGGAGTCACGCAGCCGTTCGTGGTGTGCCGCGACCCGTCCCAGGTCGTGCAGCCGCGCGGCCAGGCGCACCTCCTCGATGACCGCGGCCTCGAGCCCCAGCTCGGCGGCGACGTGCGCGCTGAGGTTGGCGACCCGCATCGAGTGGTTGCGGTTGCCGCTGGAGGACGGCTCGGCGGCGTCGACCAGCGCCATCAGGATCGACAGCGAGAGCAACTCGACCTGGTGCGACTGCTCCTGGAGCTCCTTCGTCTTTTCGGCGACTTCGCGCGCCATCCACTGCTCCATCCCGCGCCGCTCGACCTCGAGCTCGCGCTTGCGCAGCGCGTACTGGAGCGCGTGGGCCAGCTCCTCGAGCTCGACGGGCTTGATGAGGTAGTCAGTCGCGCCGAGCTTGAGGCACTGGATGGCGGAACCGGGATCGCCGACGGCGGTGAGCATGATGACGGCGAGATCGCTGTCCAGCGCGATGACCTTGGGCAGCAGCTCGACGCCGGTCATCCCGGGCATCCGGATGTCGCACAGCATCGCGGCGAATCGCCCGTGGGTGAGGCTCTCGAGGGCCGCGGGGCCGCCGTCGGCCTGGACGACCTCGTAGCCGCTCTTTGCCAGGAAGCGCGCCAGGGCGGTGCGGACACCGTCGTCGTCGTCGGTGACGAGGACGCGCGGCGGCTCGCGGGATGTCGGCATGGGGCGAAGGCTACAGGGAAACGGTTCTTGACGAAAGTCTGCACCACCCCATAGTTCCGGCATGCACCCCTCCATCACCGACGTGCTCGGTGTCCTCGTGGGCCACGTGACCGACGAACGCGGCGCCACCGGCTGTACCGTGGTGCTCGCGCCGGAGGGCGGCATGCCGTGCGCGGCCTTCGTGAAGGGCCGCGCCACGGGCTCGCGCGAGCTGGACGCCTGCCGGCCCGATTCGCTCGCCGGCCGCGTCGACGCGATCGTGCTGTGCGGCGGCTCCGCGTTCGGCCTCGCCGCGGCCGACGGCGTCATGCGCTGGCTGGAGTCGCGCAAGCGCGGTTTCGCGGTGGGCCCGGGCGTGATCCCGATCGTTCCCGCGGCCGTCATCTTCGACCTGATGCCGCTCGGCGTCTTCGACGCGCGGCCCACGCCCGAAATGGGGATGCAGGCGTGCGGTGCCGCGCAGACCTTCGTGCCGGAGGGTTCGGTGGGGGCGGGCACCGGCGCCACCGTCGGCAAGGCGGTCGGGCCGGGCCGTGCGATGAAGGGGGGCGTCGGCTCGTGGGCGGTGCGTTCGGGCGACGTGGTCGTCGGCGCGCTGGCGGTGGTGAATGCCTTCGGCGACGTCACCGACGAGAAGGGCGCGATCATTGCCGGCGCGCGGAAGGAGGCCGGTGGTTTCGTCGGCTCGGCGGCCTACCTGGCCCGGGGCGGGATGACGACCGGTGCGCTGTCGCCGCCATACCGGACCTCGAGCGGCCACAACACGACGCTGGTCGTGGTGGCCACCAACGCGAAGCTCGGCCGGGTCCAGCTCTCGGGCGTCGCGAAGGCGGGCGGCGATGCGCTCGCGCGCCGCATCGTGCCGATCGGCTCCGCTTTCGATGGGGACGTGGTCTTCGCCTGCTGCGCCGGCACCGCCGAGGCGCCGCCGATCCAGGTCGAGCAGATGGCGCGCGAGGCGGTGGAGATGGCGGTGGAGCGGGGCGTGAGGCTCGCGAAGGGGCGGGAGGGTGTGCCGGGTCTCGCTGACTGAGTTTGTCTCTGTCTGTCTGGGTTCGCAGTTGTCTTTCTTTTCAGTTCCCCGCTGCCCTCACGGGCGCCTGGTCCCGCGCGTATTCGGCGAGCCGCACGCCGATGCTGTCCTGCACCGCCCGTGCCCGCGCCGTCGACGGTGACCGGTTGACGATCAGGGAGAAGGCCAGCTCCTCCCCCGACGACGTCGTCACGTAACCCGAGAGCGCCGAAACGCCGGTCAGGGTGCCGGTCTTGGCGCGCAGCCGCCCGGCGGCGGCCGTCCCGGTCATCCGGTCTCGCATCCCCTCACCGACCAGCGGCAGCGAGCGGAAGAAGGCCTCGCTCCCCGTCGCGCCGCGCTGGTACGCGAGCAGCTGGACCAGGGAGCGCGGCGTCGCCTCGTCGAGCACCGAGAGTCCCGAGCCATCGGTCACCTGCACCGCGTCGGCGCCGATGCCGACCTGTTCGGTCAGGTATCGCCGCACCGCGCGCGCGCCGCTGGCGAAGGTGCCCGAGTTGCCCACCCGCCGGCCGATGCTGCGCAGCGCGAGCTCGGCCGAGAGGTTGTGGCTGCGGTGGTTGATCATCGAGACCAGGTCGTCGAGGCTCGCGGAACGGCGCACCGCGATCGCGCCCTCGAACGCGTCGCGGCCGCCCTGCGAGCGCTGTAGCATGAGCCGCGCGCGACCGGGTGCGTCGTCGGTGACGGCGCGCGTTCCGCCGGTGATCGTCACCCCCCGCGCCTCGAGGAGCTGGCGCAGCAATCCCGCGACGAACACCGCCGGCTCCCGCACGATCAGCCAGGTGCTCCACTCGCTGCGCGTCACCGGGATGGTGCCGGTGATCTCGACGACCCCGCGCGACTGGCCGTGCCGCACGCTGATCCGGGTCCGGCCGCGCGCGCTGGTCAGCACCAGGTTCGAGATGTGGTAGTAGTCGCTCGCGGGCTCGATCCGGAACGTCGCCGGCACGCCGGCGCGGCCCCCCGGCTCGACGACGAGGTGGATCCGGTTCTCCGCGGCGCCCAGCGCCGAGGGCGGCGCCGCGTACGACTCGTCGAGGTTGTCGGGCGACCACCCCGGCCCGCTCAGCTCGGCGCCCAGGAACGAGGCGTCGCCGACCATGTCGCCGTGCACCGTCCGGATGCCGGCCTGCACCACGCTGTCGGCGAACGGCGCCAGGCTCGCGGTGTCGAGGGCGAAGGTCGGGTCCCCGGTGCCGTAGAGCACGAGGTCGCCGTAGAGATCGCCGCCGCGCACCGGGCCGTCGGCGAAGAGCACCGTCAGGAACCGATAGTCGTCGCCGAGGTAATGCAGCGCCGCCGCGGTGGTGAACAGCTTCGCGTTGGATGCAGGGAGGAAGCGCTCGTCGGCCCGCCATGAAAGGAGCGTGTCGCCGTGCGTGAGACTGACGACCAGGGCCCCCCAGCGGGCATTTCGCCAGGTGCGGGCACTGAAGAAGTGCTCCAGGTCGGGGGCGAGCGGCCCGCGCGGCCGCTCCTGCGCGGCGGAGGGGCCGGCGAGGGCGGCGAGCACCAGGACCAGGGGGAGGAGGCGCGCGCGCATGTGCCTGCAATTTAGCGGCTTGCGTTGCCCCGTGCTCGCCGGCATCAGCGCGCCCGCGGGCGGCGCGCTAACTTTGGCGGTGTGACCGACTTGGCTCCCGCCCCAGCCGTATCCGTCCGGCCCGCAGGCTTCACCGGAACGGACGTGCTTCTGGGCCTCATGGTGCTGATCTGGGGCATCAATTACATCGTCCTCAAGGCCGTCTTGCGGGAGATCGAGCCGCTGGCCTTCAATGCGGTGCGGTTCACCCTGGCGGCGAGCTCGCTGGCGCTGATCGCCTGGATGCGGCGCTCGCCCCGGCCGTCGCCCCGCGACGTCGTCCGGCTGGCCGGCCTCGGCATCCTCGGCAACACCATCTACCAGTACGGCTTCATCGAAGGCGTGGCCCACACCCGCGCCGGCAACGCCGCGCTGATCATGGCGGCGGTACCGGTCCAGACGGCGGTGATCAGTCACCTGCGCGGCGACGAGCGGCTGCGGCCACGCGACGGGCTGGGCCTGCTCGTTTCGTTCGCCGGGATCACGACGGTGGTGCTGGGCAGCGGCACGGAGGTGGTGTTCGGGGGGACCATGGTCGGCGATCTCCTGGTCTTCGGCGCCACGATCTGCTGGTCGTTCTACATCGTCGGCTTGAAGCCGCTGGCCGACCGATACGGCCCGGTCGCGGTGACGGCCTGGGCGATGGGCATCGGCGCGATCCCGCTGGTGCTCTACTCGGTCCCCGCGGTGCTGGCGCAGCCCTGGCGCGGCGTCCCGGCGCCGGCCTGGGCGGGCCTGGTCTTCTCGGCGATGGGCGCGCTGGTCGTCGCGTACATCATCTGGACGCGCGGCATCCAGCGCCTGGGCGCCGCGCGGACCGCGATCTACTCCAACGTGACGCCGTTCGTGGTCGCGATCGCGGCGTGGGCGCTCCTCGGCGAGCGGCCGACGGCCTGGCAGGCCGCCGGGGCGGCGGGCATCTTCACCGGCATCTGGCTCACGCGCACATGAAACTGGTGTGCTTCGACATCGACGGCACGCTGATCGGGACCGACGGGGCCGGCCGGCGCGCCATCCACCGCGCGCTGCTCGACGTGCTCGGCACGGCGGGTCCGATCGACACCTTTCGCTTCGACGGCCGGACCGACGGCGAGATCGTGCGCCGGCTCGCCGAAGCGGCGGGACTGGCCCCCGACGACGCGCTGGTGGACCGCGTGCTGGTGCGCTACGTCGAGCATCTCGAGGCCGAGCTCGCGAAGCCGGGACACGCCACCCGGGTCTACCCCGGCGTGCGCGAGCTGCTCGATGCGCTGGAGCGGCGGGACGACTGCACGCTCGCGCTGCTCACCGGCAACGTGGTGGACGGGGCGCGGCTCAAGCTGCGGTCGGCGGGGCTGGTGTCGGATCGCTTCCGCCTGGGCGCGTACGGCTCCGACCACCACGTACGTACCGAGCTGCCCGCCGTGGCGCAGCGGCGCGCGCGCGAGGTCCTGGGTCACGACCTTGCGGGCGGTGACGTCGTCATCATCGGCGATACGCCGGCCGACGTGCGGTGCGGCCGCGGCATCGGCGCGCGCGCGATCGGCGTCGCCACCGCCGCGTACACCGTCGCCGAGCTGATGGAGGCGGGCGCCCACGCGGCCTTCGCCGACCTGTCCGATACGGTCACGGTGATGGAGGCGATTCTTGCGTAGGGCGGCGGGACTCCGGTGCCGGGCCCGCGTGCTGGGAGCGCTTTCCGGGTTGCTCGCCGCCGCGACGCCATGCCGTCTCATCGCCCAATCGCTGGCCACGGTGCGCTTCACCGTCGGCTCGTCCGCGGCGGTGGACTCGGTGCGCGGGCTGGGTATCGACCTGGTCGAGGTCCGGCCGCGCAGCGACCGCCGCGTGGACTTGGTCGCGGTGATCACGCCGAGGGACCGCGACCTCCTGGCCTCGCGCGGCTGGCCGGCGGTGGACCTGGCCCCGGCGCCGCAGGCCGCGGCCCTGGAGGCGCGGCGCGCGCAGCTGGGCGCGCGCGCCTTCACCGTCTATCGCGACTTCGACGACCCGGTGCGCGGCGTCGCCGCGTACCTGCGGGCCTTCGCCGCGTCGCACGCCAACGTCACGGTGGATTCGATCGGCGCCTCGACCGAGGGCCGGCCGATCCTGATCGCCAAGATCGGCGCCCCCACCGACGACCCGTCGCGGCCCAACGTCCTCTTCATGGCGACCTACCACGCGCGCGAGTGGGCGGCGACCGAGATGGCGCTGCGCCTGCTCCAGTACCTGGCCGATTCCCTTCCGGCCCAGCCCGCCGGTAACGCGCTGCTGGCGGGGCGCGACGTGTGGGTACTGCCGGTGGCGAACCCCGACGGCTACCAGTTCACCTTCACCGGCGATCGCCTGTGGCGGAAGAACCGGCGGCCCAACGGCGACGGCACCTTCGGCGTGGACCTCAACCGCAACCACACCGCCTACTGGGGCTACGACAACGCCGGCTCCAGTGCCCTCACCGGCTCCGAGATCTATCGCGGCCCGTCGGCGGCATCGGAGCCGGAGATCCGCGCCGTCGAAGCGTTCCATCGCGCCCACCCGCCGGTCGCGTCGATCTCGTACCACACCTACACCGGCGCCGTGCTCTATCCCTGGGGACACGCCAACGGCCTGCGCACCGGAGACGACGCGATCTTCCGCGCGCTGGCCGGGACCGACCTCGCGCCGGCGATCCCCGACAGCCTGCCCGGCTCGGCCAACACCTACTATCACCCGGGCCCGGGCTGGCACCTCTACCCGACCAACGGCGAGTACACGGAGTACGCCTACCGCACCTTCCGGACGGCCGCGTTCACGGTGGAGCTGACGGCGGGTTGCTGCGTCGGCGGCCATGCCTACGGCTTCAGCTTCCCCGACGACGACGCGCTGCTGGGGCGCATGGCGAGCGACAACATCCCCTTCGCGCTCACGTTGCTGCGCGAGGCCTCCAACCTCACCGCGAATGCGGCGTTCCCCGGCGCCGCCGGTGCGGTGCCGCAGTTCGAATCGGTCTGGCCGGAGCTGCGCGTGTTGCTGGACATCTCGACCCAGCTCGACGCGCCCGTCGATGTGGCGATCGACTCGGGGGTGGTCGGCCACATCCTCGCGCCGCGCGACTCGCTCGGCATCGGCCGCAGGTTCATGCGCCGGACGACGCACGACTTCCTGCTTCGCGACACGCGCGCCGTCCGCCTGCCGCTCGAGCGGATGAGCGCGGAGATCCTGATGCGCGAGGGCGCCGAGCTGCCGACCACGGCGTGGCTGGGGTTCCGGCGCACGGCGGGCGGCTTCGAGGGAGAGTTTGCCTGGAACGGGTACCTCAATACCCTGGTCTCGCCGCCGATCCCGGTCGCGGGGCGGACGAACCTCACACTGGTGTTCTGGACGAAGCACGGCGGCAGCGTCTTCCTCCAGACCTCGCGCGGCCGCGTGCAGGTGTCGGGCAACAACGGGACGACCTGGACCGAGGTCGCCGACGTGGTCGGCGCCGCGCCCGAGTGGTACCCGATCGCGACTCCGCTGGGCGCGGTCGCCGCCGGCGCCTCGACGCTGCGCCTCCGGTTCATCGCGGAAGGCATGGACTGGTGGCTCGACGCCGTCACCATCACGGCCAGCGACGGAACGGTGGGGAGGCTCCTCACCACGGCATCGGCGCGGGCCCCCACCATCGAGACGTCGGCCAACCCGGTGCGCGACGCGCCGGTGACGCTGCGCTGGCCCGCCAGCACCGGCACCACCCAGGTGGATGTCTTCTCGCTGACCGGGACCAGGGTGGCCAGCGTGGCGCTCTCCCCCGACTCGGGGCGCTGGGCCTGGGACCTGACCACCGAGAACGGAGGCCGCATAGCCAACGGCGCCTACTTCGTGGTCGTCACCCAGGCCGACGGCACGCGCATGCGCCGCCGGTTGCTGGTCGCGCGGACCGGGCCATGATCGGCATCGGGATCGACGTCGTGCCGGTGCAGCGCGTCCAGGAGCTGCTCGACCGCCACGGCGCGCGCGCGCTCCAGCGTCTTTTCACGGCGAGCGAGATCGCGCGCGCCAGGGACCTGGCGCACCAGGTGCTCTTTCTCGCGGGACGGCTCGCGGCGAAAGAGGCGACCTACAAGGCGCTCTCCGCGCAGGGCGCCGACCTCGGCATCGGATGGAAAACCATCGAGGTCGAGCGCCTGGAGGATGGACGGCCGCAACTGATCCTGCACGGTCCGGCGCTGGCGCGGTTCCACGCCCTGGGCGCCACCCGCTGCCACCTGTCGCTCAGCCACGACGGCGGGATCGCCGCGGCGGTCGTGGTGATCGAATAGGGAGGAGTCGTCGCGCGCGTTGGCGAGGTTGCCACTCGGCGGCGAATCGGGCTAAGCTTCTGAACACTTAACAATCGAGATTGAGACTCAGTTTCAAATGGTTCTTGCCGTTTTCACCGCTCTGGCGCTCCACGTACCGACGTTCGCACAGACCCCGGCCCTCGCCGAGACGCCAGGGGTCGAGGCGGCGCGTCGGGTTGCGGCGACCCTCCACCTCGCCGCGCAGGAGTACCGGCTCGCCTGGGTCGGCGGTGCGCTCACCAACACCGGCGAGTGGGACGAGGCGAAGCTGTTCGTTGCCGAGGCTCGGCGCTCCGCCGCGCAGCTGCCGGGCGCGGTACGCGCCGAGATCATGCCGCGCCTGATCGGTATCGAGCAGCGTCTCGCCGCGCGGATGCCGCCCGAGTCGCTCGCCATCGCCGCGCGCGACGTCGAGCTCCGTCTCTCCACGCTGTTGCGCGTCTCGCTCGACGACCGGCCGGCGCGCGAGCCGTCGATCGACAACGGTGCGCTGCTCTACCGCTCGACCTGCCAGCGCTGTCACGGGGCGGAGGGACACGGGGACGGCCCGGTGACCCGCGCCGAGCACATCACCCCGCCACCCGCGAACCTCGCCGATCCGGCGGCGCTCGCCGGGACCACGCCGCTCGACCTCTACCGCAAGATCAGCCTCGGCGTCCCGGGCACGCGCATGAAGGCGTTCGGCGAAGCGCTCTCGCGCGAGGAGCGCTGGGACCTCGTGGCCTACGCGCTGACCTTCACCGACCCCGCGGCGCGAGGCGGGCGCAGCGGCCAGCTGGCCGTGGTATTCGGCACGGTGCGCGGGTCGCTCGGCGGCGTCCTCGACCTGGCGGAACGCGGCGAGACCGATGCCGCGTCATCCAGGGTCCTCGACGCCTACATGGCCTTCGAGACCCTCGAGTCGTCGCTGGGCGCCACCGATCCCTCCCTCGTCCGGCGCGCCGAGGAGCGATTCGGCCGCCTGCGCGCGGCGATCGCGGGCGGCGAGGCGCGCACCGTGCTCGAGCGGCACCAGGCCGACCTGCTCGCCAGCCTCGCCGAATCGGAGCGGGCGCTGACGGCACGGCATTCCGCGGCCGGCCTCTTCGCCGAAAGCCTGCTGCTGATGCTGCGCGAGGGCTTCGAGGCGATGCTGGTCGTCGGCGCAATCATGGCGGTCCTGGTGAAGGCGGAGGCGAAGGAGAAGCAGAAGCATGTGCGCTGGGGCGTGGTGGCGGCGATCGCGGCCAGCCTCGTCACCGCGGCCGCGCTCGAGCTGATCTTCCGGGTCACGGCTTCGCAGCGCGAAGCGCTCGAGGGCGCCATCATGCTGGTCGCCGCGGTGATGCTCTTCTACGCCTCGTACTGGCTGATTTCGAAGGTCGAGATCGCGGCCTGGACGCGCTTCGTCAAGGAACGGATCCAGCGGGCCGCCGAGCGCGGCAGCGCGCTCGCGCTCGCCGGCGTGGCGTTCCTGGCGGTCTACCGCGAGGGCTTCGAGACGGTGCTCTTCTACAAGGCCCTGTACGTCACCGGCGGCGGCGACGGCGCGGCGGCGATTACCGCCGGCATCGTCGCGGGCCTGGCGGGGCTCGCCCTGGTGTTCGTGGGAATCGAGCGCTTCGGTCTCCGGGTCCCGATGCGACCCTTCTTCGCGGTCACCGGCATGACGCTGGCGTTTATGGCGTTCGTTTTCGCCGGCGATGGGATCAAGGCGCTCCAGGAAGGCGGCTACCTCGGCAGCACGCCGCTCGCCTGGGCGCCGCGCAGCGACTTCTTCGGGGTCTACCCGACGCTGGAATCGCTGGGGCTCCAGGCCGCCATCCTGCTGGCGATCCTGTTCGGGCTGGCCTGGGCTTTTGTGATCGCGCCGAGACTCGCCACGGCCTCGGCAGGTGGACGCGCGATCGCGCGCCGGAACCGGAAGACGCAGCCCAGGAAGTCAGCCGGAGTCTGAGCGCGGCGGCCGGGCGACCGGCCCCCGACGGTGTAGATTGGGGGCCATGCGCCACCGGATCCTGATCGCCGCCACCGCGCTCTGCGCGGCCCCCCTCGCCGCCCAGTCCCGTCCGTCCACCCGACCCGCCGCCGCGACACGCACGCCGCTGACGCGGCCCGAGCGCACCGGCTACCGCGAGACGTCGCGCTACGAGGACGTCGTCGCCTTCCTCAACGCGCTGCCGCGCTCACCGCGCATCCACGTCACCTCGATGGGCTACACCAGCGAGGGCCGCTCGATTCCGCTGGTGGTGGTGGGACACGCCGGGGACGGCAGCCCCGAGGCGGTGCTGCGCTCCGGCAAGCTCCGGATCTACATCCAGGCCAACATCCACGCCGGCGAGGTGGAAGGAAAGGAAGCGGCGCTCGAGTTGTTGCGGGATCTCGCCGCGGGCCGGCACGCGCGCTGGCTGGATTCGGTGGTGCTGCTGGTCGCGCCGATCTACAACGCCGACGGCAACGAGCGGGTGAGCCTGACCAACCGGCCCGGCCAGCTGGGCCCCATCGGCGGCATGGGCCAGCGGCCCAACGCGATGCAGCTCGATCTCAACCGCGACCACATCAAGCTGGAGTCGCCGGAAGCCCGATCCCAGGCGCTGCTGCTGCGCCGGTACGACCCGCACGTGGCGATGGACCTGCACACCACCGACGGATCGGTGCACGGCTACCACCTGACCTACGCCGAGCCGCTGCACCCGGCGACCGACACCGCCATCGTGAACCTGCTGCGCCGCGACTGGCTGCCCGAGGTCACGGCCACAATCAAGCGCACCGACGGTTTTGACATCTTCTACTACGGCAACATGCCCGAGAGTCCGGTGGACCGCGGCGGCGGCGGGGCGGAGCGCGGCTGGTACTCCTTCGATCATCGTCCCCGCTTCAGCGAGAACTACTGGGGCCTGCGCGGGCGGATCGGCATCCTCAGCGAGGCGTACTCCTACGCGACGTTCGAGGACCGCATCAGGGCGACCCGGCGCTTCGTCGAGGAGAACATCGCGTACGCCGCCGCCCACGCCTCGCGGATCATGCGGATCACGGAGGCCGCCGATGCGCACGACATCATGGGCGAGAGCCTGGCCGTTCGTGCCCGCCTGCACCGGGGCGCCGACATCCCGGTCCTCCGCGGCGAGGTGGCGGAGGAGACCAACCCCTACACCGGCCAGCGGATGCTGCGGCGCCTCGACGTGCGCCGGCCCGAGACGATGGCCGACTACACCACCTTCGAGGGGACGGAGTTCGCGCGGGTGCCGCATGCGTACTTCGTCCCCGCGAACCTGACGGCGGCCATCGAGCGGCTCGCCGCGCACGGTGTGCGCACCAGCCGCCTCGAGCAGACCGTCGTGGTCCCACTCGAGCGGTTCCGCGTCGACTCGAGCTGGACCGCCGCCCGCGAGTTCCAGGGACACAAGGAGCGCCAGGTGCTCGGCGCGTGGGAGAGCGTGACGGACACGATCCCGGCCGGCACGGTGGTGGTGTGGACCGACCAGCCGCTGGGCCGCCTGGCCTTCATCATGCTGGAGCCGCGATCAGACGACGGACTGCTGGACTGGAATTTCTTCGACGAAGCGCTGGCCGGCGCGCGCTACTACCCGGTGCGGAGAGTGTTCGGCGCGTACTGACGCTTCCAGATCAGCCAGGCCCCGATCCCGACCGTCAGGACCGAGATCGCCTGGGCGAGGGTGAAGGGGCCGAGGAAGCGGTCGTCCTTGGCGCGGAAGATCTCCACGAACATCCGCTCCATCCCCATCAGCGCGAGGTAGACGCCGAGCAGCCAGCCGGGCGCATGGCGGTGCCGGCTCATCCGCCACAGCAGCACGAAGATCGCGAAGGTGATGAACACCTCGTAGAGCTGCGTGGGGTGCACCGCGAAGACCCGGTCGGCGGGGGTGCCGGGCGGCAGGGCGATGTGGAACTCCCGCGCCAGCGCGCCGGCCGTGGTGGGCGGGGAACCCTGCGGGAAGGCGATGCCCCAGGGCATGAGCGTCGGTACGCCGTAGTCGTCGCCCACCAGGAAGCAGCCGATCCGTCCCACCGAGTAGCCCGCCGCGAGGGCGGGGGCGATGACGTCGCCGAGCTTCATGATGGGCTGCTTCTTCCACCAGAGATACAGCGTCACGGCGGTGACGCCGCCCGCGAAGCCGCCGTACCAGACCAGGCCGCCGCGCGATGTGAGCGCGCCGAGGTCGCGCACCAGCAGCGCGTAGTAGACCTTCCCGCCGACCAGCCCGCCGATCACCGCCATCACGACCGAGTCCCAGGCGATCGTCGGCTCCATCCCCTCGCGCTCCAGCGACCGGGCGAACACCCACCCCGCCATCAGGAAGGCGCACATCAGCATGATGCCGTAGCCGGTGATCGTGAACCGGCCGAAGTGGATGACGAAGGGATAGACGGTCACGATGGGCGTTCCAGTCCCGGGAAGGGCAAGCGTGCTTCGGCGTCGATCGGGCGCCCCGCTTCGCCGGCGCGGAAGAGGCCGGCCCGCGCGATCATCGCCGCGTTGTCGGTGCTGATGCGCGGCGAGGGCGCATGCAGGCTCGCGCCCTCCTCCTGGAGCGCGGCGGCCAGCCGCCGCTTCAGCGCGCCGTTGCACGCCACCCCGCCGCCGAGGACGACGCGCGTGCGTCCGGTGAGCGCGAGGGCGCGGACGACCTTGGCCGTCACGACGTCCACGACGGCGTCCTGGAAGGCGCGCGCCAGGTGCGGCCGCTCGGCATCGAGGTCCTTCACGCCGCGCACCGCCAGCACCACCGCCGTCTTCAGGCCGCTCATCGAAAGATCGAGGTAGTCGGGATCACCCGGCTGCTGGCCGCCGTGCAGCATGGGCCGTGGCAGCCGGTAGCGCGACGGGTCGCCCTTGGCCGCCTCGCGCTCGATGGCCGGTCCGCCGGGGAAGCCGAGGCCGAGGAGCGAGCCGACCTTGTCGAACGCCTCGCCCACGGCGTCGTCGCGCGTCTCGCCCAGCAGCCGGTAGCGGCCCCACTCCGGCACGTCCACCAGCAGCGTATGGCCTCCGGAGACGATGAGCCCGACGAAGGGCGGGACGGCGGCGGGATCGTCGAGGGCGGTCCCGAAGAGGTGCCCCTCGAGATGGTGCACGCCGACCAGCGGCGTGCCGGTGGCGAGCGACAGGCCCTTCGCGTAACTGACGCCCACCAGCAGCGCGCCCACCAGGCCGGGTCCCGCCGTGACGGCGATCAGGTCCACGTCGGCCAGGTCGAGGGCGGCGCCGGCGAGGGCCTGGTCGGTGACCGGGCCGACCGCGGCGAGGTGCGCGCGCGAGGCCAGCTCGGGGACGACGCCCTGGTAAACGGCGTGCACGTCCTGCGACAGGATCACGCACGAGGCGAGCCGCGCGTCTCCGTCGCCGGGCGTGCCGGTCACCACCGCCGCCGAGGTCTCGTCGCACGACGTCTCGATGCCCAGCACCGTCAGCGGCATCGCGCTCAATGCCGGCGCGCGCCGCCCGACACGGTGATCTCGCGCGGCGTGACGCGCAGCAGCGGCCGGCTCGCCGTGTCGAGCAGTACGGTGCGCTCGAAGGGGCCCGTGACGCCGCGGATTTCGACCGGCTCGGTGGTGATGGAGTCCACCGCCATCACCAGCGCGCGCGGTCCGGTCACCCGCACCATGGCCGGCGACAGCACCAGCGGGCGGACGATCGCGAAACCCGACTCGGCCTCCAGCACGCCGCGGATCGCGACCGGGACGTCGCGCCGCGCCACCCGGTCGAGGTCGAACTCGATCGAGCGAGGCTCGAGGTCCTGGATGTTGACGCGGGCGCTGCGCGAGACCTGCACGTCGGATGGGGAAACGGCGAGCCGCCATCGGGGCGGCGTGGCGCCGGCAGGTATGGTGGCGTGGATCACCGGCGGCGTGGCGTAGAGCTTGATCAGCTCGCGTCCCGGACCGGTGACCAGCGCCCGGACCAGCGGCGTGGGCCGGGCGAGCGCGAGGTCGGAGGGCAGGTCCACGTCCACCTGCACGAGGACCAACTGCGACGTCGTCTCCTCCGCGGCGACGAACACCCAGAGGATCACGGCCAGCGCCAGCGCCGCGAGCTTGAGCGGCCAGTTGCGCGTGAAAATACCGGGGGGGGGGGCCACTTACCCCCGCTGCGCCAGCAGGCGCCGCATGAGCTCCTGGTCGGCCGGTGAGTCCCACGGGTGGGCGCCGATGACCTTCTTCACGATCCGGCCTTCCCGGTTGATGATGAAGCTCTCCGGGACCCCGGTGGTCTGGTAGATGCGCTCGATCGCGCGGCTGCGGTCCTGGAGCATGATGAAGGTCAGGCCGTACTCACGCTGGAACGCCTTGACGACGCCCGAATCGGCCTCGTCCACGCTCACCGTCACGACCTTGAGGCCTTCGCCTCCGATCTTCTCGTGCAGCCGCTGGAGCGAAGGCATCTCGACGCGGCAGGGCTCGCACCAGGTCGCCCAGACGTTGAGCAGCACCACTTGGCCCCTATAGGCGTCGAGCGTGATGCTGTCGCCGGTGGCGAGGTTGACGGCGTGGAACTGCGGCGCGCGGGCCCCGACTTCGACGGGAAAAATGTCGGGCGCGAGCCGGGTGCCGATGACCGCGCCCGCGGTCAGCAGACAGATGATGACGCCGACCAGGAACCACTGCTTCTTCATGCGTGCCTCACCAGGGCATCCTGGGCCGCGCGGCGCAGCGCGCCGACCTCGGCCGCGGGGTCCTTCGATCCGTAGATCGCGTTGCCGGCCACGAAGGTATCGGCGCCCGCCGCCGCGAGCGCACCGATCGTCGCGCGGGCGACGCCGCCGTCGACTTCGAGCATCGCCCCGCTGCCGGCGCGGTCGAGGATCTCGCGCGCGCGGCGCACCTTGTCGATCCCCGGCTTCCAGAACTGCTGCGCGCCGAAACCGGGGTTCACCGTCATCACCAGGAGCAGATCCACCTCGCCGGCGATCTCCTCGATGTCGGCCAGCGGTGTGGCGGGGTTGATCGCCACCCCGGCCAGCATGCCCGCTTCGCGGATCGCCTTGACGTGCCGCTCCAGGTGCCGGGTCGCCTCGCAGTGAATCGTCAGGATGCTGGCGCCCGCGTCACGGAACGGCGCGACGTAGCTCTCGGGGCTCTCCACCATGAGGTGACAGTCGAGCACCGCGGTGGTGTGCCGCCGCAGCTGCGCCACGACCGGCGCGCCGAGGGTGAGGTTGGGGACAAAGTGCCCGTCCATCACGTCGACGTGAATCTGGTCGGCGCCGCCCGCCAGGACCGTATCCACCTCGCGCGCGAGCTGCGCGAGGTCGGCGCTCAGGATGCTGGGGGCGATGCGTATCGTCACGAGCCGTCCTCTTAGCGTGCGATGTGCAGCGTGACCGCGCGACCCACCGGGAGGCGCTCCCCGGCCGCGGGATCGGTGCCGCCCGCCATGCCGACCGGCACTTCCTTGGTGTCCACGCTGTCGAGGCCGTCCACCCGCAGACCCGCGGCGGCGAGGATCCTCGTCGCCAGGTCGGCGTCATACCCGCGGATGTCCGGAACGATCACCGTGGGTGCGCCGGAGCTGAGCACCAGGCTGACCACGGTCCCTCTTGGCACCGCCACGCCCGGCGGCGGATCCTGCCAGATCACGGTCCCCAGCGGCGCCGTCGGGTGCGGCTCGCGGGCCAGGACGGTATCGGTGAGGCCCTGCCGCTCGAGCTCGCGCTTCGCCTCCGCCTGGTTCATCCCGCCCACCACGGCGACCTCGCGCTCATTGGAAAGCAGCGGCGCGGGGAAGAAAACGAGCGCGGCCACAAGATACCCAGCGAGCGCGGTCACGGCGATGCCGGTGACGAGCAGGACCGCCCATTGGAGGCGCGGCGGCATCTTGCCACCAGGCCAGGGGAGCCTCAAGGCCGGGAGACGAAACCGGGGCTTCGGCTCTGGAGCGACGGGCGAAGGCGCGGCCGGCCCGCTTCCGACGGGCTTGATCCGATCCACCGTCAACCACCGCCGACGAAGTGGACCAGCTCGATGGCGTCGCCTTCGGCCACGCGCGAGCCTTCGAGGGCATCGCGGCGCACGATCCGGCGGTTGTGCTCGACCACGATCGCGCGGGCATCAAGGCCCAGGTCGGCGAGCAGTCCGGCCAGACTCACGTCCCGCCGCGCGCGCCTCGGCGCGCCGTTGATGACTACGCCAACCGTCTCGTCCTTTGGGAGCAGGGCGAGAAAAGCGCGCGCGGCATCGGCCGAGTCGGTGTCCCAGAGCGCGCGCACCGCCGCTACGCCCCAGGCGCCGGCGGCCAGGGCCGCGGACGTGCGCTCGGGGGAAAGGCCGCCGATGGCGATGACCGGCTTGCCGGTGCGTGCGGCCGCTTCGACCAGGGCGAGGCCCGCGGCGTCGCGGTCCGGATGCGACGCCGTCGCGTAGGCAGCGCCGGCGATCAGCGCGTCGGCGCCCTCTCCCGTGGCCCGGCCGATCTCCGCCTCATCGTGCACGCTGCGCAGCACCAGCGCCGAGGGCGCGACGCGCCGGATGTCGCTTACGCTCAGGCCGCCCCGGCCCGACACGACTGCCTGGGCGCCCGCCGCCCGCGCCACGTCGGCGCGGCCGTTGACGGCGAGCCAGGAACCGTGGGGCCGCAGCGCCGCCGCCAGCTCGCGCGCGAGGGCCAGCATCGCGGCGCCCTCGAGCGTGCGGGTGCGCAGGTGGACCGCGAGCGCCGGCCCCGCGACCTTGGCCATCGCGGCGGCCTTCGCCACCACGTCGCCGCGCGCGAGCACCCGGTCGTCGGTCACGGCGTGGAGCCTCGGCAGGGCCGTGATCACTGGAGCAGGTCCCCGACGGCGACGCCGCGCCCATTCACGAACGCCTTGACCGTCATGCGCGACTTGCCCGCCGGCTGCAGGTCGGTCACGCCGATCGCGCCGTCGCCACACGCGACGACCAGCGTCTCATTCGCGGCGAGCACGGTGCCCGGAGGTGTCGGGCTGGTCCCAGCCTCGGCGCGGCGGGCCCCGAAGAGCTTGACCGGCTTGCCGTGGATCTCGGTCCAGGCGCCGGGGCTTGGGTCGAAGGCGCGGATGCGCCGGCCGACCTCGGCCGTCGGCCGCGTCCAGTCGAGCCGCTCCTCCTCGCGGGTGAGCTTGGGCGCCCAGGTCGCGGCGGCGTGGTCCTGGGGCGCGGGCTCGATGCCCGCTTCGTCGAGCAGCGTCAGCGCCTCGATCAGCGCCAGCGCGCCGATCTCGGCGAGGCGCAGGCGCAGCTCGCCACCGGTCTCGTCGTCGGCGATCGGCGTCGTCGCGGTATGCAGGACCGGTCCCGAGTCGAGCCCGGCGTCCATCTTCATGATGCTGACGCCGGTCTCGGTGAAGCCCTCGAGGATCGCGCGCTCGATGGGCGCCGCCCCGCGCAGCTTGGGGAGCAGGGAGGCATGGACGTTGAACGAGCCGCGCGCAGGGACGTCGAGCAGCTCCTGCTTGAGGATGTGCCCGTAGGCGACGACGATGGCCACGTCGGGCTTCAGCGCGCGGGCCTGGGCGATGAACTCCGGCGACGACGGCTGGTCGGGCTGGAGGACCGGGATCTCCTCGGCCAGCGCGGCGAGCTTCACGGGCGAGGGTGTCGCGGTGGAGCGATGGCGCCCGGTGGGCTGGTCGGGGCGGGTGACGGCGCCCACCACGTCGAATCCTTCGCCGACGAGGGCGCTCAGCGACGGTACGGCGAAGTCGGGGGTCCCATAGAAGAGGACACGCATGGGCTCACGCCTTGGCAGCGTCCTCCGGCACGGGTTCCTTCACCTGCTTGATGTAGCCGGTCTGGCCCTTGCGCGACTTCTCCCACTGGCGGAGCAGGAAGCGGCGCTTGAAGGGCCCGACGCGGTCCACGAAGAGGATGCCGTCGAGGTGGTCGATCTCGTGCTGGAGGGCGCGGGCCAGCAGCTCGGTGCCTTCGATCCGCCGTTTCACGCCCTGCTCGTCGAGGGCCTCGACCACGACGCGCACCGCGCGCTCGACGTCGCCGTAGATGTCGGGGATCGAGAGGCACCCTTCCTCGTCCTTGATACTGCCCTCGCGCTCGACGATCACCGGATTGACCAGGGCGTAGCGGTGCTGCTCGTCGGTCTCCACCACCGCGATGCGGCGCGCGACGCCGACCTGGTTGGCGGCGAGCCCGACGCCCTTACTGGCGTGCATCGTTTCGTAGAGGTCCGCGATGAAGGCGCGCACCTCGGCGTCCACCGCCCGGACTTCGGCGGAGGGCTGGCGCAGCACCGGCGAGCCCAGGAGGTGGATGTCGCGCAGGCTCACTTCGCGGCGGGCTCCGGCGCGGGCTGCGGCACGATGACCTTGGTGATGCGCTCGCGCTCGACGACGAGACGGGACTCGCCCGACTCGATGGTGACGCGGTCGTCCTTGAGGTGCACCACCCGGCCCACGATGCCGCCGCCGGTCACGATCTCGTCGCCCTTCTTGAGGGCTTTCAGCATCTCGGCGTGCTGCTTCTGCTGCTGGCGCTGGGGGCGGATCAGCAGGAACCAGAAGATGGCGATCAGCGCGCCGATCTGGAGGAAGACCACCATGAGCGCGCCGCCGCCCTGCTGCCCGGGGGGCGGTGCGAGAAACGCGAAGACCGTCGGGTGGATCACGCCTGCTCCCTGCTGGTGTAGCGCTGGAGCCATGCGCCGCTCCAGGCGGTGAAATACCGTTCGGCGATCGCGGCGCGCGCGCGCGCCACGAGGCGGATGAGGTACCGGACGTTGTGCAGCGCCAGCAGCCGCAGGCCGAGCAGCTCGCCGGCCTGGAAGAGGTGCCGGATGTAGGCCCGCGAAAAGGTCCGGCAGGTCTCGCAATCGCAGTCGGCATCCAGCGGCGCATCGTCTTCCTTCCACCGGGCGCCGCCCATGTTGAGCTGGCCGTCGTCGGTGAAGGCGGTGCCGTGGCGTCCCATCCGCGTCGGTGCCACGCAGTCGGCGAGGTCCATGCCGAGGCCGATGGCCGCGACCAGGTCCGCCGGAAAGCCGACCCCCATAAGATAACGCGGTACGCCGGGCGGGAGCACGGCGTGGAGGTCCTCGAGGACCGCCTGCATCTCGGCTTTCGGCTCGCCGACCGAGAGCCCGCCGACGGCGAGCGCCTTCCAGTCGCCGGCTCCCAGGATGCCGCGCAGCGCCTCGCGCCGCAGGTCGGGGTAGGTGGCGCCCTGGATGATGGGGACGAGGGTCTGGCCGAGAGCTGAAGGCTGAAGGCTCAACGTGTTGTTCAGCCTTGAGCCTTCAGCTTTGAGTTCTTCGTGTCTTTCCCGGCAGCGCTCCAGCCACCGCAGCGTCCGCTCCTGGGCGTCCATCGCGTCCTGCCGGCCGGCTTGTCCCGGGATCACCTGGTCGAAGGCCATGGCGACGTCGGCGCCGAGCTTCCACTGGATGTCGACGGCGATCTCGGGGGAGAGGAAGTGCTCCGAGCCGTCGATGTGGGAGCGGAAGGTCACGCCCTCTTCGGTGAGTTTGCGCATCCCTTCGAGTGAGAAGACCTGGAAGCCGCCCGAGTCGGTGAGCAGCGGCCGGGGCCAGGCCATGAACTGGTGGAGACCGCCGAGTCTGGCGACCACGTCTTCGCCGGGCCGCAGGTGCAGGTGGTAGGTGTTGCCGAGGACGATCTGGGCGCCGCTGCGCTCGAGGTCGCTGGGGGAGAGGCCCTTGACGGTGCCCTGGGTGCCGACGGGCATGAAGCAGGGCGTGTCAACGGAACCGTGGGGCAGGTGCCAGACCCCGGCGCGGGCGGGGCCATCGGAGGAGATCAGCTCGAACTCAAACATGGACTCTCAAAGCACCACCATGGCGTCACCGTAGCTGTAGAAGCGGTATCGCTGCCCGACCGCCTCGCGATACGCCGCGAGCATGCGTTCCGTCCCCGCGAAGGCGCAGACGAGCATGAGGAGCGTCGAGCGCGGCAGATGAAAGTTGGTCAGCAGGTGGTCCGCGACGCGAAAGGTGTAGCCGGGCCTGACGAAGAGCGACGTCCAGCCCGCGCCCGCCTTCACCGTTCCATCGCCCGACGCGGCGGTCTCCAGCGCGCGCAGCGCCGTCGACCCGACCGTCCAGACCTTCCCGCCTTTGGCCCGCGCCGTCGCAAGGGCCAGCGCAGCCTCATCAGGCACCACATACGCCTCGGCATCCATCACATGCTCGGCGGGATCGGCCGCCGTCACCGGGCGGAAGGTGCCCGGCCCGACGTGCAGCGTCACCCGCGCGATGGTCGCGCCGCGGGCTTCGATCGCCCCCAGCAGCTCCGGCGTGAAATGCAGCCCCGCCGTGGGCGCCGCCACCGAACCCGGCGCGTCGGCGTAGACGGTCTGGTAGCGCTCCCGGTCCAGCTCGGTAGGCTCACGCGTGATGTAGGGCGGCAACGGAACCTTCCCATGCCGCGCCAGCACGCCGTCGCTCCCGCCCTCGCCCGCCAGCCGCACCCGGCGCTCGCCGGTCTCCAGGTGCGCGACGATGTCGATCCGGTCCCCTCCGCCTAACGAGAGCACTGCCCCCGCCTTGATCCGCGCCCCCGGCTTTACCAGCGCGCGCCACAGGTCACCCTCCTCCCGGGCCACCAGCAGCACCTCGGCCGCCCCGCCGCCGCGGCGCGTGGCGAGCAGCCGGGCGGGAATGACGCGCGAATCATTGAGGACCACGATGTCGTGGGGGTTGATGAGGGAGGGGAAGTCGGTGAAGCGCTGATGGCCGAAGGCTGAAGGCTGAAGGCCCGCGAGAGTCGGTTCGCCTTGAGCCTTCAGCCTTGAGCCATCAGCCGTCCGGTTCAGCACCATCAACCGGCTCCCATCACGCCGCGCCGCCGGAGTCTGCGCGATCAGCTCCGGCGGCAGGGCGTAGTCGAAGTCCGCGGTCTTCAGGTCCCTTTACTGCCCGTGCGCCGTCGCGGCCGGCGCGATGGGCCGGATCTCGATGCGGTTGCCGTTGAAGACCGGGATGAGGAGCAGCTTGCGCCGGGTATCGAGCCCGATGTCGGCCGGCGTCTCGACCTTCTGCATCATCATGTACATGGTATCGCCCGTCTTCATGCCGACGACGCTGGAATCCTCCCAGCTCGAGACCACCAGCGACCCGTCGGCGGCGCGCACCACGCCGTCGAGCTGCCCGTGCGGCGGCTTGGCCATCGCGGTGCGGTGCCCCTGGAGATCCACGCGGTAGACTTCGCCCGAGCCGAAGGTCACGACCACCGCGCCGGTGCTGTCGGCCAGGATGCCGTTGGGCCTGCCGAGGTCGGTGCCGTGCGCGACCTGGTGCAGCGCGCCGCACCGGGGATCGCGATGGTAGACGGCGTCGGTCCCCGACGAGCTGAAATCGGGCTTGAGGCCGCTGTCGGTGAACCAGACCGCGCCGTCGGGCCCGACCGACACGTCATTGAGGAAGGTGGCGTGCGGCACGCGGATGCTGCCCACCGGCCGGCCGCTGGTCCGGTCGAACATCCGCACCTCGTCGATGTCGGCCACGAAGAGCGTGTCGCCGCGGATGCCCATCCCCTTGGGCGCGTTGAGCGTGACGCCGTTCTTCCCGCCCTCGATCCACTTGAGCATGGTGACGCTTCCGCTCGGCGAGACCCGCGAGATGAACCCGTTGCCGTCCTTCGCCGCGGGATTGCCGTTGATGTTCGACACCAGGTACTGGTCCCCGGCCGCGTCGTAGAGCACCGACTCCGGAGTCTGGAACGAATCACGCACCGTCATCGTCCCCGCCGGCTCGGCCGCCTGCTGGACGGCGGGCTCCGGCTTCTTGCACGCGGCGGTGAGCGCGAGAATCACCATGAACGGTCGCGTCAAACGCATACTATCCCCCAGGTTTGCTGTCGTTGTCCGTCTTGGTCTGTCTCTACTGCTCAAACAGCGTGGGCCCGCCTCCCGGCGGCATCGCGAATCCAAAGTGCTTGTAGGCCGCCGGCGTGGCGGCGCGGCCCCGCGGTGTGCGCTGGAGAAACCCCTGCTGGATCAGGAACGGCTCGTACACCTCTTCGAGCGTGCCCGGGTCCTCGCCCACCGCGACGGCGACGGTGTTGAGGCCCACCGGCCCGCCGCCGAACTTCTCGATGATCGCCGTCAGGATGCGCGCGTCCATGTCGTCGAGGCCGAAGTCGTCCACGTCGAGCCGGGCCAGCGCGGCCTTCGCGGTGGGCGTGTCGATCACGCCGCCGGCCCGCACCATGGCGTAGTCGCGCACCCGGCGCAGCAGGCGGTTGGCGACGCGCGGCGTGCCGCGGCTGCGCCGGGCGATCTCGGCGGCGCCGCCGTCGTCGGTCGCGATCTCCAGGATCTTCGCCGAGCGGGCGACGATGGTCGCGAGGTCCTCGGGGGGATAGAAGTGGAGCCGCTCCACCATGCCGAACCGCGCGCGCATCGGCGGGGTGAGCAGGCCGTAGCGTGTGGTAGCGCCGATCAGCGTGAAGGGCTCGAGCGCCATCGGGATCGTCTCGGCGTGCGGCCCCTCGCTGATGCGCACATCCACCCGCCAGTCTTCCATCGCCGGATAGAGGAACTCCTCCAGCGCCGGCCGGAGGCGGTGGATCTCGTCGATGAAGAGGATGTCGCCCTTGCGCAGGTTGGTCAGCAGTCCGACCAGGTCGCCGGGGCGCTCGAGCACCGGCCCGCTGGTGGTACGCAGCGAGACGCCCATCTCCTTGGCGAGCAGGATGGCGAGCGTGGTCTTGCCGAGTCCCGGCGGTCCGAAGAAGAGGGTGTGGTCGAGGGGCTCGCCGCGCTGCCGCGCGGCGTCGATGGCGATCTGGAGGTTCTCGCGCACCTTGTTCTGGCCGACGAACTCGTCGAGCCGCGAGGGCCGCAGCGACGCCTCGAGCCCTTGCTCCTCGCCCAGCGGCTCGGGCGTGGTGATCTCGGCGCGGCGCGCCACCTAGCGGCCCGCCAGGAACGCCAGGGCGTCCTTCACCAGCTCCGCCGTTTCCCGTTTGCCGTTCCCCGCCAGTGCCTTCCGCACGGCGTCGTCGGCCTCCGCCGCGCTGTAGCCGAGCTTGATGAGCGCCTTGATCGCGAGCTCGGCGGCCGACCCCCGGTCTCCGCGGTCTCCCCGGTCTCCCCTGAGGTCGTCAGTCTTGTCTTTGAGCTCCAACACGACTCGCTCGGCCGTCTTCTTCCCGACTCCGCTCACCGAGCTGAGCGCGGCGAGGTCGTGCTCGCGGATGGCCCGCACGATCCGTTCGGCGGCGAGCTGCGAGAGCATCGCCAGCGCCAGCTTCGGCCCGACGCCGCTGACGGTGATGAGGCGCTGAAAGACCCGCCGCTCGTCCGCCGTCGCGAAACCGAACAGCGTGAGCGCGTCCTCGCGCACCGCGAGGTGGGTGTGCAGGTCGATCGGGCTTCCCGGCGCGGGCATCGTCTCGAGGGAGCGGGTCGGCACGAAGCACTCGTAGCTGACGCCGCTCGGCGTTTTCACCACCACCCGGTCGGCCTCCTTCGACGCGAGCGTGCCCGAGAGGTGCGCGATCATCCGACCACCGCCCGCCGCATCACGCGGCTCCGCAGGCAGTGGGTCAGCGCGATCGCCACGCCGTCGGCGGCGTCGGCGGGGCGGGGCGGCGTCTTGAGACGGAGCAGCCGCGCCACCATCATCGCAATCTGGGGCTTGGTCGCCGAGCCCGCGCCGACCACCGCCGCCTTGACGTCTCGCGGCGCGTATTCGGCCACCGTCACGCCGGCGCGCGCGCCGGCCAGCAGCACGATGCCGCGCGCGTGCCCCAGGATGAGCGCGCTGCGCGGGTTGTGCGCGACGAAGACGGTCTCGACGGCGAGGATGTCGGGGCGATGCCGGATGATGAGCGCTTCGATCTCCGCGAAGATGGCGTCGAGCTTGCCGGCGAGGGGCGCCGCGCCCGGCGCGCGGATGACGCCGCATTCGACGAGGCGATAGCTGCCGGGCTCCGCCCGCTCGACGACGCCGTAGCCGGTGGCGGCGGTGCCCGGGTCCACCCCGAGCACGATCACACCCCGGCCAGCGCCTCCTCGTCCACGTCGAAGTTCGAGAACACCTTGGCGACGTCGTCGTGCTCCTCGATCGCTTCCATCAGGCGCACCAGCTGCGCCGCCGCGCCCCCCTCGACCTTCACCGTGTTCTTGGGGATCATCGCGATTTCGGCCGATTCCCAGGCGATCTTCTTGGCCCGCAGCGCTTCCTGCACCGCATGGAAGTCGTGCACCTCGGTGGCGATCACGTACATGTCGCCGTCGCGGGCGAAGTCGACCGCGCCGGCGTCGAGGGCCGCCTCCATGGCCGCGTCTTCTTCATAGCGCGAGGCGTCGAGGTGGATCTGCCCGCGGCGGTCGAACATCCAGGCCACCGAGCCGGCGGTGCCGAGGTTGCCGCCGCCCTTGGCGAAGATGTTGCGCAGGTCGGCGACGGTGCGGTTGGCGTTGTCGGTCGTGGTCTCGACGAAGATCGCGGCGCCGCCGGGGCCGTAGCCCTCGTAGGTCACGTCCTCGTAATTGACGCCCTCGAGCTCGCCGGTGCCCTTCTTGACGGCCCGCTCGATGTTCTCGGCGGGCATGTTCGCGGCTTTCGCGGCATCGATGGCGACGCGGAGCCGCGCGTTGCCCGCCGGGTCGCCGCCGCCGCCCTTCGCCGCGATGGTGATTTCCTTGATGAGCTTGGTGAAGTGGGCCCCCCGCCGCGCGTCGGTGACCGCCTTCTTCCGCTTGATCTGTTTCCACTTGCTATGGCCGGCCATGTCCCCCTCCGCGAATACCCCCAAATCTATCGCCCCGTTATACTTCGGCGCTATGCGAGCGACCGGAATTCCCGCCCTGCTGACGGCGCTGCTGACCCTTGGCACCACGGCCTGCAAGGCGAAGCCGGAGGCCGCCGTGGCCCATCCCGGCCCCCCGCGCGCGCGCATCCTCTACACCATCCCGGTCCTGCCCCGGTCGGTCGTCACCGACACCGCCGGCGCGGACGAAGCGGAGCGGCGGACCTGGATGGTGGAAACGCCGTTCGACTCCGTCACCGGCTTCTATCGCCGCGAGCTTCGGGGACTGGGCTGGACGCTGGTGAGTGACGAGGGGGACAGCTCGAAGGTCGATCTCTACCTGCAGAAGGGCGGTCTCGGCCTGGAGCGGAACAGGCTGTCGTTGTGGGGGCACTTCCAGCGGGTCGGCCCGACGGCGACGGAGTACACCTTGATCGCGAGCGCCGATACCACCACCACGCCGGCGAGAGCCGTACCGCCGCAGCCGCTCCAGGCCCACCCCCGCTCCTAGCGGTCGGGGTCGATCATGTCCTCGAAGCGCATCCACTCGCGGTAGAAGTAGAGGTCCACGAACCCGCTGATCCCGTGGCGGTTCTTCGCCACCAGCAGCTCCGTCGCCCCCTCGACGCCCCGCTGCATCTGGTACATCTCCTCGCGATAGATGCCAAGCACGACGTCGGCGTGATACTTCACCGCCCCCAGCGCGCCGAAATCATCGAGCGCGGGGCGCGGGTCGCGCCGCTTCGGGTCGTGAGCCGGCAGCTGCGCCAGGACGAGCAGGGCGCTGTTGGACGCCGCCGCGACCTCCTTGAGCCGGCGCACCGCGGCCGCCATCTCCTCGGCCAGCTCCCGTGGCGGCGAGGCCTGGGGCGGCAGCAGCTGGAGGTAGTCCACCACGGTCAGCGACGCGCCGGTCGATACCAGCCGCTCGGCGACGTCGTCGAGGCGTTCGCCCGCCATGGGGAGCCAGGTGAGCGGGCGCTCGCGCAGCCGCACCGCCGCCCCGCCCAGCGAGGCGCGGGCCTCGTCGCTCAAGCGGCCGCGTCGGATGTCGTCGAGCTTCACGCGCCCCTCGATGGCGAGGGCGCGCTCCCAGAGCCGCTCCTCGTCCATCTCGCCCGTCATGACCACCGCCGCTTCGCCGCGCTCGGCCACCCGCAGGGCCATCGCCAGCGCGAGGGAGCTCTTTCCGGCACCGACGTCGCCGCCCAGCACGATGAGGTCGCGGCGGCGCATGCCGCCCCCCAGGATCCGGTCCACGCTGGGAAAGCCGGTGGACACCGTGTCGGTGTCGGACGCGGCGGGGCTCGCGCCGCTGAGCCGCTGGTCCACGCGGCCTACCACGTCCGCGATGGGGTGCACGCGGCGCGGAATGTCGGGGCCGGGCGTCATGGCCGACCCTTCGCCGCGCGCGCGGCGGCGGCCACCGCGTCGGCAAGGCGCCGGCTCAGGCATTCCGACGCCGGCGCGACAAGGTGCGAGAGGACGACGGCGGCGCCGACGCCCCGGGGCGCCTGGAGGTCGGCGGTGGCGGTGGTCAGCGCGCGGCGCAGTGGCGCCGGCGGGTTGAGGCTGCGCAGCCGGTGGGCCAGCGCGGTGAGCCGCTCGGCGTTGCGGGCCGGCTGGGAAAGGGGTGGCGCGGCGCCCAGCGCGGCCCGCACCACCAGCCACAGCGCGAAGACGCCGTCGCGGTCGGGGCCCCGCGAGCTCTCGGCGAGCGCGCTCGCGAAGGCGGCGTCGGCGGCAGGCAGGGCGGGATGGCTCATGGATCCTCGAAAGTGTAGCGGGGCACGCGGCGAGCGGCTAGGTTGCCGACCATGACGACCCGGCCACGCAGCATTCTCTGGGTGGACGACGAAGCCGAGAGCCTCGAGTCGCACCGCCGGTTCCTCGAGGACCAGGGGTACGCGGTCGAGTCGGCCACCCACGGCGACGACGCCCTCGAGCTGCTCCGCCGGCAGCCCTATGGCATCGTGCTGGTCGACGAGCAGATGCCGGGCCAGCGCGGCCTGGAGCTGTTCGGGGCGATCCGCGCGATCGACCCCGCGATGCCGATCGTGATGGTCACCAAGTCGGAGGACGCGGCGACGATGCGGGAGGCGATCGGCCTCGCCATCGACGACTACCTCGTGAAGCCGGTCCAGCCGCGCCAGGTCCTCTCGGTGGTGACCCGGCTCCTCGAGGGCGACCGGATCCGCCAGCAGCACCTCTCGCGCGAATTCGTCACCCGCTTCCGGGAGCTGGAATCGCGGCGCGGCGCGGCGCTCGGCTGGCGCGAGTGGATCGACCTCTACCGCGAGCTGGCGATCTGGGATATCAAGCTCGGCGACGCCGGCGAGCCCGGCCTGGTCGAAGCGCTGCGCGCCATGGTGACCGGCCTGCGCCGCGACTTCGCCGGCTTCATCGAGCGGCACTACGCCGGCTGGATCGCGCACCCCGACGCCGACCGTCCGGCCCTTTCGCCCGATGTGGTCACCGAGTTCGTGCTGCCGGTGCTCCAGGGCCAGGGACGCGCCCTCTTCATCCTGGTGGACTGCCTGCGGCTCGACCAGTGGGAAGCGCTGGTCCCGCTCATCACGCCGATCCTCGACGTGGAGACCTCCTACTACTACAGCATCCTGCCCACCGCGACGCCGTACAGCCGCAACGCGATCTTCGCGGGACTGTTTCCGCGCGAGATCGCCGCGACGCACCCCGAATGGTGGACCGAAGACGAGGACGAGAGTCTCAACGCCCACGAGCATGACCTGCTCCAGCGCCAGCTCGCGCGGCTGATGAAGAAGCCCGTCGCCACCCGCTACGAGAAGATCTTCGGTGGCAGCGACCCCGACGAGCTGCTCCGCAAGCTGCCCTCGATGCTCTCGCAGGACGGCGTCACCGCGCTGGTCTTCAACTTCGTGGACCAGCTCACCCACGGGCGCTCCGAAAACGCGATCCTCCTCGAGGTGGCCAAGGACGAAGCGGCCCTGCGCGCCCTCACCCGGGCCTGGTTCGAGCGCTCCTCCCTCAAGGCGGCGCTCCTGGAGGCGGAGCGGCGGCGCGTGTCCGTGATCCTGACGACCGATCACGGCTCGATCCACTGCCACACGCCGGCCACCGTCTTCGCCAAGCGCGACGCGACCAACAACCTCCGCTTCAAGTTCGGCGAGGACCTGCGCGCCGAGGACCCCCAGGCGGCGATCGTCGTCAACGATCCGCAGACCTACGGGCTGCCGCGCCGCGCCCTCGGCGTGCGCGCGCTCTTCGCCCTCGGCGACCGGTTCTTCGTCTACCCGACCAAGCTGCGCGAGTACCAGGCGCGCTACCGCGGCGCCTTCCTGCACGGCGGTGTCTCGCCCGAGGAGGTGATTCTCCCCGTCGCCCTGCTCACGCCGCGCGGAGGGGGCGCGTGAAGACCTGGCGCGCGCTGCTGGCCTTCATGCGGCCCTACGCCGGGCGCTTCGGCGTGAGCCTCGTCCTCGGCGTCGTCGGATCGATCCTCGACGGGATGACGTTCATCCTCCTGATCCCCTTCCTGCGCGCCGTCTTCGGCGACACCGTCCTGGCGTCGGCTGGCAGCGCGGGCGGCGGCGGGGCGGAGAAGTTCCTCGACTGGGCGCTCGGCCCCCTGCTCACCGGTGCGTCGCGCGAGCGCGCCTTCGCCGTCGTCGTGGCGCTGATCCTCGTCACGGTGATGCTGAAGAACGCTTGCGTCTACCTCTCCCGGCTGGGCGGCCTGAGCGCGCAGGAATACCTGGTCCGCGACCTCCGCATCGCGATGTACAGACACCTCCAGGGGATGCGACTCGACTACTTCCAGCGCACCCGCGGCGGCCAGCTCCTGACGCGGATGCTCGCCGACACCGAGCAGGTCAAGCCGGTCCTCGGCGACTGGCTCGCCGAGGTGGTGCGCTCCACGGCCACCGCGCTGGTGTACGTCGGCATTCTCCTCTGGCTGTCGTGGCGCCTCACGGTGCTGGCGCTGGTCCTGGTGCCGCTCCTGGTCTTCGCCCTGCGCCCGCTGCTCCAGCGCCTGCGCGGGCGGATGCGCCATCTCCTGGACGACCGCGGCGAGCTGACCAGCCTGATGCAGGAGACCGTTTCGGGGGTGCGCCTGGTGAAGGCTTATGGCGCCGAGGCCTACGAGGGCGGCCGGTTCGCCGACGCCACCAGCCGCTACGCGCGCGGCATCATCAAGTGGCAGAAGCTGGCGCTGATCAGCCAGCCGATCTCGGAGAGCTTCGGCGCGCTGGTCACGGTGGTGCTCCTCTGGGCCGGCTCGCGGATGGCGGGCGGTCCCGACGCCACGCTCTCGCCGCCGCATTTCATCGCCTTCCTCTTCGTGGCGCTGCGGCTGATGACGCCCCTCAAGTACATCGCCAGCTTCCCCACCCAGGCGCAGAACGCGCTCGCCGCCGGCGAGCGCGTGCTCGAGATCCTGAGCGAGCCCCCCCTCGAAGCGCGCGCCGAGGGCACCGAGACGGTGCCGGGCTTCGCCGGCGGGGTGGAGTTCCGCGCCGTGGCCTTCGCCTACGCCGGCGGCCCCCGGGTGCTCGACGGCGTCTCGTTCGCGGCCCGCAAGGGCGAGATCGTCGCGCTGGTGGGGCCGAGCGGGGCGGGGAAGAGCACGCTGGTCGACCTGATCCCCCGTTTCTACGACCCGACCGAGGGCGCCATCCTGCTCGACGGGCGCGACGTGCGGAGGTTCACCCTTGCCTCGCTGCGGGCGCTGATGGGGATCGTGAGCCAGGAGACGGTGCTCTTCAACGACACGGTGCGGGCCAACATCGCCTACGGCTCGCTCTCCCGGTACCCGCCGGCGCAGATCGAGGCGGCGGCATGCGCCGCCAACGCCCACGGCTTCATCAGCGCGCTGCCCCGGGGCTACGACACGCTGCTGGGGGAGCGCGGCACCCGGCTCAGCGGCGGCGAGCGCCAGCGCCTCGCCATCGCGCGGGCGCTGTTGCGCGATCCGCCGATCCTCATCCTCGACGAGGCAACGAGCGCGCTCGACACCGAGTCGGAGCGGCTGGTGCAGGAGGCGATCGACCGGCTGCTGGAGGGCCGCACCGTCTTCGTGATCGCGCACCGCCTCTCGACGGTCCAGCACGCCACGCAGATCCTGGTCCTCGAGCACGGCCGCGTCGTGCAGCGCGGGCGCCACGAGGAGCTGCTCGCGGCGGGCGGGCTGTATCGCCGGCTCTACGAGCTCCAGTTCGGCGCGGAGCCGCGGCCGGCCGTTACGGCGTGAGCGCCCCGCTCACCATCCTGCATCTCACGCACGAAGGGCAGGGCGCGGGCTCGAGCATCTCGATCGCGATGCTGGCGCGCGAGCAGGCTCGCGCCGGGCATCGCGTCGTGGTGGGCTGCCCGCCCGGGACCTGGCTGGAGCGGCTCGTGCGGGAGGGCGGCGGGGCGGCGTTCGCGCCCATCGGGTTCGGGTCCATCACCCTCGCGGCGTACGAGATCGAGCGCCTGGTGTGGATCCTCAAGGTGGACGTGGTGAACGCCCACAGCTCCCGCGACCGCGCCGCGTGCCGGCGCCTCCGGTTCCAGCGTCGCCTGCCCGTCGCGCTGGTGATGACGCGCCGCGCGATGCCGATGTCGTCATTCGCCTCCGGCCTCGCCAGCGGTTTCGCGGCGGACCGCACCATCGCGGTGAGCCGGCCGGTCGGCCGTGCGCTGGCGTGGCGCGGGACGCCGCCCTGGCGGACCGTCGTCGTGCACAATGCGGTGGACCTGGCGCGGGTCGATCGCGTCGTGACCGCGGAGGAGCGGGGACGGGTGGGGGCCCTGCTCGAGCCGGCCGGCAGCGCACCGCGGGGCGCGGGCGGCCCGGTGATCGGCGTCGTCTCGCGGCGCAAGGATCATGACACGCTGCTGCGCGCGCTCGAGCAGGTGACCACGCCGATCACGCTCTGCATCGTGGGATTCCGGCCCGACGCCTACCTCAGCGCGCTTCCATCCGCCGAGCGCCACCGGGTCGTCTGGGTTCCGTTCCAGGACGACGTCCGGCCCTTCTACGATTGCTTCGACGTCGTGGCGCTGCCGACGCGGTACGAGGGACTCTCGCAGGGACTCCTCGAGGCGATGGCGCTCGGCAAGCCCGTGGTGACCACGGGGCGGGGGGGCAACACCGACCTGATCGACGACGGTGTGCACGGGCTGCTGGTTCCGCCCCGCGATCCGCCCGCGTTCGGCCGGGCGCTCCAGCGAATGCTCGACGACGAGACGATGCGCCGGCGCGTCGCCGACGCGGGACGCACCAGGGTCCGCGCGGAGTTCACCATCGAGCGCACGCTGGCCGGCACCGAGGCGGCGTACCGCGCCGCACTCGCGGGTCGTGGCCGGCGGATCGTGGCCCCCGCCTGAGACGCCGCACCGACTACCCGGCGTACCTCGCGCTGCGCGCGGCGGAGGCGGCGATCCTGGCGATGCCGCGTTCCCTCTCGCGCGCCGCCGCCGCGGCGCTGGGGCGGGCGGCGCGGACGGCCGGCATGCGGCGGCGCATCACCGAAGACAATCTGGCGCTGGCCTTCCCCGAGCTCACGCCCGGCGAGCGGGTCGCGCTGTCGCGCCGGGTCTACGCGCATTTCGGCCGGATGGCGGTGGATTCGCTCCGGCTCTCCGCGCGGGGGCCCGGCGCCCTGGTCCCGCTGGTGACCGGCGGCGACTACACCCAGCTGCTGCGCGAGCGGCTGCCCCGCGGGAAAGGCGCGATCGTGCTGACCGGTCACGTGGGCAACTGGGAGCTGGGCGGGGCGTACCTCGCCGCGGTCGGTCTTCCGCTGTCCGCGGTCGTCAAGCCTCCGTCAAATCCGTACGTCGCCGCGCACGCCGATGAGGTGCGGCGGCGACTGGGAATCGAGACGATCCCGATGCCCGAGGCGCGACGGGGCGTGCTGGAGGCGTTGCGGCGCGGACGGATCGTGGCGCTGGTCGCCGACCAGGGGGCACTGCGCAGCACCACCTGGGCGCCGTTTTTCGGGCGGCCGACGAAGACGCCCGAGGGTCCCGGCGTGTTCGCGGTGCGCTCCGGCGCGCCGGTGCTGTTCGGCGCGCTCGTGGCCGAGCCGGGGGGTGGTTACCACCTGGGGGGCGGAGTGCTGGCGGAAGAGGTGACGGGCGACGCGTCGGCGGCGGCGGCGGCGATGGCGCGGCAGTTTCGCGCCGCGCTCGAAGCCGTCGTCAGGCGCGTGCCGGAGCAGTACCTGTGGACCCACCGCCTGTGGAAGCAGGCGCCGCCTCCCGCACCGGGTGCGCCGTGATGGCGTAGGTCGGGCAGTGCCGGATGTAGGCGCCGTCTACCGATGACCAGTCGCACGGCTCGGCCTTCGCGACCGCTTTCCCCTCGGCGTCCATCGTGAAGGTGCCGGGCGGGGCGAGGCTGAGGCAGGCGCCGCAGCCGATGCAGCGCTCCCGCAGGACCCCGAGCTGGACGAGGCGGGTGGGGAAGATTCCGCCGGAGGCACGGGCCACCCGGTCCGCCGCGAGGTCCATCGCGACCGCCATCGCGCGGCGTCCCTCGTTGATCATCTCGCGGGTGTGGGCGAAGGAGAACATCGGCACGTGCTCGACGCGCGGCTGGACCAGCAGCATCGGCGGCGCGGTCCACGCCGTGAGGTTGCGCTCCGTCGCCTGCTGAAAGACGATCTCGAGCGCGCGGGCGCTGACCATCGCGAACCCGCCGTCCTGGATGTCGGCGCGCAGCACGCTGGCCGATCCCACGTCCACCGCCACGACCGCCTGGTGCCCCCGCGAGCCGGCGAGGCGGACCGGAAGGTTGTCGACCAGCGCGGCGTCGACCCAGAAGCGGCCCTCGATCTCGCGCGGCGGGAAGAAGCCGGGAAGCGAGCAGGAGGCGATGACGGCGTCGGCGACCTTCACATGGTCGAGCCCCGGCAGCCCCCAGTAGACCAGCATCCCGCTGTTGATCTCGACGGCGGCGACGATCAGCTTGCGCGGCAGCTCGGCGAAGGTGGTGTCGCCCAGCAATCCGTAGACCAGGTTCTGGAGCGGCTCCGCCTTGTAGAGGGCGGGCGCGCGCATCCGCTTGAACGCCATGTCGCGGTGCGCGATGGCGAAGATGTCATGGCGGCGGAGCGAGAGGGCGATCGATTCCATCTCCGCCATCGAGAAGCCGGCGGCCCAGGTCGCGGCCACCAGCGCGCCGATGCTGCACCCGATCACCTCGGCGGGATCCCACGCGCGCCGCTCGAGCTCCTGGATCGCGCCGACGTGGGCGAGGCCGCGCAAACCGCCGCCGCCCAGCACCAGCGCGAAGCGCGAAGCGTTCATCGTTCCTTGCCGCGGCGCCACATGGGCGGTTAAGGTAGGGGAGCCGCCCATGTATACGCCACTGATGTCATGACCGACCTCGCGGCTGCGCCGCAGATCCGGAGCATCGTGCGGGACCTGAGGAACCGCGAGTTCCCCTGGACCGGCGCGACCACCTACCTCAACAACGCCTCCATCGGCCCGATCCCCGAGCGCACCCGTCTCGCGCTCGACTCCTTCAACGCCAAGCGCACCGCGCCGCACCTCCTGCCGGACCGCGATCTCATGGCCGGCCTCGCCGCGGCGCGGGCCGCCGCCGCGCGCCTGATCGGCGCCGCCCCCGACGAGATCGCCCTGGCGCCCAACACCTCGACCGGCGTCAACGTCGCCGCGCGTGCGCTGCCGCTGGAGCGCGGCGACATCGTCCTGTTGAGCGACCGCGAGTTCCCGGCCAACGTCTACCCGTGGATGAACCTGGCCGACCGGGGCGTGAGCGCCGAGATCGCGCCGGTGACGCCCGAGGGCTTCCCCGACGAAGCGCACCTCCTGGACCGCCTGACCGATCCGCGGGTGAAGGTGCTGGCGGTGTCGTTCGTGCAGTTCAGCAACGGCTACCGCGCCGACCTGGACCGGCTGGGCGAGGCCTGCCGCGCCAACGGCACCTGGCTGGTCGTGGACGGCATCCAGGGACTGGGCAACTCGCCCCTCGACGTGCGCGAGACGCCGGTGGACGTGATCGCGACCGGCGGCCAGAAGTGGCTGCTGTCGCCCTGGGGCTCCGGCTTCACCTACGTGCGCCGGGAGCTCATCCCCCAACTCGCGCCCGCCGCCGTCGGATGGATGGCGTTCGAGGGGACCGACGACTTCAGCAACCTGGTGAAGTACAACCCGACGTTGCGCCGCGACGCGCGGCGCTTCGAGGTGGGCACCATTCCCTTCCAGGACATGGTGGGGATGACGACATCGCTGGGGATGCTCGCCGACCTGACGGTGGACGCGATCGCTGCCTACACGCGGGCGCTCGCCGAGCCGCTGATCACCTGGGCGATGTCGCGCGGCGTGCGCATCGTCAGCCCGACCGACGACCTCCACCGCAGCGCCATCATCTGCCTCGCGCCGCCCAATGCCGCCGAGGCGCACCGGCGGCTCAAGGCCGCGGGCGTGGTGTGCGCGTTCCGCGAGGGCGCCATCCGGCTGAGCCCCCATTTCTACAGCACGATCGAGGAAATGGAGAAGGTGCTGGACGTGCTCGACGACGCCGGGCATGCCGGGATTCCTCGCTAAGGAGCGTAGCGTCGCGCCGCCGGACTACAACCGGTGGCTCGTTCCGCCCGCCGCGCTCGCCATCCATCTGTGCATCGGCCAGGCCTACGCCTACAGCGTCTTCAACCTGCCGCTGACCCGCGAAGGCGGCTGGACCTTGGCCCAGGTCGGCTGGATCTTCACCCTCTTCTTCGTCGTGCTCGGGCTGTCGGCCGCGCTCTTCGGCCGGTGGCTGGAGCGGGTCGGCCCCCGGAAGGCCGGCGTCGTCGCCGCGTGCTGCTGGGGCGGCGGCTACCTCATCGCGGCGGCCGGCGCGCGCGCCCACAGCCTCGCCCTCATCTATCTCGGCAACGGCGTGGTCGGCGGCTGCGGGCTCGGCCTCGGCTACATCTCCCCCGTCTCGACGCTCATCAAGTGGTTCCCCGACCGGCGCGGCATGGCGACCGGCCTGGCGATCATGGGCTTCGGGGGCGGCGCGATGATCGGCGCGCCGCTCGCCGACCTGCTGATGAAGCACTTCCAGGCGGACGGCGGCACCGGCGTCTGGCAGACTTTCGTCACCCTGGGCGCCGTCTACTTCCTGGCGATGATGGCGGGAGCGTGCCTCTACCGCATTCCCCCCGACGGCTGGCGTCCCCCCGGCTGGACTCCGGGTTCGCAGGCGAAGCCGCTGGTCACCGACCGTGTGGTGCACGTGGATCGGGCCTGGCGCACGCCGCAGTTCTGGCTGCTCTGGGCGGTGCTCTGTCTCAACGTGAGCGCCGGGATCGGCGTCCTGGGCCAGGCCTCACCGATGATCCAGGAGGTGTTCAAGGGGCGGGTGGCGGCCTCGGCGGCGGCGGGCTTCGTCGGGCTGCTGAGCCTCTTCAACATCGCGGGGCGGATCGGCTGGGCGTCGCTGTCGGACCGGATCGGCCGGCGGGCGACGTACGTGGTGTTCTTCGGCTTCGGCATGCTGCTCTACGCGGCGGTGCCGCTCACTGGGCGGATGGGGAGCGTACCGCTGTTCGTCGCTTCGTTCTGCGTCATCCTCTCCATGTACGGCGGCGGCTTCGCCACCATCCCCGCCTACCTCGCCGATATCTTCGGCGCCCCGTTCGTCGGCGCGATCCACGGGCGGCTGCTCACGGCCTGGTCCACGGCCGGCATCATCGGGCCGGCGCTGGTGAACTACCTCCGGCAATTCCAGATCGCCCGGGGCGTCGCGCCGGCGGAGGCTTACAACGTGACGATGTTCGTGATGGTCGGGCTGCTCGCGGTCGGACTGGCGTGCAACCTCGCCGTGCGGCCGGTGGCGGAGAGCGCGTATGTCTGAGCCGCGGCGTCAGGGGGCGGCGGTGGCGCTGGCGTGGATCCTGGTGGGGCTGCCGCTGGCATGGGGTGTGTGGATGACGGTGAGAAAGGCGATGATGCTGTTTCGGTAAAGCGCTCAAGGCTGAAAGCCGAAACTGAAGGCCCGACGTTCAGCCTTTGGCCTTTGGCCTTCAGCGCCTATCGAATCGTCACGTCCGCGAACTTCAGCTTTCCGTACTTCACGACGTAGCTCCCCGGTGCGAGCTCGGTATCGGGGTTGGCGGGCTTCGCGGCGTCGACCTGTACGCCGCCCTGCTCGATCATCCGCCGCGCCTCCGAGGCCGATCGCGCGAAGCCGATGTCCTTGAGGATGGCGGTGAGTTTGCCCGGCGCGTGCGTGAACGTCGGCCGCTCGGTGGGCGCTTCTTTCGCCTTGAAGAGCTTGTCGAAGTGTGCGGCGGCCGCCTCGGCCGCCGCCGCGTCGTGGAGCTGGGTCACGAGGTCGGCCGCCAGGGCGCGCTTCGCGGCGTAGGGCTCGGTGCGGGCGCGCGCCAGCGCGGCCCCCAGCTCGCGCGAGGGGACGGTCGAGAGCAGCGTGATCCATTCCTCGAGCAAGGTGTCCGGGATCGACAGCGTCTTGCCGTACTGGTCCTGGGCCGGCTCGGTGACGGCGATGTAGTTGTCGTACGACTTGGACATCTTCCGCTCGCCGTCGAGGCCCCGCAGCAGCGGCATGATGAGCGCCACCTGCGGCTCCAGGCCGTAGCGCTCCATCAGGGTGCGCCCCATCAGCAGGTTGAATCGCTGGTCGGTGCCGCCCAGCTCGACGTCGGCCTTGAGCACCACCGAGTCGTAGGCCACCAGCAGCGGGTAGAGGAACTCGAGAATCGAGATGGGCGACTGCGCCTTCCAGCGCTTGGCGAAGTCGTCGCGCTCCAGCATGCGGGCCACGGTGTAGTGCGACGTCAGCGTGAGGATGTCGGCCGGCTTGAGCTCGCCGAGCCAGCTGCTGTTGCGCTCGATCCGGGTGTGCTTGGGGTCGAGCACCTTGAAGATCTGCTCGCGGTAGGTGGTTGCGTTGCGCGCCACTTCCTCCTCGCCGAGTCGCGGGCGGGTCTCGCTGGCGCCGCTGGGATCGCCCACCAGGGCGGTGAAGTCGCCGATGAGGAAAACGACGCTGTGGCCCAGCTCCTGGAAGGTCCGCAGCTTGCGGATGCTGACGAGGTGGCCCACGTGCAGGTCGGGGCGGGTGGGGTCGAAGCCCTGTTTGACGATGAGCGGCTCGTTCTTCGCGATCGAGCGCTCGATCTTCCGCGCCAGGTGCTCCTCGGGGAGGATCTCCACGGTGCCGCGGCGGATCGCGTCCATCTGCTCGTTGAGCGGGGCAAAGCCGGCCATGGGGCAATCGTAGACGGGCGGGCCCGCGCTGGCAAGCAGGATGCCGGGGGTCTACGTTTCGCGGATGGCCGATCGGATGAAGCGCATGATCGCACGACTCCGGCGCTGGTTCTCCCCGCAGCTGCTGCGGCGCACCGTGTCGGTGCTGCTGCTGGCGGTCGGCTTCCTGGGCGGGATCGCGTACGGCAGCTGGACCCGCGTCTGCGCCGGGAACATGTGCCCCTCGATCGCCGTGCTCGACGACTACCGCCCCCAGCAGACCGCCAAGGTCTACGCCGCCGACGGCCGGCTGATCACCGAGCTGGGCCTCGAGCGCCGCACCCTGATCCGCCTCGACGAGATGCCGCCGCACCTCAAGCAGGCCTTTATCGCCGTCGAGGACAAGCGCTTCTTCCAGCACCACGGCATCGACTTCTCCCGCATTCTGGGCGCGCTCCGCGCCAACGTCACCAGCCTGCGTTTCGAGCAGGGCTTCTCCACCATCACCATGCAGCTGGCCCGCAACGTCTTTCCCGACCGCATCAGCCGCGAAAAGAGCCTGTCGCGCAAGCTGCGCGAGGTGTGGGTGGCGCGCGAGCTCGAAGAGACCTACCCCAAGAACCGCATCCTCGAGCTCTACCTCAACCAGATCAACCTCGGCGGCGGGGCGTACGGCATCGAGACCGCCTCGCAGCGCTACTTCGGCAAGTCGGCGCGCGACCTGAGCCTCGCCGACGCCGCGCTGCTGGCCGCCCTCCCACGCCGGCCCGAGGCGTACAACCCGCGCCGGCACCCGGCCCGCGCGGTCCAGCGCCGCAACCTGGTGCTCGAGATGATGCGCGACCAGGGCTACATCAGCGAGACCGAATCGGAGGAGGCGAAGGCGGCGCCGCTCGGGCTCTCCACGCGCCAGGACTACGGCGAGGTCGGTCCCTACTTCGTCGAGTGGATCCGCAAGACGCTCGACGACCGCTTCGGCCGCGACCTCTACGAGAAGGGCCTGCGGGTCTACACCACGCTCGACATCGACATGCAGCAGGCCGCCGAGCGCGCACTCGAGAGTCAGCTCGAGGCGATCGAGAACGGCGCCTTCGGCCGCTTTCCCCACCGCACCTACCAGCAGTACCTCACGGCCCGCGGCGACAGTCCCGATCCGCGTTCCAGCACGACGCCCTACCTCCAGGGTGCCCTGGTGGCGATGGACGCCGTGACCGGCGAAGTGCGCGCGATGGTGGGTGGGCGGGACTTCGACGACTCCAAGTTCAACCGCGCGACCCAGGCGCTGCGGCAGGCGGGGTCGACGTTCAAGCTGTTCGTCTATTCCGCCGCCATCCGGGCGGGACATTCGCCGAACGAGACGCTGGAGGACGCGCCGATCTCGCTGCCGATGACCGACGGCACGGTGTGGGAGCCGAACAATTTCGAAGAGAACGAGTACCGCGGCTTCATGACGCTGCGCCAGGCGCTCGCCTCATCGGTCAACCTCATCGCGATCCGCCTCGGGCTCGAGATCGGCGTCGAGACCGTGGTCGAGGAGGCGCGGCGCTACGGCATCACCACGCCGGTGCCCCACGTGCCCTCGATCTTCATCGGCTCGGCCGACGTGATCCCGCTCCAGATGGTGTCGGCCTTCACCGCACCCGCCACCCTGGGCGTGCGGGCCTCGCCGATCGGCATCCGGCGCGTCGAGGACGCCGATGGCACCATCCTGTGGCAGCCGCAGCAGCGCCGCGAGCGGGTCATGAGCCCCGACCAGGCCTACGTCCTGAACGACATGCTGAAGGGCGTGATCCGCGGCGGTACCGCGACGACCGCGGTGCGGAGCTCGGGCTTCACGGTGCCGGCGGGGGGGAAGAGCGGCACCACCAACGACTACACCGACGTCTGGTTCATCGGCTTTACCAAGGAGTTGGTCGCGGGCGTCTGGATGGGCCTCGACCAGCCGCAGACCATCCGCCCCTTGGCGCAGGGAGGCCGTTTCGCGGCGCCGGCGTGGGCGGCGTTCATGCGCGAGATCTACGAGCGGCGGGTCTCGCCGGGCGACTGGACCGAGCCCGCCGGCGCGGCCAGGCTGCTGGATGCCCAGCCAGGGGTGCTCCCCGCACCGGGCACGCCCGGCCCCGCGCCCCGGGTCAAGACCGGAAACTGATCGTGGGCGCGCTGCGGCTTCGGGCCCGGTGGGTGGTCCCGGTGACGGGCGACCCGATTCAGGGCGGAGCGGTCCTGATCGGGGAGGACGGGCGCATCACCGCCGTCGGCGCCGACGCGGCCGTGCCGGCGCCCACCGATGTACCGGCCCAGGACCTCGGCGACACGGTGCTCATTCCCGGACTCGTCAACACCCACACCCATCTCGAATTGACCGCGCTGCGGGGGCTGGTTACCCAGCCGCCCTTTCCGCACTGGATCTCGCGCATGCGCACCCTCAAGGACGGCCTCGCGCCCGGCCACTTCCGTGCCGGCGCACGGTGGGGCGTGCTCGAGCATTTTGCCCACGGCATCACCACGATCGGCGACACCGGCTCGACCGGCGAGGCCGCCTGGGCCATGGCCGACCTCGGCGCGCGCGGGGTGGCGTACCAGGAGGTCTTCGGTCCCGATCCCGCCCGGATGGATGAATCGCTCGACAGCCTGCGCAAAGCGCTGCACGCACTGGACCTTGCCGCAGCCTCCGACCGGGTGACGATCGGCGTCTCACCCCACGCGCCGTACACCGTGTCGGGCCCGCTGCTCAGTGCCGTGGCGTCGCTGGCGCGGATCCAGCAGCGGCCCCTCGCGATGCACCTCGCCGAATCGCCCGAGGAAGTGCTGTTCATCACCGAGGGGCGCGGGCCCTTCGCCGACCACCTGCGCGGCCGCGGCATCCACGTCGAGCGGTACCAGCTCTCGCCGCTCGCCTGGGCGCTGCGCGCGGGCCTCGACGCGACGAAGCCGCTGCTCATCCACTGCGTCCACGTGGACCGCCACGATTGTGACGCCATCGCCCGCTGCGGCGCCGCCGTCGCGCACTGCCCCTGGTCGAACCAGGCCCTCGGCGTCGGACGCGCCAATCTCGCCCTGATGCGGGAATGCGGCATCACGGTCGGCGTCGGCACCGATTCGGTCGCCGCGGGCAACGGGTTCGACCTCTTCAATGAATCGCGCCTCGCGGCCATGGGCGCGGCCCTGACGCCCCGCGAGCGCCTGGCCCTGATCACCAGCGATGCCGCCTCGGCGCTCGGACTGGCCGACTGCGGCCGCCTCGCCCCGGGGGCGTGGGGCGACCTCTGCGCCCTGTCGCTCCGGCGGCCGCCGCTGGGGGCCGCGCGGGACATCGAGGGGGCGATCGCCTCGGCCGCCACCGCGGGCGACGTCACCCATGCCTGGGTCGCGGGCGCCCCGGTCTACGCGACGGGAGGATGGCCGGGGGTGGATATCGCCGCGGAACGGGCGGCGCTCGAGAAGGCGGAACGCGCGGCTGGTCGGCTTTCAGGAGCCGGCGCCCCAGGTCATATTTGAGCCCGTGCCCTCCAAGACCAAGCGCCAAGCCGCCATCCTGCACCTGGTGCGGGAGCATGCGATTCCCAGCCAGGAGAACCTCCGCGAGCTCCTGGTCCGGGAGGGTTTCGACGTCACCCAGGCGACGCTGTCGCGCGACATCCGCGAGCTCGGCCTGGCGAAGGTCCCGGACAGCGACGGCAACGGACACTACGAAGCGCCCGAAGAGTCCATCCTCCCCTCCCCGCCGCTCGCCGCCATGATCCCCTCGCTGCTGCTCAAGGTGGATGGCGTCGGGCCGCTGCTCGTGGTGTCGACCCCCACCGGCAGCGCCTCGGCGCTGGCCGCGGCGCTCGACCACGAAGAATGGCCGGAAGTGCTGGGCTCCATCGCCGGGGACGACACCCTGCTCATGATCACTCGATCGGTCGCCGACCGGAAGAAACTCGAGCACCGCTTTGCCCAGCTCGCGCCGGCCCGGCGCTGACGCGTTCCCGCCGCGGGGCGCCGGCGCTTCACTTGTCGCCGACCCCGGGCGTCTGTATGTTTATGCGTTTCCGTGCATAAACACTCAGTGAGGCGACCCATGGCGGAAAAGATCGTCCTCGCCTATTCCGGTGGACTCGATACCTCGGCCATCGTTCCCTGGTTACGCGAGCACTACGGCGCGAGCGTGGTCTGCTGCGCGGTGGATGTCGGCCAGGGCGCGGGCGAGCTCAAGGGCATCGAGCAGAAGGCGCTGCGCTCGGGCGCCGAGTCGTGTACCGTCGAGGATGTGCGCGAGCGTTTCGTGCGGGAGTTCATCTGGCCGACGCTCAAGGCGGGCGCGATCTACGCGCGCACCTACCTCCTCGGCACCGCGATGGCGCGTCCCCTGATCGCCGAGCGCCAGGTGGCCGCCGCGCGCCGTGCCGGGGCGAGCGCCCTGGCGCATGGTTGCACCGGGAAGGGCAACGACCAGGTCCGCTTCGAGCTGACCTATGCCGCCTGCGCCCCCGATCTGCGGGTCATCGCGCCGTGGCGCGACGACCGCTGGACGTTCAAGGGCCGCGAAGACCTCATCGCCTATCTCCGGGACAAGAAGATCCCGACGACCGCGACCGCCGCCAAGCCGTACAGCCGCGACCGCAACCTCTGGCACATCTCTCACGAGGGCGGCGTGCTCGAGGACCCGTGGCACGAGGCGCCGGCCGACCTCTTCATGCTGACGAAGGACCCGATGGACGCGCCGGCGACGCCCGTCATCGTGACCATCGGCTTCGAGCAGGGCGAGCCGGTGTCGCTGGACGGCGAGCCGATGGACCCGGTCGCCCTCCTCGAGGCGTTGAACGCGCTCGCGGGGGAGCACGGCGTCGGCCGCGCCGACATCGTCGAGGACCGGCTGGTGGGCATGAAGAGCCGGGGCGTCTACGAGACCCCGGGCGGCACCGTGCTGCACCAGGCCCACCACGAGCTCGAGCAGCTGGTACTCGACCGTCGCACCATCGCGCTGGCCGACAACCTCGCCCAGCGCTACGCCGACCTGGTCTACGACGGCCGCTGGTGGACGCCGGAGCGTGAGGCGCTCGACGCGGCGGTGAACAGCATCCAGCGCCACGTGACGGGCAGCGTGCGGATGAAGCTCTACCGGGGCTCGCTGCTGGTCCAGGGACGGGAGTCGCCCAACTCGCTCTACCACGAGGGTCTCGCGACCTTCGGCGCCGACACCGTCTTCCAGCAGAAGGACGCCGAGGGCTTCATCAAGCTCTACGGCCTCGCGGTGCGGACCGCGAACGAGCGCGAGCGGCGGCAGGATGCCCGGCTCGTGGAGGCGGCGGACTGAGTCCCCGGCCGGCTCGCGCGCTGGTCATCGGCGCGTCCGGCTTTCTGGGCTCGCGGCTCCTCAGTCTTGCGCCGAGGGACATCGATCTCACCGGCACGGGCAACCGCCGCCCCGTGCGTCCCGGCAACTGGCGCGATGTCCGGCTCGATGTCGCATCGCCCTCGGCCGTTCGCGCCCTCATCGAGCGCGACCGCCCGGGGGCGGTGGTGTATGTGGCCTACGACCGCGTCGATCGCACCGTCACCGTGGATGGCGCGGAGGCCGCGGCGCGCGGGGCCGCCGCGGTGGGCGCCCGCTTCCTGCTCACATCCACCGATCTCGTCTTCGACGGCCGCGCCGGCAACTACAGCGAACTGATGGCCGCCACCCCGCTGATGCCTTACGGCCAGCTCAAGCTCGAAGCGGAGGTGGCCGCGAAGGACGCGTCGCCCGGCGCGGTCATCCTGCGCCCCTCACTCATGGTGGGAGAGAGCGGCATCCTGATGCAGCCTGCCTACGAGTGCGGGAACCTGATGCGGGGCCAGCCGGTGCAGTTGTATGCCGACGAGTGGCGAAGCGCCGTCCACGTCGACGACGTGGCGCGCGCGGTGTGGGACCTGGTGTCGGGCGAGGTGTCGGGCGTTTTCCACCTCGGCGGGCCGGAGCGGCTCTCCCGCCTGGAGCTCGGAAAACTGCTGTGCGCGATGTTCCGCTTCGAGCCCCGGCTCATCAAGGAGGCGCAGCGCCCCGAGGACCGGCCGCGCGACACCTCGCTCGATTCACGGCGGCTCGTCACCCTGCTCGGCTGGTCGCCGCGCGCCCTGGGCGCGAGCGCGAGGCTGCCGCTGGCGGGCGTCGGTGTCTGACGACCAGCACGTCATGTGGGGCGGGCGATTCCGGGAGCCGATGGATCCCCGCCTCGACCGTCTCAACCGCTCGTTGCCGGTGGACCAGCGGCTGTGGCAGGAGGACCTCGCGACCAATCGCGCATGGGTGCGCGCGATCGCCGGCGTCGGCGTCCTGACGGCGGCCGAGCGGGATGCGCTGCTCGCCGGCCTCGAGGTGGTCGAGAGGCGCCTCGCGGCGGGCGCGGCCGACGGCGCCGCCGACGAAGACATCCACTCGCTGAATGAGCGGCTGCTCGGAGAGGTGGCGGGCGCGGTCGCCGGAAAGCTGCACACCGGCCGCTCGCGCAACGACCAGGTCGCGACCGATCTCCGGCTCTGGACGATGACGGCTCTCGACCGTTTCGACGCCGCGCTGGTCGAGCTGGGACGCGCCCTCCTCGCCCAGGCCAAGGCCGGCCTCGACACGCTCATGCCGAGCTACACGCACACCCAGCGCGCCCAGCCGGTGCGGGTCGCGCATTGGGTGCTCGCGCACCTCTGGCCCCTCACCCGCGACCGCGGCCGGATCGCCGGCGCCCGCGCCCGCGCCTCGGTTCTCCCCCTCGGCTCCGGCGCGATCGCGGGATCGGGATTCCCCGTGGATCGCACCGCCCTCGCGCGGGAGCTGGGCTTCGCGTCCGTCGCCCCCAATTCAATGGACGCGGTGGGCGACCGCGACTTCGCGATCGAAGCCGTCTTCGCCGCGTCGCTCAGCGGCGTGCATCTCTCGCGCCTCGCCGAAGACCTCATCCTCTTCTCGACGCCGGAGTTCGGGTTCGTGGTGATCGCGGAGCCGTTCACCACCGGCAGCTCGCTCATGCCGCAGAAACGCAATCCCGACGCCCTCGAGCTGGTGCGTGGTGCGGCGCCCCAGATGGCGGGGCGGCTCGTCGGCATGCTGGGCGCGATGAAGGCCATGCCGACGGGCTACCAGAAGGACCTCCAGGAGAACAACGCCGCGCTCTTCGCGGTGCTCGACGGCGCCCTCGACGCCGCGATGCTGATGGCCGGCGTCGTCCAACGGCTTCAAGTGGTCCCCGGCACCATGCGGGAGGCGCTCGACCCGGCGACCCTCGCGACCGACCTGGCCGATCTTCTGGTGCAGGCGGGGATCCCATTCCGCCAGTCACACGAGCTGGTCGGCTCGCTGGTCCGGCGCGCCGAGGACCTCGGGGTGACGATCGATCGCGTCCCGAAAGCTGAGGTCGCCAAGATCGAGGGGCGCATGCCGGCCGTGCTCGCGTCGCTGGGCGACGCCGAAGCCGCGGTCGAACGCCGGCAGGCCGTTGGAGGCACGAGCCGGCAGCGGGTGATGGAGCAGATCGCGGAGGCCGAGCGCATCCTCGGCACCTAGGCCCCGTTTCCAGCCTCGTTCTGCTGTTGCATTCTGCTACGGGTTCACGCCACACCTGTTGGCCTCTTAATGCGGTTTTCGGCTCGACTTGCACCAACCTGGTGCATCTTTCGGCATTCACCCGCACGATCTGCCCGCACGGTTCCTGCGGATGTCCTGGGTGCGGGAGCGCCAAGACGGTGCGCCGCACTCGGCTGCGGAGGTCGCCATGATTGAGCTCAGTCTGATTGCTTTGACGCTGCTGTTCCTGTTCCTGCTGAGAACCTGGGATCGCGGGTACGGAAAGTAGGAATCGGTACCCGCGCTAGGCGGTGGGATTCCGGCGGGCGCGCTCGGCGAACAACTTCCGGGCCGCCTCGCCTTCCAGCACTTCGTACATCCCCAGGATGCCGATCACGCCGCACGCGGTCCGGATCGGCGCCTTGCCGGCGAGGACCCAGGTGATGCCGGCGGCCGACTTTTGCCGCTCGAGGATGTCGAGCTTGGGTGCGCCGGTGGTGTAGACCTCGGTGTCGTCGGCGCGATACTTCGCCGCCTGGGCCACCCAGGGCAGCCGCTTGTCGAAGTCGTCGATGCCGATGAGGTCCGCCGCGCTCATGCCCGCGTCGCGGGCGAAGTGCTCGTTACAGCCGCCGAAGACGTACCTGGGCCCGAGCTTCCAGAAGACGCGGACCCGCGAGGTCTGCGCCGTGTCGGCGAGGTAGCCGGCGAGCTCGGTCTCGAGCTCCGCCTGGGTCGCGAGGGGCCAGCGCTCCGCGGCCGCCGCCATGGCCGGATGCAGATCGGGCCAGGATGCGTCCATGACCAGGCGGTATGCCGTCAGGACCGCGCGGGCTTCTTCGACGCTGGACGTCATGACCTCAAGGTGGCCCCGGCAGAGTGGGTGTCAAGAAGATAACGGCGGGTTGACGCCATTGGCGTCGCACCGGATCCGGCCCGCTTGCCACAAGTCCGCATATCAACTAGGATAATGAACATCGGGGGGCCTGCTGGCCCGTGCGCCCGTCCCGCTGTAGGCATTGGCGGAGCGGGCTTTTTGCAGCCGGAGCCCGGCTGCTGGAGGGTGGATGAGCGCGGTGCGCTGCCTGGCGCTGAACGCGTCGTTCGAACCGCTCACGATGGTACCCGTGCGGCGGGCGCTGCGGCTCGTCATCGACGGCAAGGCGGAGGTCGTCGAGGCGGAGCAGGGCCGGGTCGTACGCTCCGAGCGTCTGACGCTGCCGCGGCCGATCGTGATCCGGCTGGTCAAGTTCATCCACGTGCCTCGCCGTTTCCGCCGCCAGGTGACGAACACCTTCCTGTTCGCCCGCGATCAGTACACCTGCCAGTTCTGCGGCCGGCATCAGGCGGTGCTGCGCGAGCGCGAGTGCCTCACGCGCGATCACCTCGTGCCGATTTCCCGGGGTGGCACCAACGGCTGGACCAACGTCGTCACCGCGTGCAGCTCCTGCAACGCGAAGAAGGGCAACCACCTCGCGGACGAAGTCGGGATGCACCCGCTCCACGCGCCACTCGAGCCGCATTTCGTGCACCTGGCCTGGGCCGTCAGGCGGCTCACGCCGATCCAGTCGAAGTACATCCGCCTCTTCTACGGATCGCAGGTGCTGGCCGAGTTGGCCGCCCGCTAGTCCCCGAGGGTCCTGCATGTGGAGCGCCCGGCCCAGGCCGGGCGCTCGTGCTTCGTGGATACCTACGTCCGGCGACGGACTTCCCAGGTGCCGCGTGCGGTCCGGCCTTGCGCCCGCGTGATGAATGTGCCGCGGATGGTATCGCCGTCCAGGCGGCCGCGGAACCTCGCCGACGCCGAGCAGTCGCACGAGGGATCCAGATAGGGGGCGAGCGTCCCTGACACCGAATCGCCCCGTATCCGGACGAAGTCGATAGTGAGCACCTCCGGCATCGGAGTCTGGTTGCCGGCATTGGGCGATGCCCCATTGGCGGGCCGGAGCGGCTGGCTGGTGCCGACCGGCACCATCACCACGTCGCCGTGCGCGTGGTCCTCGCCGGCGATGAGCGTGAACACGATGCTCCCGCCCCGGCCGGCGTCGGGGTTCACGTAGGAGCCGGTCCACTCCCCGGCGAGGCGGTTTATTCCTGCCGCGTCCCCCGAGAGTGGCACGGCCGCGGGGGGCGGGTTGTGACAGGCCGCGAGCAAGGCGCCAAGCGGCAGCCAGCGGACGAGTCGGTGCGACATGCGTTCCTCCGGAGGTCTGGGTCCGTCACCATACGGGTCCCGGTCCTTTCTGTGACAGCCCGACGCCCCGCAAGGTTGTGTCGCGGGTTCACCGCGCCCGCAGCGCGTTCAGGATGACGGCCACGTCGAGGGCTTCCTGGAGCAGTGCGCCGACCGCGGGCTCGATGTGGCCGAGGGCGGCCGGGACCATGAAGGCGGCGCTCAGCCCCAGGCCGACGCCGATGCTCTGGAGGGCGATCCGCCTGGTGCGTCGCCCGATGTCGATCGCTTCGGCGACCCGGCCGATGTCGTCGACCAGCAGGACGATGTCGGCGGCTTCGGCGGCGGCGGCCGGTGCGTGAGCCCCCATCGCGATGCCGACGCTGGCCGCCGCGAGTGCGGGCGCATCGTTGATCCCATCCCCCACCATGACCACGTGCCCCGAGCTGCGCCGCAGCTCGCCGAGGGCCGCCACCTTGTCCTGCGGTAGCAGGTCGGCCCGGACGTCGGTGATTCCCGCCTGGCGCGCCATGGCCTCGCTCGCTGCATGCCGGTCGCCGGTGAGCATGACCGTCTCCGTGATGCCCATCTCGCGCAGCCGCTGCACCAGGGCCGGGGCCTCGGGGCGAAGCCGGTCGGCGAAGCGGATCGAGCCGGCGTACCGGCCGTCGATACAGACGTGGGCCGCGGTGATCCCCGGCCCGTCGTAGGCGGTGACGGCATCGAGGCAGCCGATCCAGCGGGCGGAGCCGACGGCGACGAGGTGTCCGTCCACGTGGCCGTCCACCCCTGAGCCGGCGGATTCGCGGAAGTCGCGCGCCTGGGGCAACGCGCCGAAGCGCCGCGCGCCTTCACGCGCGAGCGCCTGGCCGAGATGGTGCGAGGAGAGTTGTTCCACGGCGGCGGCGTAGCGCAGCAGCGCATCGGCGCCGATCCCGTCGGCGGCCACGACCTCCCCGACGACCGGCCTGCCGAGCGTGAGCGTTCCCGTCTTGTCAAAGACCACGACGCGCGCGCGTCCGACCTCCTCGATGGCCGTGCCGTGACGGACGATGATCCCGCGCCGGGCCGCGCGTCCGATGCCGGCGATAACGGCGACCGGCGTCGCGAGGATGAGGGGGCACGGCGTCGCGACCACCAGGACCGCCAGGACGCTGCGGGGGTCGTGGTGGATGAGCCAGGCCACGCCGCACATCAGCAGGGTCAGGGGCGTGAACCAGGCGGCATACCGGTCCGCGAGGCGCTGAATCGGCGCCTTGGCGGTCTGTGCGTTCTCGACCAACCGGAGGATCTGCTGGTATTGGCTCTGACCCGCGACGCGGGAGGCGCGGGCGAGGAGCGCACCCTGGAGATTGATGCTGCCGGAGAGCAGCGCGGTGCCGGCGGCGGCGGGGACGGGCGACGGTTCCCCGGTGAGCGCGGACTCGTCCACGCTGGAGCGGCCCTCGACGACCTCGCAGTCGACAGGCACCATGTCGCCCGGACGCAGCGCGAGCAGGTCGCCGACCGCAACGTCGTTCACGGGGACGTCGACGATGGCGTCCGCGGTGCGGCGGTGGGCGATCCGGGGGGCCCGCGCGAGCAGCGCCTCCAGAGACTGGGAGGCGCGGTGCATGGCGTAGCTCTCGAGCGCTTCGCCGCCCGCCTGCATGAGCACGATGACGGTGCCGGCGAAGTACTCCCCCAGCACCAGGGCCCCGACGATGGCGAGCGCGGCGACGACGTCCGCGGCGAAACGTCCGCGGAGCAGGCCTACCAGGGTGGTCCAGGCCAGCGGCACGCCGCCGGCGATCAGCGTGATGAGGAGAAGGCTATGGGCGGCGTCGGGAAGGCCGAGCGCGTATCGGCAGAGTGCGGCGGCGGCGAGGCCTGCGAGCGTTCCCGCCGCGATGGCGTTGCGGCGAGGCCGCATGGCTCACCCCGCCGCGTCCGGCTGCCGCAGGCAGAAACCGACGCCCCGCACCGTGTGGATGAGGTCCGCCTCGGCGGCCAGCTTGAGCTTGCGGCGCAGGTTGCCGACGTGCACGTCCACCACGTTGCTCTCGGGGTCGAAGTGCATGTCCCACACCTTCTCGAGCAGCTCGGTGCGGCGGACGACCTCCTCGGGGTGGAGCAGGAAGTGCTCGAGGAGGTGGAATTCCTTGGGCGAGAGATCGAGTGGCCTGCCCTTCACTCGCACCTTGTGCTTGAGCCGGTCCATTTCGATCGTCCCGAACGCCAACAGCTCGGTGCGGGTCGAGCCGCCACGGCGCACCAGCGCGCGGACGCGGGCCAGCAGCTCGTCGAACTTGAACGGCTTGGTGAGATAGTCGTCGGCGCCGGAATCGAGGCCGCGGACGACGTCCTCGGTGGCATCGCGCGCGGTCAGCATCAGGATGGGGGTGCCGCGGCCCTCGCGCCGGAGCTCGGCGGCGACCTGGAGACCGGTCTTCTTCGGCATCATCACGTCGAGGACGATGACGTCGTAGTCGTAGACGTGCGCCAGCATCGCGCCTTCCTCGCCGTCGGGCGCGACGTCCACCGCGTAGCCTTCCTCGCGCAGTCCCTGCTCGATGAAGCCGGCGACCTTCCGGTCGTCCTCCACTACAAGGACCTTCATGCCTCAAACATTCGCTTCAGGCCGGTGATCCAAAGCTAAAGAATCAGTGAAGATATCTTCATGTGGGCCCATTCGGCAGAGTGATCGTGAAGGTCGCGCCCCGGCCCAGGTCGCTGGAGACGCTCAGGCGGCCGCCGATGATCTCCGCCATCCGGCGCGACACGGGCAGGCCAAGGCCCGATCCCAGCCCCGACTCGGGGTCGACGCGCACGAAAGGCTCGAAGATCATCGGCTGGTTCTCCTGGGCGATGCCGGGCCCGCGGTCGATCACGTGGATGACCACCTCATCCCCGAGCCGCTCGGCCCTCACGACGATGTCCTCGCCCGTCGGGCTGTGGCGGACGGCGTTCGACAGCAGGTTCACGAGGATCTGCTCCAGCCGGATCGGGTCCGTCTCCAGCTCGGCCGGCGCCGACGTCAGCTCCTGCCGGATCGCGATCCTCTTCTCATCGGCGGCGGGACGCACTTGCCTGGCGGCCCGCCCCACGACGTCGGCAAGCCGGACCGCCCGGTAGACCGCTTGCACCTTGCCCGCGTCGAGGCGTGAGAGGTCCAGGAGGTTGTTCAGCAGCGTGATGGTCCGTTCCGCCGACTCGAAGACTTCGCGGGCGGCCCGCTCGGTGCTGCTGGCTGTCTTCGCGCGCAGCAGCTGTTCGGCCCAGCCGTAGACGCCGGTGAGCGCGTTGCGCAGCTCGTGGTTGATCATCGCGAAGAACTGGTCGCGCTGGCGCTGGAGGGTCTGGAGGCTCGCGAGCAGTTCGGTTTGCTCGGTCATCAGCCGCGCGTTTTCGATCGCGGCGGCGGCCTGGGCCGCGAGGAGCACGGCGATGCGCTCGTCTTCATCGGTGAAGGCGTCGGCGCCGAGTTTCTCGGTCAGGTACAGGTTTCCGAAGACCCGCTGGCGGCCGAGAATCGGCACGCCGAGCAGCGACTCCATCCGCGGGTGGTTCGGCGGGAAGCCGTGACGCCGGGGATCGTCGCTGATGCGGGGAACGCGCAACGTCTTGGCGTCGCGGATGATGGCGCCCAGGAGTCCGTGGCCCATCGGCGGCGTGCCGATGCGCTGGCGCTCCGCCTTGGTGAGGCCGGCTGTCTCGAAGCGGCTCATCGTGGTGCCGTCCTCCGCGATCACGCCGAGCGCGGCATAGCGGGCCCCGACGACGGTGCGCGCGGACTCGACCACCTGCTGCAACACCTCGTCCAGCGAGTGCTCGCTGACGATGCCGATCCCGGCTTCGAGCAGCCGCTCGAAGCGCTCGCGCACCCGGGCGGCGTCGGCCTCGGAGGCCGCAGTGTCGGACGGACGCCGGGGGTCGGTCACCAGGCGCTGACTCGGCTGGACATCGGAGTCCAAGCTAGCGCCGCGCCCGTTCCCGGGCCACGCCGATTCAGCGGACGGCATGCGCCTGCGCGGGGATCGCGAGGCCGACGTCGCGCGCCGGAGCGGCGGGATGGGCGACCGGCACGACGAGTGTCGGGGCCGGCAGGACCTGGAGGAGGCGCTCCGAGGTGCTGCCGATCAGCAACCGATCCACCCAGCCCTTGCCATGCGAGCCGAGAATGATGAGATCGGCCCGCCACTGTGCGGCCTCGACGGCGATCGTGGCGGCCGCGCGCCCGCGGCGCACGACCACGTCCGCGCCGGGATAGGTGATGAGCGGCCGGATGGCCGCTTCGGCCGCTTGCTGCGCGGTGCGGAAGAACTCGTCGTCGGCCATCGGGATCGTGATGCCGGGGACGACCGGCATGGGCTCCGAGCAGTGCAGGACCCGCAGCTCGGCGCCGAACAACGCGGCCCACCGCTCGGCGGTGTCGATGGCGGGCTTCGCCGCGTAGGATAGATCCACGGCGACGAGGACGCGCCGGATCGTGGGGCTCGCGCCGTCGACGGCGAGTACCGGGACCGAGCCGAGCCGGACCAGGTGCGTGATCGTGCTGCCGCCGATGCGCGCGAGCGCCCGGCGGCGCTTGCCGCCGAGGACGACGACTTCGGCATGCCGCCGCCGCGCCTCCTCGACCAGGACGACGGGCGCGCGTCCGACCTGGACGTCGAGGGTGCCGCGGAGCCGAGCGGGCACCGCCTCCTCGAGGCTGTGCTCGACGAGCCGGCGCGCCGCGACCTCCGCCGCGCGATCCAGCTCGCTGACGGCGATGCCGATCTCGGGCACGCTCACCGTAGACCAGTAGTCGATGGCCGCGTGAATCAGGTAGCAGGATGTCCCGGCCCGCTCGGCGATGTACGCGCCCAACGCCGCGGCTCGCGCCGATTCCGGCGAGCCATCCACACCCACGACGATCGGTTGCCAGGTCATCACGCCTCCCGCACGGTTCGATCCACAATGGCCTGGAGCGGCTGAAGCCATTGCCAATGGAATGTGAAGGAATCTTCCGGCTGGGGGCGCTCCGGAAGTTCACCGGCAGTTCCGGACGCCTTCATGGCGTCGCATCGAGATTGCACCCAGCCGGGCGAACGGCCCGTAACCGCGGAGGCCCAGATGACGGCCCAGATACTGCACGTCGAAGAGCACCCGATCACCGGTGAGAAGCTGCTGGCGAAGGTGAAGGACCTGGTCCGCGAGGGGAACGCGCGTCGCATCATCATCAAGAACCACGATGGCGTGACCCTGATGGAGGTGCCGCTCACGGTGGGTCTCGTGGGCGCCGTGCTGGAGCCCCTGTGGGTCGCCCTGGGCGCGATCGCGGCCCTGGCCGCGCACTACCGGATCGCGGTCGTCCGCGAGCCGGCGCCCGCGCCGGCGGAGCCCGCGATGCGCGAGGCCGCGGCCACCGGGCGCGCCTTTCACGCCCGCGCCGACGTCTGAGCCGGCGAGCGGTGAAGAACATCTCACTCGCGGTTCACGGCGGTGCAACGATGCGCGGTGTAGCTTGGCGATCGCGAGTCCGGCAGGTTGGCGCTCTCGCGACACCGCACTTCTTTTCCGGAGGCCGTATGGCAATCACGAAACTCAGTCCCGCCTGGCCCGCCATGGACGTCGCGTATCCGACGCGCCTGGGCCACCTCCTCGAGCAGATGTTCGAGTCCCCCTACTTCCGCGATGAGAACCGTTCCCTGCTCGGCAACTGGATGCCGGCGGTGGACGTGATCGAGGAGAAGGACACCATCCGGCTCGTCGCCGAGCTGCCCGGCGTGAAGCCGGAAGACGTGAAGATCTCGCTCGAGAACAACGTCCTGACGGTCCAGGGCGAGAAGAAGCAGGAAGAGGTGATGAAGGACGAGAAGGCGTATCGCTTCGAGCGGGTGTACGGGAAGTTCGAGCGGTCCTTCACGCTGCCGACCACGATCGACCCGAACAAGATCGTCGCCCGGTACGATGCCGGCGTGCTGACGGTCCTGCTGCCGAAGGTCGAGGCGGCGAAGCCGCGCCAGATCATGGTCAAGATCGAGAAGTAACAACGACGCGGCCTGAACAACGTGCGGGCGGCCGGGCGATCCGGCCGCCCGCCGACTTCATGGGGGCGGGGATGAGAACCAACTTCGCGATCTTCCTGATGTTCTTCGGCATCGCGCTGCTCGACGCGCTGCGCGGCGGGCATTGGCTGCGGGTCATCCTGTGGCTGGGCGTCGCCGCCGTGTTCTACTGGGCGGACGTCCGGCGGCGGGCGCCGAAGAAATAGCCGCGGAGCATTCGTGACGGTCCTTCCTATGTGTGTCGCGGACTCACCTGGGCGGTGACGTCGGCGCCGGCGGGACCTGCCCGGACACGAGCTCCCGGGCGGCGACCACGACCGGGCCACGCCGGCTTTGCCGGATGAGCGCGCGCATCCAGGCGCGATCGACGCGTGCGGTGTCCGTTCCGGCGGCCGCCAGAGCGCGCAGGGCAAGCTGTCCGCGCCGCGCCGCGGCGGGGGCGTGACCGTAGACGTCGGGATAGAGATGCAAGCTGTCGCCGCGCACCTCGGCGAGGGCATAGCGGATCTCGAGCGGCACCGGTGTGACGAGGTGAAGCCGGCGGGTCGCCGATCCCTGCCGCCATGCAGAGACCAGCGGCAGCGAATCTGGTGCTCCATACCTGACGATCAAGTCGGCCAGGGCCAGCGCGTCATCGTTCCCGGTGCGCACGCACCCGTGCGACGCCGGCCGACCGACCGAGGCGATCGCGGGCGTCCCGTGAATGAAGTAGGCGTTGCCGAAGTCGAGCTTGACCCGGCCCATCGGGTTGGTCGGACAGGGCGGGGTCACCGTGTCGGCGCGTGCCCAGGGACTGGGTGGCGGATACCACCAGGGGTTCCAGGTGACGGCGGTGAGGGTGTAGCGCCCGACCGGTGTGCGATGGGCCTGGCGCCCGATCGCCACGCGGATGCTTGCCGCGGGGCGCCCGTCAATGAATGCCTCGAGCCGGTACGCGGGGAGGTTGAGCACCAGGACAATGCGCGAGGTGTCACGCGGCGCCGGTGCCCACGCGCAAAGCAGCGCCAGCGCGCCGGACAGGAAAGAGATCACCACGACGAAACCGTCAGGTGCTGACGACGAGCACGGCCGCGCCGCGGACCTCTCCTCGGCGCACCCGGTTGAGCGCGGCGTTGGCGCCGTCGAGCGCGAAGTGCTCCACGTGCGTCGTCACGCCGGCCTCCGGCGCCAGGGCGAGGAAGGCCGCGCCGTCACCCCGGGTGAGGTTCGCCACCGACCGGACCACCCGCTCACCCCACAGCGCCTCGTAGCGGAAGGCGGGGATATCGCTCATGTGGATGCCGGCGCAGACCACGGTACCGCCCGGGCGGACGGCGCGCAGCGCCGCGGGGACGAGCGCGCCGACCGGCGCGAAGATGATGGCCGCATCGAGGGGCTCCGGCCCCGGCTGATCCGATGGGCCGGCCCAGCTCGCGCCCATGTCGCGCGCGAAGCACTGCGACGCCCGGTCGCCGGGGCGGGTAAACGCGAAGACCCTCTGGTGCCGCCAGGTCGCGATCTGCGTCACGATGTGGGCGGCCGCGCCGAAGCCGTAGATCCCGAGCGTCCCGCCGCGGCCGGCCGCCTCGAGCGCACGGTAGCCGATCATCCCGGCGCACAGGAGCGGCGCCGCGTCGCTGTCGTTGTAGGTTGGGGGAATCGGAAAGCAATACCGCTCGTCCGCGACGGTCCGTTCCGCGTAGCCGCCATCGATCTGGTAGCCCGTGAAGCGTGCCTGCGCGCAGAGGTTCTCACGCCCGGCGCGGCATTGATCGCAGACGCCGCACGTCCAGCCCAGCCAGGGCACGCCGACGCGATCGCCGATCGTGAAGCGAGACGTGCCGGGGCCGGTCGCGGCGACCACGCCGACGATTTCGTGGCCCAGGACCAGGGGGACCCTCGGTTCGGGCAGGTCGCCGTCGAGCACGTGCAGGTCGGTCCGGCAGACCCCGCAGCATCGCACGTCGAGCAACAACTCTCCCGGCCCCGGCACCGGTTCCGGAATGACCGCCGGTTCGAGCGGCGTCCCTGGCCGTCGCAGCAGCATGGCACGCACGGCGCAGGCCTCTAGGGGCGCGCGGCGGCCGCTGCGGCCTCCTGGCGCTCCTCCCATGGCAGCGCTCCGACATCCAGCGGGCGGTCGATCGCGGGCCGGCCCGTGGGGACCGCCAGCGTGAGGGTGGGCGGCCGATGCAGCAGCTGCTCGGTCGTGCTCCCGACCAGCAGGCGATCGACCCAGCCCTTCCCGTGCGAGCCGACGATGACGAGGTCGGCGTGCCACTGCGCGACCTCCCTGGCGATCACGCCAACGGCGTAGCCGCTGCGGACCACCTTCTCCGTGGGCGGGGAAATGCGCGCCCACAGCCCGGTCTCGCGCAGCTGCTCGTCTCCCCGGTAGTACTCCTCGGAGAAGGCCGCGGTCGTGCCGGGCACCATGGGCATCGGCTCGACAACGTGCATCGCCCTGAGCTGCGCCCCGAACAGCTCCGCCCAGCGCTGGGCCACCGCGAAGGTGGGCTCGGAAGCATACGAGAGATCCAGGGCGACGAGGACCCGCGCGATCGCCGGCGAATCGCCGTTGATCACGAGAAGCGGGACGTCGCAGGTGCGAGCGAGGTGCATCACGGTGCCGCCGCGCAGCCGGTCCAGGCCCTTGTGCTGCTTGCAGCCGACCACCAGGAGCTCGGCGCCCAGGCGGCGCGCCTCCATGCCCAGCACGATCTCCGCGCGCCCGGCCCGGATCGCGAGAGTCTTCAGCATGGGATCCGGGACGTGGCCCGCGAGGGACGCCACCACCGCCGCCCGATCACTCTCGGCGGCGCCGCGCGCCACCTCCGTCACATCGCTCATCATGCCGTAGGAGAGCAGCAGCTTCTCGTAGTCCGGCACGGCGCACACCGGCACACAGGTTGTCCCGGCACGCTTGGCGATCATCGCCGCGGCCACGGCTGCGCGTACCGACTCCGGCGAGCCGTCCACGCCCACAACGATCGGCTTCCAGTTCATCGTTCCTCCCGGTGTCTGCCCATCGAAAGATGCCGAGGCCGCATGAAGCCCCACCGAACGGACCGTGAAGGGCTTCTCATCTCGCCGGTGGCGCGGGGACGCCCTTCGCCCGCAGGCCGAGGGCCGCCGTGACGACGAGGGCGGTGTACATGATCAGCCCGTACACGCACGGCGGATACCCCAGGATCGTCCCCGGGTCGCCGAGCGCCGTGCAGCGGCCCGCCGCCGGCACCGCGGCGAAGAGCTCGCGGTAGACGAGCGTGCCGGAGAAGGCCATGCCGATGAGGCTGATGGCGAGAACGACCTGCAATGCGCGACGCATGGACATGCCACCTCCACGGAGACGGCCCGCGCCGGTGAGGCGCGGGCCGTCGTGACGCACCGGCGCCTGGTAGGAGGGCCGGTGCGGGCGCTGCGCGTCGAACCGGTTGTGGCCGATCTCGCGCACGGCGCGTCGCGGCGCCACGGCGACGCGGATGGGGAGGGACCGAAAACCCTCCTGCGTCTCGGCGATATGCACTCCTGCTCCCAAACCGGCTCGCACCCGAGCCGTGGTTGGCCGGCTCGCCGAGGACGCACGACCAAGATGCGCTCGCGGCCCTGACCGCAGCCTGAATCCGGCGTGAGGATGTCTTCGTGAAGGCCGCGGGAATGGAGACGGCCCGGGTCCGTTGAGGCCCCGGGCCGCCGTGTCGCACCGGCTCCGTCTTCGGGCCGGTGCGGGTGCTGCGCGTCGGATCGGAGGGTCGCCGATCTCGCGCCGGGCACGCTCGCTGCACCAGAGCGACGTGGGCGGGTGAGATTCCCGCCGTGTCGATCGGCGACATGCCTTCCGGCTTGCAGTTGGGCTCGAGTCCGAGCCATGGATAGCCGGTTCGCCGATGACGCACGACGATCATAGCGCCGGCGTCATGAGGCCGTCGTGAAAAACGCATGAGCGTCTCTTGCGCGGTCGCGCGCGGTCACGCGCGGCCTCGCGCAGGCCAGCCTCAGCAGATCCGGGGCAGCTGGTCGCCCGGCAGCATGTCCACGATGCGCGTCCCGCCGAGGGGGGTGTGAAGGACCACCATCCCCGGATGTTCGACCGTGGCGCGCCCGATGATCCGGGCCTCCCGGCCCAGCGGGTGCATGCACAGCGCGTCGACCGCGTCGTCGGCCAGCGCCGCCGACACGAAGGCGACGAGGATGCCCTCGTTGGCCACGTAGAGGGGGTCGAGGCCGAGCATCTCGCAGGCCGCCGAGACCGCTTCCGGCACCGGCAGCAGCGTCTCGTCGAGGGCGACGCCGATGTTCGACGCCGCCGCGATCTCGTTCAGCGCGCTGGCCAGGCCGCCGCGGGTGGGATCGCGCAGCGTGTGGACGGCATCGCCGGCGGCGGCCCCCAGCCGCGCGACCAGCGGCCACAGGGCCGCGCTGTCGCTCTCGACCGCCGCTTCGAAGGCCAGCCCTTCGCGCACGCTCATGATGGCGATCCCGTGCCGCCCGAGCGGCCCGCTCACGATGACGGCGTCGCCGGGGCGCGCGCGCGAGGGTCCGGGGGCGAAATCGGCGCGGCAGACGCCGATGCCTGTCGTGTTGATGAAGATGCCGTCGGCCTTGCCGCGCTCGACGACCTTGGTGTCGCCGGTGACGAGCTGGACGCCCGCCGCGCGGGCCGCGCGGCCCATCGCACCCACCACGCGATCGAGCACGTCGAAGGGAAGCCCCTCCTCGAGAATGAATCCGGCCGTGAGGTAGAGCGGTCGCGCGCCCATCATCGCCAGGTCGTTGAGGGTGCCGTGCACGGCGAGCGAGCCGATGTTGCCGCCGGGGAACTCGAGCGGTGAGACGACGAAGGTGTCGGTGGACACCGCGAGCTGCGTGCGGCCGAGCTCGATCACCGCGGCGTCGCCCAGCTCGCCCAGAATGTCGTTGGCGAAGTGCGGAAGGAACCGCTCGCGCAGCAGTGCGGCGCTCATCTTCCCGCCCGAGCCGTGCCCCAGCTGGACGCGGTCGTACTGCGCCAGCGGCACCGGACAGACCAGCCCCTCGGTGAGCGTGATCGCGGTCATTCAGACCTCCAGCGTTGCCGCGGCCCTGAACCGGCCATAGTTGAAATAGGCCGCGCAGGCGCCTTCCGACGACACCATCGGGGCGCCGAGCGGGTGCTCGGGGGTGCAGGCGGTACCGAACGCCGGGCAGGCACGCGGCTTCAGGCGGCCGCGCAGCACGTCGCCGGCATGGCAGAGCGCCGACTCCTCGGCGTGGATTCCCTCGAGCCCGAACCGGCGCTCGGCGTCGTAGTCGGCGAAGGCCGGGGCGAGTCCCAGGCCGCTCATCGGGATCTCGCCGATCCCGCGCCACTTCCGGTCGACCAGGGTGAACACCTTCGCGACCAGGTCCTGCGCCGGCTGGTTGCCGCCGCGTCGTACCGAGCGCGCATACTGGTTCTCGACCTCGTGGCGGCCTTCCTCGAGCTGGCGCACCGCCATAAGGATGCCCTCGAGGATGTCGAGCGGCTCGAAGCCGGTGACGACGATCGGGACCCGGTAGGTCGCCGCGATGGGCTCGTACTCGGTCCACCCCATCACGGTGCAGACGTGGCCCGCCGCGAGGAAGGCCTGCACGCGGTTGTCGGGCGAGGCGAGCAGCGCGATCATCGCCGGGGGCACCGTCACGTGAGAGACCAGGACGCTGAAGTTCCGGATGCCCAGCTCCCGCGCGCGCCACACCGCCATCGCGTTGGCCGGTGCGGTGGTCTCGAAGCCGACCGCGAAGAACACCACCTGGCGGTCGGGATTGGCGCGGGCCAGCTCGAGGGCGTCGAGCGGCGAGTAGACGATCCGCACCTCTCCGCCCCGGGCGCGGACCTGGAGGAGGTCGCACGCGCTCCCGGGAACCCGGAGCATGTCGCCGAACGAGGTGAAGATCACGTCGGGGCGCGCGGCGAGGTGCAGCGCCTTGTCGATCTGCTCGAGGGGCGTCACGCAGACGGGGCAGCCCGGCCCGTGCACCATCTCCACCGCGCCCGCCAGCAGGTCGTTGATGCCCTGGCGCACGATGGTGTGGGTCTGGCCGCCGCAGACCTCCATCAGCACCCACTCACGCGTGGCGGTGCCCCGGATCCGCTCGATCAGGCCCCGGGCGATGGGGCCGTCGCGATACTCGCTGAGGTACTTCACGCCGCACCCATCCGGCCGAGACTCTGCTCCGCGACGTCGCGCATCCAGTCCAGCTCGTCGAGCTGGCTCATCTCCCGCAAGGCTTCGAAGGTGCGCTGCGCCTCGGCCTCGTCCACTTTCGTCAGCGCGAACCCGACGTGGACGATGACGTAGTCGCCGACGCCGACCTCGTCGGCGACGTAGGCGAGGCAGACGTCGCGGCGCACCCCGCCGAAGTCGACGGTGCCGCTGGCGAGCCCCTCGTGGGTGTGGAGCTCGACGATTCTACCGGGAATACCGAGGCACATGGTCAGGCCTCCCTGGCGAGGAGGGCCGCGGCGACCGCCGCCTGCCCGTAGGAGATGGCGCCGTCGTTCGGCGGCAGCGCGCGGGCGGTCAGAACCGTGAGACCGTCGTGCACCAGCAGGGCGGCGATCCGCGCCGCGAGCCGGACATTCTGGAAGCTGCCACCGCCCAGCGCCACGACGCCCAGGCCCGCCTCGTGGGCGATCCGGCGCGCGGCCTCGGCGGCCGCCTCGGCGACGCTCTCGTGAAAGGCGGCGGCGAGGACGGCGACGTCGCCACCGGCGCGACGGCGCGCGCCGAGGGCGGCGAGCAACGGCACCGGGTCCATGATCCAGGTTCCACCGGCGTCCAGCGTGACCGGGAAGGGCAGCGACTCGCCGCCCCCGAGCGAGGCGAGCGCCTCGAGCTCCATGGCCGCCTGGCCTTCGTAGGCCGCGACCCGCCGGATGCCGAGCACCGCCGCCGCGGCGTCGAACAGCCGGCCCATCGACGAGGCGAGCGGCGCATTCAGACCCCGGGCGATCTGCACCTCGGCGATCGTGCGCTCGGCAACGTCCACACCGTCGAATGCGGCGGCAAACTCGTTGCCCAGGGAGGGCGTCAGGGACAGGTATCCGAGGGCCGCGCGCCACGGCCGGCGCGCCGCCAGGTCGCCGCCGGGCAGCGGCGCGTAGCGGAGATGGCCGCGGCGGCGGTAACCGGTGAGATCGGCCACCAGGATCTCCGCGCCCCAGACGCAGCCGTCGTCGCCGTACCCGGTGCCATCGAACGCCAGGCCGACGACCGGATCGGTCAGCCCATGCTCCGCCATCACCGCGGCGATGTGGGCGTGGTGGTGCTGGACGGCGATCACCCGCTCCGCGCCCAGCTCGGCGGCGATGCGGGTCGAGAGGTAGCCGGGGTGCAGATCACGCACCGCCACCTCAGGGTCCACCTGGAACAGCGCCCGGTGGCGGTCGTACACCGCGCGGAAGTGCTCGAGTGCCGCGAGGTCCTCGAGGTCGCCGATGTGCTGGCTGACCCAGGCCCGCTCACCCAGGGCGAGGGTGAAGGTGTTCTTGAGGTGCGGGCCCACCGCCACCAATGGCCGCGGCGTCGGCACCGGGAGCGCGATCGGTTGCGGCGCGAGGCCCCGCGCGCGGCGCAGCAGCACGGGTCCCCGCGGGGACGGGCGGATCACCGAGTCGTCGTAGCGCGTCACGATCTCGCGATCGTGCAGCAGCCAGGCGTCGGCGATGCCGGCCAGCCGCTCGATGGCCTCGCCGTTGGCGATGGCGATCGGCTCGTCACTCCGGTTGCCGCTGGTCATCACCAGCGGCTTCCCCACGGCCTCCAGCAGCAGGCGGTGCAGGGGGGTGTAGGCCAGCATCACCCCTACCGAATCGAGTCCCGGGGAGATCGAGGGGGCCAGGGCACTCCCGGCGCGGCGCCGCACCACCACCACGGGCCGCTCGGCCCCGTCGAAGGCCGCGGGGTCGGTCTCGCGCCGATCGGCGAGGCGATGCGCCTCCCCGGGCCCGGCGACCATCACGGCGAGCGGCTTCGCGTCGCGGTGCTTCCGGCGGCGGAGGCGGCGGACCGCCGCGTCGTTGGTGGCATCGCAGGCGAGATGGAATCCGCCCAGCCCCCGCACGGCGACGATCCCGCCGTTCCCGATGACCCGGGCCGCTTCGGCGATCGCCAGGCCGCGGTCGCCCTCCATGGTCCGGCCGGTGTCGTCGGCCAGCCACAGGCGGGGCCCGCACGCGGGGCAGCTGTTGGTCTCCGAGTGGAAACGCCGGTCGGCCGGATTCTCGTACTCGCTGCGGCACCCGGGGCAGAGCGGAAAGGCGCGCATGCTGGTGCGCTCGCGGTCGTACGGCAGGGACTCGATGACACTGAAGCGCGGGCCGCAGTCGGTGCAGGTGATGAAGGGGTAGCGGTAGCGGCGGTTGGCCGGATCGAAGAGCTCGCGCGCGCAGGCGGCGCAGATGGCGGCGTCGGGCGCCACGTTCTGCCGCCCGTCGCCGGTCGCACTGACCTTGACGGAGAAGCCGGGGCGTCCGTCGCCGGCCCAGGGCTCGCGCTCGATGCGCTCGATCCGGGCCAGTGCCGGCGCTTCGGCACGGAGTGCGCCGACGAAGGTCTCGACCTTCTGCGGATCACCCTGCACCGCGATCTCGACCACCGACGGCGTGTTGCGCACCCAGCCCGCGAGGCCGTTGCGTGCCGCGAGCCGGTGCACGAAGGGCCGGAACCCCACGCCCTGGACCACGCCGCTGATGCGCAGCAACGCGCCGGCGGGTGTCGCGAGGGGGGCTGGCGTCGGTCTCACACCGGTTGGGGGACGCGTACCTGATCCCTGATGAACGCGAACCACCCGTCGAGACCCTGGCCGGTCAGGGCGGAGGTGAACATGAACCCCAGCTCCGGGTTGATCTCCCGGGCGTACGCGACGGCGCGATTCACGTCGAACGGCACGTAGGGCAGCAGGTCGATCTTGTTCAGGACCGCCCAGCGCGCCTGGCGGAACATCTTCGGGTACTTGAGCGGCTTGTCCTCCCCCTCGGTGACGGAGAAGACGACGACCTTCGCCGCTTCGCCGAGGTCCCAGCTCGCCGGGCAGACCAGGTTGCCGACGTTCTCGATGAACAGCAGCCGCGTCGCGTCCAGGTCGATCGCGTCGAGCGCCTCGCTGATCTGCCGGGCATCGAGGTGGCACGCGCCACCGGTCACGACCGCCTGCACCAGGCGCGTGGTGTGGCGCGCGAGGCGATCGGCGTCGTTCTGGGTCTGGACGTCGCCCGCGACCACCGCGATCCCCAGCTCTTCGCCCAGCGCCTCGAGCGTCTTCTCGAGGAGCAGCGTCTTCCCGGAGCCGGGGGAGGAGACCAGGTTCAGCGCGGTGACGCCGGCATCCCGCAGTCGCTGTCGCACCTGCGCCGCGATCTCGTCGTTCTTCGCCATGACCTTCTCACGCACTTCAATCGTCCGGACGGCCATCATCCACCTCGAAGTAGGCAACGCGGAGTACGTCTCCCTGTCGATGCAGCATCACGGGTGTGGCCCGGTTGAACGGCGGATCGCGCAGCAGCGCCTCCAGGCAGAACTCGAGGCTCGAAGCGTCGACGCCGGCGTCGTCGCCCACTTCGACGGCGACGGTCACGACGTCGCCGAGGGCGCCCGTGCCCATCCGCTCCTCGACGATCCGGCAGACGTCGAGGGCCAGGCTCAGCTCGTGCACGCCAGGCTCCGGCGGGTCACCGGGATGCCCCAGCGTTGCAGCCGCCGGGCCACGAGCCCGGTCACGTACGGAACCTGCGCCGCGACCCGGGGCATGAGCTCGGTGCCCACCTCCACCCGTTCCGGCTGGACGCCGATCGCCACGGTACGCTCGGGCAGGCGGCCCCGGAGCTCGGCGAGCGCGATCACGTCCCGCAGGTCGATTTCGTGGGGGGAGAGCTTGGTCCCCAGAAACACCGGCAGCGAGGCGCGTTCCAACTCGACCGGCGTCCCCGGCGACCACCCGATGTCGATGGCGTCCACGAAGATCACGGCCTCGGCGTCCTCGAGGACCGGCAGCAGGTTCATCCCCCAGGTGCCGCCGTCGACCAGCTCGACCGCGTCGCCGGTGTCCCATTCGGTGCGCAGCCGCTCGAGGACCACGAGGCCGAAGCCGTCGTCGCCCATGAGCGGGTTGCCGACGCCGATCACGATCACCCGCGCGCCGTCATTCATCGACGTAGCGGTGCGAGGAACTCACGAACCGGCCGCCGCTGATGATGGACGAGATGGTGCCGGTGCGCTCGAGCACGTCCGCCCGCATGGCGAGATAGATGTGGATCGGGATGAAGATCAGGAATGCCCAGATGAGCACGTGATGAAAGAACCGGACGCGCTGGAGCCCGCCCAGCAGGCGCGGAACCCACGCGGTCACCGTGAAGAAGAAGCCCTCGGGCGTGGACTGGCCGTACAGGGTGAAGCCGGTCACGACGACGGCGAGCGCCGCCGCGTACATGCCGGTGTAGCTCATCTGCTGGAGCGGGTTGTGCCCGAGGTAGCGCGGCGCTTTGTCGGGCTCGACCATCAGGTAGAACTTGATCTGGCGGATCATGTTGACCCAGTCGCGCGGCCGCACCGGGAAGAGCGCCGCCAGCCGCTCGAACTTGTTGCCCGCGAACAGCCAGTAGAAGCGCACGATACCGGTGGCGACCAGCAGTCCCGCGGCGGTGAAGTGGATGAGCCGCACCTTGCCCATCAGGAAATGGCTGCTGGCCTCGCCCCCGGTCAGGAAATAGGGCTTGCCGATGTAGAACCCCGTCACCGCGAGGACCACGATGCACGCGGCCGCGATCCAGTGCATCGAGCGCAGCGGCAGCTCCCAGAGGTACACCCAGTGGTAGTCGCCGCTGGCGGGCGGGATCTTCTTCGCGAACGTCCAGCCCGGCTTCTGGCGGGGCTGCGGGGGGGTGCGCGGCCCGGCGTTCACTGGACCCGCACCCGCGTGATCTCGTTGCCCGTGGCGTCGAGCACGTGCACGCCGCACGCCATGCAGGGGTCGAACGAGTGGATGGTGCGCAGGATCTCGATCGGTCGCGCCGGGTCCACCAGCGGGTGGTTGTCCATCAGCGCGGCTTCGTAGGGCCCGGGCTGTGCATCGGGGCCGCCCCGCGGCGAGCAGTTCCAGGTGCTGGGCACGACGCACTGGTACTTCTCGATCAGGCCGCCGTGGATCTTCACCCAGTGGCCCAGGGCGCCGCGCGGCGCGTCCAGGTAGCCGTAGCCCTGGGCGCTCGCCGGCCACGACGAGGGCTCCCACTTTGCGTTGTTGAACGTCTGCGTATCGCCGCCCTTGATGCGGGCGACGAGCTGGTCGTACCACTGCCCGAGCTTGCGGGCGAGCAGCACCGTCTCGACGCCGCGGGCGCCGGTGCGGCCCAGCGTGGAAAAGAGCGCCGCGGGGCCCACGCCGAGCTTGCCGAGCAGCTCGCCGACCTGCGCCCGCGCCTCCTGGTGTCCCGAGGCGTAGGCGACGAGCATCCGCGCCAGCGGCCCGACCTCCATCGGCTTCCCGTCGTACCGCGGCGCCTTCATCCAGGTGTACTTGTCGCTGTCCTGGACGTACTGCCAGGGCGTGGGCGGCCCGTCGTAGGCCGGTGCCGTCTCGCCCTGCCAGGGATGCAGCCCGACGTTCTGGCCGCCGGCATAGTGATACCAGGAGTGATTGATGTACTCCTGGACCTTCTGGTGGTCGTAGGGGAGCACCCGGCCGAGGTTCCGGTTCAGGATGATGCCGCGCGGGAAGTAGAGGGAGCTGGTGTCCCGCACGTCGCTCTCGGGAAACTCGCCGACGGTGAGGTAGTTGCCCGTCCCGCCACCGATCGCGGCCCACTCCTTGTAGAACCCCGCGATCGCGGCCAGGTCGGGCCAGTAGACCTGCTCGACGAACCGCTGCGCGCGCTGGATCATGCCGTGGATCTCGCTCATCCGCTCGGCGTTGATCGTCGCGGTGCCCTCGAGGTTGATGGTCGAAGCCATGCCGCCGACCAGGAAGTTCGGGTGCGGGTTCTTGCCGCCGAAGATGGTGTGCAGGCGGATGACGTCGCGCTGCCAGTCGAGCGCCTCGAGGTAGTGCGCGACGGCGATGAGGTTGACGGCCGGCGGCAGCTTGTAGGCGGGGTGACCCCAGTAGCCGTTGGTGAAGATGCCCAGCTGGCCGGTGCCGACGAACTTCCGGATCCGCTCCCGCACTTCGCCGAAGTAGGTCGCCGAGTTGTTGGGCCACGGCGAGAGCGATGCCGCGATCCGCGCGGCGTCGGCCGGATCGGCCGAGAGGGCGCTCACCACGTCCACCCAGTCGAGCGCGTGCAGATGATAGAAGTGGACTACGTGATCCTGAACGCACTGTGAGGCGATGATCAGATTCCGCAGCAGGCGCGCATTGGGGGGAGGAACCGCACCGATCGCATTCTCGACCGCCCGGATGGATGCGATGGCATGAACGGTGGTGCAGACGCCGCA
>JBGOSS010000009.1:0-77408 GCA_041476105.1 Gemmatimonadota bacterium
ACCAACCTCTGCCTATCCTGCTCCATCGGGTGTACTCCTTGCGTTGTGGTGCTGCTTGAACAGCACCGTTGGGGATCACGTTTGACTCCCCGCAAGGATGCACCCGATCTTCTATTTCTACGAACTACGGGACACTACTCTCGGCGCTGATGAGCTACAGCGCGAAGGGGCAGCTGTTCTTCGCGATGACGCCGACGGCCGACGCGGTGAACTGGGACTACAACTGGCACTGGTACAACGGGGCGGGGCTGCGGGTGGTCACCCACATGCAGGGCGGCACGGCCTACGTGCCGGGCCTGACCTGGAATCCCGCCGGGAACCGGACCTACTACGTGTACGACGGCAGCGACGTGAGCATGACGCTGGTGCGCGCGAGCGGGAACTGGCGGATCCATCAGCGGTTCCTGACGGGCGGGGTGGACCAGCCGTTGGCGGGATGGTTCTCGAACAACTCGGGGTCGAGCAGCCAGGCCCTGGTGCTGGTGACCGACGAGCAGGGGTCGGTGCGGGCCGCGGTGAAGGCGGACGGGACGCGCGAGGGGAATGCGGCGTATTTCAACCGGAGTCCGTTCGGGAGCATGGAGGGGGCGAGCGGGACCGGGGCGGGCTCGACGGCGACGAACACGGAGACCGGGTACACCGGGGCCTCGTCGCCGAACTCGACGGGGGGCTTCACGTACCTGCGGAACCGGTGGTATGATCCGCAGACGGGGCGATTCCTGACGCAAGATCCGATCGGGCTGGCGGGCGGCGTCAATCTGTACAGTTATGCCGGCGGAAACCCGGTGGCATTTAGCGATCCTTTCGGGCTGTGCATTCCATGGCCTGCTTGCGCGGTGGCTGCGGCCGAAGGCGGGGCGGAGATAGGGGCGGCCATTGGTACGGTCGAGCCCGGCGGTGGCAATACCCTGGGTGGAGTCATCGGCGGGGTAGTCGGATTCGTCGGGGCGACAATCACTGCCGGTGTCATCGTCCACGAGCTCTCCGACCGACAAAAGGCGATTCAAGGTGTTGCAGGACAATTGGGTGTCGTTGCGGATCACCTCAGTCGATTCGCCAATCTGGATCCGAATGATCCCGAGGGCCCTAACAAGAAGCGTGACTGGGTGAAGGACATGCGCCGGGCGATCAACAACGCCTACAAGGCGGCTCGGCGAGTTGGGCGGCGTACTGCCGAGGACTTGAGGCGGCAAATAGGTGAGGCGGCGGAGAAGGTGGAGAAGGCTGCGCAAGACCTCCAACAATAGGTGTGGCGATGAGACGGACTACTCCGCCTGAGGTCGTACGCATGATTGCGAAGCTGGAACGCACAGCGGAGGCGCTAGGCTCGCGGAGTTTGAAACGTGCCGCCCTAGATGTTGTTGATGAGTATGCGGCGTGCCGGATTTACTGCGACTGCGTTGATCAGTTGCTGCGTCTTGGCAAAGGATCCGAGAAGGAGGCTCTCCGGCTCATTAGTGAGGCAAGGGCGTGGCTGAAGAGCGAACTCGTCCCACACGGGCGCAAACTGGATCGGCTGCTAGACAAAGCGGCGTCAGAGCTATGACCTGCACCGGCCCCGCGCGTGCAGTCGGACACCTGCGTTAGGGGCGTCGCGCGGTGCGCTGTCGGGTCGCGACGAGGGCATCGACCATCTTGAGGACGGCGCGCTGGTCGGCAGGCGGGAGCTGATCGACTTTCTGGAGGCGCTTGAGCAGACGCGCAACCTTGGGGCTGGTGCCGTGCTTGATCGGCGCCAGCCCTAAGAGTTCGTCGGCGGAGGTCTTGAGGGCGCGGGCCAGGTTGGCGAGGTCCTCGCCGGGCGGAATCGCTTCGTCGCGCTCGTAGTAGGCTACCATGCGGTTGGAGAGCCCGACGGCGGCGCCGAGCTCTTCCTGGGTCAGGCCGCGGGCCTGCCGCAGCCGCGCCAAGCGGGGCCCGAACCCCTCCGGCTTCACCTTCTTCCTGCTCGCCGCGTTCCCCACCACAAATCTCCAATCGAGCGCCAGTTCCACGAATCGCCTCCGCTAAGCTAAGGGTGGGTTGGAGCAGCTCGGCTCATGGCCTTGCCCGGAACTTACATAATTTGTAATATCTCGTGCAACGGTTCGGAGAGGCGCTGTCAGGCCTCGTTCCCCCTTGACAGGTTCTGGCGCGGAGGCCGCAATGGCCCGGATCCCGGACGCTGAACTCCAGCGGATCAAACAGGACGTGAGCCTGCTCGAACTGGTGCGGGGGGCGGGCGTGGAGCTGAAGCGCCACGGGGCGGACTGGATCGGGCTATGCCCCTTCCACGCCGACAGCAACCCGAGCCTCGTGATCACGCCGGCGAAGAACCTGTGGCACTGCCTGGGGGCGTGCCAGGCGGGCGGCAGCGTGATTGACTGGGTGATGCGGCGCGAAGGGGTGAGCTTCCGGCACGCGGCGGAGCAGCTCCGAACGACGTTGCCCGGGGGAAGCGCACCCAACCTCACGCTCGATCCCGGGCTTGACGACGCGGCGCTGCTGGGCGCGGTGGTGGGACTACTACCACCAGACCCTGCTCGCCAGCCAAGAAGCGATCGGCTACCTCGCCCACCGCGGCCTCAACCACCGCGCCGCCATCGAGCACTTCCAACTCGGCTACGCCAATCGGACGTTGACCTATCAGCTGCCCGAGGGCAAACCCGGCCGCGAGGTGCGGGCCCGCCTGGAATCCCTCGGAATCTTCCGGACCAGCGGGCACGAGCACTTCAACGGCTCGCTCGTGGTGCCGGTGTGCAGTGCGGCGGGACGGGTTGTGACCTGTTACGGACGCAAGATCCGTGACGACCTGCGGCCCGGGACGCCGGTGCACCTCTATCTGCCTGGTCCGCACCGCGGCGTCTGGAACCTCGCAGGCCTCCAAGGCGTGAAGGACGTGATCCTGTGTGAGGCGCTGCTCGATGCGCTGACGTTCTGGGTGGCGGGCGTCCCCCACGTGACGGCGAGCTACGGGATCAACGGGTTCACCGATGAGCTGTTCGAGGCGGTCCGGAGCAGCGGCGCCGAGCGGGTGCTGATCGCCTATGATCGCGACGAAGCCGGCGAGCGCGGGGCGGCCCAGGTGGCGCGCCGGCTCGCGGCCGAGGGACTCAGGTGTTACCGGGTGGTGTTCCCGCAGGGGCTCGATGTGAACGCCCATGCGCTGGCCTATCCGCCGGCCGAGCGGAGTCTGGGGGAGCGGCTGCGGCAGGCGGTGTTCCTGGACCAGGCCGTGGCGCCGGCGCCGCGCCTAACGAGCGAGCCCGCCGCTTCCTTCTTAGCCGCTCCGGTAGTCGCTGACGAGCCAGAAACTGGAGCGAGCGGGGTCGTCGGCGTTGTCGGGGCGCCGCCGCCCCCGCCCGCCGTCACCGCGCAGGTCACGGGCGAAGACGTCACGCTCGCGCTGGGCGACCGGCAGTATCGCATCCGCGGCCTCGGGAAGAACACGTCGCCTGATCTCTTGAAGGTCAACGTGCTGGTGCGCCGGGGCGAGCGGGTGCACGTCGACACGTTGGACCTCTACGCGGCGCGGCCGCGGGCCGTGTTCGCGGCGCAGGCGGCGGCGGAGCTGGGCGTGGGGCCCGAGGTGGTGAAGAAGGACCTGGGCCAGGTGGTGCTGGAGTGCGAAGCGCTGCTCGCCAATCAACCGAATGCCAGTGCGTCGGAGTCGGCACCGCCGATGAGCGATGCCGAGCGGACGGCGGCGCTGGCGTTGCTGCGCGATCCCGCGTTGCTCGATCGCATCCTGGCTGACTTCACGCGCGCCGGCGTAGTGGGGGAAGAGACCAACAAACTCGTCGGCTACCTGGCGGCGCTCTCGCGCAAGCTGGCCGAACCGTTGGCGGTGATCGTGCAGAGCGCGTCGGCCGCGGGCAAGACGGCCTTGATGGACGCGGTGCTGGCGCTGGTACCGCCGGAAGAGCGGATCCAGTACTCCGCCGTGACGGGGCAAGCGCTCTTTTACCTCACCGGCGCCGACCTGCGCCACAAGATCCTCGCGATCGTGGAGGAAGCCGGTGCCGAGCGGGCGAGCTACGCACTGAAGCTGCTCCAGAGCGAGGGCGAGTTGACGATCGCCTCGACGGGCAAGGATCCCAAGACCGGGAAGCTGATCACCCACGCCTACCGGGTCGAAGGGCCGGTGATGGTGTTCCTCACGACGACGGCCGTTGAGGTGGACGAGGAACTGCTGAACCGGGCGCTGGTGCTGACCGTGGACGAGGACCGCGACCAGACCCGGGCGATCCACGCCGCACAGCGCCAGCGGCGCACGCTGGCGGGCCGGCTCGCCCAGGCGGAGCGGGAGGCGTTGCTGGCGCTGCACCGCAACGCGCAGCGGCTGATCGAGCCGGTGGCCGTGGTGAACCCCTATGCGCCGCAGCTCACGTTCAGCGACGTGCAGACCCGAGCGCGGCGCGATCATGAGAAGTATCTCACCCTCATCGACGTGATCGCGCTGTTGCACCAGCACCAGCGGCCGCGGCGGACCGCGGAACGTGACGGCGCCACGCTCTCCTACATCGAGGTCACGCCGCGCGACGTCGCCCTGGCGAACCGGCTGGCGGCCGCGGTGCTGGGGCACTCGCTGGACGAGCTGCCCCCGCAGACGCGGCGCTGCCTGACGCGGCTCGACCAGTGGCTCACGGCGCAGTGCGCCGACCACCAGCGGGAGCGCAGCGACGTGCGGCTGTTGGCGCGCGAGGTGCGCGAGATCACGGGGCTCGGGCCCACTCAGGTGAAGCTGCACCTGCGCCGGCTGGTGGACCTCGAGTACGTGCTGGTGCACCGGGCACCACGGGGCCAGGGCGTGGCCTACGAGCTGGTCTATGAGGGCCAGGGCGTGGACGGGACGCCGTTCCTCACCGGCCTGCTCGATGCTGAGCGGCTGGTGAGCTACGATCGGGAGCGGTCGGGGTCTGGGGCGCAGCGGTCGGGGCCCGGTCGGCCCCTGGTCGGTGGGGTGTCGGGGGGAGGCCGGAGCCGGTCCGCCGAGCACAGCGTCTCCAACGGCAAGCAGTTAGGCAGTCCGCGGCTCGTGGCGCTCGAAACCGCACGTCCTGCAGCCGCCTCGTGAGTCGCCGTCGTAGCGACGTGCCCGAGCCGCTGGGCTCGCTGGTGGCCGAGCACGTGCGCGGCCTCCTGGCCCGCCGGTTCGCCGCGAGCACCGTCCGGAGCCGCCGGCGCGACCTGGCGCACTTCGCGGCGTGGTGCGGCCTGCGCGGGCTCACGCATCCCGGCGAGCTCACGTTGCCCATCCTGGAGCGCTACCGCCAGGCGCTCTACGAGGCGCGCAAGGCGGATGGCCACCCGTTAGGCTGGGGCGCGCAGGCCCAGAAGCTGGTCGCGGTGAAGCAGTTCCTGCGCTGGGCCACGCGGATGAAGCACGTGCCCTTCGACGCCGGCGCCGCGCTCGAGCTGCCGCGGCGGCCGCAGCACCTGCCGCGCACCGTGCTCTCGATATCGGAAGTCGAGCAGGTCCTGGCCCAGCCCGATCTCGCGGGCCCGATGGGCGTGCGCGACCGCGCCATCCTCGAAACCCTCTACTCGACGGGCATGCGCCGGCTGGAACTCCTGCAGCTCACGCTGCCCGACGTCGACGCCGGCCGGGGCGTGGTGTTCATCCGGGAGGGCAAGGGCCGCAAGGACCGCGTGGTGCCGATCGGCGAGCGGGCCCTGGAGTGGATCGAGCGCTATCGCTGCGACGTGCGGCCGCGGCTGGTGGTCGAGCCTGATCCGGGGACGGTGTTCCTGACCAGCCGAGGGCGGCCCGTGCGCTCCAACCGGCTCACCGAGCTGGTGCACCACTATGTCGGCCAGGCGGGCGTGGGGAAGACCGGCAGCTGCCACGTGTTCCGGCACACCATGGCGACGCTGATGCTCGAGGGCGGGGCCGACGTGCGCTACATCCAGGCGATGCTGGGCCACGCCCAGCTCTCCACCACCGAGCTCTACACCCGGGTCTCGATCACCGCGCTCAAGGCGGTGCACCAGCGGACCCACCCGGCGCACCGCACCCGCGCCGAGCGCCAGCGTGCCGAGCCGCCGCTTCTTCCTTAGCCGCTCCTCTACCTCACGAGCGGTGGGCGGGGCCACGCGGCCCAGCGGCGTCCGGACGGCCGCCTCGCCTGACGGCTCGGATCGGGCCCGTGCCCTCGCGCTGCGCGCTCGGTGCGCATAACGGGCCCATTATGCGCACGGGCCCTCGGCCGCCCGGCCGCTCGCCCGGCGGGTTAACATAACCGGGGGTTATGTTAACTGGGCCGCGGGCCCCGCCCCTTCGAGCACGGTGCGTGGCGCCACTCCCCCTCGGAAGTGCACGTCGGGCCTTCGGAGTTCATATTACGATCAAGAACTGAAGGAGCTCAGCAGCTAAAGAGAAAAAGCGCAGCGGGTTAGAGGCGACAGATCGTAGGCCACGCGGCCGATCTGGTGCTATCTGACGCAAGATCCGATCGGGCTCGCCGGTGGCGTCAATCTGTACAGTTACGCTGGCGGAAATCCGGTCGCGTTCTCGGATCCGTTCGGCTTGGCCTGCAAAGATCGCGACATGCTGTGTCGCTTCCGTCGCGCCGCAAACATCGTGGCTGGAGGCATAGCTGGGGGTCTTGGCGGCGGAGGCATGGGGACGCTCCTGGGTACGGCTACCTGTGGCCCCCCAGTTTGCACCACAGTCGGCTTTGTTGTTGGAACCGTGTATGGCGCAGTCGGCGGCGCGGTCGCAGCTGGACGGCAATTCGATGAGTACAATCAGTCCGAGTTCTCCGAGTCGGAGGGGTCCAGCAGCGGCTTTGACAATCGTAGGTTCTTTGACCGCCGCATAAACAAACAGAAGGTAGAGCTTGACGTCGAACAGCGCGCAACTGGAAGAGTCGTCCAGGTTCGCGTCAATGGAGAAGAGACCATCCTCAATAGCCGCCAAGACATTGGGAGGCTACCAAAGGGCATCAAGAACGACCAGGCATTCCGCGATGCGGCTGAAAAGGCATTCCGCTACCTCGAAAGGCTCCAGCAATGAGCGCTCACCATCAGATTGTGGAGATCACACTCGACTATGAGGGCAGGAACGCGAACCAGAGGGGAGGAGTCCCCGTGCGGCCGGCACTAGGCGAGGAGCTGATGATCGCGATTCGGGATCATCCGGAGTGGGAGCATGAGGCGGGGGAGCCAGTCTACCCCGATAACCCCAGTCAGCTGCAAATACACCTTGTGGGAACTGCACGGGCGCTCGAGGCTCTCGGAACCTACTTGATCGCGTTGGCGCGTCTTGACACGGAGAATCCTGAGCCGTCCCCCAGCTTGGATGATGTCCACCACGCTGACGGCGGGACAATCCGCCTTCTACCACGTCGAGTGCAGGAACTGCCCAAGGGCAAGAAACGTGGCTCCGACTATCGCAGCAGGTTTTGCCGGTAGAAGGTGACTTGGCCGCGGCAGAGCATTGCTTCGGCTGAATTCATGCCCGTCAGCTCTGTCCTTGATTGATCTGCTCCCCTAAGTGCTCCGAGTTCTCGTACCGCAGGGTCGGAGAGTACCTCGCGCTGCCGCATCGAGATCCCAGTGCTTCGCTCCCCGACGCCTCAATCGGCAGCTGAGGCTTCTCTTGGCAGTGGTGGCCAAAATCGGTAAGCTTCGCTGCGCGGACGCCCAGCATTCCGAGTGATGTTCGCGCACGGACAACCCTTGGTGGTAGGGTTTCATGGCCGCGAGGCCGATTGACGTTGATGTCTTCCCCGATCCCGCCGATCCGCGCGCCTACTTTCACATCGGGCGGGACATCGTCGAGGCGTTGGATATCCAGTCTGCCGTCGAGGCGTTTGAGCGCCTGATCGCCACGCGCGACATGGCGGAAGCATACTGCGGCCACGTGAGCCTGATCTTCGATGGATACGAGGACGACCCTCTGGATCTCTGGTGCATCCCGGCGGTGCGCGCCTTCCTCGCCGACCTGGACAAGGCGTTCCCCTGGTTCTTCTGGTTTCTCGATCCCAAGGGCAGCTCGCTGCTGCTGCTGGCGGCCTGCTGTTGCGGCACGACGACTTCTGTTGCCGCCAGTGGCAAGACCAGCGTCTCGTTTCCGTCGGTGGTCCTTGAAGCGTTCCTCTTCGCTCATTGCGACGCGGCCGAGGTGATTCGCCGGCGCTTTGACTTCGCGGCGGAGGACCTCGGGGCTGTAGTGCGGCCGATCCTGGAGTACTTTCGGGTGCCCCGCGCTGGCTGGCTCCTGATCGGTCCGCAGCCGGACTGACGCGCTGCCCCAGGCTGCGCAGCTCACGGCGCGCCTGCGCCCGAGCCGAGCAGGCTTAGTCGCCACCACCCGGTTTGGGATTCCGGTCGGCCCGCAGACAGAGCATCCGCTTTCGCTGCCGCAGCGAGATCCCGTGATCTAGCAACCGGCGATAGAGCGTCGTCCGCCCGATGCCGAGATGCTTGGCGATACGCCCCGCATGCCACGCCGATGTTTCGCAGACCGCAAGCAGCGCGGCGCGTTCCTCGACCGCGGCCGACTGGAGGGGCGGCGTCCCGCTGACCGGACCAATCGACAAGGCGTCCTGAAGGGTCTCGAGGGGAATCTCACGGTCGATTGCCAGCCAGGACGCGCGCTCCATCACGTGGCGCAGCTCGCGAGCGTTCCCCGGCCAGGTGTACTGGAGGAGCATGTCGGTTGCCGAAGGTGGGAGAAGCTTGCCGCACGTCGCCGCGAACGCCCTGGCGAGCGGGACAATGTCCTCCCTCCGCTCCGTAAGCGCCGGCAGTTCGATCACGACGCCGGCGATGCGCTGAAGGAGATCGAGCCGGAACGTCCCAGCCGAAACCCGATCGCCCAGCCGGTCCTGGGTGGCCGCGATCAGACGGAAGTCTACCCGCCGACTGATCGTCTCGCCCACCCGCCGTACGCACATTGTGTCGAGCACACGCAGGAACTTGATCTGCGCCTCGAGCGGCATGCTGCAAATCTCGTCCAGGAAGACCGTCCCGGCCTCGGCGGCTTCGATCAGGCCGGCTCTCGAGTCCACGGCACCGCTGAAGGCACCACGGCAGCGGCCAAAGAGCTCCGACTCGATCAGCTCCTTGGGCAGCGCGCCGCAGTTGATGTCGATGAGCGGTCCCGGACGGCGGCCCCAGACGTGGATGTGCTGCGCCAACAGCTCCTTGCCCGAGCCCGTCGGACCCACGAGGAGGATGGGGACCCTCGACGGAGCGAACCTGCGCCCAAGCTCGACGGCGCGACGCATCGCCGGTGAATCGCCGATGATGGGCGCGAGCTCCGAATCGGGCGCACCGACCTTCCGGAGCGCCTCGCTCATGGCCGGCCCTCCCCCGGCAGGCGCGGCGCAGTCACGCTGTCCGCATCGGCGTCCGTCGCCAGGATGCGAGGTGTCAGAAAGAGGTAGAACTCGGTTGACTCTTCCCGGCGACTCACGGCGCCGAACAGCCCGCCGAGAATGGGAATGCCGGAGAGAACGGGTACGCCTTGTCGGGAGCGGTCCGACTGTTGATCGCGCAGGCCACCGAGCACCACCGTCTGACCGTTGCGCAGCAGCACGCGCGTGCTGGCCTCCCGGGTGGAGATGATGGGCGCTCCGAACTGCGTCTCGGCCGTCGCCGCGCTGACCTCCTGCTGGATCTGGAGCGACACGTAGCCATCGTGGTTGATCGTGGGCTTGACGATGAGCCGTGTGCCAACATCACGGTACTGCACGACCTGGTCGCGCGTCGGTGTGTCGGTCGGCAGCGACCGACTCACCTGCACGAAGGGTCGTTGTGAGCCGACCAGCAGCCTGGCTTCGGTATTGTTGGACGCCAGAAGCACCGGCCGCGACAGGATGGAGAGGTTGCCCCGGCTTTCCGCCGCACGGATTGTGGCGTACAAGTTCGGCCCACCTACGTTGAGCACGCGGATTACCAGGTCGCCGAGGCCGCCGCCCACGACCTCGCCGTCCGCCGACGCCCCGTGCCCGATGGACTGGGTTGGTACGAACAGGTCGGCGCCAAGGGAGAAGGTGTGGTCGCGGCGCGCCTCGACGATCAGGACCTCGATCAGGACCTGGAGCGGTCGGATGTCCAGCTCGTCCACCGCCCGCTGGATCACGTCGTAGTCGCGCTGGCCGGCGCGAATGAGCAGCGAGTTCGTGATCTCGTCGGGAACGATGGTGAGAGGCCCCGCGAGGTTGGCCGCCGAGCCGGCGGTCGTCGGCGAGCGTTCCGTGGGTGTTCCGGCGGGCGGGACGTTCATGCGACGCAGTTCATCCGACAGCGTCCCTGCCGAAACGCCGGCCGAGCCCGAGAACTGTCCGCCTCCACCGAACAACTGGTTGACGGTCGCCGCCACGTCGGCGGCGCGGGCGTGCCGAAGGCGGATCACGAAGAGCCGCGGCTCGCTCTGCACCTGTGCCTGCGTTCGCGCCGCGTCGGGGAGTGCCGCCGGCGTCGCAAGACTCGTCGCGGGGTGTTCGCGGACGCGCCAGTACGCCGGTTCGTCCACCAGGTCGAGCTGCTGCGACTCAATCAGGCCACGCAACAGATCCAGAACGGCGGCGCGCGGAACCGGCACCGGAGTCTGGAACGATACCCGGGTGCCGGGGACCCCGGTCATGAGCATCGGCTTGGAGAGATAGCGCGCGAGCGCCTGTACCACCCCGCGCAGGTCGGCATCCACAAACTCGACCGTCACGCTGTCGCGGAGCAGCCGCACCGGCTCCGGCAGCTGCGCGCCCAGGGGCTGCGCACCGCACAGGACGAGACCGAGGAGGAGGGAGGACCACCGAGCCGTCATTGCGGTCTCCGAAGCGTGAGGGTCCATGCGGTGTCGAGCCCGACCACGCGCACCTGGGCCTGTGAGATCGCCACCAGTCGAAGCCCGGCGACGACGTCGCCGACCCTCAGGGAGCGGCTGCCTTCGATCCCCGGCAGGCCCTCGAGCAGCGCGCGCGAGGTGTCGCCCAGGACGAGCCCTCGAAGCATGAGTTGCGGCCTGGGAGGTGGTGCGAGGGTGGCCGCTCCCTCGCCGAGCGCGGGTTGGTAGCGGACAGCGGCGGGTCGCCGCTCGAATCGGAACAGATCCCGCGACACGATCCCGAGGGCAAGCGAATCCACCGGGTAGGGCGGGTCACTGACTGCGGCTTCCTGCCTTACATCACGGCGTTCCGGAGCAGCGGAATCGATCGGCGACGTGCCGGCGCGCACGCTCGCGCCCACGCCACCCGCGATCAGGAGCCAAAGGGCCATCTCAAACCACGCCTGCGTCATGGCGTCTCGCTCCCGCCGACGAACCAGCCGCCGATGGTGACCTCAAGTCGGAGGGTCTCGGTGCCGCCGGGTCCGCTCGGCTCCAGGGCTGTCATCGCGATCGAGGGAATCGTGAGTACCGGCGTGCGGCCTTCCATGTCCCGAAGGAACTGCGTGATGCCTGCGATGTCGCCCTCCAGATCGGCGCGAACTCTGACCGGTCGAATCGGCCCGGTTCCGGAGTCGGCAAGCGATTCGGCTCGCCGTACGCGCAGAGCCGCCCGGCTCGCCACCCCGTTGATCAGGGAGATGAGGGTGGCTGCCGCCTCGGATTGCGTGTGCCCTCCGACCAGCTTCGGCGCAAGCGCGACAAACTCCGTCAGCGCGAGACGGAGCGAATCACGCGTCGCCGAGGCTCCCGCGAGGGCCGCGCTGGCTCCGCGGGCCGTCTCCACACGCGTCCGAGTACGCTCCTGGGCCTGCTGCATCCGAGCACGAAGCGATGGAACCGATCCAGCGAGCACCGTGCCCAACAGCACGACGCCGCCCGCGATCAGCGCGCGGCGATCACGTTCCATCATTGCCGGCTTGCCAGTCGTGCGACGAGGTGGAATTGGTCGCGTTCAACCACGCGAGTGCCGACACTGATCCTTTGGCGGGTTGGTGGGGACTCGAGGTGGACATTGGACAATCCCGGCAGGCGCTCGAGGGCTACCACGGCCTGGTCCGCGACTGGTGCGTAACCGCTCAGACGTAGCGTGGAATCCGGGTCGATGCGCAGCGAGGCCAGCGTGATGGAATCGTTGAGGCTGCGTGTCAGCTCGGCGAGCAGCGAGAGATGGCGGGAGCGCCGGTGCTCGGCCGCCGCCATTGTCCGGAGCGCGCCAGCGGCCGCGTCGAGATCGCGCCGCACCACCATGATGCCATTCAACCGAGGCGCCAGTGTCGCCAGCTCGGCGGCGGCGGTGCGGTCCGCGGCGCTGTACCGCAGCGCCGTGATGACGAACGCGCCGGCCCATGTAACCGCAGCGATCGCCGCGAGCCGGAGCAGGCGCGTTGTGCGCCCCCGCTCCGCCCGCTGCCGGGACATGACAGGCAGCAGGTCCAGATGGGGTCGCGCCCGCGTAAGGGAGAACGCGGCCGCGTAGAGCGCTGACGTCTCGTGCAACGCTGCGAGCGACGGATGCCAGGCAGTTTCGCCGGGTTCGTTACCGGTGTGCTGCACGCGCCACGCCCGCCCGCGCGTGAGTTCGACGTGCAAGACACCGCTCGAGGTCGGCAGAACGACAGAGCCCTCACGGTACGATGTCGCGAATGGCAATGCCTCGAGGGCCGGACCGATACACTCCACGTCGAGTCCGGCCTGCTCGCATCCCGCCACGACTCGCTTCACGACATCCTCGGATGCGGCGGCCGCGACCAGGACGCGATGCCCTGGCGCAATGCTGACGATTCGCGCGTCGGTGACCAGCGGGCCGTGCCCGTTTCGGAACAGGCGGTCGCACTCGAGCGCGACATGCCGGCGTGCCTGGGAAGGCCGAAATGGAGGAGCGGGATCCAGAGCCCGAAGTCTGGCGACGTCGGGTCCCAGGCCGATGCGAGCACGGCGCAGGGGCTCGGGTGCGTCGCTCGCCAAACGCGCGAAGACCTCGACCAGGTCATCTGGACTGCTGTAGGACACGCTCGCGGCCCAGTGCACCCGGCGCCGATCCGCCAGCAGCGCGTGGACCGCGGTCGTCGTCACACTGATGCCGAGCCGCCGTCTCACGGAAGCCGCCGCCGTATGATTGCGAGGCGTCCCGGTTGTTCGGTCACGAGCAGGTCGAGCGTTTCGGTGAGACCGTGCGGGGGCTTGCCAGCCGTCCCCGTCGCGGTCAGTCGGAGCACCGATGGCTGAAAGTCGAGCGTGCCAGAGAGGTGGGCGTACTCGCGCGCCAGGCTCTCCCGACCGGCCCGCGACAGGAGCCCGCCAAGCTCATCGAGCGAGCCAAGCGGGCGACGGGCTTCACGGCGCGCCGCGAGAACCGACACTGCCTCACGGCTGAGGCCGGACAATGCCAGCAGCACGGCAGGCGGAGCGTTGACGCTGACGGCACCGCGGCCCTCGACTGTGAGGAGTGCGACCAGCTCCGCGGGCAGGTGAATCTCTTCCTCAAGCTGGGCGATGCTCTCGATGGCCTGGCCGGCGCGAAACCGAACGATGCGATGGGCCCACATCGTGGCGGAACCCGGTCCTACACCGGTCAGCGCGAAGGCTCTTTCTATCGTCGCGCTGTCGGACTGATTGACGTTGAGAGCCGCGAAGGGATTCTCCAACCGCCACCGGCAGCTGAGACCGTCCCCGAGCGCCTCCGAGCCGTAGTCTTCAGTCGAGCCTTCCGCTCGCCGGCCGCGTGCGATCTCGGCGCACGCCTCGGCTGCCCATCGTGCGCGCGCGAGACCTATCCGGTTGCGCGAGGCCCGGTCGCCCATTCGGAGTATGCCCATCCACGCCGCGAGCGCACCGGTGAGCGCCGCGATTGTCCAGAGGACTGCCATCAAGGCGAAGCCGTGCTTCGTCATTCGCTCCCCACGAGGAGCAGCAGCGTGTCTGGCTTCCCCAGGCGCCAGAGCCTGAAACGGATGCCGAGTGGCAGCGAAGTGGGCGACAGGTATCCACGAACCCATGACTCGTTGGCGCCGGCGTGCGGGAGGTAGTCCAGCGCCAGGCTGTCGACACCGACAGCGACAACCAGCGTATCGAACTGCGATACGACCGCCAGCCCGGGGTCGATTGCAACGACGGTGTAGGACCGCAGGATCGGCCAGCCGCGGGACCGGCTGCTCCACGCGCTGAAGAGGATCCGATCCCGCTCGCCGTGAAAGGGAATGGCCCCAGGGCTCGCGACGTCGATGGACTCGACCAGCTTTCCCAGCAACCGGAGGCCATTCGCGTCGCGGTCGAGCCGCTCGCGTCGCTCGGTGAGCCGGCGAGCGTCCTCCGTCACGTCGCCAAACAGCCGGGCCGCTGTGAGCACCAGGACCGAGCCGATGGTGAGTCCTACGACGAGCTCCAGCAGCGTAAAGCCTCGACTATCGCGCATCGAGGTCTTCACGATACACGACAGTCACAAGATCGTCGCGCTGTGGGTTGGCGGCGCGCCGGAGCGCGATGCGGAACAGGGTGCGCGTCGGACGCTGGATACCGACCAGGTACGGGCCGACGACCGACACACCCAGCCGCAGCTCCAGGTCGGATCGCGACAGCAGCACGTGGGCCGTAAGGAGGCGATCCTCATCCGCCAGCTCGGCCTCGCGCTGTTGCGCTTCGGCGAGCGATCGGCTCTCGGCATCCACCAGCCTGACGATGCCAAGACCGGCGACGGCGAGGATGGTCGTCGCGGCCATCACCTCCAGCAGCACCACGCCGCGCTCAGCGCTTCGCACGGACGGTCCCACTCAACGGGTCCACGACGATGGTGACGCCGTCCGCCGTGAGACGCCCGCCGTTCGATGACCCGTCCGGAAGGAAACGGATGACGACCGAGCCCGAGTGCCACACCGTTGGTTTGCCGAATCGAATCGCCGACTCGCGGGCATCGAGCACCGCTCGCAGCGCGGCCGCCGAAGGCGAGGCCATGCTCTGACGCCAGGCCAACCCGCTCAGTCCCGCGATGAGGCCGATGATCGCCAGCGAGACGATCAGCTCGAGGAGGGTCAAGCCCCTACTCACGGACCCCCCGGTCTCACGCTGTAGAGCGCCTGGAGCAGGCCAGCCGCGACGAGCGCCACCATCGCGGCAAAGCCGACGATGAGGGCGGGTTCGAGGAGGCCGATCAGCGTCCCGATGCGTTGCTCGGCGTTCTGTGCCTCGATCGCGGCCGCCCGGCCGAGGAGTTCCGGCAAGCGGCCCGCGCCGTCGCCGATTGCGGCCATCTGAAGCGCGAATGGGGTGAAGGCGCGCTCCGCTTCCAGGGCCGCACTAAGCGAGGCGCCCTCCGCCACCCGTTCGGTGGCGCGTCCGAGGCGCTCCGCGACCAGAGTGTCACCGACGCTCTCCTGTGCAATGCGAATCGCGCGCAGCGCAGGAGTACCCGTGCCGAGCAGGGCCCCCAGGGCGCGGGCCGCCCGCGCCGTCGCGCGGGCGTGCAGGATCGCTCCGATGATCGGGTACGCGTGCAGAAGGCTCGATGCCCGGGTGCGATGGCTCCTGCTCCACCGAATGACGGTGGCGGCTCCCAGAACGAAGAGGGTCGCGAGCACCAACCAGTGCGACCGGAGAGTCATCGAGGCGCCGAGCAGCAAGCGCGTCAGCGGTGGGAGGACCGCATCCACGTCCGCCAGGAGCGCCGCGAAGCGTGGCACCACGAACAGCAGGATTCCGAGAAGTGAAGAACCGCCAACAGTCAGGAGGATCGCCGGGTAGGCCAGGGCCGCGCGCATCCGGGCGGCGCTCTCGGCGCTCCGCTCAAGCTCGTCGGCCGCCGCGGCGAGTCCGGAGGCGACTCCGAGCCCGTTCTCCGAAGCGTGCACCAGCCCCACGGCTATGGGGGAAAAGAAGAACGGCTCGGCACTCAGTGCGGCCCCGAGCGACGCTCCTTCGCGGACCCCGGCCTCGACGCGGGCCAGCGACTCGGCCAGCTGTCCCGACACCGCTCGGCGCGTGGCCTTGAGGGCGAAAGCCAGCGGCACCCCGGCCTCCATCAGCGAGGCGAGGCTGCGGAACGCAGTCGCCTGCGAGCGGGCGTCAGGACGCCGCCGCCAGCGCTCTAGCGGCGCCGGTTCGACCGCGACAGCGAGCAGCCCGCGGCGCTCCAGAACGGCGAGGGCTTCGGGTCTGGAGGCGACCTCGAGCCGTCCGCGCACGACGCCACCATCCAACGGGCGCACCGCCTCGAAACGGAATCCGCTCACTGGCTGATGTCCGCGTCTTCACCGACGCCGCCCGGACGTCCGTCGCGCCCGTGCGTCAACAGGTCGTATCCCGCGGGGTTGACCACCCCCGGCCTGGCGAAGACGTAGGCGTGGCCCCACGGATCAAGCGGGATCGGGCGTCGCAGGTAAGGGCCGCGCCAGTTGCGTGGCGCCGGATCGCCGGCGGGTTGGGCCCGCAGCGCGTCGAGGCCCTGTGCGGTCGACGGGTAGTAGTCGTTGTCGAGCCGGTATTGATCCAGCGCGAGCGCGAACAACTCCATCTGTGCCTTGGCGGCCGATACCTTCGCGTCCCCGACATTGCGGAAGACCATTGGCGCAACCAGCCCCGCGAGCATCGCGATCACCACGATCACCACCATGATCTCGATGAGTGTGAACCCGCCGCGGCCGTCAGTCCTGGGTGACACGGAGCACTTCCTCGATCGTGGTGATGCCGGCCTGCACCTTGCGCCAGCCGTCGTCACGGAGCGTGACCATGCCTTCCCGGCGCGCGATTTCGCGCAGACCGGTGAGGTCGTCGCCGCGCGCCGCCGCCAGCTTCACCCCATCGGTGACCCTGAGGAGCTCGAACAAGCCGGTGCGGCCGCGGTAACCGGTGTTACGGCACTCGGGGCAGCCCCGACCGCGCTCGAGCGAGACCCGGCCGACGGGCCGGTGTGCCAGAAGCGCGACCGCCTCGGCATCGGGTCGGTAGCGTTCCCGGCAATGGGCGCACACCCGGCGGACCAGGCGTTGCGCGAGCACGCCCTCGAGCGCGGCGACGACCATGTAGGACTGGACCCCCAGATTCGCGAGACGCGTCAGTGCCGATACGGCATCGTTGGTATGAAGCGTCGAAAAGACCAGGTGCCCGGTCATGGCCGCCTGGACGGCGATCTGCGCGGTCTCGGTGTCCCGCATTTCGCCCACCATGATGACGTCGGGGTCCTGACGGAGCAGGGAGCGCAACGCGGAGCTGAAGGTCATGCCGGCCCGGGCATTCACTTGCACCTGGGTCACGCCGTCGAAGTGGTATTCGACTGGATCCTCGACCGTGATGATCTTCTCGGCGCTCGCGCGCCGCAGGCCGAGTGCGGCGTACAGGGTGGTGGTCTTGCCGCTTCCGGTCGGGCCAGTCGCCAGAATGATGCCGTGTGGCCGCTCCGCGAGCCGGCGAACGGCGGCCAGATCCTCCGGCGCGAGACCCAGCTCATCGAGACCGACGGGCCGGCCGCCACGATCCAGCAACCGTACGGCCACCGATTCGCCGTACAGCGTGGGTACGGTGGACACCCGCAGGTCGAGCTCCCGCTCCTCGAGCCGAAGGCGGATCCGGCCGTCCTGGGCGATGCGGCGCTCGGCGATGTCCAGGCCGGCGAGGAGCTTGACCCGGGACACGACCGCCGCTTGGAGCCCCTTGGGCGGACAGGGGACCTCGCTGAGGACGCCGTCCAGGCGGAAGCGTACCCGCAGGCCCTCGCGCGCTGACTCGAGATGGATGTCGCTGGCTTGGGACTGGTAGGCTTCGCGGATCAGCAGGTTGACGAAGCGGATGACCGGTGGCTGGCTGGCAAGATCCCGTGCGTCCGCGTACGGAGCATCGCCCTCTGTGGCTGTCTGGACCGCGTCATTGAGGTCGCGAACCAGCTCGACCACCGACTCCGCTGCGCTGAATGCGCGGCGAATGCCGTCCTCGAGCTCGATTGCGGTGACTGGCAGTAGATCGAGAGGGATCCCGAACGAAATCTCGAGGTCGTCCAGCACCTCGATGGCGGGTTCGCCCGAGACGGCGACCCTGAGCCGTTCGTTCGCGATCTCGAGCGGGAGGATCCCGTTGTACTGGAGGTAGGCAGCCTCGAAGGCATCCGGCAGAGGCAGTTTCGATTGAATCTCGGCCACGCTCGACTCCGAAGTCGGAACGCAGGCTGGGGAAGCACAAGACGTGCCGCGGCGGCTCGCGCGCGGTGGGGCGACGCAAGCGCGTGGCGGTAGCCGAGTTACAGAATCCGGCTTTCACGCAACCTCAGGACAGAGACGGATCGCCACGCACATTTCCTTCGGCCGGAATGTGCGCCGGGCCACGCTCGTCCCCGGCCCGCGCTTCCCGGTCGGCCAGGTATTTCGAGATGGTGTTGCGATGCGCCCCAATCAGGGCGGCCGCTCGATCGATCCGATTCCCCGTGCGCCACAGCGCCCATTCGACCACCCGGGCGTTCTCGGAGGGATCGCCATGTGGCTTGAATCGTGGCGCGATGCGGACGTGCGGTGGAAGGTGGTCGAACCGTACCATGGTGTCCCCGACCGCGTGCAGGTACGCCGCCTCAACAACTCCGCGCAACTCTCGAAGATTGCCTGGCCAGGGCGCCGCTTCGAGAGCGGGCATGACGTCGGGAGAAAACGCACATGGTCCCGTCACGCCCGTCACTTCGCGACAGGATTCAAGGAAGGTCTGGGCGAATGCGGCAATCACATCGCGTTGGTCCGCCAGCCCCGAAACCGTGACAATGCAGTATCCCAATCGGTAGCGAAGATCCGGCAGCAGGTCACCGCGCTCCATCATCTCGTCCGGGCAATCGCGGGTGCAGATGATTACCCGGCAGAGGATCGGGACATCCCGCTCGCCCCCGAGCGGCAGGTAGACGCCGGTGGACAGCGCGCGCAGAAGGAGGGCCTGAACGCTCGTGGGCAGGAGGTGGAATTCGTCGAACAGTGCGGTCCCGGAACGCGCGCGCTCGAAGACTCCGTGGCCGCGGCCGACCGCGCCGGTGTAGGCACCCGGCACATGTCCGAACAACTGGTCGTACGCCATCGATTCCACCAACTCCATGGCGCTGATGGCGACGAAAGGGCTGCCGCATCTGGGTCCCTCGTCGTGCATCCAGCGAGCCAGCGTCGTCTTCCCGGCGCCCGTCGGGCCGACCAGAATCACAATGCCGCTGGCAGCCACGTACGGCCTGGCCTGCTCATAGGCCTGACTTGTTTGAGAACCGACACGGACGATTCTCGCGGACGCGCCGGTGCTGATGGATCGGTGCATTCGAGAGAAACCTTGTTCAAGGAACCGCCAACCTACGGAAGGCGTGTCGGGTTCGTAACCTGTCAGCAATGACAGGGTATCGACCGGCGGTCAGGCCCGGCCGGCCAGACTCCGCTCCAGTCCGTCCGCCACCAGGCTGCACGCCAGCACGACCAGCGCCACCAGCGCCGCCGGCGCCAGCGCGACCCACGGCGCGACCACCAGCGCATCGCGCCCCGCCGCGATCATGTTGCCCCACGAGGGCGTCGGCGGCTGGACGCCGAGTCCGAGGAAGGAGAGCCCCGCCTCGAGCATGATCGCGCTGCCCACCCCCAACGCCGTGGCGACCAGCGCGGGCCCCACCGCGTGGGGGATCAAGTGCCGCGCCACCACGCGCCACGCCGGCACGCCGAGCGCGCGCGCGGCCTCGACGAAGAGCCGCTCCTTGAGCGAGCGCACCTCCGCGCGCACCAGCCTGGTCACCGTCATCCACCCCGTCAGCCCGATGGCGAGCACCGTGACCGCGAGCCCGGGCTGGAACAGCGCCACCAGGAGCAGGAGCAGGGGCACGCGGGGAATCGCGAGCGCCGAGTCGGTGAGGGCGCTGATGGCGCGGTCCGTTCGCCCGCCCGCGTAACCGGCGATCGAGCCGAGCAGCACGCCCAGCGCGGTGGACACCACGGCCGCAATCAACCCCACCGCGAGCGACACCCGCGCCCCGAAGGCGAGCCGCACCAGCAGGTCTCTCCCGAACCGGTCGGTGCCCAGGAGATGAAAGGTCCCCTCCGGCGTGCGCCCCAGCGGCGCCAGGAATCGCCGGGCCACGATGTCGTTCAGCTCGCTCGATATCGGCCCGTGCAGGAGTGGGATGAGGAGCGCGACGACGCCCACGCCGGCAAGCAAGGCGGCGCCGGTGACCAGAGCCCGATTCCACACTCCCACGCCCCCACGCTCCCGCGTTCCCACCATCAGCGCCGCAGCCTCGGATCCACCCACGCACTGGCCGCGTCGGCCAGCAGGTTGCCCACCACCACGAGCGCCGCGAACACCGCCGTGGCCGCCATGACGACGGGGTAGTCCCGCGCGAGCACCGCCTGGACCATGACGCGGCCCATCCCCGGCCACGCGAAGATCGTCTCCACGAAGACCACACCCGAGAAGAGCGCGGGCAGCTGGAGACCGGCCAGCGTCACCACCGGGACGAGGGCGTTGCGCAGCGCATGGCGCATCAGGACGCTCCCCTCGCCGAGACCCTTGGCGCGGGCGGTGCGCACCGACGGCTGGCGCAGCGCTTCGATGGTCGCGGCGCGCACGTAGCGCGCGAGACCCGCGGCACCGATGACGGTGAGGGTCGTGACCGGCAGAACGAGGTGGCGCAGGCGATCGCCGAGTCGCTGCGCCGGGCTCAGGAGGTCGGCGCCGAAGCTCTCGGCGCCCATGGCCGGGAGCCGCAACGCCTCCGGCCAGCTCCAGAGCGCGGCGCCGTACGCGAAGATGAGCACCAGCCCGAGCGCGAGGACGTAGGCCGGCACCGCCTGGAATCCCGTCGTCACCACGGTGAGGGCCCAGTCCAGCCCGCTGCGCCGCCTCGCCGCCTGGACCGCGCCGATCACGATGCCGATCGCGTAGCTCAGAAGAAGGGAGAGGCCGGTCAGCAGCAGCGTGGGTCCGAGCGCCTCGGCCAGCACCCGGGTCACGGCCCGATGCTGCGCGATGCTGGCGCCCCAGTCGCCGGTGACGAAGCGGCCCAGCCAACGCACGTATTGCTCGGCGACCGACCGGTCGAGCCCGAGCTGGTGCCGCATCACCTCGGCGGTGGCCGCGTCGGCCGAGGGGCCGAGGTAGAGCCGGACCGGATCACCGGGCGCCAGGTGCAGCCCCGCGAAAGTCACGGTGAGCACGAGGAGGACGGTGGCGAGGGCGACGAGGGTGCGGCGCAGGGCCAGGGCCATCGCGGTCAATCTCGCGCTTGGCGCCGCGATTCTCTAGTTTCCCCCGTCGTGCACGCCCGCTGGATCACCCTCGCCCTCGTGCTCGCCGGATGCCGCCCCGCGGAGCCCGCGGGCACCGTGTTCTACGCGTCGGGCGCCGACTTGCAGTCCATCAATCCGCTCCTCACCACGCATCCCCTCGCGAAGCAGGTCCAGCGCTACGTGCTGTTCACGACGCTGGTGCGCTACGACAGCGCGCTGGTGCCGCAGCCCTATCTCGCGGCGTCGTGGGAATGGAGCGCGGACCGCCGGGCGCTCACTTTCCGCCTTCGCCCCGACCTGCGCTGGCAGGACGGGGCCCCCACCACCGCGCGCGACGTCCAGTTCACACTCCAGGCAGCGAAGGACCCGGCGACGGGGTATCCGCGGCAGGCGGAGCTGGCATGCCTCGAAACGGTGGATGCCACCGCGCCGATACCCGAACCGCGGGTGACACTCACCTTCTGCCGGCCGCAGCAGTCGATTCCCGACGTGCTGACCGACCTCGCGATCTTACCGGCACACCTGCTGGAGGCCCTGCCGCGTGGCGAGCTGCGCGCTGCCGCCTTCAACGAGCATCCGGTCGGCAACGGACCCTTCCGGTTCGTCGAGCATGTGCCCAACCGGCGCTGGGTGTTCGAGGCCAACCCCGGCTTCCCCGCGGCACTGGGCGGGCCGCCGGCCATCAGGCGCTTCGTGCTGGTGGTGGTGGACGAGGCTACGACCAAGCTTGCCGGTATCGTCGATGGCGAGCTGGACCTCGCCGGGATCAACCCGATGCACGCCGACATCGTGCGGCGGGTGAGCGGCCGGTCGGTGCTCGAGTATCCGCTGCTCTTCACCTACGGGCTGATCTGGAATACGGCGCGGCCGCCCCTCGACGATCCCCGGCTGCGGCGCGCGTTCACCATGGCGCTCGATCGCCGGCAGATGCTCGACGCCTACGTCTACGGCTTCGGCGAGATCGCCGACGGGCCGGTGCCGCCCTCGCATCCCCTCGCCGTGCCGGTCCCCCACGTGCCCTTCGATCGCGCGGCAGCCCGCGCCTTGCTCGACTCGCTCGGCTGGCGCGTCGGGCCGCGGGGCGTGCGAGAGAATGGGTCGCGGCGGCTCGCGTTCACCCTGAGCACCGTCGGCTCCTCCGACAACGTCCTGGAGCAGCTGATCCAGGCCGACCTCGGGTCGGTCGGCGTGGAGATGCGGATCCGCCAGCTCGAGCTCGGTGCGTTCCTGGCGGCGGCGCAGGGCACGCAGCGCGACTACGATGCCCTGGTGACCGGCATCCCGGGCGATCTCGCGCTGGGCTACCTCGGCGCGCTCTTCGATTCGCGCCGGCGGCGCGAGACGATGCAGTACGCCCAGTACCAGAGCGACGACGTCGACCGCGCCTTGGCCCGCGGCGACCTGGGCGAGGTCCAGCGCCTCGTTGCCCGCGACCTGCCGATCACCTTCCTCTACCACGCCCGCGGCGTGCAGGGGGCCAATCAGCGGGTGCGCGGCATTCGCATGGACCTGCGAGGCGAGCTTGCGACGGTGGGTCGGTGGAGCCTGGGCGGGGGCCGCCCATGATCCGGGCCCGCGCGCCGATGCGCATCGATCTCGCCGGCGGCTGGACCGACGTGCCGGCCTATGCGTCGCGCCACGGCGGCGCGGTGGTCAACGTGGCGATCACCCTCTACGCGCACGCCGCGGTGACGCGCGGCGGGCGGGGCATCACGCTGCGCGCCCTCGACCTCGGCGCCGCGGCGACGGCCCGCCACGTGCAGGACCTGCGCGCCGACGGAGAGCTGGCGCTGGTCAAGGCCGTGGCGCGGAGCCTCGCGCCCGATGACGGCGGCATCGAGATCGTCACGCGCAGCGACGCACCGGCCGGCTCGGGACTGGGCGGATCGGGCGCGCTGGGGGTGGCCCTGGTGGCGGCGATGGACCTGCTCAAGGGCGACACCCGGATGCCGATCGAGATCGCCGGTACCGCCTTCACGATCGAGACGCGCGAAGCGGGCATCGTGGGCGGGAGCCAGGACCAGTACGCGGCGGCGCTGGGGGGATTCCAGTATCTCTCCTTCGGCGAGCCGTCGGTCACCTCGACGCGCCCCGACGTCCCCGCCGCGTGCCGGCGCGAGCTCGAGCAGGCATTGGTGCTCTGCTACACCGGGGCGTCGCGCTTTTCGGCGGACACCCATCACCGCGTCTGGGACGCCTACGAGCGCGGCGAGGCCCCCACGCGGCACGCCCTCGACGGGCTGCGCGCTTGCGCGCTGGCGATGCGCACCGCGCTGGAGCAGGGCGCCGTCGGGGACGTGGCCAGGGTACTCAGCGAGAACTGGCGGCTCCAGCGGGAACTGGTGGAGGGGATGCAGACCGACGCGATGCGACGCATCGAAGCGGCCGCCGCCGCCGCGGGCGCCGACGGCGCGAAGGCCTGCGGCGCCGGAGCGGGAGGTTGCCTGGTGCTGCTGGCGAAACCGGGCTGCGAGTTCGACGTCGCCGAGGCGGTGCGCGGAGCCGGCGGCACCGTGCTGCCCTTCGGGTTCGACATGTTCGGGGTGACGGCGTGGAAAGCGGAAGCTCGGTGACGGTACTCATCGGCTCCGACGACCTGCTCGCGCGGCGCGCGGCCGCGAAATCGTCCCCCGACCTCGCGGCGCTCGGCGCGCATCTCGAGGCCGACGTCGCGCAGCTGCTCGCGCATCCGCTCCACGTGCCGGAGTCCAAGGCCCTGCTGTCGCGCTGGGGCGCGCACTGTCGCGACGACGAGGCCGAGCTGGCATTCGATCCTTTTTCGCCCCACGCCCAGCGCTGCACCCGGTGCGGCCGGGTCTGGTCCACCGAGCAGACGCACCGCTGGTGGGTCTACTGGTATCAGCTCTGGCTCGCCGAGCGCGTGCTGGTCATGGCGCTCCACGCGGGACCCGGCGGCAACAGCGCCGCGGAGACGCGCGCCCTCGAGACCCTGGCCCTGCTGACCGAGCGCTATCAGCTCTACCCCAACGCCGACAACGTGCTCGGTCCCTCGCGGCCCTTCTTCTCCACCTACCTGGAGTCCGTCTGGGTGCTCCAGCTCGCGGCGGCCGCGTCGACGCTCGAGGCGCTGGGACGCCTGCCGGCGGGACTCGCGACCGACCTGCGCGCCCGGCTCTTCCGGCCGAGCGCGGCGATCATCGCCGACTTTGACGAAGGTGCCTCCAACCGCCAGGTCTGGAATGCGGCGGCGCTCCTGGCGCTGGGCGGCGTGCTGGGCGACGCGCCGATGCGGGAGCGCGCCGCGCACGGGCCCTCCGGCGTGCTGGCGACGCTGGCGCACGGGCTCCTCGCCGACGGCCTCTGGTACGAAGGCGAGAACTACCACTGGTTCGCGCTCCGCGGCCTCACCTGGGGCGCGCAACTGCTGCGCCAGGCGGGCGTCGTGGACCTGTGGCGGGGCGGGGACGATCACGGCACCCGGTTCCGCGCGGCGTTCCGCGCGCCGGTGCTCACGGCGCTGCCCGACTTCACCTTTCCCGCGCGGCGCGACAGCAAGTTCGGCGTCTCGCTGCGCCAGCGGCGGATGGCGGAGCTGTGGGAGATCGCGGCCGCGCAATCGCTGGACGGCCAGGGCGCTGCCGGTGCGGCCTTCTACGCGTCGCTGTTGGGATACCTTTACGACCCCTCAACAGCTGAGGGGAGTGAGTCGCCGGGCTTCATCACCGAGGTCGAGCGCCACGAGACGCCGGGCGGCGTGCGGCGGACCAGGCTGGGATGGAAGGCCTGGCTGTGGATGATGCCCGCGTTGCCGGAGGCCGACCCGGCGGCGTGGCGCCCCGGCACCGCGCATCTCGAGGCCACGGGCCTCGCGATCTTCCGGCGCGACGCGGGAAAGAGCTACGTCAGCCTCGACTACGGCGAGCCGGGCGGGGGTCATGGCCATCCCGACCGGCTGCACGTCTCGGCGGTGCTGCGCGGCGTGCCGTGGCTCGTCGATTTCGGCACCGGATCCTACGTGTCGCCTTCGTTGTCGTGGTACCGCTCGACGCTGGCGCATAACGCGCCGCTGGTGGACGGGCACTCCCAGTCCCCCGCGCGGGGCCGCTGCGTCGCCTTCGACGAGCGCGGCGAGTTCGGATGGATCTGCGCGCTGCTCGCGCCCGACACCGCCTTCGATGGCGCGGCGATCCAGCGGACGCTGGTCGTCACCCCCGGCTACGTCCTCGACGTGGTGCAGCTCCAGAGCGAGACCCTCGACCGGCAGCTCGCGCTCCCCTGGCACGGCCTCGGGCGTATGCAGGCCGACGAGCAGGGTCTGGTCTTCACACGCGACGACGGCACGCTGCGGGTGCACCTGTCGGCCCGGCAGCCCTTTCAGGTCCTGGTGCAGCGCGGCCCCGGTCCGCCGGGGCCGTCGGGCGCCGCGGACGATCTCGACTACGCCGTCGTGATCGGCAGTGGTGAGGCCGTGACGCTCGCGGCGTGTCTCGATCCGGGAGGGCTCGTCACCGACATCGACTGCGTCGACGACGACTTCGTCGTACGGCTCAAGGACGGCTCGGTCCACATGCACCGCGCGACCGACTACGGCTGGCTGGTGGATCCCGACCGCGGGGACCCGGTCGAGCTCGAGGGTCTGCGCGAAGTGCCCGAGGAGGCGGCGCCGGCGCTGGAGGAGCAAGGAACCCCGGTGGTGCTCCCCGCCGGCACGCCGATCGCGCTCACCGACGCGGCGCAGTTCCGGCGCGCCGAAGAGCCCTACGAGGGCGCGGAGCGGTTCTCGGCTCGCGCCGTGCTCTCGGTCCGCGAGGAGGTGCTGCACGTCGAAGTGGACGTGGTGGCGCAGCACCCCTGGTTTCGCCCGCCCGGCGCGAGCGATCCAGAGTGGGAGAACGAGAACCCCGATACCCACAGCGACGGCCTCCAGGTCTACGTGGACTACGGCGGCTTCTTCGGATGGCTGATCGTTCCCGATGCCGACAATCAGCATCACCTGCGCGTCTCGGCGGTGCGCGGGACGGACGGCGACCCCGCGATGGTCACCGACGGTTGGTGGGAGCCGACGCCACGCGGCTACACGGTGCGCTTCGATCTCGCGTTTCCCGAGCCGTTCACCGGAGACGTAGGATTCGACCTCTACGTGAATCGCGCCCGGGAGGACCGGGAGCGGCGCACCGGCCAGCTGGTCTGGTCGGGTGCCCGGGGCGCGCGGCTCTACCTCGCGGGCGATCGCGCCGTGCCGGGCCCGCTCCAGCGGGTGCGGGTGAAATGAGGGCGGCATTCAGTGAGTGACCTGATTCGCCGGGCGGCCGATGCTGTCGCGGGCTTCACGTCCACGCGCTCCAAGGGGCCCGACGCCATGTTCGGTGGCCCGGACGGCCCCTCGCACATGGTGCGCGCCGACGGGTGCCGCGTCGAGACGGCCGACGGACGCACGCTTCTCGACTGGACGATGGCGCTGGGCGCCGTCTCGCTCGGCTACGCGCATCCACATGTGAGCGAGGCGGCGTCCCGCGCCGTGCGCGACGGCGCCGTGGGCCCGTTGCCACCGGCGCTCGAGGTCCGCGTCGCCGAGCGGCTCTGCGAGGTGTATCCGGGCGCCGACCAGGCGCGGTTCTTCAAGAGCGGCGCGGAGGCGGTCCAGGCGGCGGTGCGCATCGCCCGGACCGCGACCGCGCTGCGGAGCGTGGTGCACTGTGGCTACCACGGCTGGCTCGACGGTCCGACGGCGGGCACCGGCGTGCCCTCGCCGGTCTCGGACCTCTGGACGGCGGTGCCCTATGGCGACGCCGCGGCGCTCGAGATGGCGGTGCGCGCCGCGCGGCCCGCGGCCATCGTGCTCGAGCCGTTCATCGAGCGGGAGCCCGGACGCGAGTGGCTGCGCGTGGCCCGCGGGCTCGCCGACGAAACCGGCGCCGTGCTCATCTTCGACGAGATCAAGACCGCCTTCCGCCTGGCGCGGGGCGGCGCGGCGGAGGCCTGGGGCGTGACGCCCGACCTGGCCTGCCTCGGCAAGGCGATGGCCAACGGGTTTCCGCTCGCGGCGGTGGTCGGGCGCGCCGACCTGATGGCGCGCTTTCGCGAGACCTGGATCTCGTCCACCCTCGCGACCGAGTTCGTCGCCCTCGCCGCGGCCGACGCGGTGCTCGACGTCTGGGAAAAGGAAGACGTCGCGGGCCATATCGCGCGCGTCGGGGCGCTGATGTTGAACGGCTTGGCAGCCCTGCCGTCTCACCGCCACGCCGCCCTGGGCATCCCCGCGATGTTCCTGCTCCGCTTCGCGACGCCGGCCCGGGAGCGCACCTTGCTCCTTGGTTGCGCGGGGCGGGGGGTGTTGCTCAAGCGTGGCGCGTACAACTTTCCATCGCTGGCCCACGGCGATGAGGAGGTGCGCTTGACGCTGGATGTGGTGCGGGACGTGCTGGCGGAGGTGGGCGCGTGACGCCGCTCGCGGGCGCCGGGCCGCTGGTGGACGTGCACGTCCATTTCCAGCATGAGGCCTCGGGGCGGAGCGACTGGCGCGAGGCCAACGCGCGTCGTCTCGCCTATGGCGAGCGCATCGGCATCACGCTGCACATCGCGTCCATCCTGGGCAGCTGGGGTCATACGTCGCCCACCTACGTTCCCTCGCCCGACGACGTGAGCGAGGGCAACGAGGCGATGCGCGCCATCGCGGTGGAGCATCCCGGGCTGGTGCGTTGCTACACCACGGTCAATCCCAACTTCACCGCCCATGCCCTGAAGGAGATCGCGGCGGGCGCTGAGCGCGGCGCGCTGGGCATCAAGCTCGCGGCCAGCCGCCGCGCGAGCGACGCGCTGCTCGATCCCATCTGCGAGGAAGCCGCGCGTCGCGGCGTGCCCATCCTCCAGCACATCTGGCAGCACCGCCGAGGCGAGGTACCAGGCCAGGAGATCTCCGACGCGCTCGACTTGATGGCGCTCGCCGCCCGGCACCCCACGGTACGGTTCATCCTCGCGCACATCGGTGGCGGCGGCGACTGGGCCCATTCGTTGCGGGCCCTCCCCGACGCGCCGAACATCTGGGTGGACCTCTCGGGGAGCGGCGTGGATCGGGGTATGCTGGAGCTGGCCGTCGCATCCGTCGGCCCGGGCAGGATCCTCTGGGGGACCGATCTCACGATGGATACCGGGCTCGCCAAGCTGCGCGCGCTGACCTCCATGGGCCTGAGCGAGGACGATCTTGCGTCAATACGATGGAAGAACGCCGCGAAGATCTTCCGTCTCACGACCATCAGCCAGCAGCCATGAGCCACCAGACTCTCACGGACCACAACGCCCTCATTGGCGGCTACCCGTTCCGCGCGCTGCCCGATCCCTCGCCGGCGCGCCTGGTGGCCGAGATGGACCGCCTCGGCATCGGCGCCGCGTGGACGGGGCATCTGCCCAGCCTCTGGTACCGGGATGCGGCGGCCGGCAACGACGAGCTGTTCGCCGCGCTCGCGCCGTGGCGGCCCCGCCTCCTTCCGGTGCCGGCCGTGAATCCGGTCTTCCCCGGCTGGGAGCGCGAGATCGAGCGGGCGCACGGCGAGCGGTGTCCCGCCGTGCGCACCTACCCCTCGCATTTCGGCTTCACCACCGCGGGTGCGGCGATGGGCGAGCTGACCGCGGCGTGCGCCGAGGCCGGCCTGGTCCTGGTGCTCACGATGCGTCTGGAGGACGGGCGGCAGCGCAGCCGGCTCGACGTGGTGGCGGATCTCATCGGCGCCGACGTGCGCAACACGGTGCGGTCGCATGACGCCGTCAGGCTCCTCGTTACCAACGCCGATCGGGCGATCGTGGAGGAAGTACACTGGGGCTCGACGCCGGCCGAGTCGTCGCGCATCCGGTGGGACATCAGCTGGATCTGGGCCGCGCCGGAGGATCATCTCCAGCACCTCTACCGCACCGTGGGCCGCGAGCGCTTTGTTTTCGGCACGCACTTTCCCCTTCGTCTGCACGAAAACGCGCTCGCGAGGCTGGAGCTCGCCGAATGATGCCGCCGGTCCTGCTGGCGGAAATCGGGTTTCCCGGCTGGGACCCGGTCGCGCTCCACCTGGGCCCGCTCAACATCCGGTGGTACGGCCTCGGCTACCTTGCCGGCTTCCTGATCGCGGGCTGGATCCTCGACAAGGTGGGCCGGGACGGATTTGTGGCGCTCACCAAGCACGCCGTCAGCGATCTCATCGGCTGGCTGGTCGTGGGGGTGCTGGTGGGCGGGAGGATAGGCTACGCGCTCTTCTACGAGCGCGCGCTGCTGGTGCATCCCGGCCAGCTGGTCCAGATCTGGCAGGGCGGCCTCTCGTTCCACGGCGGGCTGCTCGGGGTGATCCTGGCGTCGGCGTATTTCGCGCGGCGGCGCGGCATCCAGTGGCGCCGGCTCGCCGACGCCCTCTCTCTCTGCATTCCCGCGGGCATCGTCCTGGTGCGCTGCGCGAACTTCGTCAACGCCGAGCTCTTCGGCCGCATCGCGCCGGCGTCGCTGCCCTGGGCGATGCGCTTTCCGACCGATCCGGTGGCGCGCGCGCTGTCGCCCGAACTTGCCGGCGGGGGCTCGCTGCATTGGCACGAAGCATTGGTGCGGCTCAGGGCGAGCGGCGCCTGGGCGCGGCTCGCACCGAACGTCCCGCTGCGTCATCCGTCACAGCTCTACGAGGCGATCCTCGAGGGCCTCGTCATCGGCGTGGTGCTGTGGGTGGTGTACGTCCGGCGCGGCCCGCGGGGCCCGAAGCCGGGCGCGCTCGCCGCGCTGTTCCTCGTGCTCTACGCCGTGGCGCGCTTCGCGGTGGAGTTCACCCGGCAGCCCGATGCCCAGCTCGGCCTGGTCCTCGGGCCGCTCAGCATGGGGCAGCTGCTCAGCATCGGGGTGGTCGCCGGCGCGGTGCTCATCTTCTGGTGGCCGCAGCCCGCGGTGGCCGCACCGGCCGGCGCGACGGCGCCGTCGGGCTTGTGATTCGTTTCACGAGAGAGTAGAATCTTCGCGGCTTCCCGGGTTCATCGGTTCGCACGCATCAAACTCATCGCCAGGGTCTGGATGAAGCGGAATGGTGTGGCCATTGCCGGCGGGATCGTGCTGGGTTTCGGTGCGATCCTTGCCGGCGTTTCGCTGGCGAGCGGACAGGGGCCGCAGGCGGCCGGCGATTCGGCGCGGCCCGCCTCCGACACCACGGGCCCCGTCGCCTGGACCTTCCCGCTCCCGCCGGTGAGCGGCGCGGGGTACGCGGACATCGGCGCGTCGCGTCCCAATGGTGCCTGGCCCACGCTGCCGGCACGGCTCAAGGGTCCGGTGCAGCCGGTCTTCTACCGCCACGACATCCATGCCGGCCAGTACCGGATTCCCTGCCTCTACTGTCACAACAACGCCGCCAACAGCTGGACCGCCAACATTCCCACGGTGCAGACGTGCATCGGCTGCCACCTGGTGATCGCCGCCGCCGACACCGCGGGCGCGCCTAATCCCGAGATCGCCAAGGTGCGCGCCTACGCCGACAGCGGGCAGTCCATTCCATGGGTGAGGGTCTACAAGATCTCCGAGCACGCGCACTTTCCGCACATGCGCCACGTGAACGCGGGCCTCGCCTGCCAGACCTGTCACGGCAACGTCCAGCAGCTGCCGCGCGTCTTCGCGGTGCAGGACATCAACAACATGGGCTGGTGCACCAACTGCCACATGCAACGCGGGGTCACCCGGGATTGTACCGCGTGCCATTTCTAACTACTGAGGTGACAAAGGTGACAAAGGTGACAGAGGTAACAAGGGGGATGCGAATTCTCCCTGGCGTCCCCTTTGTCACTTTTGTTACCTCTGTTACCTCGGGTCTTTCATGAAGCGCCGCAAGTTTCTCCAGGTCGCCGGGGTCACCAGCGCCGGGCTCGCCGCGGGATGCGGGACCGGCGAGGGCGAGAAGTGGATGCCCTACCTGGTGCCGAGCGACGACTTGGTGCCGGGCATCCCGACGTACTACGCCAGCACCTGCCGCGAGTGTCCCGCCGGCTGCGGCATCATCGTCAAGACGCGCGAAGGCCGCCCCATCAAGATCGAGGGCAATCCGGAGCATCCGGTGAACCGCGGGCGGCTGTGCGCGCGCGGCCAGGCGGCGCTGCAGGGGCTGTACGATCCTGACCGCGTCACCCAGCCGATGAAGCGCGACGGCACGCACTGGAAGGCGATCACCTGGGAGCAGGCCGAGACCGAGGTCGCCGCCGCCCTGGGGGCCGCCGCCACGGCGGGGCAGGATCGCGTGGCCTTCGTGTCGGGCGCGGGCAGTGGCCCGCTCGATCACTTCACCGACACCTGGCTCGCCGCTTTCCGTTCCAGCCGCCGCCTGCGCTACGAGGCGTTCGCCTACGAGCCGATCCGCGAGGCCAGCCGCCTGACCTTCGGGCTCGCGGCGGTGCCCAGCTACGACTTCGGCGCCGCGCAGTACATCCTCTCTTTCGGCGCCGACTTCCTCGAGACCTGGCTCGCGCCGACCCGGCAGGCCATCGGCTTCGCCGAGTCGCACGGATTCCACGACGGCACGATGGCGAAGTTCGTCGCCGTCGAGCCCCGCCGCGGGATGACCGGCTACAGCGCCGACGAATGGGTGGCCCCCAGGCCGGGGACCGAGCATCTCGTCGCCCTCGGCATCGCGAACGCCATCGTCCGGGGCGGCGGCTCCCGGGTCACCGGGGGCGACGCCGACGCGCTGCGCGGCTTCCTGGCCCGCTTCGACGCCGACACCGTGAGCGGCCAGACCGGCGTCCCCAAGGACGTGATCGAGCGCCTCGCCCGGGAGTTCAGCGCCGCGTCGCCGAGCCTCGCGGTGGGCGGCGGCGTCGCGCACCAGCACCAGGCGGCGACCCAGACGGCCGTAGCCGTCAACCTCCTCAACATCGTCGCCGGCAACGTGGGCCGCACCGTGACCTTCCCCGCCGGGTCGGTCTTCGACCATGTCTCGACGTTCCGGGACCTCAACGGCCTGGTCGCGGCGATGAGCGCCGGCGCGGTGGACGTGGCCCTGGTGCACGGCACCAACCCGGCCTTCACCTTCCCGGGCGACGGCTTCGCCGCGGCGTTCGCCAAGGTCAGGCTCAAGGTGTCGCTGTCGAGCTACCTCGACGAGACGGCCGAACTGTGCGACATCATCCTCCCCGACCACCACCCTCTCGAGTCGTGGGACGTGGTCGAGCCGATCGCCGGCGTCACCGGGCTGGTGCAGCCGACCGTGCGCCCGCTGCACCAGACGAAGCAGACCTTCGACGTCCTCGTGGGCCTCGCGAACCACGCCGGCAAGAACGTCGCGCCGGCCGGGGTCACCACCGCGCGCGAGATGGTGGCGCGGGCGGTCCCGCACCTCGACACGCTGCTTCCGCACGGCGGCACCTGGACCGCCGGCGCGCCGCGGGCGGTACGGATGACCCGGGACTTCGCGCGCGCGACCTTCGAGCCGGCGCCCTTCAGCGGGCCGAACGAAGGCCTGGTGCTGCTGGCCGTGCCCTCGCCGATGCTCTACGACGGCCGCGGCGCCAACAAGTCGTGGCTCCAGGAAGTGCCCGACCCGGCGATCAAGATCACCTGGCAGACCTGGGTCGAGGTTCACCCCGAGACCGCCGCGCGGTTGGGCATGGCCAACGGCGACGAGGTCGCCGTCACCGCCGGCGCGCGCAAGGTCAATGCGCTGGTGTGCGTCTATCCGGGCGTGCGGCGCGACGTCGTGGCGATGCCGATCGGCCGCGGGCACACCGCCTACGGACGCTACGCGCTGAACGGCGCCAATCCGCTGGCGTTGCTCGACCCCGTCACCGACAGCTCCGGCGCGCTGGCCTTCTGCCAGGTCAGGGTGACGCTGGCCAGGACGGGCGAGCGCCGCGCCTTGGCCACCACGGAAGGCAGCGCGCGGCAGATGGGCCGCGGCATCGCCCGGCTGACGCCGATCCGCGAGGCCGCCGCGGGCCATGGCGAAGGGCGCGAGGAGCCCTTGACCGAGGCGGAGCGCGAGGCGGTCGCGGCCGCCGCGGCGTCGCAGGCCAAGCGCCGCGACCTCGGCCCCTACGGCCAGGAGCACCCGAAGTGGGAGATGACGATCGACCTCTCCCGCTGCACCGGCTGCTCGGCGTGCGTGACGGCGTGCCACGCGGAGAACAACATCCCGACGGTGGGCGAGGACCAGGTGGTTCGCTCGCGCGAGATGTCGTGGATCCGCATCGAGCGCTATTACGAGGGCGATCCCTCGGGCACCGACTGGCAGGTCGCCCAGGTCCCGATGCTCTGCCAGCAGTGCGCCAACGCACCGTGCGAGCCGGTCTGCCCGGTGTACGCCGCCTATCACACCCCCGACGGCCTCAACGGGCAGATCTACAACCGGTGCGTCGGCACGCGGTACTGCGCCAACAACTGCCCCTACAAGGTGCGCTACTTCAACTTCTGGGACTACGGGCTCGAGGGCGCGCCGAAGCACGCGTTCCCGGGGCCGCTGACGTGGCAGCTCAACCCCGACGTCACGGTGCGCACCAAGGGCGTGATGGAGAAGTGCACCTTCTGCGTCCAGCGCATCCGCTTCGCGCAGAACGACGCGCGGGTGCGCGGCATCGCGCTGACCGACGGCGCGATCACGCCGGCCTGCGCCCAGACCTGTCCCTCCGGCGCCATCGTGTTCGGTGACGCCCACGAGCCGGGCAGCCGCCTCAACCACAGCAAGCGCGACGCGCGGGGCTACACGGTGTTCGAGCAGCTCAATACCAAGCCGGGCATCACCTACCTGTCGCGCGTCGTGCACACCGCGGCCGGGGAGGCGTGATGGCGGCCATGGCCCAGCCGCTCCGCTCGCACGCCCCCGAGCCCACCTACGCCGAGGTCAACCGGGACATTATCCGCACGCTCGATCCGCCCGGCGCGGGCTGGCTGGCGGGGATGGCGGTCATCCTCCTTGGCTTGTCGATCGGCGGCTACAGCTTCGCCAAGCAGCTGAAGTACGGCCTCGGTGTGACCGGCTATACGCCGCCGGTTTTCTGGGGCACCTACATCACCACCTTCGTCTTCTGGGTCGGCATCGCCCACTCGGGGACGCTCATCAGCGCGATCCTCTTCCTGTTCCGGTCGGGGTGGCGCGCCGCCGTCTACCGGGCGGCGGAGGCGATGACGGTCTTCGCCGTGATGACGGCCGGGCTCTTCCCGGTGCTCCACCTGGGCCGCGCCTGGTTCGCCTACTGGGTCGCGCCGTACCCGAACATCCGGGGCCTCTGGTCGAACTTCAAATCGCCCCTGGTGTGGGACATCTTCGCGATCTCGACCTACCTGACGGTCTCCGCGACGTTCCTGATCATGGGGCTGATCCCCGACGTCGCGGCGATCCGCGACCAGGCGGTCGGCTGGCGGCGCCGGGTCTACAGCGTCATCGCCCTGGGCTGGCGCAACTCGAACAACGAGTGGCGTCACTTCATGCGGATGTACCTCTTCCTGGCGGGGCTCTCGACGCCGCTGGTGCTCTCGGTCCACTCGGTCGTGTCGTGGGATTTCGCGATGGCCATCGTGCCGGGGTGGCACGCGACCATCTTCGCGCCGTACTTCGTGGCCGGCGCGATCTTCTCGGGCTGCGGCATGGTGATCACCATCCTGGTGCCGCTGCGCCGGGGCTTCCACCTCGAGCGCTACCTCGAGATCCGCCACTTCGAGAACCTGGCCAAGCTCTGCCTGCTGACCTCGACCATCGTCGGCTACTCCTACTTCACCGAGTACTTCATCGCCTGGTACAGCGGCAACCCGATCGAGCGCGAGAGCTTCTACTACCGCGCCTTCGGGCAGTACTGGTGGGCCACCTGGACGATGATCACCTGCAACGTGTTCATCCCGCTGCTGCTGTGGAACAAGCAGGTGCGGACCAACCTCACCTGGCTCTTCGTCATCTCGATCTTCATCAACATCGGGATGTGGTTCGAGCGGTTCGTCATCATCTCGACCAGCCTGTCGCACGAGTTCGAGCCGTGGCAGTGGGCCTACTACCTGCCCAACCACATCGAGGTCGGCATCATCATCGGCAGCTTCAGCTGGTTCAGCATGTGGTTCATGCTGTTCATCAAGTTCTTCCCCGCGCTCGCCATCTCCGAGGTGAAGGAGGCGCTGCCGCCGCCCCAGCGCGCGCCGGCGGGAGGGGGGCACTGATGGCCACGCCCCCCGTGATGGATCCGCGCACCGGCGTGGTCGGGGTCTTCGGCGATCTCGACGGCACGGTGCTCGCGCTGCGCGAGCTGAAGGCCAAGGGCTACGACAGCATCACCGTCTATTCCCCGGTGCCGCGCCACGAAATCGACGAGGTGCTGGACCAGCCGGTGAGCCCGGTCCGGCTGTTCACGCTGATCGGCGGGCTCACCGGCTGCGCTTTGGGCTTCGCCTACGCCATCTCGACCTCGCTCGACTGGGAGCTGATCACCGGCGGCAAGCCGATCGTGTCGCTGCCCCCGTTCATCATCATCGGCTTCGAGTGCACCATCCTGATCGGCGCCCTGTCGACGGTCGCGGGGATGTTCCTGAACGCGCGGCTGCCGAAGTTCCGCAAGGCCGCGGGCTACGATCCCCGCTTCAGCGCCGACAAGTTCGGCGTGCTGGTCTTCGGCGGGCCGGCCCAGGTGTCCGCCGCCGAGCAGATCCTGCGGGCCGCCGGCGCCGAAGAGGTCAACAATGTCTGACCTCCGCACCGCGAGCCGCGCACCACGCGCCGTGTGGCTCGTGGCGCTCGCGCTGGGCTCGACGTCCTGCACCACTCTCGACCGGGCGGTCGGCGCCGTGCCGTGGTTCACCACCATGCGCGATCAGCCGGCGGTGCGCCCCTTCGAGGGGCCGGCGGACTCCACGGGGCGCGCGCCGCGCTTCCTGCCGCCGGAGGGCAGTGTGCCGGTCACCGGCCGCGAGGATTCGCTGAGCATCTACGAGCCGGCGGGGCTGCGGATCACCGACGCGCTCCACAACCCGGTACGCCCGACCGAGGCGTCGCTGGCGCGGGGCGGGAAGATTTTCGGCACCTACTGCGGTGTCTGCCACGGCCCGCAGGGCCGGGGCGACGGCCCGGTGGCCGGACGACTCGGGTACGTGCCCGACCTCACCCTGGACGTCACCCGGCAGCGCAGCGACGGCTACATCTACGCCGTGCTCCGCCACGGCCGCGGGGTCATGCCGCGCTACGGCGACAAGATCCGTGACGCCTCCGACCGGTGGAACGTGGTGAACTACCTGCGCAGCCTCCAGGGAGCGCCGGCGCGATGAGCCACGACCAGGCGATCGACCGCGTCGCGCTGAGCGAAAGCGTCCGCACCCGCCTCCAGCGGCCGCTGCCGGCCTGGATGCGCCCGCTCTTCCTGGCCTGCGCCGGGGCAGGGTGGCTGACCTTCCTGGTCCTCGCGTTTGGCGTGGATCCCGACCGGGCGTGGCGCATCTACCACGTCAACTGGCTGTTCTGGACCGGCGTCGCGCAGGCCGGCGTACTCTTCGCCGCGGTGGTCACGGTCGCCAAGGGCCGCTGGGCGACGCCGCTGCGCCGGATGAGCGAGGCGTCGGCGCCCTTTCTCCCGGTCGCGTTCGTGCTGTTCCTGCTGTCGTGGTTCGGGCGCGCGCATATCTACCCCTGGATCGCACACCCGATCACCGACGTGCCGGTCAAGCAGTTCTGGCTCCGGGACTGGTTCCTTTACGCGCGCGTCTCGTTCGCCATGCTGCTGCTGTTCGGCATGAGCGTGTACTTCGTCTACCACGGCGTGCGCCAGGACGTGGCCGACGGCAAGGACAAGCTGCCGGCCCGCTTCCGGCCCCTCTACGACCGGATCACCGCGGGCTGGCATCCCGAGCAGGGCTTCGCGCTCTCGGGCGAGACCCGCGCGACCTCGGCGCCGGTCCTCATCATCCTGTACGCCGTCGTGATGTCGCTGATCGCGTTCGACTGCATCATGTCGCTCGCGCCCTACTGGGTGTCGAACCTCCTGGGCGGGTTCTTCTTCATGGGCGCGTGGCTCAGCGGGCTGATGGCGCTCGCGCTGCTCGCGATCCTGTGGCGGAAGCACTACGGGCTGGAAGACGTGATCACCCCCAGGCACCTGCACGACCTCGGCAAGATGTGCTTCGGCTTCACCGTGTTCTGGGCCTACACCTTCTTCTCCCAGTTCATCGTCATCTGGTACGGCAACATGCCGGAAGAGACGCACTTCCTCTTCCTGCGCATGACGCGGCCGGAGTGGCGCGGGATCTCGATCGCCATGGTGGTGCTCTGTTTCCTGGTGCCCTTCTGGGGGCTCATCGGGATCAAACCCAAGAAGACGCCGGCCCTGCTCGGGACCTTCGCGGTCGTCTCCCTCACCGGCCTGTGGGTGGACCGCTTCGTGCTGACGGTTCCCTCGATCGTGCAGGCGCCGGGACGGCTGCCCCTGGGCTGGCAGGAGATCCTCATCACCGCCGGCTTCTTCGGGCTGTGGGGGCTGTGCTATCTCTGGTTCGCCGACCGGTTCCCGCTGGTGAGCCCGGTGCTGATCCGGCATCATGGGGAGCGGCGGGCGCACGCGCATCATTCGGACGCCTGAGGAACAAGCTGAAGGCTGAAGGCTTCAGTGCGTCAGGGCCTTCCCGGCCTCCGGGGCCTGGGTGCGGGCGTGGGCGCCGGCGCGCGTGCCGGTGCCGGCGCGGGCGTCATCTGCACGTGCACCTGCGCGCTGTCGGAGATGCCGCCGGCGTTCGCATGAATGATGGTCCGCCCGGTCCGGGCGGCGGTGACGTTGCCCAGGGAATCCACTCGCGCGACCTCGGGCTCGCTGCTCGACCAGGCGACCCGGGTCCAGGGCAGCTCGACACCGGAGCCGTCCTTCGCCGTGGCGCGCAGGCGCACCGTCGGTGCCGCCGCGGTAAGCACTACGGAGTCGGGCTTCACGTCGAGCTTGGCGAGCTGCGGGACCGGCAGGTAGAAGTTGTCGAATCGCGCCGCGAAGTCGCCGCCGATCCCGCCCACCGAGACCTGGAGGATGGTGTCGGCGCGCGGAGCCGCGTCGCGGATCGTGAAACGCTGTTCGCGCAGCCACTGCCCGGTCGGGACATCGCCGCGCGCCACGATGATGACGCTTCCCAGCGTGCGGCTCGCGCCTCCCTGGTCACTGAAGGCGTACCAGATCTCGGACTCCGTCAGGTCGCTGTTCTTGACGCGCAGCCGGACGATCGCCGGCCAGCTCGCGCAGTTGAGCCCGCACCCGGCGCGCGCGCTGTCGGCGAGGACCTGCACGTCGAACTGCACCTGCGTGGAGCGCGTCACGGGTATCCGCACCGGCAGCGAAAGCCCCGCGCCGAGCACCCCGCCGTGGGAGCCGCGGCGCGCGACCTCCAGCGCGCCCTCGCGCAGCGCGAGTCGTACGCCGGCGCTGCTGTCGACGCTCCAGGCGGGCAAAGAGGTCCAGTCGCCGTCGTCGAAGCGCTCGCGAACGGCGGCGGTCGGCTGGAGGCCCGCCGGTACGGCGCGGGGCGCCGGCCGCACCAGAACCGGCAGGGGCGTCGCGCTGCCGCGCCCGCCGAGGCTGCCGACCTGTCCGTTGGCGTTGGAGCCCCAGCAGCGGGTGATGCCGTCGGCGGCCATCCCGCAGGAGTGCACGGTGCCGAGGCTGAGCGAACGGAACACGTGGCCGCCCACGACCAGGACCGGCCGGGGGCTGTCGGCTGCCTGGCCGTTGCCGAGCTGGCCCGAGCGCCCCGCTCCCCAGCAGTAGGCGGCGCCATCCGCCGTCAGACCGCAGGTGTGCGCTTCGCCGGCCTCGAGGGAGTCGAAGACCAGGCCGCCCGGAACGATCTGCGGGCGCGTGCTCTCGGCGGATCCCTGGGCGACGCCGCCGACCTGCCCGCTGCCATTGGCGCCCCAGCACACCGGCGTGCCGGCCGAGGCGAGGGCGCAGGTGTGCGCGCCGCCGGCCGTGACCGCGCGGAAGGACGTCGCCGCTTGCACGGCCGTGGGCGCGCTGGCGTCGCTGGTGGTGCCGGTGCCGATCTGGCCGGCGCCATTCGCGCCCCAGCAGTACACCGAGCCGTTGGAGGCGAGGGCGCAGGTATGTGACGTCCCGGCGGAGATCGCGGTGAAGCTCACGCCATTCGGGGCGGCGACCGCTGTCGGCACGTTGCTCGACGCGGCGGTGCGGTTGCCGATCTGGCCGCTCCGGTTCGTCCCCCAGCAGAAGATCGCCGCGGAGCGGGTGAGCCCGCAGGAGTGGGCGCCGCCGGCGGCGATCTGGACGAAGACCTGCCCGCCGGCTACGGCGACGGGCGCATTGCTCGACGCATTCTGCCCGTGCCCCAGCTCGCCGTTGGTGCCGAGTCCCCAGCAGTACGCCCGGCCCGCGAGGGTCAGCGCACAGGCGTGCGTGGCGCCGAGGCTGACGGCCCGGAAGGGTTCGGCGCCGGCGGCGATCGTCACGGGGTTGTGCCAGGCCGAATCGGCGAATCCGCCCCCGAGCTCTCCCGAGGTGTTGTCGCCCCAGCAGGAAATGCTGCCAGTGTCCAGAACGACGCAGGTGTTGAGGCCCGCCGCGTTCAGCGTCCGGCCCCGCACACCGGGCAGGCTGGTGGCCGGGGGTGGTGCTGCCGGGCGGCCCGGAGCGCTTCCGGGGACGCTGGACACCGCTGCCGCCACTCTTGGCGTCAGGACGGTCGCAAAGCCGGGCAGCACCTCGCGGGTGACGGTGAGCGCCGCGGCGCCGCTGCCGGTGATGCGGATGCTGTAGACGCCCGCCGCCACCGTGCGTGACTCGCCCGGCAGCATGGTGCCGAGGCCTTCCACGACGGCGAGGGCCGACGCCGGTGAGCGCGCGAGGCGGAGCTGGCCGCGCTCGGTCGCGGTCTCGCCGGCCGGCTCGAGCGTCGTCGCCACCATGCTGTCGGACCCCGGGGCGGACCCGATCGCCGCGCGAGCGGCCATCAGGGTCCGCGCGACGCGCGGCGGGAAGGCGTTGGAGTCGATCAGGAACCCGGGCACCGTGCGCGAGGCCCAGCGGGCCCAGAGCATGGCGAGGGAGTCCTTCCCTTGGTCGAGGAGCGCGTCGGCGAGCATGTGGAGGCCACTGGTCCATACCGAGTCGCGGGGAACGGCCGCCGAGCTGAGCCCGAAGGCCAGGAGACGAGCCGCGCTGCCATAGTCGACCTGTTCGTAGGCGCGGCGTCCGGCCGCAAGCGAATCGCGGGGAGACTGCGCGCCGAGGCTGCTGAGCCGGGAGAACAGGAGAACGAGAAGCCAAAACGCCGTCAGAGCCAGGCTGCGGGGCCGCAGCGTCACGGCTGGCTCCGCGGACGGATCGTTACCGTAACCGAAGTGGTGTCCTGGCCCGCCTTGACCACGACCGGTTTCGTCACGGTTTCGTAGCCATCCCGCGTCACGGTGATCAGGTGCGGGCCCGACGAGATCGGTCCGACCCAGCCGCGGCGCTCGGTAATAAGGGGGCGTCCGGGAATGCTGATGTTCGCGTACGTCGGCGCGATGCTGATCTTGAGAACTCCCATGCGCGCAGCGGGAGCGGCAGCCGGCGTCTCCGGCGCGGCGGCCGGTGCCGACGCCGTGCCTGTCGCCTGAGTGCTCACCGGTGCGGCGCCCGTCGTAGGTGTGCGTGCCGGCGCGCTGGGCGCGGGCGCCTTGGCGGTCCCGCGGGAGGTATCGCGAGGCGGCGGCGACTCGCGCTTCGACTCCTGACGCGGAGGCGTGGCCGCCTGGGTGCGTGATGTCGCGGGAGCGGGCGCCACGGCCCGCGGCGGGGGCGCCTTCGTCGTGCCGGCCGGTCCAGGCGAGGGCTGAGCGGTGCCGGTTGGTCCGGGCGACGGCTGCGCGCCGCCGGGCGCGCCGAGGGTCGGCTGCGCCGCATGGCCCGAGTCCTCCGAAGGCTGCGCGGCGTGGCCCGTGTCGGCTGGCGGCTGAGATTGCGTGGCGGGGGCCGGGGCCGGGTTGGTGGCCGGGGCGAACGCGACCGATCCGGTCGGCGCCTCGCCCCGCGTCCGGTTGTTCAGGTACAGCACGCCGGCGACCAGGCCGCCGATCAGGACCATGCCGCCGACGACGCGCAGCGCGGACGCCTTGATGGCGGGCGCCTTGTCGAAGGCTGAGGGCCGTCGCGACGCCCGCGGCGCCTGGCGCTTTTCCATCTGGAGCGTCGCATCGGCGGGGACGTTCTTCATCGCGTTGACGAGCGCCTGGACCGTGGGGAAGCGGTCGGTCGCCTTCTTCGACATGGCGCGCATGATCGCGTTGATCACGTGCTTGGGCAGCCCCGGCAAGACCTGGTCGAGCGGCGGCGGCGCCTCGGCCACATGCTTGTGAATCACGTCGATCGCGCTGTCGGCCTCGAAGGGCAGTTGCCCGCACACCATCTGGTACGCCATCACGCCCAGCGAGTACTGGTCGGCCGCGCCGGTGATGCTCGAGCCGCCGCGGCACTGCTCGGGACTCATGTAGTAGGGCGTGCCCAGGATGGCGCCCGAGCCGGTGAGCGCCCCCGCCGTCAGCTCCTTGGCGATCCCAAAGTCGGTCACGGTGACGCGTCCATTGACGTCGAGCATCACGTTGCCCGGCTTGATGTCCCGGTGCACGACGCTGCGCTGGTGCGCGTAGTCGAGGGCGCTGCCCACCTGCTCGAGGATCGCGATCGTCTCGCTGACGGTGAGCAGGCCCTTCTCCTGGAGGATCTCGGCCAGCGAGCGGCCCTCGAGGTACTTCATCGCGTACCAGAAAAGTCGGCCGCCGGACGAGATGCGGTGGATCGGGATGATGTTGGGGTGATCGAGCGCCGCCGCCGTCTTCGCCTCGCGCTGGAAGCGCTCGGAGGCGCCCTTGGTGAACGTCAGCTCGGGGGGCAGAACCTTGATGGCGACCGGACGGGAGAGGTGCACTTCGGTCGCGCGGTAGACGACGGCCATGCCCCCGCGCCCCAGCTCGGCGTCGATGACGTATTCGCCCTGCGTCTCGGTCACCAGGAGCTGCCGCAACTGCATCGCTCCGGAGTCGCTGAGCCGGTCGTGTCGCGCGACCGCCGATGCCACCGTGGGGTTGAGCAGCTCCTGCGACACCGACGCCCCGCAGCGGCCGCAGTAACGGCTCGAATCGGGGACCGTCTCCCCGCATCGGGGGCAGGAGGTCATCGCGGCTTCGTTTGGCATGGACCTGAAGGCGTTGATACTAGCGAGTTTCCGCCACTCGTGGAAGAGCAAAGGGGGGAAAACCCCTGCATCTTGGCTATCTGCCTCCCCTGCCATAGCTTGGAGCCCCATGGCGGACCTCCATTACGTGATCGTCGGCGGCGGCCTCGCCGCGGCCAGTGCCGTCGAGGGAATCCGGGAGCTGGATCCCAAAGGGCCCATCACCTTGCTCGGGCTGGAACGCGAGCTTCCCTACCACCGACCCCCCTTGTCCAAGACTTTCCTGGCCGGCAAGGACAGCGTCGAGTCCGTGCGGGTGCACGACGCGTCCTGGTACCGCGGCCTGAAGGTGCGGGTCCGGCTGGGGCAGCAGGCGAAGTCCATCCATATCGGCAAGCAGAGCGTGGCGCTGGAGAATGGTGAGCGGGTCAACTACGACCGTCTGCTGGTCGCGAGCGGGAGTGCGGCGCGCCGGCTCCAGGTACCGGGCGCCGAGAGCCCGGGCATCCTCTATCTGCGCACGCTGGCCGACTGCTACACGCTGCGCAGCACGCTCAAGCCCGGCACCAGGCTCGTGGTGGTGGGCGGCGGGTTCGTCGGCATGGAGGTGGCCGCCACGGCGCGGCACCTGGGCGCGAGCGTCACCGTGCTGGAGCAGGGGCCGGTGGTCTATCGCGGCTTCGCGAGCCCGGAGATTTCGGCGTTCTTCCAGGGCGTGCTCCAGAGCCAGGGCGTGGAAGTGAAGACCAACACCCGCGTGGCGCGTTTCGTCGCGGCCGGCGGCCGCCTCTCGGCGGTGCAGACCGAGGACGGCGAGCAGATCCCGGCCGAAGTCGCCCTCGTCGGTGTGGGCTCCGAGCCCAACACCGAGTGGCTCGCCACCAGCGGCTTCTCGATCGACCGGGGGGCGCTGATCGTGAACGTGCGGCTCGAGACACCGGGCAAGAACGTCTGGGCGGCAGGCGACGTGACCCGCTTTCCGGATCCGGTGTCGAAGCAGCCGCGCCGGCTCGAGCACTGGGACAATGCGCAGGCGCAGGGCAAGCAGGCCGGCCGCAACATGGCGGGCGCGAACGAGCCGTTCAGCCACCAGGCAGCCTACTTCTCGGACCTGTTCGACATCACCGTCAACATCCTGGGCGACACCGACGCTCCCACCACGGTGGAGATCCGGGGCTCGACCGACGCGGCGATGCCGAATTTCACGGGGCTCTACCTGCGCGGATCCAAGCTCACGGGCGCGGTGATGGTGAATCTGAGTGCTGAGGATCGTGCGGCCGAGTTCGGGAAGCTCCAGCAGGCGATCGCGGCGGGCAAGACGCCTGACGACTGATCAGCAGGCGTTCAGCGTACTCGCGCCGTCAGCGACCGCAACGAATCCACGCTCGCGTTCCCCGTCAGGCTCAGCCAGAACTTCCGATCGACCCATCGCACCCGCGTCCCGCCGGTCTCGGTGGTGGTGACCAGGGTGTCGCCCTGCATGAGGCCGGCGAACGAGCCGGTGTGTACGTCGCCCACCTGCTGTTCGAGGACCAGCCGCGACCCGTGCGCGTCGGTGTAGGTCACCCGCACCACGTCGCGGGCGGGGTCCGCGCCAGGGACCTGGGTGCCGTTGGCGGCCTCCACCCGGGACGGCTGCATGCCGTCGATCAGGCGGATACTGCCGCTGAGCAGGCGCACCGCCTCCTCCAGCGAGATGCGACGCAGCGAGGCGGTCGCGGCGAGTCGCGAGACGGGGGGCGCTTCCTCCTGCGCGTTGCGGAAGCGCGGGGCGCTCGCGGCCCCGGCGGCGCCCAGAGCATTGCGCGACGCGTCGGCGGACGCGGCGTCGGCCAGCGGCGCCGCCCCCACCGCGGGTGCGTGCTGGGCCGGCGCCAAGGCGGGAGCGGGCGCGGCGGCGCGCGTCTCCACGCCGGGGGAAGGCGGAGACGGCGTCGGGGTCGGGATAGTCGCCGCCAGCTCGTCGTGGGGCCGCTGCGCGAAGGGCGGGGCCGGCTTGGTCGCCCCCCGGCCGCTTGGCTTGACGCTCGGCGCTCCCGCCGCAATGCGTCCCTCGTCGGCCCGGGCGGCGGCGCCTTCGGCACGCTCGGGCTCGCGCCGTGCCGGCGGCCGCAAAGCAACCTGGCGGCTGCTCGACAGGTCAGCCGTCGGCGTCGCGGTCCCGGATCTGCGAGCTGCTCCCGACGCAGCGGGCTGGGAGAGGGCCGCCTCGGCCGGGGCGGCGGCGGGAAGGGCGGCGAGGGTCTGCCGTTCCGTCTTCAGGTGGTAGACCTCGTTGGCGAGATAGCCCACCCCGACGCAGAGGATCAGACTTGCCGCCCACGCGAGTTTCTCGAGATCGGGCAGCTGCCACGGGCGCTTGGGCGCAGCAGGCACTTCGCCACGCCGGACCGGACGGATAGCCGGTGTCATGGCCGTCCGGCCGTCGATACTGACGGCGATCTCCTTCGACGTCTTGGCGATCGCGGGCTCGCTGACCCGCTCCTTCCGGGTGGATCCCGACGCCCCGGGCCCGCGCGCCAGCGGCGCGACGATCGGCGGGTCTCCATCGGCCGGGGACCCGGGAAGCGTCGTGGCGACCGGGGGCGGCGCGGTGGAGGCGGGTGACGCCGCCACCGGCGGAACCACGAGTCCCGGTGAGAGGGCGGTGAGCAGCTCGCCCGCTTCCGCCAGGAAGACACGGGCTTCCTCCAGCCGGCGGGCGCATTCGGCGCACACCGCCAGGTGCTCCTGGACCGAGCGCGCCTCGTCCGGCGTGAGCTCGCCGTCGAGCAGGGCGTTCAGCTGGCCATCGTCAACGTGCGGCATCGCCCGATCCTTCCCCTCGTTCCCGTTCGTGGAACGCTTCCACCAGTCGGCGCCGTGCGCGGGCCAGGGTGGTGCCGATGGAGCCCCGCGCGAGGCCGGTGGCCGCGGCGATCTCGTCGTAGCTCAACCCTTCGGCCTTCATCAGCAGCACGGCGCGGTCCTGCTCGGCCAGCTCGTCGAGCGCCTCGCGGACCACCAGGCGACGCTCGTCCCGTTCCAGCTCCTCGTCGGGCGCCGGTGCAGCCGCCCCCTCCATCTCGCCCTTGAGCAGCTGGAGCCGGTGCTGCCGCCGCACGGTTTGACGGCCGTCGTCGCGCGCCAGATTGAGTGCCACGGCGAAGAGCCACGGCTTCGCGTTCTTCGGCGGGGCTTCCAGCACGCGGACAAACACTTCCTGCGCCAGGTCTTCCGCGCGCTCACGGTCGCCCGTCCGGCGATAGAGCATCCGGACGAGCGAGCCGTGATAGAGCGCATACAGCTCAGCGATTTCCTGCGTTCATGCTCCCCGGTATGCCCGTACGGCGGCGTCCAACTCACCCGGCCGCCAGGTGGACATGCCTCCCGTGCTGAAGCGGATACTGGCGCGGCGGCCCGCGACGAGCACGCGATCGCCCGTCTTCAGGTAGGGCGCGATCTCCGGCAGCGCGCGCACCAGCTGGAAGTACGCCTCGCTGAACGGGGCGACTTCGTAGACCCTCAAGCTCGCTTGATGAGCGGCGTCCGTCCAGACGCTGTCGTGCTCGACGAAGAGCTTGCCCGCGACGCGGCGCATGGCGGCCGCGCGGCCGGAGCCGGCGGAAGCCTCCTCCATGGCATTCGTCGCCGCCTGGTCGGCGGAGGCGAGGTTGCCCGCGCCCATGAGGGCGGAGCTGGAGCGGGCGCGCGCCACGGCGCCGGCGCCGGACTGCGCGGACGGGGCCACGGCGGCCGGTGCCTGCGCGCGCATCCGATCCATCATCGGCATCGGCCGGCCTGACACCGAAACCGGTTCCTGCACCAGGTACGAGGTGTACTCGGTGAGGATGCCATAGCGCAGACCCAGGTCGCGGATCTCGGCGACCAGCGTCGGGTTGGTCCCCTCGATCCGGATCTGCCGCGTCAACTCGCCGATGCGGCGGGACGCCCAGAGCCGCGGGATGAAGGCGTTCTCGTTCTCGCTGGCGGGGAAGGCCACGTCGGTGGTGAAGCGCTCGGTGCGGCCGTTGCGCTGGCCGGTGACGGTGACCCGACCCTGGCCGGTGCCGTGATAGCGGCCGAAGACCACCAGTTCCTCGCCGAAGAAGACGTCGGGCAGGCGCGAGGGATAGGTCTGCACCAGCTCGACCGGCGCCTCCTCGTCGATGCGCAGGCTCACCAGTGCTGGATGCCGGACCTTGTTCATCAGCGAGCCGATCGCCTGCTCGACGCTCGCGTCCTGCGCGACGTACTGCGCCGTTCCGCGGCCCTCCTGGGCGAGGCGGTCGAGGAGATAGGTGTTGACGTCGGCGCCCACACCGAAGGTGAAGACCCGCGCGCGGCCGATGTGCGCGCCGGCTTCCTGCGCGATGCGCTCCGGCGACTGCTCACCGACGCTGGGGATGCCGTCGGTCAGGAAGACGACGATGGGTACCCGCTCTTCGGCCACGGTGCCGGCGAGCGCGGCGTCGAGGGCGCCGGCGATGTTGGTTCCGCCGTCGGCCACCAAGCCGTCCACCCAGCGGCGTCCCGCGTCCACGTTCTCGGCGGTCGCGGGCGTGTAGCCGTCGCGGAAGTTGGTCACCCGGTTCGAGAAGCTGATGAGCCGGAACCGGTCGCCGGCGCCCAACCCGCCGAGGGCCTGCCGGAGCGCGGCCTTGGCCTGCTCGATCTTGTCGCCGGACATGGAGCCGGAGACGTCCACGACCAGGGTCAGGTCCTTGGCGAGCGCGGTGGCGTCGTCGCTCTGGGCGGGCGAGATGAGCAGCATGAAGTAGCCGTCCTCGCCGCCCGGCGCGTAGGTGCTCACGCTGGTGCCGACCAGGCCGCGGCGCAGGGGCAGGTACAGCTCGACGTCGCCGGTGGCCGTGGAGTCGAGGGAGACCAGCAGCGTCTCGCCCTCGCGGCGCGTGGTGATCCGGTGCGTCGGCGAGTACGGTGTGCCGTAGGTCTCGGCGTTGGGCAGCGTGACGCGGAAGCGGAACTGGTCGCCGGAGCCCGGCGGCTGGTTGAGCGCGCCGTTGGCGAGAGGGCCGCGCTGGCCGATGGCGTAACGCAGCCGCAGGGCGTCGCCGTCGCGCTGGAGCAGCTGGGTGTAGCGCAGCACCACGCGCCGGGTCTCACCGGGCTGGATGGGGAAGACGCGCGCCCGGACCAGCCCATGCCCTTCCAGGGTGAGCAGGGCGGGGTCGCGAAGCCGGCGCACGATTTCCTCGTAGACGCCGCGCGCCTGGTCGGCGTTCATCATCTCGCCGCGGACCTCGGTCTCGCCCATCCAGAGCGAGAAGTTCTGGAAGACGGCTTCACCCGGCAGGGGATAGAGATACGTCCCCTCGGCGATGCCGCCGCCCGAATTCCGGAACTGCTCTTCGACCTCGACCGTCGCCACCCGCCCTTCGACGCGGGTGCGCACGTTCGAGGAAATGCGGAAGACGCTGGTATTGACCGCGATGCCCGGCCGCCGCTCGATGTCGATCCAGCCCTGGGCCCTCAGGGTCGAGGTGGCGCCTGCCAGAACACCTGCCGCCAGAAGCGCTTTCGTGAACACGGTTCCTCCCATTGTTGGGGTTCTGTATGGGAGACGACCGAGGGTGGGGAAGTTGCACATGGTGAGGCGAGTCACCAAGGCAGACGGCTTCTTGCCCTGAACCAGGAAGGGCCCCGATTTCGGGGCCCCTCTCGAAGGCGTCCAGGTTCCAGGTTCTAGTAGTCTACCGCAATCACTCCGATGTCCTTCTGCTTCCGGGTCGGCTCGAGCCGGAAGACGCCCGGGTCGCCGCGGACCGTGAGGTGGGTCATGTTGGGCGGCTTGCTGCCCTCGGGGGCGAGCAGGGCAAGCTGATAGTAGCCGTCGCGCAGGCCGGTGAAGGCGAAGCGCCCGTCGGGGCCGACGTCCTGGGCGGCGACCATGGCCGAGAGCACCTGGCTCTCGCCGCGCGGCGCGTTGAGGGTCGGGTCGGCGCCGCTGGTGGGGTCGGGCGCAGACAGCAGGCCGACGCGCCACCCGCTCTTGGAGGACTGGACGCGGCCGCCGAGGCTGCCGTCGGTGTAGGCGGGACGCGCCAGCATCGACGCCATCGAGGCGGAGGCGGTGGGCTGGATGATGCGCTGGCGCCAGGACGCTTCCAGGCTGCTGTCGCCGGCGATGCGGGCGAGGTCGGCGAAGCGCTGGGCGGCGTCGCTGCCGTGCAGGTAGCGCGAGGTGTCGGAGAGGGCGCGCAGCAGGCGGCTGAGCGCGGCCGGCGTGGCGCTGGAGACGTTGGGCGCGGCCAGGTAATAGGTCAGGGCGCCGACCCGCTCGGGGCGCGCCGAGAGGAAGATGCCTTCGCGCGCGGGGACCGGGTCCCAGCGCAGCGCCTGGAGGGAGGCGCGGCAGGAAGCGACGCGGATGGAAGCGCCACTAACCTCGCCGCCGTGCGAGTCGAGCCAGGCGCCGAGCCGCTGCACGTTGGCCGCGGTCGCCGCCGGCAGCTCACGCTCGTCGCCGGACTGGTGCATGCAGTCGTCGGCGGTGGCCGAGGGGATGATCGGCATGCGCGAGACCCGCTGGTTGGCCGGTGTGGCCGGGCCGGCCAGGAGGACGACGGCGCGGGCCGGCGCGGTCTTGTCGAGATGCAGCGAGTCGGTGGCGTTGAAGGTGATGGTGTTGGCGCGGGTCCGCGTCACGCTGTAGGTGGTGAGCGAGACGACCGCGAGGAAGGCGCCGAGTATGGCGCCGAAGAGGGCCGAGCCGCGCCGGTTGCCGGGGCCCAGCGACTGGGGTGCCGTGACGATGAGCATGACGCCGGCGACGGCCATGGCGACCGCCGCGGTGAGGATGTCGGTCGACATCGCCCAGCCCGCGGTGGCGCCGGCGCCGTGGTTGGCGGCATCCACCGTCAGCAGGGTGTAGAACGAGTCGAGCGAGCTCGAGAGGAAGGCCCGCGGCTGGCTGGAGAGCATGGTGGCGAAGGTGATGGCGCCCCAGACGGCGAGGCCGCCCAGCGCGCCGTGCGAGATGCGCAGGGGGATGCGCCGGCCGAAGTCCTTCGGGCCGATGAAGCTCCATACCCCGCCGAACAGGATGACCGAGATGGCCGCGTAGCCGACCAGCTGCCGACGCGCCCCGTCGGGATCGCTGCTGAGGGTGGAGCCGAAGAGGTCGTCGATCCGGCTCACGCCGACGTAGATGATGAAGGCCAGGACGAAGGCAATGCCCACGGTGGTGATGCGCCGCGCGGGCGAGACGTACTGCGGCCCCTGGCGCGAGAGGATGTCGGGGTGCATGACGATGACCAGCGCGACGGCCAGGACGATCACCGCGATCACCGACAGCGTCGTTTCGGCGTGCGCCGCCGCGATCCGTGCCGGCCAGGTGGACGCGCCCGACCAGGCGGCCGGCGCGATGCCCCACCCCCGGGGGAACGCGAACCCGAACACCGGGTCCGTCGACGCCGAGAGGTCGGGCGGCGCGGCGCCGGCCGCGCGGGCCAGCGCGTAGAGCGCGCCGAACACGGCGAACAGCGCCGCGACGACGGCGCCGCGACGGGCCTCGCGCCCGGGCGTAGACGGATTCAGGACGGGCAGATCGGCGAGGGTCATGGCTTCTCCGGTTGGGTACCTGGCAAGACAGGGTGAGAAGCTCACATCTGGCGCCCCGTGCGTCAACCATTAGCTTCCCGCCCGACCGTTCCCGGAAGGGCCCATGGCCACGTCCGCCAGCGACAAGCAGCTTATCGAGGTCCGCCGCCGGCTGCGCAACGCCGCGCTGGCGGCGCTGGGCACGCTGGTCGTGGGCACCGGCGGCTACATGATCCTGGGCCGCGGCCGGCACGGGTTCGTGGACGCGCTCTACATGACCGTCATCTCCCTGACGACGGTCGGTTACGGCGAGATCATCCCCCTCGAAGGCCACCCGTGGGGCCGGGTCTTCACCATGGTCCTGCTGGTCTTCGGCCTGGGCCTGCTGACCTATTTTGTCTCGACGATGACGGTGTTCGTCTTCGAGGGACACCTGGGCCAGGTGTTCTGGAGGCAGCGTATGCACAAGGCAATCGGAGAGCTGAAGGAGCACTACATCGTGTGCGGCGACCGGATGGTCGCGGCGCATGTGATCGACGAGCTGCGGCGCGTCCAGCGCGCGGTGGTGTCGGTCGTGCCGGCCGGCTGCGAGCTGCACCCCCTGGCGACCGAGGGGGAGCTGCTCCAGGTGGAGGGCGATCCGGCCGACGAGGACATCCTGCGCGAGGCCGGCATCATGCGCGCCGCCGGGCTGGTCTCGGCGATGGAGTCCGACCGCGAGAACGTGCTGGTCACCCTCACCGCCCGGCAGACCAACCCGATCATGCGGATCGTCTCGATGCTCATCGAGGTGAAGAACGACGCGAAGCTGCGGCGCGCCGGCGCCGATGCGGTGGTCAACACCTCGATGATCGGGGGCCTGCGGGTAGCCTCCGAGATGATCCGCCCTTCAGTCGTGACCTTCCTCGATTCGATGCTCCGGGACCGGGACAAGAACCTTCGCATCGACGAGATCACGATCGAGCCCGGCTCCCCCGCGATCGGCCAGCCGATCGGCTCCCTGCGGGTCAACGCGATGTCGGGGTTGCTCCTCCTGGCGTACGTCGCGGCCAACGGCAAGGACCGGCACTTCAAGCCCGACGAGGCCATGATCGTGGAGCAGCACGGCACGCTGCTGGTGATGGGTGGTCCCGATGCGGTGACGCAGCTGCGCACCCGCTACGGTGGGCAGCACGCCGGCAGCCTCAAGACGACGACGGAGTCCCCGATCCCAAGGCGCGCCTGAGCGGGTCGGCGAGCGCGCAGAGCAGGGCGCCGAGAATCGCGCCCGCGATCGCGTCCACGGCGTAGTGGAACTGCCCGTAGACGGTTCCCACGGCGAGTCCCACGGCGACCGGCGCCAGCAGCAGCGCCAGCCAGCGCGCGTCGCGCCAGAGCGCGAACACCGCGCACCAGGTCGCGGCCACGTGGGACGAGGGAAACGCGGTCCCGATCGCCGAGCCACCCTCGATCAGCCAGTGCTCGAAGCGCGCCGTCGCCACCTCGGCGATCGGCCCGGTGGCGTTGCCATAGAAGTAGCGCGGGCCGGCGACCGGGAAGAGCGCGAAGATCACGTAGCAGACGTAGAACCCGAGCGTCAGCAGGAAGCCGGAGCGCTCGAAGGCGTCGCGCGAGCGGCGGAAGTAGAGAAAGAGCGGGCTGAGCAGCAGGATCCAGTAATACGATCCGTAGCAGAAGTGGAGGACGAAGGAGAGCGCCAGGTTGGGCATCCGCTGGTGCCAGGTGACGCTCACCTGCTCCCCGAACACCGCCAGCTCCCAGCGCTGCACCGTCGCGTCGTACAGCCGGCCCACGTCGAGGCTGATCAGACCGAGCTGGGTGTAGAATGAGGCGGTGAGCAGCACGGTGTAGGCGCCGCCGACGAAGGTGACGAGCCGGGTCATCGGCGCCCGCGCGAGCAGCGCAACCAGCAGCACGGCGAGCGCGTTGCCCGCCAGCAGCCACGGCCAGCTCGCCACCTCGCGGGCATGCCACAGCAGGACCGCGGTATTGATGACCAGGTAGCCGAGAAAGACCTTGTCGGTCGCGGTCACGCCGCGCACCGGGGCTTCGCTCATCGGGCGGCCGGCGTCGGTTGGAGCGTCAGATCCACCCCTGCTCCCGATACCACGCCCCGGTCAACCCCATGCCTTCCGCCATGCCGCGCCGCGCCGTCCAGCCGAGCATTCGCTCGGCCTTGGTCGCGTCCAGCAGCCACGATGGGGCGAGGAACTCGGCCATCCGGTCGGCGTTGAGGGGGGTATACCAGCCCATCGCCGCCGCGGCGCGGCCGACGACGCCGGCGATCGCGGATGCCAGCAGGCCGGGCACCGGCACCACGATCGGTGAGGAGCCGATGGCCAGGCCCGCCGCGCGGCTGACCTCGCGGCTCAGCACCACCTCGCGGTGCGCGGCGTGGAAGACCTGCCGCTCGGCGGCCGGATGCGTACCGGCCTGCACGATGGCCGCAGCCAGGTCCGCCACGTAGACCAGAGACAACTCCTGGGTCCCCGCGCCGAAGACCGGCGCGATGCCCCGGCGCACGATGCGAAAGAGCTGAAGAAAGGCGCGATCGCGAGGGCCATACACCGCGGGCGGGCGGACGACGCTCCAGGGCAGACCCGACGCGCGCACCGCCAGCTCGCCGGCCAGCTTGCTCCGGCCGTAGGCCGTCACCGGCCGGCACTCGGCGTCTTCGGTGAACGGTTTGCCGGCCGCCGAGGGACCCAGCGCGGCCTGCGACGAGACGTAAACGAAGCGGGTGAGCCGGGGGGCGGCCTCGCGCACCGCGTCGAGCAGGCGGCGCGTGCCCCCCTCATTGACGGCGAAGAACTCCGCCTCGCCGCGCGCGAAGGTCGCCCCGGCGACGTGATAGACAGTCTGCACACCCGCGAGCGCGGCGGCGAGGGTGCGGGGGCTCTCGAGCGAGCCGGAGATCGGCGTCGCTCCGAGCCGGGCCAGTGCGGCGTGCTGATCGGGACGGCGGGCGAGCGCGACGACGGTGTCTCCGCGCGCCACGAGGGCCTCGGCGAGATGGCTCCCGACGAAGCCGGTGGCGCCGGTGACGAGCGACTTCACAGCGCCTTGTCGTACATCCGAAGTGTCTTGTAGGCCCGGAACCCCATCTTCTCCATGCCGTTGCGGATGGCGGCGTTGGTTTCGAGGAGCCAGCTCGCCTCGCCCCAGTTGAGGCCGCGCTTCTTGCTTTCCCGCCAGGTCCACTCGTACATCAGCGCGTCGGCGCCGGTCCGGCGGTACTCCGGGATCACGCCCAGGATCAGCGTCCGGATGCGGCCCAGCTTCCGGCGGTACCAGAGGATCTTCAGGAGCCCGAAGGGAAAAAGGCGCCCCGACGGATTGTGCTTGAGCGCCACGTTGAAGTCGGGAATGCTGACCCCCATCCCGATGAGTTTGCCCTCGATCTCGGCGAAGACGACCAGCTCGGGTATGACGACCGGCTTGAGCCCCTTCGCGAGCACGTCGACCTCGGCGTCGGTCATGGGAATGAAACCCCAGTTCTTCTCCCACGCCGCATTGTAGACCTGCTTGACCTTGGCGACTTCTTCCTCGAAGCGCGACATGTCGAGCTTGCGCAGCGTGATCTTGTAGCGCTCGGCCAGCTTCCGTGCGCCCTCGATCAGCCGCTGGGGAGGAGGCGCCTCGTCCCCACCGCCCTCGTAGCAGAGGAGGTCCATCACCTTCGCGAATCCGGCGCGTTCGACCAGGCCGACGTAGTAGCGCGGATTGTGCGGGTTCATGATCACCGGCGGGGTGTCGAAACCGTCCACCAGCAGCCCGCACTCGTCGTTGGTGCTGAACGACGCCGGCCCGCGCATCACCGTCAGCCCCTCGGCCCGCAACCACTGCGCGGTGACGCGGAAGAGCTCATCGGCGACCGCCTGGTCGTCGACACACTCGAAGAAGCCGAAGAAGCCGACCTGCTTCTCGTCGGGGTGGTACTGACCGTGCGCGTCGTTGCGGATCGCGGCGATGCGGCCCGCCACGGCGCCGCCCCGCTCGGCGAGGAAGTACTCGGCCTTGCCGTGCTCGAAGAAGGGGTTCGTCCCGCGGTCGAGGAGCTTGCGGACGTCCATGCGCAACGGGGCGACCCACATGGGATCGCCCCGGTGCAGCCGGTACGGAAAGTCGATGAACCGGCGCAGGTCGGCCGGTGTGCTCACCGGCCGGACGGCGACCGAGGTCAGGCGAGAACCTCGAGGTCGCGGCCGATCTTCTGGAATGCGCTCAGCGCGAAATCGATCTGGTCGGCGGTATGCGTCGCCATCAGGCTGGTCCGGAGCCGGCACTGCGACGGCGGCACGGCCGGCGGTACCACCGGGTTGGTGAAGACGCCGGCGTCGAACAGCTTCCGCCAGAAGACGAAGGTCTTTTCGAGCGGGCCGATGAGGACCGGCACGATCGGCGTTTCGGTCGGGCCGATGTCGTAGCCCATCGAGCGCAGGCCCGCCTGGAGCCGCCGGGTGTTTTCCCACAGGGCGGCGCGGCGCTCCGGCTCGCTGCGCAGGATTTCGAGCGCCGCAAGCACGCCCGCGGTGTTCGAAGCCGGCAGGGCAGCCGTGAAGATGAGCGGCCGCGAGTGGTGCTTGAGGTAGTGGATGACGTACTCGTCGCCGGCCACGTAGCCGCCGATCGATGCCAGCGACTTGGAGAAGGTCCCGACGGTCAGGTCGACTTCCGCGGTCATGCCGAAGTGGTCGGCGGTGCCGGCGCCGGTCGGACCCAGGACGCCGATCGAATGGGCGTCGTCCACCGCCAGCGCGGCGCCGTAGCGATGCGCGATCGGGACCAGCTTCGCCAGGTCGGCGATGTCGCCTTCCATGGAGAAGACGCCATCCACGATGATCATCGCGCCCTTGGTGCGCTCCGCCGCGAGCTTGCACTCCAGGCCCGCCAGGTCGCCGTGGTTGAACCGGACGACCTCGCCATACGACAGCTTGGCGCCGTCCACGATCGAGGCATGATCGAGCTTGTCGAGGAACACCGTCTCGCCGCGGCCGACCAGCCCCGAGACGACGCCCAGGTTGGCCTGGTATCCGGTCGAGAAGACGAGGCACGACTCCTTGCCGAGGAACTCGGCGAGTGCGGTCTCGAGCTGCTCATGGAGGTCGAGCGTTCCGTTCAGGAACCTGCTGCCGGTGCATCCCGAGCCGTACTTGTGCAGCGCCGCTTCCGCCGCCGCCAGCACCTTCGGGTGGTGGGTGAGGCCGAGGTAGTTGTTCGACCCCATCATCACCTTGGACTTCCCGTCGATCTTGACGACGGTGTCCTCGGATTCCTGGATAGGCGTGAAATAGGGGTACAGCCCCATGGCCTGAACTTCTTTGGCACGCGTGAAGTTTCTGCACTTTTCGAACAGCGCGACGTGACGTTCAGTCTGGACTGTGGTGGCCAACGGACTTCCCCCTGACAAAGGCATTCGGTAAAGTTACCTATGATACGGTCGCTTATCAAGTTACGTCGCTTGCCGCCAATGCTGGCGCCGCTGCTGGCGATTGCGCCAAATACCGGTGCGGCTCAGGCAATCCCGGCGGTGCCAGCCCCGGTCCGCTATTCCATCAGAATGGGCGACGCGGTGGTGTTCGGGGCCGCCGGTCTGGTCGGGGCGGTGCCGACGCTGGCCGGCACGAGACTGCCCTACGCACGCTGCGCTCCCTGCGATTCAACCCGCCTCTGGCCGCTCGATCGGCGCACGATCGGGCTGCCCAGGGAGGGCGTCTCGATGGGCAGCACGCTCGTCATGGGCGCGACCTTCGCGGGGGCCGGTGCGCTGATCGCGCTGTCGAGGCGCGGTGAGCCAGCGGCCGGCACGGCCGCATGGGAGGATCTCGCGATCCTGGCCGAGGCAGTCGAGATCGACGAGCTGGCCACGCAATGGGCGAAAGTGCTCTTCCACAGGGCGCGGCCGGTGCTGTATACGTCCGCGGCGTCCCAGAACCCCACGGTGGACGCGGGCCGCTCGTTTCCGTCGGGGCACGCCAGCTTCGCCTTCGCATCGGCGGCGGCCGCCGCATCCATCCTTCAGCGCCGTCACGAGCTGGGCCGGCACAAGGTCGAGGTGGTCCTGCTCTTCGCGGGCGCGACCGCGACGTCGGTGCTGCGTGTCGCCGCGCACAAGCACTTTCCCACCGACGTGGTGGCCGGCGCGGTGTTGGGAACGGCCGTCGGCTGGGTGCTGCCTCAGCTGCATCACGTCCACTGACCGGATGGTGTGACCCGCGTCACATGGCGCAACGTCTCTGCGCCCTATTCGGCGCCGGGCGGGATACTTACCTTGGGGAACAGCATGTCCATACCCTTTTCCCGGCGTGCGGCCGTCATGGCCGTGCTCGCCCTTGGCGCGGCGGTCAGCCCGCGCGCCCTGCCGGCCCAGGACGGGCCGGTCCGGGAATGGGAGCCGCGCGGCTTCGATTTCACGCCGGACGGAGTGTGGAGGCGGAAGGCCGCGGCGGTGGCGGCCGCGCGTGCGGCGGCGCTGGCGCGTGGTGACTTCGCGTCGCTCAATGCGCCGATGGCGATGGCTGCCAACGTCCTCGCCCCGGGAGCGGTGCCATTCGCCTCGATGATGGCGGTGAGCGGCGTGCTGCGTGAGCCGGTCTTCATCGTGCGCTTCAAGAACACCGACACCACCCAGCTCCACACACCCGCCGAATACAACGACGACCTGCTGAACGTGACGCCGATGCTGGGGCGGCCCTACACCGTCAACAGTTTCTACGATGAAATGTCGAACCACTTGCTCTCCATCCAGGGCCAGATCCTGGGCTGGGTAACGCTGGACAGCACCAACGGCTGGTACGCCGGGAACTGTAATGGGCTCTGCACTTCCGGCCACGTAGCCGGCCTCATGGCCGAGGCTGTGACCAAGTCCGATACCACGGTGGATTTTGGCCAGTTTGACAACGATGGCCCCGACGGCATTCCCAACTCCGGAGACGACGACGGGTTTGTGGACCTCGCCGTCTTCATCCATCCCGAGCTGGATGGCGCGTGCGGGCCCAGCCAGGCCGCGAATCCCGACATCTGGTCGCACCGCTTTTACTATGCCGGCTGGACCGGCGGCTTCCTGACCACGAACGACACGTCGTGGGCCAACATGGCGCACACCGTGATGAAGGGCCTCATCCGGGTCAACAACTACACGATCCAGAGCGGTGTCGGCGGCGCGACGGCCTGTGACCCGTCGAACATCATGGCGATCGGGACCATGGCGCACGAAACGGGGCACGCGTTCGGGCTCCCCGACTTCTACGACACCAATCCCACCGACGGCGACAACTCCGAGGGCATCGGGCATTGGGGGCTGATGAGCTCCGGCAACTACATGGTGCCGCCGAGCCCCGCGCACATGGAAGGCTTCTCGCGGATGCAGCTGGGGTGGGTGACGGTGCGGGACCTGGCCGCCAACGGGACGTACACGCTGGGGCCGTACACCGTCGGTGACACGATCTTCCGGATCACGCCTCCCGGCACGGCAAACTCGCGCGGCGAGTACTACCTCATTGAGAACCGCCAGGGCACGCTCGGCGACTCCGCACTGGTGAATGCGTTCTACACCCAGAACGGCAAGCCGAAAGGGCCAGGCCTTCTCGTCTGGCACGTGGATCCGGTGCAGTACGCCAACGGACTCGGGCTGAACCAGATCAACACCGGTCCGATCCACGCTCTCAAGCTCGAGCAGGCCGACGGGCTCGACAATCTGGGCAGCAGCGTCTCCGGGATCCGCAATCGCGGGGACGGTGGGGACCCCTATCCCGGCAGCGGCAACAACCCCTCGTTCGGGACGAGCTCGACACCGCGCGCCATGCTCAACAGCGGCAACTACGCGGGGTTCGTGCTCGATTCGATCCGGCAGGTGGTGAGCGGGGGCGAGATGGCGTTCCGCCTCCGCTTCGGCTTCCCGGTCTTCTTCGCCACCAGCGGCTCGGGGACGGTGACCGCTTCGAACGCGATGGCGAGCGGCGATCTCCTGCCGGTGAACGACAGCGTGACGCTGACGTCGAGCGCCGGGGCCGGCCTGACGTTCGGCGGCTGGACCGGCGACACCACGACGAACAACGCCGTGCTGAAGCTGCGCACGACGCACGGCTGGACGGTGACGGCGGTCTTCCAGAGCGCGATCGCGGTGCTCGACTCCGCGCTGCGCGCGCCGAGGATGGGCGTGTCGTACCTCGACACCCTCACCATGTCGGGCGGCAACGGCTTCTTCAACTTCACGCTGCAGAGCGGCAGCACGCTGCCGCCCGGACTCACCCTGGCGCCCACCGGCGTCGTGTTCGGCGTGCCCGCGAAGGACAGCACCTACACCTTCACGGTGCACGTCACGTCGGGACCGCAGTCGTCGGACCTCGCGCTGCGCCTGGCGGTGAGCGCGCCGACTCTGACGGTCACCAACGTGGTGAACCAGCTGCTGGGGGTCGCGGCTCCGCTGACTTCCGATGAGGTGCGCTACCTCGACCTGCTGGGCAACAGGAACAACCAGTTCGATCTGGGAGATTTCATGGCCTGGCTCGACCATACCGGCAACATGGTGAGCGCCGACGTGACGCGACGCATCATGACGCGGAGCGGGCGGTGAGCCGCCGGCCTCTGCGGTCGCTCGCGCTCGCCGGCGCGCTGGCGCTCGCCGCCGGGTGCGCCGGCAGCACCGAGCCGACCGGCGGACTGGTGTCGGTCATCCTCCAGGGGCCCGCGCCCGCCCGCGCCGTGCTGTTCCGTCTTGTCGGTCCGCACCAGGCAATCACGGTGCCTTCCGGGTATCCGTTCCGCGTCTACCCGACACCGGGCACCGGGGACACGGTCATCGTCGCGGTGGTCGCGAACCAGGGTCAGCTGTTGACGGGTGCGATCGTCACGACGCAGGTGCCGAACGTGAGGACTCCGCCTACATTCACGCTGCTCCAGGTTGCGGCTGCCGACTATTCGCTGCCCAACGCGGCGCTGTATTCCGTGGTGATCCACACTCCCTAGACGGAACCGGAGATCGGCATGAGAGCAGCCCACTCGGCGGGCGTGACCGGAGTCCTCGTGGTCGCGCTCGCCGCTTCGCTTGAGGCGCAGCAGGCCCCCGCACGGGCGGATGCGGCGCCCTTCGATCTGTCCATCGACAACATCATGCGCGGCCCCGAGCTCTACGGCACCGCCCCCTCGCTGGTCCGGTTCTCCGACGACTCGCGCTGGGTCTGGTTCCGGTGGCGCAAGCCCGGCGTCGACACCACCGACCGGTTCTACCGCGTGGCCGTGCCGGGCGGAGAGGCCGAAGTCGCCAGCGACACGGCGGCGGACTCGTTGTACCCGCAGCCGGGCGCCTGGTCGCGTGACCGCCGCCTCAAGGTGTTCGCGCAGCGCGGCGATGTCTGGCTTTGGGACGCGGCCCGGGGTGCGCGGCGGCGGCTCACCCGGACGCCGGCCGCCGAGAGCTCCCCTTCGCTCGCGCCCGACGGGCGCACCGTGTATTTCGTCCGCGACGACAACCTCTTCGCGCTCGCCCTGGGTGACGCGATGCTGCGCCAGCTCACCGACGTGCGCCGCGGGCTCGCACCGCGCGGGCTCGCGGCGCGCGACACCACCGGCCAGCGCGGCTTCCTGCGCGGCGAGCAGCGCCGCCTCTTCGAGTTTCTCCGGCGCCCCCCGCAGAGCGACAACGCCAACCCGTTCGCGCCGCGCCCCGGCGACTCCACGCTGCCCAAACCGCTCTACCTGGAGGAACGGCAGTCGATCCGGTCGTGGGACGTCTCGCCCGACGGCCGCTTTGCGCTCCTCACCGTCTTCGAGCGGGCCGCCAACGCGCAGGTACAGACGCTGCCGATCTGGGTGACGGCGACCGGCTACATCGAGACCCAGCCCAACCGCACCAAGGTCGGCGACGAGCAGGGCACCTCGAAGGCCGCGCTCCTGGAGCTCGAGACCGGCGCGCTGACCTGGCTGGACGTCGGACTCGGGCGCCGGCTGGTGGACGTGACCACGGTCGACTGGTCGTCGAGCGGCCGGTTCGCGCTGTTGCGCGGTACCTCGAGGGACGTCGAGGACCGCTGGCTCTGGACCGTCGAGCTGCCGGCCGTCACGGTGCGCATGGTGGACGCGCTCCACGACAGCGCTTGGGTGGCCCAGCTCTCGCAGAGCGCCGGCTGGCTGCCCAACGCCGACACCGTCTGGTTCACGTCGGAGCGCACCGGCTGGGCGCACCTGTACACGGTGCCCGCGACGGGAGCCGAGCAGCCGCACGCGGTGACGCCCGCGGACCGGCCCTACGAGGTGCGCCAGGTCGAGCCGTCGGCCGACGGCCGCCGCTTCACCTATCACAGCAACGAGACGCACTTCGGCGAGCAGCACGCCTTCTCGATCGCCACCGACGGGTCGGGGGGCGCCCAGCTCACCCACTCCGACGGGCGCGAGGACGCCGTGGTCAGCCCCGACGAGCGTTGGCTGGCGGTGCTCCACTCGACGGCGAATCACCCGCCCGAGCTGTACATCCAGCCGAACCGCGCCGGCGCGGCGTGGCGGAAGGTGACCGAGTCCACGACCGAGGAGTTCCGCCGCTACCCGTGGCGGATCCCGGAGCTGGTCATGGTGCCGGCGCGGGACGGTGCCCAGGTTCCCGCGCGCCTCTACCGGCCGGCGCGGCCCAACGGCGCCGCGGTGATCTTCGTGCACGGCGCCGGCTACCTCCAGAATGCCCACAAGTGGTGGTCGAGCTACTCGCGCGAGTACCTGTTCAACCACCTCCTCGCCGAACGCGGCTACGCGGTGCTCGACATGGACTACCGCGCGAGCGCCGGCCTCGGCCGCAACTGGCGGGCGGCCATCTACCGGTACATGGGCGGCGTCGATCTCACCGATCACGTGGATGGCGCGCGCTGGCTGGTGCGCAATCTGGGCGTCGACAGCGCGCGCATCGGGATCTACGGCGGCAGCTACGGCGGCTTCATCACGCTGATGGCGATGTTCACCACGCCCGGGGTGTTCCGTGCCGGCGCGGCGCTGCGTCCCGTGACCGACTGGGCGCACTACAACCACGGCTACACCTCCGCCATCCTGAACGAGCCGCAGGACGACAGCGCGGCCTACCGCCGCAGCTCGCCGATCTACTTCGCCGACGGGCTGCGCGGCAACCTGCTCATCGCCCACGGGATGGTCGACGACAACGTCAACTTCCAGGACGCCGTGATGCTGGTCCAGCGCCTGATCGAGCTGCGCAAGGAGAACTGGGAGCTCGCCGTCTACCCGGTGGAGCCCCACGGTTTCCGGATGGCCACGAGCTGGGCCGACGAGTACAAGCGGATCTTCCGGCTCTTCGAGACCAACCTGGCCCGGCCGTGAACGCACGGCCGCTCGGTGCGGCCTGTATCGGCGTCGGGGGCGCGGCGCTGCTGCGGCTGGGCGGCTCGTCGCTGCCGGTCTCGGTGCTGGGCGGCCTGGGCGCGACCACCTTCGCGGCCTGGCGCACCGTGCCCGGCGCCTTGGTGGCATATGGCCTGCTCCTCTTCGGCGCACTCGCGGCCTGGCCGGCCGCAGGGTCGCCCGGCGCCACCTCGCGCGCGCTACCGGTCCTGGCGGCGCTCGAGGCGTTCGGCCTGGCCACGATCGCGGCCACGATCTTCGCCAGCGCGTCCCGGCGCGTCAGCCGCCGGATGCTGGGCGCCTGGCTGGCGTCGTCGGGCTGCATCGTCCTGGGGCTGGTGCTCGACGCGGCCGTGCCGACCGGTGGCCTGGGGAGCGCGCTGATCGCGGGCGGACTGGCGTACAAGCTCGGCGTCGTGCCGGCCTTCGCCTGGGCGCCGCTCCTGCTGCGCCATGCCTCGACCCGGATCACGGCCCTCGGCGTGGCGGCCTTCCCGCTCACGCTGGCGGCGCTATGGACCGTCGTGCCGACGCTCTCCCAGCCGGACGACGCCATGGCCGCCCTGCTGGTGCTGAGCGTGGTCACCGTGCCCTGGGCGCTGTGGCACGTCGCGCATCAATGGCGGACCGACGCCCGCTGCGCCCGGTCGTACGGCGCGGTCCTCGCCGCGGCGTGCCTGCTGGTCGCGCTGGTCATGCAGGCGCGCCGCCTGCCGATCCTGTCGCTCTTGCGATAAGATCCAGCACTCCATCACGTCCTACGCAGCCGAACCTGTGACCGCCGGCCCAAGGGAGACCCCATGCGTCCGCTGATCGTCCTCGCCGTGCTGGCCGCCGCCGCCGCTCCGCTCGCCGCCCAGACCGATGCGCGCGCGACGATACTCGCCGACTGGCAGCGCAACCGCGACAACGTGCTGCGCTACATCGACGCGATGCCGGAATCGTCGCTCGGGTACCGGCCGACGCCGGGCGTACGCAATTTCGCCGAGCAGATGGAGCACATCGTCAGCACCAATACCGACGTGGCGGCGCTCGCGGTCCGCGGCCTCGCCCGCACGCCGCAGCTCGGTGACAGCACGCGGTTCCTGCACAGCAAGGCGGCGCTGCGGGCGCACGTGGCCGAGTCCTACGACTACCTGGTGAGCGCGCTGCGCGATGCGACGCCGGCCCAGCTGGCCCGCCGCTCATCGATGTACGGCCAGCCCGAGGCGCCGGCCACCCGCTGGCTGGATCTCTCGCTCGAGCACTCGGTCTGGACGCTGGGGCAGGTGGTGCCGTACCTGCGGCTCAACGGCGTCACGCCGCCGGCGTACTCGATGCCCTTCTAGGGGCAGAGGATCGAGGATGGAGGATCGTCCTCTATCCTCTTAGTTTTCAGTCGTCGGGGGCGGTAGCTCAGTTGGGAGAGCACCTGCTTTGCAAGCAGGGGGTCACCGGTTCGATCCCGGTCCGCTCCATCCTCCATGGACGCACTCGTCGTCGAGCAATACGGGTACCTGCTGGCCGTGCTCGTCGGCGCTCTCGCCGCGGGCTCGGTCCTCGTGCTGATCCTCAACGGGCGCGCCGCGGCAACCAGGGCCGGCGCGGACGAGGCGGCGGTCGCCCGGCCGCGGAATCTTCCGAACGTGATGATGCTGCTCGTCGCGCTTGCGGTCGGCGCCGGCATCCTGCTGCTGCTGCCCGCGGCGATGGTCCTGCGGTACTTCCCGCATTGGCGGGTGGGCGCGCTCCTGATGGGCGCGGCTGTGATCCTCGGCGCACCGCTGCTCTACGCCTGGCGCGCGCGGCCCCGCTGACATGAGCGTCCGCGCACCGCGCGCCGTGACCATCGGCCAGGCCGGGCTGACCGCGGGCGCTCTCGTCGTGGCGACGCTCGTTCCGCTGGCGCCCGACCAGCCGTTCCCCTCGCTGCCCCTTGGCCTGCTCATCGCCGTCGCGGGGTTCGGCTTCCTCGGCCTCGCCCTCGCGGCATACGCCGCGGCCGCGGGCGAGCCCGCCAGGGCCGCCGAGCGACTCGATGCGGCCGCGCTCTGGTCCGGCTGCGCCCTCGCCGGACTTGGCGCCCTCGCCGCCGTGGCCGCGACCGCCGAATCGCTGGAGCCCCTGAACATCGTCCTCGCGCAGCGCAACACCTCGCTCTACGTCGTGAGGCAGCCGGTCGCGGCGTGGATCTACCTCGTGGCACTTGCGCTCGCCGGCCAGGAGTCGGCGCTTCTCGCGGTGCTCGGCCCGCCGTCCCGGGCGCGGTCCCTCGCGCTGGTGTCGGTCACCATTTCGCTCGCGGCACTGGGCGCGACGGCCTTCCTGGGCGGATTCGACGGCCCGCATCTGCCCGGGAGCGCCTGGGTCGCGATCAAGACCGGTGTCGTCGCCCTGGCCGTGATCGCGATCCGCTTCGCGCTGCGCGGCCTGACGGCGGGCGGGCGCCTCGCCATCGCGTGGGCGGCCGCGGGGGTCGGAGTGCTGAACCTCATCATGACGCTGGCCCTGGCGATGCGGTGAACTGGACCGGCGTGGTGTTCGGCGTCTCGATCGCCCTGGCGCTCATCGGCGGAGTGGGCGCGGCCTTCGCGCAGCGGCCGCGCGCGTCGGTGTATTGCCTCGCCATCGCGATGCTCGGCATCGCGGGCATCTGCCTCGCCCTCGGCAACGATCTGCTGGCGATTCTCGTCGCCACGGTGCTCGGGGCGGGCGTGCCGTCGGCTTTTCTGGTCGCGCTCCTGCTGGCGCCGGCGCCGGAACCCGACGTGCACGCGGAGCGGGGGCGCGTCCTGGTAACTCTGGCCGGCATCACCGCCGGCTTCGCGGCACTCGGGTGGCTCCTCAGCCGCACGCCGTGGCTGCCGGCCGGCGGGACGCGGCAGAACGCCATCGAGTGGTTGGGGTCGCGCTTCCTGACCGACCACCTGCTCACCCTCGATCTGCTGGCGGCGCTCCTCGCGACGGCCGCGCTGGGCGCCGTGGCCCTGCTGCGGGGCCGGAGCCGGCGCGCGTGACGCTCGACATCGTGGCCGTCGTCGCGGCGCTCCTGCTGCTCCTGGGCCTGGGCGCCACGCTCCTGCGACGCTCGCTGATCGGGTTCCTGGTCGGGATCGAGCTGGGCACCGGGGCGCTGGTCCTGCTGACCACGGTGCTGTTCGACCTGTCGGGTACCGTGACCAGCACCGGCCAGGTGATCGCCGCCGCGGCGATCGTGTTCGGTGTCGCCGCCGGGGTGCTGGTGGTCGCCCTCCATCTCGCGGCCGTCAGGGCCGGCCGCCGGACCGCGGACCTCGAGCCGTGGTGATGCCGCGCGCCGCGTCCCTGGCCGTCGAGGCCTGTCTCGGCGTCGCGGCGCTGGTGGCGTTCGTCGCCCTCCTCGCCGGGAGCGCGCGAGCCGGCCGCGCCGCGCGGCGCGCCGCGTGCTGGGGCGCGGCGGCGGCGCTGGTGGCCGCGCTCGCCACCATCACCTCGGACGCCGTCTGGTTCTTCGAGGCGCTGCGCGTGGACGCCTCCACGCAGGCGATGAAGGCGGTCGTCGCGGCCGGCTTGCTGCTCTCGATGCTCCGGCGCGAGCGCGCCGGCTTCGCGCAGTCCAGCGCCGTGGGGCCGTTCTTCGCATTGGTGTGCGCGGCCGCGCTGGCGCTGGCGGCCAGCGCCGGGGACCTGCTGGTCCTGTGGATCGCGCTCGAGATCGGCAGCGCCGCGCTGCTGATCGCCGTCGCGGCGGGCGGAAGCTGGAGCACGCGCGAAGCCCTGGTGCGGCGGCTGGTCTCATCCTGGCTGCCCACGTCGCTGGTGCTGTTGCTGGGCACGGTCCTCCTCGCCGCGATCGCCGGCGCCACGCGCTTGGCCGATCTCGAGACCCTGCTCCCGGACCTGCGTCGCGAGCCCGTCGTGGTGACGGGCATGGTGCTGATCGTCGGCGCCATCTTCGCGCGCGCCGTCCGGTTCGTCGCCATCTTGGCTGGCAGCCCGGGTTGATCAGCAGGTGCGCGCTCGCCTTCAGCCTTTAGCCTTCAGCCATCAGCCATCAGCCATCAGCCAACTCATGGTTAGCTTCCCTCACCATTTCATCGGAGAGTCCTGATGCCCCCCGTCGTCGGCCAGCCGGCCCCTGACTTCACCCTGCCATCCACCGCCGGACCAGAGGTCACGCTGTCGAGCTTCCGGGGCAAGGCGAACGCCCTGGTCGCCTTCTTTCCAGCGGCTTTCACCGGGGTGTGCACGGCCGAGCTCTGTTCGTTCAGCGAGAATCTCGACCGCTTCGCCTCGACCGAGACCCAGGTGCTTCCGGTCAGCGTGGACAACGTCCCGTCGCTGAAAGAGTTCAAGGCGAAGGAGAAGATGAAGGTCAACCTGCTGTCGGATTTCAAGCGCCAGGTTTCCCGCGCCTACGGCGTGCTCGACGAGGACAAGTTCCTCTCGCGGCGCTCGTACTTCCTGGTGGACAAGAGCGGCATGCTGCGCTGGAGCTACGTCGAGGAGCACAACGGCCTGCGGCGCCCCGACGACGAGCTGATCGCGGAGATCAGGAAACTGCAGTAATCTCTGCCCCATGACCGCCCCGCTCGACGCCCTCGCCCGCTCCGACAAATGGTACCTCTCGGCCGGCGAGGGGTTGATCTGGGCGCCGCCGTTCCCGGCGTGGCTCGAGACGCCGGGCTTCTGGGACGAGGCCCACCTCTTCGAGTACGCCCTCGCGCCGCTGTTCACCGTGTCGTTCGTGGATGACAACGGCCGCGAAATCCGGCTCCATCCCCGGCCCGGCGAACGGCGCTGGACGCCGGCCGCGCTCGAGGTGCCCTACTCGACCAACGCGGGGCTGGAGCTGGTCGAGGCCCGCATGGTGCTGCCCGGCTTCGTGCTCGGCAGCGAATGGCAGATACTCAACGTGGGCGCCCTGCCGATCCGCCTCCATGCGGTCGCGTGGACCACGGCGCCGGGCGAGGAGGTCGAGCCCGGCGAGGTCTCCTTTAACGAGGCCGAGCTGGAGTGGGCGCGGGTGCTCGAGGACCACAAGGGCCACGCGCTGCCGGTCCAGCTCCAGCTCGCCATGGCGCGCGGCACCGACAGCTGGGGCGCGGTGCGGGCCGAGCGCACGGCCGACCAGCCGCGCTTCATTCTCACGCCGTTCTGGGATCGCTGGGATCCGCTGCACGCCGGCCTGCGCAGCGCGGCCGAGCTCGAGGGACTCTCGAACACGGGCCTGGTCTATCTCGGCGTGCACCGCGCCGTGGAGATCGAGCCCGGGGCGACGGCGCGGCTGGCGGTCGCGTTGCGCGCCGTCCCCGACCTGGTGGAGTCGGCCACGCGGGTCGAGCAGCCGGCGGCCCGCAAGGCGTCGAGCTTCCACGCCGCGAGCCGGGCCTCGTGGGAGAGCTTCTTCGATTCGGTGCCCGCCTTCCGCTGCTCCGACCCGTACTTCGAGCGCATCTGGTCGTACCGCTGGTACGGGCTGCGGCTCAACGGCATCGCGGCGGGGTGGGGCAACTACGTTGCGCCGACCGTTGCCGAGGGGATCGGATACTTCCATCAGCCGGTCACCTACAGCGCCCAGTGCCACCTGCGCGAGCTGCGCTGGTCGAAGGACCCGGAGTGGGCGCGCGGCGTGCTGCGCACCTTCGTCGCGCACCAGAAGCCCGACGGGTCGTTCCACGGCCGCCTGTACGCGAATCACTTCGACGGTACCGACTTCTACCACGCCGACTGGGGCGGCGCGCTGCGCGCGCTCGACGCGGTACATCCCTCCGACGCCTTTCTGCGCGAGGTGCTGCCGGCGCTCGAGGGCTACGCCGACTGGCTGGTGCAGACGCGCGATGGCGACGGGTCGGGACTGATCGACGTCACCGACCAGTTCGAGACCGGGCAGGAATTCATGTCGCGCTACCTGGCCGTGGACCCCGACGCCGATCGGTACGGCTGGGAGAACCGGATCCGCCTCAAGGGCGTGGACGTGACGGTGTACGCCTACCGGCTGTTCCGGGTCCTGGCCGAGCTGGCGCCACGGGGCGGCATCGAGGGCGGACGCTGGCTCGCCCAGGCGGAGAAGACCGCGCTGGCGCTGCAGAAGCGGATGTGGGACGGCCAGGCCGGCCTCTTCAGCGACGTCAATCCGGTGACCGGCAAGCGGACCGGGGTGAGCGCGGCGGTGTCGTTCTATCCCTATTTCACCGACCTGGTGAGCGCGCCGCACCTGGCGGGCTTCGTGCAGAACCTCTTCGATCCGCGCCAGTTCTGGAAGCCGTTTCCGGTGCCGAGCACCAGCGGGCAGGATCCGCTCTACGATCCCGATGCCGCCTGGAAGGGGAAGCGGATGAGCTGTCCCTGGAACGGGCGGGTGTGGCCGATGACCAACTCGCACGTCGTCGAGGCGATCGCCCAGGTCGCGACCCAGAGCCTGCCGGGCCTGCGTGCGCACGTCGTCGAGTTGCTCACCAAGTTCGTCCGGATGATGTTCTGGGACGGCGACGCCTCCCGGCCCAACAGCTTCGAGCACTACCATCCCGTCTCCGGCCGGCCGAGCGCGTACCGCGGCATCGACGACTACCAGCACTCCTGGATCAACGACCTCATCGTCCAGTACGTCATCGGCCTGCGCCCCGCCGGCGAGGGGCACTGCGTGGTGGACCCGATGCCGTTCGGGCTCGACGGCTTCGAGGCGAAGGGCCTGCCCATGCAGGGCGCGTCGGTGGACGTCGCGCGCGAGGGGGAGCAGCTGCTGGTGCGGGTGAACGGGCGCGAGGCCGCGCGCGGTCGGGTCGGCGAGCCGATCCCGGTGCACCTGTGAGCGGGCCCGCGGTGTGACGCTGCGCGTGGCGCTGGTCGCCGCCGACGGCGCGGAGGAGGACGCGGCCTGGCGCTGGCTGGAGCGCCGCCCCGAGTGCGCGGCCTCCCGCTTCGCGCCGACCCGCGTCGGCGACGCCGTGCGCGCGGTGGACGTGGTGTGGGTGCACGCCGCCGCCCCGCTCACGCTGCCGACGGGTCCGCTCGCGGAATTCGCGGCGGCGGGCGGCGGCGTCCTCCTCACGCTCCGCGCCGCGGGCCTGGCGGTGCCCATGGGCCTGGAGCTCGCGCCGCCGAACGAGGAGTGGTCCGGCGCCTGGCACGACGCGACCGACGAGTTCTACACCGCCGATTTCCACGCCATGAGTGCCTATCCGCACGTGCGGGGCCTCGCGACCTGGGGGCCGCATCCGCTGGTGACGGGCCTGCACAACGGTACCTACTGCTGGGCGCCCTCCGAGGGAGAGCGCTGCGCACGCACCTGCTACGTCCACGGCGTCCGGCCGGTCGAGGGGCGCGTGGTCGCGGTCGAGCGCGCCTACAGCGTGCAGAACGCCGGGCGTATCGTGGCATGGGAGTACCGTCCGGGGCGGGGGCGCGTGCTCTGCGTGGGCGCCTTCATGCACTTCGCCGCCCCGGACCCGCTGCTGCGGCCCCAGCTCGAGCGGCTGGCCCTCAACGCGCTGCGCGCCTGTACCGACGGCGAGGATCAGCCGCGCTCCTGGTGGCCCGAGCGCGCGACCCACGCCTCGCCGTCGGAGTCGCTCACCCTGCCCGATCCCCTCGACCTCGAGGGGGCGCTCCCCGACCCGCTGATGGACGAGATCGTCCTCGAGGGCGACGCCGGCGGCGACGAGCCCTTCGATCTCGCCGGGCGCCGCACGCTGCTGGCCGGCCGGGAGCGCCAGGGTCTGGCGGAGATCTGGATGCACCCGCACCGCGCGGTGGCCTCGTGGGACGTGGCCGCCGATGGCGAGCCCGCCGAGGCGGTGCACGTCGCGGTGACGCCCGACATCGTGCAGCGCACCCTCGATACCGCCAAGCGTCGGCTCACCGAGGTGTGTTTCGTCGCCCTCGAGCATCCTCTGGCCCTCGTCGAGTATCACGCGGCGCGCAAGGGCCGCGCGTCCCTGGCGCAGTCGCCCGCGCAGTTCGAGGTGACGCTGACGATGGACCTGCGGCGGATGTGGCCCTTCGCGGCGGGGTGCGGCGGCAACCTGCGCTTCCGGCGCCGCACCGACGGCCTGGCCGCGCTGGTCGCCACGGAGAGCGACGACGGCGTGGCGGGCATCTTCGTCGACCGCCCCGCCGACCTGAGGCTCAGGGCGGTGCACGCGTCGGGCGTGCCGATGGTGGAGTGCACCATCGCCGCGCCGCTGGGCGTGCCGCTGCGCATCGCGGTGGTGGGCGGGCCGACGCGCGCCGACTTCGACCGGAGCCTGCGTGCCATTCGCCGGCTCGGCGTGGGCGGTCTCGTCCGGCAGCGGGCCCAGCGCGCCGCCACGGTGCGCGAGGCGCGCTGCGCGCTGCTCGCCCCCGAGCCGCCGGTGCCGCGCGCCCTCGAGTGGGCCAAACGGCGGCTCGACGCTTTCCTTGCCGACGTGCCCGGCGTCGGACGATCGCTGCTGGCCGGCTACGCCGCGTCGCGCTCCGGGTGGGGCGAGGGGCGGCCGGGCTACGCCTGGTTCTTCGGCCGCGACGCCTGCTGGACCGCGTTCGCGCTCCTCGCGGCCGGCGAACACTCGGTGCCGCGCCAGGTGCTCCGGTTCCTGGGCGACACCCAGGACGTCACCGGCAAGGTGATTCACGAAGTGACCACGTCGGGCCAGTATCACTACGACGCCGCCGACAGCACGCCGCTCTACCTCCTCCTGGTGGCGCGGTACTTCGCCTGGACCGCCGACCGCGATTTCGTGCGCTCGATCTGGCCCCACGTCGAGCGCGCCCTCGCCTTCTGCGCGGCGACCGACGTGGACGGCGACGGCCTGGTCGAGAACGCGCGGGTCGGCCACGGCTGGATCGAATCGGGCGTGCTGGGCGGCCATCACGTCACGCTCTACCTCGCGAGCGTCTGGCGCGCCGCGCTCGAGGGTCTCGCGCGCACCGCCGAAGGGGTCGGCGAAGCCCGTGTCGCGGCGGACTGCTGGGCGCGGGCCGCCCGCGCCGCGGACGCCATCGGCGCGTCCTTCTACGACGAGCGGCGCGGCCTCTACGCGCTCGGCCTCCAGAGCGGCCGCAAGCGCTTCTGGACCCAGACGGCGCTCCAGTCGGTGGCCGTCCTCCTCGGCGCGGCGATGCCGGCCAGTGCGGGGCGATACCTCGACGCCCTCGGCGGGCCGGACTTCACGGCGCCCTGGGGAGTCCGCATGCTGCCGGTCTCGGACCCGATGTTCACGCCGACCGGCTACCACTCGGGAAGCGTGTGGCCGCTGTTCACCGGATGGGCGGCGCTCGCCGAGTATCGCGCCGGGCGGCCCGAGGCGGCCTTCCGGCATCTCCTCGCCAACGCGTCGCTCGCCGTGGCCCGCCAGCTCGGCGCCTTCGATGAGGCGCTGGACGGCCTCGAAGAGCGCAGCGCCGGCGTCTGCGCCGACCAGGCCTGGTCGGCGGCGATGGTGGTCATGCCAATCGTGGAAGGACTGCTCGGCGTCGAGCCCGATGCGCCCCGCGGACGGCTCACCATCGCGCCCTGCCTGCCCGGGTCGTGGGACTGGATGGAGGGGCGGGGGATCCGCTGCGGCGAAACCGCCATCGACCTGCGGGTCCGGCGGCGCGGGCGCGGACTCGACATGCAGCTGCGCCGGACGCTGGGGCCGCCGCTCTGGCTCACGGTGGCGCCCTGGCTCGATGCGGCGGCGAGAGTGGTCGAGGTCGACGGTGAGGCGGTCCAGCCCCATGTGCTGAGCGCCGGCGAGGGCCGGCGCTCGAGCGTCACCTTCCAGTGTGGCGCGGAAAACGAGGTGCGCTTCCTTTAGGCGTAGTGCGCGCCTCGCCTGCGCCAGCTCCCGGGCGGTGGCCAGCGTCCCGCGCTGTCGCGCCGCGTTCCCTCATCTCACCTTCATGCATTCTTCATACACCATCCCGCATCGTCCTCGTCGTCTTCATCATCCCACATGAATGCTCCCCAGCAGGAGAGGAAGAATGAGGCTGCGCTCACCGGTCGTCGGGATTCTGGCAGCGGGTCTGATCACGGGCCGGCTGGCGGCCCAGGAACCGGACGGCCGCGAGATCTACCGGAATGAATGCCGAAGCTGTCACGGCGCCAACGGCGTGCCCTCTCAACACTCGCGCGAGCAGTATCCCAAGGTCGCCTCGTTTGCCGACTCGGCTTTTTTCGACGGACGCTCGCAGGACTCGATCATCGCGGTGCTGCGCCACGGCGTCGGCCAGGACATGAAGTCCATGCGTGACAAGCTGCAGCCCGAGGAGATGCGTGCGGTTGCGGCGTTCATCCGTACGCTGGCCCGCAGGCGCGGCCCGGCCCCGCAGTGAACGGCGAGGCCGGTGCGGACCGCCGCCGGTTCCTCGGGATCATCAGCGGCGTGGGCGCGCTGACCTCAGCTTTCCTGGCGGGAGTGCCGGCGTTGCGGGCGTTCTTGTCGCCGCTGCGCGTCGCTCGGCGCGGCCAGGAATGGGTGCGTCTGGGCGAGGCCGACCAGTTCGAGTTCGGCGTGCCCACGAAGGTGGACTTCGTCCAAACGGTGCAGGACGCGTGGATCGAGACCCGCGCCCTGCGCGACGTCTGGGTCTACACGGATGATGGCGAGACCTTCACCGTGTACAATGGACGCTGCACGCACCTGGCGTGCGGATACCGGTTCGACGAGGCCCGGGGGGTCTTCCAATGCCCGTGCCACAACGGGCTCTACGACCTCAAGACCGGGGCGGTGCTCGGCGGGCCGCCGCCGCGCCCGCTCGACAAGCTCGAGACCCGCATCGAGCGCGGCATCCTGTACGTCGCGTACCAATCGTTCCGCGCGGGAGTGCCTGAGAAAGCGGCGGTCTAGGGGCCACGATGCGATCCCCCCTCGCCTGGCTCGACGAACGTCTCGATGTCACGGGCTGGCGCCGCGCGCTGCTCGACCGCGAGGTCCCCGATCGCCTGACCTGGTGGCACACGCTGGGGAGCGCGACGCTTACGGTCTTCCTGGTCCAGGTCATCTCGGGGATCGTCCTCGCCACCTTCTACTCCCCCTCGCCCGACCACGCATACGACAGCATCCGCTACATCGACCAGGTCGTTGTGGGCGGTGCGCTCCTGCGGGGCATCCACCACTGGGCGGCCAGCGCGATGGTGGTGCTGCTGCTGGCCCACATGGTCAGGGTCTTCGCGATGGGCGCCTACAAGTACCCGCGTGAGGCCAACTGGGTCGTTGGCGTGTTGCTGTTCCTGCTGGTGATGGGCTTCAGCTTCACGGGCTACCTCCTGCCCTGGGACCAGAAGGCGTACTGGGCCACGCAGGTGGGGACCGCCATCGCCGGCACCACTCCGCTCGTCGGCGGAATGCTGGCCACGCTGCTGCGGGGCGGGTTCGAGCTCGGCGCGGCGACGCTCTCGCGCTTCTACGCCTTCCACGTCCTGTGGATGCCTGCGCTGCTGGGGATCCTGGTGCTGCTGCATCTCGTACAGGTGATCCGTCAGGGCATCGCCCCCCGGCCCGCCGCGCTCGAAGGCGGGGCGCCCCCGACGACGCGGGATCCGTCGTACCCTGCGTACTACACGACCTCCTACGCGGCGACCAAGCGGCGGGGCGTGCGCTTCTGGCCCGACGTCATCGCCAAGGACGTCGTCGTTTCCACGCTCGTGGTCGCGGCGATCATCCTCCTGGCGGTGTTTCGGTCGCCGGGGCTCGAGGCACCCGCCGATCCGACCGACACCGCGTACGTGCCGCGGCCCGAGTGGTACTTCCTGCCGCTGTTTCAGCTACTCAAGCTGGTCCCCGGCCGGCTCGAAAGCGTGGTCGCGGCCGGCGTGCCGAGCGCGCTTGTCGTGGCGCTGCTTGCGCTCCCGTTCTTCGACCGCCGCAGCGCCCGGAACCTGCTGCGGCGTCCGGTGGCCCTCACCGCGCTGGTCGCGATGCTCGGGGGTTCCGGGCTGCTGCTTGGCGCAGCCCTCAAGGGCGCGGGCCCGGCCGCGCCGCCCGAGGTGGGACGCGTGCTGACCTCCAAGGAGCGGGCGGGGCGCGCGTTGTACGCGGCGCAGAAGTGCGACGACTGCCACAAGATCGCCGGCACCGGGGGCCGCAAGGGCCCCGACCTCTCCTCCATCGGTCTCCTGCACTCGGTCGGCTTTATCCACAGCTTCATCGAGCGCCCCGATCTGTTCAAACCCGGCACCAAGATGGCCGCCTATGGACCGCCTACGCTCAGCCACGAGGAGATCGAGGAGCTCGCCCAGTACCTCGCCTCGCTCCGCCGCGGCGCACGGGCCGGGGTCCAGCCCCAGTTCCAGGACACCTTCCCGCCGGTCGCACGGCGCGATTCGTCGCGTGCGCCGTGAGACGGGCATTTCCCCGCGGCATCAGCGGACGGGGGATGGCCGAGTGAGGGAACACTGCGCGGTCCCTGGCGACGCCTTCATGAAGCCCAATGCGGAATATCACGAACGGCTCACATCACAATGCACCCTGGAGGAGGTCCAATGGTTCGCCGTTGCGGATTGCCCATCGCGCTCCTGATTGCGGCGGTCACGCCGGTCGCTGCCGCTTCGAGCGGCTCCGGAGCATCCGTGCACACGCTCGCGGACGCGTCGGCACGACTCCGTGCCTATGAGGCCGGGTATTTCAACGCCATGCCCAACTTCGCCCGCAAGTACAACATGGCCTGCACGGGATGCCATACGACGATTCCACGCCTCAACCGGTTCGGGTACGAGTTCCGGCGCGCGGGATACCGACTCCCGGAAGAGCTCGGCGAGGAGCAGAGGATGAAGTTCGAGAACACGTTCGCCGCGCGGATTCAGCCGCGGTACGACTACGCGCGCCACAACACCGGGACGACCAAGTCGACCACCAACCAGCTCACCCTGGCGGAGGTGACGCTCTACCCGCTGTCGGCGTCGTTCGGGAAGTGGTACGGCTCGCTGGTGGAACTGTCCTTGAGCGCCGAGGACTTCTTCGAGGTCGAGAACGCCTACATCCGGTACACGCGTGGCGACTCGACCCAGGCGATCTCGGCCCGAGTCGGCGTCTTCCATCCATTCGAGGGCTACGGCGCGTCGGACCGGCCCTTCTCGCTGAGCCGTCCGCTCTTCCAGACCGTGGCGGCGGACCACAACGGCTCGACCTACTTCACCCCCTGGAACTTCGACCAGTCGGGGCTCGAGGTCGCGTACGCCCGCGGCCGGACCTCCGTCGCCGCGACGATCTTCAACGGCCTCGTCGTACGAGATGACGAGGGCGCTTTCAAGGCGTTCCCGGCGGCCGGCGGCAATCTCCAGAGAGTCGCCGGGTTCAGCGGCCACAATTCAAAGGACATCCAGCTCTTCGTCAACCAGGTCCTGCGGTTAAACGGCTCCGGGATCTCGGGCTACTTCTACTCCGGCTCGGTCGACCTCCCCATTCCCGGGACGGCGTCCCCGGCGTTCGCGCCGGCGACGAGCTTCAGCAACCACTTCTATCGCGGCGCGCTCTACGGCTCCTGGATGTTGGCCCGGCGTCTCGGCGTGCAGGGCGGCTTCCAGTGGGGCCAGGACCACTTCTACGATACGACGGCCGCCAGCGCCTCGGGGACCTTCAAGAGCAGCGGGTTCTTCGCCGAGGTGTTCGCACCGCTGACCCGGAACCTGACGAGCGGCCTAAGGTACGACTCGTTCCGGCCGGCCACCGACGTGGCGTCCAACGGCAGGAGCGCGATCACGGCGTACGCCAACGTGCCGCTGCTCGACGGGCTCCAGTTCATCGGCGAGTTCCAGCACGCGACGCAGAGGCGTCCCAACCTCAGCGACGTCACCGACGACAAGTTCCAGATTCGGGTGATTTGGATCTGGTAGGAACGGAGGCTGCGCGGGGATCCGGATTGGGTCCCCGCACTCCGGATCCCGCGACGTGATTCGTCCCGTAGTCGGAGGTGACCGTATGCGAACAGTACTGACCGTATCGCTGGCGGTAGCGCTCCTTGCGTCGCTTCCCGTTCCGGCGCGCGCGATCCCGGCGTGGGCGCGCAAGTACAACATGAACTGCTCGGGCTGCCACTACCCGGCGCCACCGCGCCTCAACGCGCAGGGTCTCCGGTTCCGCTGGGCCGGCTATCGCATGCCGGACGAGATGGGCGAACCGGTCAACGTCAGCCAACTCGCGAACTACATCTCGGCGAACGGCAGGGTTGCCTGGACGTACGAGAAGACCGCCGGTGCGCCGACGACGGGCAACGGTGTGGCGCTGGACGGCGTCGCGCTGTGGTACGCCGGCGCGCTCGGCCGCTCGTACTCCGCGTTCGTCGAGTGGGAGCGCGAGGCCGCGGACAATCTGGGCGTGATCGTCCAGGTCGGGGGTGTGTGGGGGCACGAGCAGTCATACGGCGGATTCCGGGTCGGGCAAATGCACGCGTTGTTCGAGGCCGGCATCGCGGGCTTCGACCGCACCGTCGGTCTGTCGGATCCACTGCCTGTCGGTCCGGTGACCGCGGGCGTCCCCTTCAACTTCGGCGAGCACCAGCTCGGCGCCGAAGGATTCTACGTGATCGGGCGCGACCGCCTGTCGGTGATGGTTCTCAACGGCGTCACTGCGCAGGGCGAGATGGCCGAGTCCGATCGCACCCAGAAGGACTTCGTATTGACCAACCAGCTTCTGCTCGACCGCCATGGCTCGGGCGTCTACGCGGCGGTGTATGGCGGGACGGTCATCGGCCTCGATCCGGCCGCGGCCGCTGCCGCGTCGCACTTCGTGCGCGTGGCCGTGAGCGCCAGCAAGGTGTTCGGCAATGTCGAGGTGCTCGGCGGGCTGGTGTACGGCCGCGATTCCGATCTGCCGACCGGCGCGGGCCTTCCGTTCCCGACCGCGCGGATCAACGGCACGGGCTATTGGGTCTCCGGGCAGTACGCGCTCGGCGGCAATGGTGGCGCGCTGTTCGGGCGCTACGAGTTCGTGGACCCGAACCGGGACGTAGCCGCGGACGGCGTGCGACGATACGTCTTCGGTGGCGTGCTGCCCCTGACGCTGCCTCAGTATCTGCGCGCAACCGCCGAAGTCTCGCGAGATCAGCCGCAAGCCAGCGGTCAGCCGGCCACAACACGGGCGGCGGCGGGGTTCACGTTGACGTTCTGAGTTGCAGCAGTTCCCTCATGAGAAAGCGCAACGGCCCCGAGGCAACCGCCCGGGGCCGTTCCGTTCCTCGGTTTCGAGGCGGTCTGCCTACCCGCGGCGCTCCTGGCCCAGGGTCCGTGCGGTCTCCAGGGTGCGGTCGACGTCGGCCGGCGAGTTGTAGATGTGGCAGCCCTGGCGGACACCCCAGGGGTCGCCCATCGAGCGGCAGCGGATCTTCGCGCGGTCCCACAGGGCGTCCATCAGCTCCGGCGCGTGATAGCCCCGGAGGCTCCAGACCGTGGTTCCCGTCAGCAGCTCGGGATGCTGCGGCGAGTTGATGGTCACCTGGGGGATCTGGCGCAGCCCCTCGCGCAGCCGGTTGGCCAGGCTCATGATGCGCCGCTCGACGCGCTCCGGACCGATGCGGGTGTGGAAGTCCACCGCCGCCTCGTAGCCCTTCAGCAGCGACAGGTTGCCCGATCCGATCTGCATGAACCGGTACGCCCCGTCGTGGTAGTTGTCCCACTGGCCCGAGACCACCGTCGCCCACACTTCGGGCAGCCGGTCGCGGCGGATGAAGACGAAGCCGCAGCCCTTCGGGGTGAGCAGCCACTTGTGCGGCGAGCCGAAGTACGCGTCGCAGCCCAGCTGCTGCATGTTGAGCTGCAGGTGGCCGCAACATTGCGCGCCGTCGATGACGCTGGTGATGCCGCGCTGCCGCGCCAGCGCGCAGAGCCGATCGACCGGGAAGCGGATCGCCAGCGCGCTGGTCAGGTGGGGAATGGCCCAGACCCGGGTCTGCGGCGTGCTGGCGTTCACGAAGAGATCGATCAACTGCTGCGGGCTTTCGGGCGGGACCGGCACCGCCACCTTCTTCACGTAGATCCCGTAGCGCTTGGCCTTGAGCTGCCACGGGGATTCGCACCCCACGTGCTCCTGGTTGGTCATGATGACTTCGTCGCCGGGATGCAGGGCCAGGCCGTTGGCGATGTAGTTGGCGCCCAGCGTGGCGTTCTGGATGAGCGCGATCTCGTCGCCCGAGGCGCCGATCAGCGCGCCGAGCTTGTTGCGCAGGTCGAGCTCCGGCCGGTAGCCGGTGAACCAGTCCGGATGCTCGGGCCGGTAGTCCCAATGGGCGATGGTGGCGTCCACCTGCCGCATGTGGTCGATGACGGCGTCCTGCACCACGCGCGGCGAGCTGCCGAGGGTGCAGGTGTTGAAGAAGGCCTCGTCGGGCGGGATCGTGAACTCGCGGCGCAATTCGCGCCAATAGGCCTCGTCGTCCTGGAGCGGCGCCGGATCGGGCCAGCGGCCGCGGGGCAGGGCGGCAGTGCCGGGTGCGGGCGCGGCGTGCGCGCTGCGCG
>JBGOSS010000010.1:0-77098 GCA_041476105.1 Gemmatimonadota bacterium
CATCTCCCTCGGCAAGGCGGGCGGCGCGCTCATGGCCGACGTCGAGGCTGTGGGCCGCCTCATCTCGCTGGCGCTGCGCAGCGGGATCTCGATGGCGGAGATCCACCGGCAGCTGCGCGGGATCAGCAGCGACAAGGCGATCGGGCTGGGGCCCAACAAGGTGATGAGCGTGCCGGACGCGATCGGTATTGCGATCGAGAAGTGGATGCAGGAGAAGCAGGGGGTGCAGCAGGACCTGCTGGCGGGGCCGGCGTCGGGGCCGGGGAAGCCGGATACGATGGTGCGCTCGATCTCGACGGCACCCTCGCTCCATGGGCCGCAGGCGCAGCAGAGCGAGTACGATGCCAAGAAGGGGCCCGATCTCCTGGGGGCGTGTCCCGATTGCGGGTCGCAGCTCGAGTTCGCCGAGGGGTGCGTGAAGTGTCACGTGTGCGGGTACAGCGAGTGCGGGTGAGGAACAACAGGATCCTGATAGTTCCGGAACCGTAGTGCGCGAAGGGGCCGCTGGACTTCCAGCGACCCCTTCTTGCAGTCTCCATAGTACGTCGCGTAGCTCAGCGGGTCTGGCACCGGCAAGGACTGCATCCCGATCACCTGCCGCGGGCTGAGAGCCCGCTCTCGGCACGATAGGCGCTGAGAGCGCCTATCCCGCCGCCTGCAATCCCCTGCTACTTCAATCTCCAGGCGGCGAAACCCCATGTGCGCTGGGGCCGCCGTTACACGGTGTCGAGATGGGCCCACTAGCTTGCGGGCGCTGTCAGCGCCTGGTCAGCCGAGAGCGGGCTCTCAGCCCGCGGTTCTCAGCGCCTGGTTAGCCGAAGCGGGCTCTCAGCCCGCGGTTCTGAGCACCCGGTCAGCCGAGAGCGGGCTCTCAGCCCGCGGTTCTCAGCGCCTGGTCCGCCGAGAGCGGGCTCTCAGCCCGCGGACCGAGCGGCAGACGCCACCCTTCTATCGCGGATCGTGATCCACAGTGCTGAGAGACAGCACCGGGTGCAGCTCGAACTGATTCGGCGCCGCACCGATCTGTCCGTGCTCATGATCGAAGAAACCGACGCCGGTGATCCTCACCAGCGGCACGTCGTTGTTGCATGCGGGCGACGGCGGCGCCTTGATGATGCTGTCCACGGCCGCTCTGGCCCTGGCATAGAGTTCCCCCAGTCCCGCCTGACACACGCCACCGCATTCAGGACTGGGGATTTCAGCGATCAGGCTGACGCGCGGGTTGAGCAGGCCGCCGATCACGAGGTGGATGTCGCGATCATCCTCCCGCCTCCGGCTGATCCTTCGATGCAGATGATCGTCGCCGGCCGCCGGGTTGTCGACGACTCCCAGGCAGCCGATGACCTCGAAGGTCCTCCGCTCTTCCGCGGCGCGACGATCATCTTGCAGAAACGCGGGGCGGGGCAGTGCCGCGAGACTCTCGACCGTCGCCGGAACCGGCCGCAGATCCACCTCCTCGCGGTCGCCGTCGCTCAGGGTCTTGACCGCCCAGCGCTGGGTGCCGCACGCCGGTCCGCATGGAGCCCGTAGCGCCGGAAGCGTGGCAATGGGAGGGCGGCCTGGTGCCGGTGCCTGCGTCGCACTGCTGTCGGCCGCGACACCAGAACCCAGGCGCTCGAAATGCGTCGCCGCATACCAGACCAGCGACGCGATGAGCGCAATGAACGCGACCAGAAGCACGAGCCTGCCCATGCCCTATTGTCGGGCCGGTCCTGGAAAACACAAGGGGCCGCGGAATCCGCGGCCCCTTCGGTAGTGGCGTTGTCCTGCCACGCGGCACCCTCACAAGGTATTTCAGTATCGACTCGGCCAAGCTGCCGAGTCAAGAGCCAGGGTGCGGGTGGAGGGACTTGAACCCCCACGGGCCGAAGCCCAGCACCTTGTGAGGATGCCGCGTCTGCCAGTTCCGCCACACCCGCCCCATTCTGACATCCAGGCGTCCAACTGGCGCTGCGACGCGGTCTCGCAAGGCACGATGCCGCTGGCGGGCCGAGTGTAGTCAAAGGGCGAGTGAAGCCGAAAACCGCTGCAACGCACGACGGTGCAGAATCGCGCAAGACCGGCAGGGCAGCGGTTTCTGGTCGATCGTTGTGCCACGACGGGCCAACGCCACGACCTCGACGCCCGCCCCCTTCGCCATGTCGATCGCCTCGATCGTCTCCCCGTACGTCCGCTGCCCACCCGACTTGATGAAGAGGATACGACTCCGCCGCGGCGCGAACACCTCGCGGAGCCTGGATGCGAGCTGCTCCTTCGGGACCACGATGGTGTTCAGCGTGTAACTCCCGTCGTCCATGAGCTGCAGGACGATGTTGTCGATCATCTGGCTGCGGTTAGCCGAGTGTTCCTCCCGCGCGATCTGGGGAGCGCCGGGAGCAGTCGTCGCGCTGGTTCGGACAATTCGCCCGAAACGCAGGGGCGGCGGGAATCCGGTGGAAGACGTTTCGAACAACCCCGAACACTTTCTCCCCCACCGCACCTTCCCACTCCGCAACCATCCGCCTAGCTTCGCCATCATAGCGGGCAACCCGTCCGCCGAGGGTCTTTCGTGCGTCTTCGCCTCCGCCAGCCACGGCTCCTCGAGCTCCTGGCCGCCAGCCGGCTCAGCCAGAACCACTGGGCCCTCAAGGTCGGTCTCTCGCGCGGCCACTGGTCCGAAATCGTCAACGGCAAACACCCCTTTCCCTCGGCCAAGACGCGCACCCTGATGCTGGAGGCCTTCCAGCTCCCGGTCGACGCGCTCTTCACCCTGGAGACCGAGCCCGCCCTCCCGGACACCGACTTCCGCCGCGCCATCGAAGAGCGCTACCTCATCGACGCCGAAATCGGCCAGGGTGGGATGGGCGCGGTCTACCTGGCCCGCGACGCCCGCCACGGCCGCGTGGTCGCGATCAAGGTGGTCTCACTCGAAGCGGTCAGCGGCATCGGCTCGGCACAGTTCCAGCGCGAGATCGCGACGGTCGCACACCTGGTCCACCCCGGCATCCTGCCGCTCTTCGACAGCGGCGAAGCCGCGGGCCACCCCTTCTTCGTCATGCCCTACGTGCGCGGCGGCTCCCTGCGCCAGCGCCTCGATCGCGACGGCCGGCTCAGCCTGGACACCGTCAGGCGCTTGACGCGCGGCATCGCCGCCGCCCTCCAGCACGCCCACGGCGAGCAGATCCTCCACTGCGACATCAAGCCCGCGAACGTGTTGCTCCACGGCGACCACCCCTGGGTCACCGACTTCGGCATCGCCCGCAAACTGCATAACGAGATCGGCGGGTGGCGTCACGCCGACGGCCTCGACCTCTCGGCGGGCACGCCGGCCTACGTGAGCCCCGAGCAGGCCTCGGGCGAGGACGATCTCGACCCCCGCTCCGACGTCTACAGCCTGGCCTGCATGGTGTACGAGATGCTGGCCGGACGCCCGCCCTTCGAAGGCGAGAACACCCAGGCCACCGTGGCGCGCCGCTTCATTCACCCCCCGGCTCCCATCCAGGACGTCGCCCCCGAGGTGCCCGCCGCCGTGCAGCGCGTGCTCGAGACCGCCCTGTCGGTGCCGCGCGAGCGCCGGCCCGCCACACCCGAAGCGCTGGCCGACGAGCTGGATCATGCCGCCCACGGCGCCTCGCGCATTTTCTCGAGCGTTGCCCTGGGTGCCGCGCGCACCGTGCGCCGGCTCCGCGGGCACACCGACCGCCCGCCCACCCGCGCCCTCGGTGGCGTTCTGCGCGACCTCGCCCAGGACGTCGTCTTCGCCTGGCGCTCGATGCGCCGCACCCCCGGCTATGCCCTGATCGTGATCCTGACGCTGGGTCTCGCGTTAGGCGCCAACGCCACGATGTTCGGCATCGTGGACCGGCTGATGCTCCGCCCGCCGGCCCACATCGCCAGGCCGGAGGAAGTACACCGGATCCACGTGGCGCGGTTCTTCGATGGACAGCTCAGCCGCCCGGCGCCCCAGTTGTCGTACCCCGGCTTCACGGACCTGCGCGACCACACCCAGTCGTTCACCGCCGTGGCCGCGTTCGGCCCCGCCGAGGTGTCGTTCGGCGCCGGCGCCGGCGCGCTCAGGCTGCACGCCCTCGCGGTGACGGGGCGGTTCTTCCAGTTGCTCGGCACCGAACCCGTCGCCGGCCGGTTCGTCCAGGACGACGACGACCGGATTCCCGTCGGCGAGCGGGTGGTGGTGCTCAGCTACACCCTCTGGCGCAGCCGCTTCGCCGGAGACCGCGCCGTCGTCGGCCGGCCGATCGAGCTGGACGGCAACACCTGGACGATCATCGGCGTCGCCCCGGAGGGCTTCACCGGCCCCCAGCTCGACCGGGTGGACCTCTTCGTCCCCCTGACGACCGCCAACAGCGCGACGCGATCCGACGACTCCTGGTCGCGCAGCCGCGGCTGGCAATTCATCCGCGTCATCGCCCGCCTCAAGCCCGGTGTGAGCGTGGCCCAGGCGAACGGAGAGGCCACCCGGGCCTATCGCGCCGGTCACGCCGGCTATCGCCCCTACGAGGAGCAGGCGGTGACGAGCCTCCAGCCACTCATCGAGGCCCGCGACCCCACCTGGCGCTCGCCGGAGGCGAAGGTCGCCGGCTGGCTCTCGGGGATGGCGGCGATCGTCCTGCTCATCGCCTGCGCCAACATCGCCAGCCTCGGCCTGGCCCGCGGCATGGCGCGCAGCGGCGAGGTGGCGGTGCGAAGGGCGCTGGGCGTGAGCCGCGGCCGGCTGTTGCGCCAGTTCAGCACCGAGAGCCTGGTGCTGGCCGGCGCGGGCTGCGTGACGGGTCTCTTCGTCGCGTACCTCGGCGCGCAGCTGGTGCGCAAGACGATGTTCCCGTCGCTGCTGTGGGACAGCTCGCCGGTGAGCGGCCGCGTCCTGGCGATCACGGCCCTGGCGACGGTTGCCGCCGCGCTCGCCTCCGGCGTCGCGCCGCTGCTCCAGGGTTCGCGCAGCGACCTGGCCCAGGCGCTTCACTCAGCCTCTCGCCGCGCCACCGGGCGGCTGCGCCCGCTGCTCGGCGGACTGCTGATCGTGCAGGCCGGCCTGACCACGGTGCTGCTGGTCGGCGCGGGACTCTTCGTGCGCAGCCTGGACGCGGTGCAGGGACTCGACCTCGGCTTCACGCCGCGGCAGGTCCTCTACGCGAGTGTGAACTTCGACGAGCGCCGCAACACGGCCGCCGAGATCACGGCGTTCTACCGGGAGGCGGTGGAGCGGGTGCGCGCGATCCCCGGCGTGCGCACCGCGGGGCTCGCCGTCGGCTCGCCATTCATGAACAATTACGCCACGCGCCTGCGGATTCCCGGCGTTGACAGCATCCCGCCGCTCACCGGCGGCGGCCCCTACTACTACCGGCTCTCGTCCCAGGCGCTCCAGGCCCTCGGCTCGCGCCTCGTGCGCGGGCGGCTCTTCACGCCGAGCGACGACGTGCCCGGGGCCGCCCCGGTGGCCATCGTCACCGAGCTGATGGCGCATACCCTCTGGCAGGGCCGGGACCCGCTGGCGCAATGCCTGATCGTGGACAACCGGCCCTGCGCGGCGGTGGTGGGCATCGTCGCGGACATGCACCGCGAGGGGCTGCGCGAAGATCCGTTCATGCAGTACATCATCCCGCTCGCAACCGCGGGGACGGTGACGCCGCAGGCGCTGCTCGTGGCGACCGGCGGGCCGCCCGACGCGCTCATCGAGCCGGTGCGGCGCGCGCTGCTCGGCTTGCGCACCGATCTGCCGTTCGCCCAGGTGGAGCCGTACGAGACGCTGATCGCGCCGGAAGCGCGCTCCTGGCGGCTCGGCGCGACGATGCTCACCGCCTTCGGCGCGTTGAGTCTGTTGATTGCGGCGATTGGCGTGTACGGCATGCTGGCGTTCATCGTGACGCAGCGCCTGCCGGAGCTGGGCGTGCGCGCGGCGCTCGGCGCGACGCCGCTGCGGCTGCATGTCCTGGTGGTGGCGTGGGGAATCGGCGCGGCGGTGGTCGGCGTGCTGTTGGGTCTCGGTGTGGCGCTGGCCGCGGGAGGCCAGATCGAGCCGCTGCTCTTCGGTGTGTCGGGTCGCGACCCACTGGTGGTGACGGCGGCGGCCGGCGCGGTGCTCATCGTGTCATTGCTGGCGAGCCTCGTGCCGGGCCGGCGCGCGGCGGCCACCGATCCGCTGGTGGCGCTGCGGGCCGAGTAGCCGTGGACGACGTGCCGCCCTTCGCGATCCGCCCGTCGCCCATCCAGGGCCTGGGCGCTTTCGCCTCCCGCCGCATACCCGCCGGCACCAGGCTGATCGAGTACACCGGCGAGCGGCTCACCCCCGCCCAGGCCGACGCGCGGTATCCCGACGTGCCCAACGAGCGGCACCACACCTACCTCTTCGCGATCGACAACGACGTCGTCATCGATGCCGCCGTGAACGGCAACGACGCCCGGTGGATCAACCACTCCTGCGACCCCAACTGCGACGCCGTGATCGATGAAGCGCACATCTGGATCTGGACGATACGGGATGTGGAGGCGGGAGAAGAGCTGGCATACGACTACAATCACATCCTCGAGGAGCGGCACACGCCTGTCGCAAAACGGCGGTTTCCCTGTCACTGCGGCGCGAGTCGGTGCCGGGGAACACTGCTCGGGAAGAAGCGCTAGACCGCCTTTGCGGGTCCACGGGCCCGCGGCTAGACTCAACTCATGAGCAACAAGGTCGTCGTCATCACCGGCGCCAGCTCGGGTATCGGCGCCACCCTGGCCGAGCTGCTGGCCTCCCGCGGCGACAGCGTCGCCCTGGTCGCCCGCCGGAAAGCCGAGCTGGAGGCCGTGGCCGCCCGCTGCGGCGGGAACGCCCTCGTCATCGTCGCCGACGTCTCGCGCCGGGACGACGTAAGGCGCGCCGTCACCGAAACCCTCGCCCGCTTCGGCCACATCGACGTCTGGGTCAACAACGCCGGCCGGGGGATCTCGCGGCTCCCCACCCAACTCACCGATCAGGACATCGATGAGATGATGCAGGTCAACGTGATGGCCGCCTTCTACGGCATGCAGGAGGTGCTGCCCCACATGAAGGGGCGGGGCAGCGGGCACATCATCAACGTCTCCTCGATGCTCGGCCGCGTCCCGTTCGCCCTGATTCGTTCGGCGTACTCGGCGTCCAAGCATTTTCTGAACGCCCTCACCGCCAACTTCCGCACCGAGGTGCGCCAGTCGCATCCCGGCATCCAGATCTCGCTGGTCTCGCCGCCGGTCGTGGCCACCGACTTTGGCAACCACGCCAGCCACGGAGGCCCGGACTCGCGCACCCTGCCCAACGCGCAGAGCGTCGAGGAAGTCGCCAACGCGATTGCGTCGGTGATCGAGACCCGGAAGGCCGACGTCTACACCCGCCCGGAGGGTCGGCGCGTCATCGCCGACTACTACGCCCAGGAGGAAATCGGCGCCCAGGACTGAACTCCCGGCCGGCGTCGCATCCTGGACCTTGCCAATACCTAGCCAGCTATGTATAGCTAGGTAGGTATTCGTGAGCCGCCCGCGCAACGACATCCTCCAGGGCACCCTCGCCCTCCTCGTCCTGCGGACCCTGTCGGTCCACGGACGCCTCCACGGCTACGCCATCACCTCGCACATCCAGGATGCCTCGCAGGACCTGCTGCGCGTGGAGGAGGGCTCGCTCTATCCCGCGCTCCACCGCATGGAGCAGGACGGCTGGGTGAGGGCCGAGTGGGGTACCACCGAGAAGAACCGCCAGGCCCGTCTCTATTCGCTCACCGCCGCCGGCCGCCGCCAGCTGGAGCAGGAGCAGGAGAGCTGGGCCCGTCTCACCCTCGGCGTTGGCCGAGTGCTGCGATTCGCCTGAGCCGTCGCCACCCCTGGAAGGAACGCCACCATGGCCTGGTACCATCGGCTCCTGAACCTGACGCGCGGCAACGCGCTCTCCCATGACCTCGATCGCGAAATCCAGTTCCACATCGTAGAGCGCGCCGATGAGTTGATGGCGCAGGGGATGAGCAAGGACGACGCGTTGCGCGAAGCGCGACGGCGCTTCGGCCACGTCCAGCAGCAGAAGGAGCGCACCCGCGACGCCGACAGCGTCGTCTGGCTCGAGTCGCTGGTGGCCGACGTGCGCTACGCCTTGCGCGCCCTGCGCCTCAGCCCCGGTTTCACCCTCGTGGCGGTGCTCTCGATCGGTCTCGGCGTGGGCGCCAACACCGCGATCTTCAGCCTCATCAACGCCGTGATGCTCAAGTCGCTCCCGGTGCCGCACGCCGAAGAGCTGGTGAGGGTGGAGCGGGTGGCCGTGGAATCCAGGGGCGAGCGCTCGTTGGGGAGCGAGTTCACCAATCCGCTCTGGGAAGAGATCCGGGACCATCAGGACGCGGTGGATGCGTTCGCCTACGGCACGACGTCGTTCAACCTCGCGACCGGCGGCGAGGCGCGCCGCATTGACGGAAGCTGGGTGAGCGGGAGCTACTTCCCGGTCCTCGGCGCCCGACCGCTGGCCGGCCGGCTGCTGGCGCGCAGCGACGACAACCGCGGCTGCCCGGGGGTCGCGGTGGTGAGTCCCGGCTTCGCGGCGCGCGAGTACGGCGCACCGGAAAGTGCGTTGGGCCGCACTGTGTCGCTCGACGGCCATCCCTTCGCCATCGTCGGCGTGAGCGAACCATCGTTCTTCGGTGTGGACGTCGGCAGCCGGATTCAGGTCTACGCGCCGATCTGCGCCGAGGCGATTCTGCGGGGCAGCGCGAGCGGCCTCGACGAGCATAGCAAATGGTGGCTCCAGCTCATGGGGCGGCCGCGGAATCATTACACGGCGGAGCAGGTCAATGCGCGCCTCGCGGGCGTGTCGCCGGCCATCCACGCTGCCTCCCTTCCGGCGGATTGGCCCGCCAACTTCCAGGCCGAGTATCTCAAGAGTACGCTGCGCGCCGAGCCGGCGGCGACCGGCTATTCCGTTGTGCGCGCGAGATCCAGCGAGGCGCTGTTCGCGCTCATGGTGGTCGTGGGCGTGGTGCTGCTGATCGCCTGCGCCAACGTCGCGCACCTCCTCCTCGCCCGCGCCGCGACCCGCCAGCGCGAGATGGCGCTCCGGCTGGCGCTGGGAGCGGGGCGCGCCCGCCTGATTCGCCAGCTGCTCACCGAAAGCGTCCTGCTGGCGCTCCTGGGGTCCGCGCTCGGCGCGGTCTTCGCGCGCTGGGCCAGCGGCTTCATGGTCGGACTGCTCGCCAACCGCAACAACCAGGTCTGGCTCGATCTCGGACTCGACCTCCGCGTGCTCGGTTTCACCATCGGTGTGGCCACGCTGACCGGCATTCTGTTTGGCCTGGCGCCCGCCTGGCGCGCCACGCGCATCGCCCCGCGGTCAGCGCTGCAAGCGCAGGGGCGCGGCGCCGCCTCGGGGCCGGGGCGTTTTGCGATCACCAAGGGACTGGTGGTCGGCCAGGTCGCGCTGTCGCTGGTGTTGCTGGTTGCGGCCGGCCTGCTGCTGCGGTCGTTCCAGAAGCTGGTGACCCTCGATCCGGGATTCCAGCGCGAGGGCGTGCTGCTGGTGGGCATGGACGTCGAGAATGCCGGCTACCCCGAAGCGCAGCGAGTCACCGTCTACCGCGACGTCCTCGAGCGCCTGCGGGCGATTCCCGGCGTGCGATCGGCGAGCGCGTCGCTCATCACGCCCATCAGCGGCCGTGGTTGGAACGGGGACATCGAGGCGGACGGTTTCGTGCCGCAGGGCGAGCGCGGCGGGATCGTGTGGTTCAACGGCGTGTCCGACGGCTTCTTCGCCACCATGAGCACCCGCCGCGTCGCCGGGCGCGACTTCGGCCCACAGGACGTCACGGGCGGAGCGCCGGTCGCGATCATCAACGAGTCCATGGCGCACCGGGTCTTCGGGAACGCGAATCCCATCGGCAAGATCTTCCGGACGCGCAATGGCCGGGGCACCAGCCCGCCGACGGAAGTCATCGGCGTGGTGCAGGACGCGAAGTACCGGTCGCTGAAGGACGCCAACACGGCGACCGCCTATCTGCCGATGACGCAGGCCGAGCTGTGGGGCAGCAGCATGAACTTCGAGCTGCGGGCCGATGGCGACCCGGCGGCGCTCATGCCCGCGGTCAGGAGCCTCGCGGGCGACGTCAACCACGCCATTTCGCTCGATTTCGTCACCCTGTCGGAACAGGTCGCCGCGTCGCTGGCAGGGCCGCGTCTGCTGGCCACGCTCTCGGCGTTCTTTGGCGCGCTGGCGCTGCTGCTGGCGACGGTGGGGCTCTACGGCACCGTGGCGTACTCGGTGGCGCGGCGCCGGAGCGAGATCGGCATCCGGATCGCGCTGGGCGCCGAGCGGTCGCGCGTGGTTCGCATGATCCTGGGCGAAGTGGGCCGCCTGATGGCGGCCGGCGCGGTGCTGGGCGTGCTGATCGCGCTCGCGGCGACGCGACTCCTGAAGTCATTCCTCTACGGCCTGACGGCCACCGATCCCGCCACGCTGGCCTTCTCGGTCGCGGCACTGGCCGCTGTAGCCCTTGCCGCCGGCGCATTGCCCGCGTGGCGCGCGGCCCGCCTCGACCCGATGGACGCGCTGCGGGAGGAGTAGCCCCGACTAGCGGACCGTAAGCTCGCCCCGCAGCCGGATGTCCTTCGACGAGCTCCCCACCATCACGCGGAAGGCACCCGGCTCAACCACCCAGCGCATCTCCCGGTCGAGCATCCGCAGCTCGTCGGGCCCGAGCGTGAACGCGACCTCCGCCTCCTGGCCGGGATCCAGGTGCAAGCGCCGGAACCCCTTCAGCTCCATCACCGGCCGCGCCACCGACGCCAGCACGTCACGCACGTAGAGCTGCACGACCTCATCGCCGGCGCGCGCGCCGGTATTGCGCACCCGGCATCGCACCACGGCCGATCCCGCCGCGCCCATCTCGGCGGGCTCGATGCGCAGCGCCGAGTATTCGAACGTGGTGAAGCTGAGTCCGAAGCCGAACGGAAAAAGCGGCTGACCCGTCAGGTCGAGGTAATCGTCCCCGCGACCCGTGGGCTTGTGGTTGTAGCGAAGCGGGAGCTGCCCCTCGGCGAGCGGAAAGGTGATCGGCAGCCGACCTCCCGGATTGCTGCGTCCGAAGAGGACGTCGGCCACCGCGGTGCCGCCCTCCTCGCCGGGATACCAGGCGTCGATCACCGCATCCACCCGGTCGATCCATCGGGACATGGTGATCGCGCTCCCACCGATCAGGACGACGACCACCGGCTTCCCGGTCGCCGCGATCTCCTCGATCAGCTGCTCCTGGCGGCCCGGCAGGCCGAGGAAGGCGCGATCGCGAAACTCGCCCTCCTCGATCCCGGCCACCACGATGGCCGCGTCGCTTTGCCGCGTCGCGGCCACGGCGCTGTCGATCGCGCCGCGCCAGTCGTCGGCGACCCCTGCGTCCCAGACCAGGCGTACCCGTGCGTTGCCGGTGCTCTCGAAGAATTCGAGCCGGATGTCGTAGGACCGCCCCGGCTCCAGCCTGACGTCGGCCAGCAGCCGGCGCGAGGACTGCTTCTTCCAGTCGTCGATGAAGAGCCGGCCGTCCAGGTAGAGCCGCCACCCGTCGTTCCCCTGTACGCCGATGCGGCGCACACCGCCCGCCGGCACACTGAGCCTTCCGGTCCAGCGCACCGAGTACCAGTCGAAGGGGATGCCGCGCCCCGGCGAGTTCAGCGTCCATCCGAAGTCCACGCGCGCGTCGGTGCGCACCATGCGCGGCGCCCCGGCCAGGGTGATGTTGTCGAAGTACTCTCCGCGAATTCCCGGCACCGTGCCGCCGCCCGAATCCGAGGAGAGGTCTTCAGCCGGCACCGCGACCACTTCGGTGACGACGCGTCCGGGCCCCGGCGCGTAGCGCACCGTTGCCGCCGGGCCGAGCGAGGCGCGCACCCCCTCCAGGATGCTCACCCGCCTGGTGCCGGGGCCGCTGTAGCCGCCCAGCCGGGCTTCGGCGGCGTCGGTCCCGATCACGGCGACGCGCCGCAGCCCGTCACTGAGGGGCAGGGCGCCGCGCTCGTTCCGCAGCAGCACGATGCCTGCGCGCGCCGCCTCGAGCGCCAGCGCCCGGTGCGCGGCGTGGCCATTCCAGAAGGCGGCGCTGTCGGCGTCCACGTAGGGGTGCTCGAAGAGCCCCAGCTCGAACTTGGCGCGCAGCACGCGCGCGAGCGCGGCGTCGATCACCGAGTCGGCGACCATGCCGCTGCGCACCGCCTCCCAGTAGGGGCGGTACTGTGGCCACGACGACTGGAAGACGACGTCGAGTCCCGCCTCCCACGCATGCCGTGCCGCGGTGGGTGTGTTGGGTTCGGTCATGTGCAGCACCGTCGCGCCGCCGGTCGCCGCGGCGTCGGAGATCACGAATCCCGTGAACTCCCACGCGCCCTTGAGCTGGTCACGGAGCAACGCGCGGTTCTGCGTCGCCGGGGAGCCGTCCACCGAGTTGTACGCCGTCATGACCGACCGGGCGCGCGCCCGCCGCACGGCGCTCTCAAAAGGCGGGAGAAACAGCTCGGCCAGGAGCCGCGCGCTGACGTCGATCGGGTAGCTGTCGCGCCCGCCTTCGCCCACGTTGGCGACCAGGTGCTTCGGCGTGGCCACGATGCCGGCCCGCTCGAAGGCGCCGATGAAGGCGTCGCCCATGCGCGAGGTCAGGAACGGGTCCTCGCCGTAGGTCTCTTCCACCCGGCCCCAGCGGACGTCACTGGCGATGTTGATCACCGGCGAGAGGACCTGGCGCACGCCCCGGCTGCCGGTCTCGCGCGCGATCGCGCCGGCCACCCGCCCCACGAGCGCCGTGTCCCAGGTCGCCGCCAGGGCGATGGCCTGAGGGAAGATCGTGGCGCCGCTTCGCACCAGGCCGTGCAGCGCTTCGTCGAAGGGGATGATGGGGATGCCCAGGCGGGTGCGCTCGACGAAGTAGCGCTGGATGGCGTTGATCCGCTCGGCATGCGCGCGCGCGGCGCCGGCCGCGGTGTCGGTGCCGGGCGCCGCGGCGATCTGGAGCCCGAAGACGCCGTGCGAGTAGTCGTGGGTCGAATCGTCAAGGTCGCCCGGGATCATGAACAGCTGCCAGAACTTCTCTTCGAGCGTCATCCGGGCCAGCAGGTCGCGCACGCGCTCCGGGATCGGCCGGGACGCGTCGCGATAGGGGGGCGGCGACTGGGCGATCGCCAGGTTCGGCGCGAACGGAAGGCACAGGAGAAGCAACGCACGGCGGTTCACCCGGGAGATGATAGCGCGCCCTCGGGGTTCCCGCCTCCGACAGCGTCCTTCAAGACAGCTCGCGGACGTGGTACTTTCTGGCATGAACACCGCGGACCTCACCCGACTCTACGCTTTCAACCGCTGGGCCAACGCCCGGACCCTCGCCGCCTGCGAAGCGCTCACCAGCGAGCAGCTCCACCGCGATCTCAAGAGCAGCTTCCCTTCGGTCCACGCCACGCTGGCCCACATGCTCTCGGCCGAATGGATCTGGCTCGAGCGCTGGAACGGGTCATCGCCCACCGCGTGGCCCGACGAGGGCAGGGCGAAGAGTGTCGGGGACCTCCGCGCCCGTTGGGCCGACGTGGGGCGGGGACAGACCGCCTGCATTGCGGCGCTGACCGAGGCGGCGCTCCTGGCCCCGTTCGCCTACCGCAACATCAAGGGCCAGCCCTTCAACGAGCCGCTGGGCCTCATGATGCAGCACGTCGTGAACCACGCCACCTACCACCGTGGCCAGGTGACCACGATGCTTCGGCAGCTGGGTGCGAGCGTCACCTCCACCGACTTCATCACCTTCGTTCGGGAGACGCCCGCATGACCGACAAGGTCGAGAAGACCGACGCCGAGTGGCGCGCGGCGCTGACGCCGGAGCAGTACCGGGTCACGCGCCAGCAGGGGACCGAGCGCGCCTTCACCGGCGAGTACTGGGACTGCCACGACGCGGGGACCTACCGTTGCGTCGGCTGCGGCGCGGAATTGTTCGCCTCGGATGCGAAGTTCGAGTCGGGGACCGGCTGGCCGAGCTTCACGGCGCCGGCGACGCCGGCCAACGTCGAGGAGCACGCCGACACCAGTCTCGGCATGCGGCGCACCGAGGTGCACTGCGCCCGGTGCGGCGCCCACCTCGGCCATCTCTTCGACGACGGCCCGCGCCCGACGGGCCAGCGCTATTGCATCAACTCGACCTCTCTCACGCTCGACCGCAAGAAGCCCTAGCGGGTCGTCGGACACTTCCAGGACTCCCCATGCCCGTCATCGCCAGGACCATCCTGCTGCTCATCTGCTCCAACGTCTTCATGACCTTCGCCTGGTATGCGCACCTCAGGAACATGAGCCAGAAGCCCTGGATCGTCGCGGCGCTCGTGAGCTGGGGCATCGCCCTCTTCGAGTACCTGCTCCAGGTGCCGGCCAATCGGATCGGCCACACCCAGCTCGACCTCGGGCAGCTCAAGATCCTCCAGGAAGTGATCACCCTCTCGGTCTTCGTCCCCTTTGCCTGGCTCTACATGAAGGAGCCGGTGCGCCTCAACTACGTGTGGGCCGCGCTCTGCCTCTGTGGCGCCGTCTTCTTCGTTTTCCGCCGGTGAAATCTGAAAGCGGACGCGAGAGCGTAACCTGGATCACGGAACCGGCGTGTGAGTTGGAGCATTTTGGAGGTTCTTGACGATGACGGCCGCGACAGACCCCCCGAAGGCCTGGGCTCGCCCCTGGGCCACCGCCCGCCCCTATGCCAGGCCGATGCCCCGCGCCGGCGCCTGGTATCCCGTCGTCGGCGAAGCCGGCGACGGGCGGACGGTGCTGGAAATCCGCGGCAAGCGGGTGGCCATCCAGAAGAAATTCCTCGAGATCCGCGACAAGCGACCTGAGACCTTCACCGCTGTGGTGCGCTCACGCGCCACCATCGCCACGGTTCTTCAGACGCGCGGCACGACCTTCGATCGGGTCTACGCCGTCTGCCCTTCGTGCATGAACCGCCTGACGGTCTTCGAGAATCAGGCGGCGGCGAGCTGCAAGCAGTGCGGCCACACGGGCGAGATTGCCTGGTGGGAAACCGGCTGAAAGCGGCCTAGGCCGCCCGCTTCATCCCCTTCACGGCCCGCCCGCTCTTGGGCCGCTTGATCTTCCGACGCTCCACCAGGGCGACGAACGCCTCCGCCGACCGGAGCGCCTTCCGCTTGCCGCCGTACGATACGTCCCCGAAGAACTTGGTATGCCGGGCTCGGTAGCTGCCCTTCCGGGTTTCGTAGTAGCCCACGCGGACGAACCAGCCGTGGGTTCGGGTGGAGTCCTGATCGATCCGGCTGATGCCACGCCGGCCTGCCTTGGGGGTTCGGGACTTGGCCATCGAGCGACAGTGTCTCCGGTTGGGGGTTGGCGCGCAGCTTAAACCATCACCACGATATACTTACGTTTCAAGTCCCAAAACGCTGTGACGTTTGCCCCGACCAGGTCCTTGGCACCTTCTCGAGGCGGCTATCAGCCGCCGGGCCGAGCAGCGGCTCTTAGCCGCTGAAGGCCCGAAAAAAACGGCGGCCCCCGTGAGTGGGGGCCGTCGCGACTGTGACCTGCGCTGTCGTGTGTTCGCGCCTTACGCGGTCTTGGGCTTGGGCGTCACTTCTCCCGGAGCCGGAGGCGGCGTCTGGGGGACGTCCTTGCGGGGCTTGCCCCAGTGATTCCGCGCCACCGGAGGAGCGGCGCGACGCGCCAGCCGGTTCTGATGGTATTCCAGGATCCGTCCGCGGACGCTGTTCTGCGTGTCGCCGCGTGCCGACTGAAATGGAGCGTACCGGTGCTGGTCGCCGGTGACGACGAACCACCACCAACCCTCCGTCGCCGATCCCTTCTGCCGCTCGACCTTGCAGGTATACGTCCGTCCGCCTTCTTCGAACTCGAATGCCTCGATCATGGTCACCCCGGAGGTAAGCCGAATTGTAGCTAACTCGGCCCCCCAAAGCAACTTCCGGGCTCCGCCGGGACGATTATTCCTGCCGGAGCGCGACCACCGGGTCGGTGCGGGTTGCCCTGCGCGCCGGGAGGTAACAGGCCAGGAGCGCTGCCGTGGCCAGGACCGCGGCGACCGCCGCGAAGGTGATCGGGTCCATCGGGCTGACCTGAAAGAGCAGTTCCCGCAGGAAGCGCGTCAGCCACAACGCTCCGGCAACGCCGAGCACCACGCCCCCGGCTGCGAGAGCCATGCCGCGGCGGATGACCAGCCAGCGCACCGCGCCGGGCGCCGCGCCAAGGGCGAGGCGGATGCCAAACTCGCGCACCCGACTCGTCACGTTGAGCGACATCACACCGTAGATCCCGATCGCGGCCAGGAGCAGTGCCGTGGCGGCGAGGCCCGCGAGCAGCACTTCGGTGAAGCGGCGCGTCCCGAGTGAGCGGTCGAGCGCGTCCTGCATGGTGCCGATCTCGTAGAGCGGCAGGTTGGGATCCAGCTCGCCGACGGCCGCCCGCAGGGGCCCGACCAGCGCGAGGGGATCGCTCATGGCGCGCACCACGACATAGACATTCCACTGCGGGCGCTGGTCGTACGCCAGGTAGATGTGGTAGGTGGGCGCCTCATCGAGTGTGCCGTGCTTCGCCGTGGCCACCACGCCGATGACGGTCTTCCATGGCACCTCCGGGCTTCGGTCGTCGCGCACTCGCTTGCCGATGGGATCTTCGCCGGGCCAGTACCGGCGGGCGAGCGATTCATCCACGATCGCGACGGGCGCGGCCGCCGAGTCGTCGGACGCCGCGAAGGCGCGCCCGCGCAGGACCGTCGTCCCGATCGCGCTGAAGTAGCCCGGCGTCACGTTGCGCATGTTGGCGACCGGTATGGGATCGCCCGCCGCGGGTTCGTGCCCTTCGACCACGAACTCGTTCTGCGGGTTGCCCCGGCTCAGCGGAACCCGGTTGGCCAGGCCCACCTCCCCGACGCCCGGAAGCGCGCGCACGCGCTCCAGCAGCCGGCCGTAGAAGGCCCGGACCTGGGCCTGGTCGCGGTAGCGGCGGCCCGGGAGCGAGATGCGCGCCAGGAGAACGCGATCGGAGCGGAAGCCCGGATCCACGGCGACCAGGCGCTGGAAACTGCGGAGCAGGAGGCCCGCGCCGATCAGCAGCATCAGCGACAGCGCGAATTGTCCGACGACGAAGGCGTCGTTCCAGCGGCGGGTGCCGCCCGATGCGCTGCCGCGCGCTCCTTCGTTCAGCACGTCGCCGAGATTCACGCGCGACGCGCTCAGCGCGGGCACCAGGCCGAACAGCACGCCCGTGATCAACGTGACCGCCACGCCGAAGAGCAGCACTGGCGGCTCGATGCGCACCAGCTCGAGACGGGGGAATTGCGCCGGCGCCAGGTGCCGCAGCGCCGGGACCATCCACGCCGCGAGGAGCAGGCCCGCCCCGCCGCCCAGGAGGGCGAGGAGCAGGCTCTCGGTGAGCATCTGGGCCGCGACGCGGCGCGTGCTCGCGCCGAGGCAGCAGCGCAGGGCCATCTCGCGGCTGCGCGCGCCGGCGCGGGCCAGGAGCAGCGTGGCCACGTTGGCGCAGGCGATCAGCATCACCAGCGCCACGGCGCCGAGGAGCAGCAGCAGCGGCGTGCGCACGTCGCCGACCACGGTGTCGAGCAGGCGCTTCGCCACCGCCAGCGACTTGCCGCTCCGGTCGGCTTCGGTGAACCGGTCGAGCCGGGTGTTCTTGAAGTCGTCGGTGAGGGCGCCGATCTCGCGCGCGGCTTCCTCGGCCGTGACGCCGGGGCGCAGGCGGGCCACGGTGTCGAGATACCAGGGAGAGGTGCGCGAGCGGTCGAGGGTGAGGGGTGCCCAAGCATCGGCGTGATTCGGGTAGTCGAAGCCCCGCGGCATCACGCCCACGATCGTGGTCGGGATGTCGGCGAAGGAGATCGAGCGGCCGATCACGCTCGAGTCGCCGCCGAAGCGCCGCTGCCAGAGTCCGTAGCCGATCACCGCGGCCGGGGCGGCGCCCGGCACTTCTTCGGCGGCGACGAAACCGCGGCCGAGCAGCGGCCGCACGCCCAGGACGTGGAAGAACTCGTGCGACACCGCCGACGCGGAGAGGCGCTCGGGCTCGCCAACCCCGGTGAGAATCACGCCGCCCGCGGAGTAGGCGGCCATCTCCAGGAAGCTCCGGCTGCGCTCGCGATACCAGACGAAGAGCCCATCGGGCAGGCTGACTTCGGGCAGCCCCTTCTCGGGGGCGGACAGCCAGAAGGAGGCGAGCGCGCCGGGATCGGCGTAGGGTAGGGGCCGCAGCAGCACGCCGCGCACCGCGCTGAACAAGGTGGTGACGGCACCGATGCCGAGCGCCAGGGTGAGAGCGGCCACGGCGGTGAACGCCGGCCGCTGGCGCAGCGCGCGCGCGCCGTACCGCACGTCCTGCATCGAGCGCGCCAGGATCCCGCGGGCGCCTCCCGCGCCGGTCTCGAGAGGCTCGATGCGCGGGCGCTCGATCGCGCCGAGCTCGCGCACCAGGGCCGCGAGGTCCACGTCCTCGGTCCCCGACTCCTCGAGGTGCTGGCTGACTTCCTCGATGATCTCGGCCTCGCGTGCCGGGGGTAGCCGCAGCTCCGCCAGCCGGCGGCGCAGCTCGCCCTTCCACTCAGGCATACTCCACCCCCGTGACGCGCCCGATCGCCTCGACGAAGGCGCGCCAGCTGTGACGCTGGGACTCGAGGACGCGGCGGCCCTCGCGCGTCAGCCGGTAGTAACGCCGCCGGCGCTGTCCGGCCTTCTCGATCCACCGCCCGTCGATCCAGCCGCGCTGCTCCATGCGGTAGAGCAGGGGGTAGAGCGAGGCGACGTGGAAACGGAGCACGCCGCGCGAGCGTGACGCGATCAGCTTGCCGAGGTCGTAGCCGTGCCGCGGCTCGGTCTCGAGCAACGCGAGGATGAGCAACTCGGCGCTGCCCTTCTTCCACTCACGGTCGGCCATGGGGCACCTCTATATGTGTCATCGCCATATATATCTCGGACACTCGTCGGTCCGTAAGGTTGGCTCCCCGTTGCAGACTGCCCTTTGCAGAACCGGCCGACCCTATTTAATTCATCCCTGAATGATTTTCCGACCCGGCCCCGGCGCCACCTTGCCGAACCCGAACAAACACCGTAAGCTCTGCGGGCTTTAACAACCTGGAGATTCCTGTGTCGTTGCCGTCTAGGGCCGCGTTCGCGGTTCTCCCAGTCCTCGCGCTCCTCGCGTGCAAGAAGAACGCACCCTTCGTGCTCCCGCCGCCCGAAGTCACGGTGGTGAACGTGAAGGCGACATCGGCCGAGCTGCCCGTCGAGCTGATGGGCACCATCGAGGCGTCGCGCAGCGTGCAGGTGCGCGCGCAGGTGACCGGCGTGATTCTCGAGCGGCCGTACACCGAAGGCGCGATGGTGGAGGCGGGGGCGGTCCTCTTCCGCATCGACTCGACGCAGGTGTCCGCCGCGTACCGCAGCGCCCAGGCACTCCAGGCCGACGCCCAGGCGCGCGCCGCCAACGCCGAGCGGAGCGTGAACCGGCTGCGCCCGCTCCTCGCCGAGAACGCGGTCGCGCGCAAGGACGTGGACGATGCCCAGGCCGAATTCGATCGGGCGCGCGCCGCCGTCGAGGCCGCGCGTGGGCAGGTGGACCGCACCAGAAAGGACTACGACGAGACGACGGTGCGGGCGTCGCTCACCGGCCGTGCCGGCCGCGCCGCTTTCGTGGTGGGCTCGCGGGTCACCGGCTCGAGCGACGTCCTCACCACGATCGAGGCGCTCGATCCCGTCTACGTCACTTTCCGGCCCTCGGCGCAGCAGCAGCTTGTCTGGCGCAGGGATCCCGCCATGTCGCGCGCGCTCGCGCCCGGCGGCGCGGCGCGGATTCAACTGATGCTGGCCGACGGGTCGGTGGTCCCGCGTACCGGGCGCATCGACTTCGTGGACCCGGTCGCCGACTCGACCACGGGCACGCAGGCGTGGCGCGCCACGTTCGCGAATGCCGACCACCTGCTGGTCCCCGGCTCGTTCGTGCGGGTGCGGATCCTCGGTCTGGTGCATCCCAACGCGATCTTCGTGCCTCAGCGCGCCGTCACGGCCGCGATGGGGCGGCAGAGCGTCTTCATCGTGTTCCCCAACGACTCGGTCGCCATCCGCGACGTCCTCACCGGCGACGTCCTGGGCAGCAACATCGAGATCGAGTCGGGGCTGGTCGCGGGCGACCGCGTCATCGTGGACGGCATCCAGAAAGTCCGGCCGGGCGGAAAAGTGAAGCCGGTGGCCGCGGCCGACAGCGCGGCGGCGCACGCGACGCCAGCGGTTCCGGGGGCACCCCGGTGAGCGAGCACGCCGGTCAAGCCGTCCAGCCGTCAAGCCGTCCAGCGCAGGAGTATTTCTTCATCCGGCGACCCGTATTCGCCGGGGTGATCTCGATCATCATCACGATCCTCGGCATCTTCGCGCTGCGGACCATGCCGATCACGCGCTACCCGCAGATCACGCCGCCGGCGGTGCAGGTGACGGCCGTCTATCCGGGCGCCAACGCCGAGGCCGTCGCGCAGGCCGTCGCCGCGCCGATCGAGCAGCAGCTCAGCGCCCTCGACGGACTGCTCTACTTCAAGTCGTCGAGCTCCAGCGACGGCGTGATGAACCTCCAGGTTTACTTCGACATCGCGCGCAGCCAGGACCTGGCCGCCGTCGACGTGCAGAACGCCATCAAGCTCGCCGAGCCGCAGCTGCCGCAGGAAGTGGTCCGGAACGGCATCACCATCCGGAAGGCGCAGACCGACATCCTCCTGGTGGGCGGCCTGGTCTCGGACGATCCCCGCTACGACGCGGCGTACCTCAACAACTACGCCAAGCTCTACGTCGAGGACGAGCTGCGGCGCGTGCCGGGTGTCGGCAACGCGCAGGTGTTCGGCGGGCTCGACTTCTCGATGCTCATCAGCCTCGACCCCGACCGGATGGCCCAGCTCGGCATCACCGTGCAGGACGTCGCGGCCGCGGTGCGCGAGCAGAACGCCACCAATCCCGCCGGCCGCCTGGGCCGTGAGCCCGCGCCGGCCTCCACCGAGCTCACGATTCCGGTCACCAGCCGCGGGCGCCTGGTGACGCCCGCGCAGTTCGACAGCGTCATCCTGCGGGCCCGTCCCAACGGCTCGCTGGTCCGCCTCGGCGACGTGGCCGACGTGCACCTGGGCTCCCAGAGCTACGACGCGATCGGTCGCTACAACGGCAAGCCGATCTCCGCGTTCCTGGTCTACCAGCGGCAGGGGGCCAACGCCCTGGAGGTCAAGGACCGGATCCTGAAACGGATGGACGAGCTGTCGCGCTCCTTCCCGGCGGGGATCCGGTTCGTGGTGCCGTTCGACACCACGCCCTTCGTGCGCGAGTCGATCAAGGAGGTCATGAAGACCCTGGTCGAGGCGATGCTCCTGGTCACACTGGTGGTGTTCGTCTTCCTCCAGAGCTTCCGCGCGACGCTGATTCCGGTGCTCGCGGTGCCGGTGAGCATCATCGGCACCTTCCTGGGGCTCAACGCCCTCGGCTTTTCGATCAACGTCCTGACGCTCTTCGCGCTCGTGCTGGCGATCGGCATCGTGGTCGACGACGCCATCGTGGTGATCGAGAACGTCGAGCGCATCATGGCCGAGGAGCACCTGCCCGCCCGGGCCGCGGCCGACAAGGCGATGCGCCAGGTGTCGGGGGCGCTGATCGCGATCGTCATCGTGCTGTGCGCGGTCTTCATCCCGGTCGCCTTCGTGGGCGGGATCACCGGCGCGCTCTACAAGCAGTTCGCGATCACCGTGGTCATCGCCGTGGTGCTCTCCGGGCTGGTGGCGCTGACCCTCACGCCCGCGCTCTGCGCCGCGCTCCTCACCCACACGCCGGGCGTGGGCGACGCGCGGTGGGCCGCGGCTTTCAACCGGTGGTTCGGCCAGACCACCAGCGGCTACTTGCGCCGCGCGGGGCGGATGATGGAGCGCTCCCGCGCCTCCCTGGCGGGGTTCGCCGTGCTGGTCGTGCTGGCGATCATCCTCGCCAACCACGTGCCGGGCGGATTCCTCCCCGCCGAGGACAAGGGCTTCTTCGTCGTGGGGGTCCAGCTCCCCGATGCGGCGTCCATCCACCGCACCGAGGGGGTCACGGCCCAGGTCGAGCAGATCATGCTGCACGACCCGGGCATCGAGACGGTGGTCGCCCTGGTCGGTTTCGACCTGCTCACCGGCGCCAACCAGACCAACAGCGCCACGCTGTTCGCGCGCCTCAAGCCCTGGGACGAGCGGGGTCACAAGAACCGGCTCGACGCGATCCTGCCGCGCGTCAACGGCGGCTTCTTCCAGATCAAGGAAGCGCTGGCCTTCGCCTTCAACTTCCCTGAAGTGCCGGGGCTCGGCACCACCAGCGGCCTGGAGCTCAACCTCCAGGCGCGCACCGGCGGCGACATCCGGCAGTTCGCGCAGCTCGCCCAGCAGTTCGTGCAGGACGCGAACCAGCTCCCCGAGATCCAGGGCGTCAACACCTTCATCCGGACCAACGTGCCGCAGGTCTTCGTGAACGTGGACCTCGAGGCGGCACAGGCCCGAGGCGTCGGCCAGCAGAATCTCTTTTCGACGCTGCAAGCGATGCTGTCCACCCTCTACATCAACGACTTCAACATGTACGGGCGCACCTATCGCGTGCAGGCCGAAGCGCAGTCGCGCTTCCGGCAGCGGCCCGAGGACATCAACCGACTCTACGTGCGAGCGGTGTCTGGCCAGATGGTGCCGCTCGGCGCGCTGGTGCGGACCGAGATGCGCACCGGGCCGAGCATCGTGAACCGGTTCAACGGCTTCACCTCGGCGCTGGTCACCGGCGCGCCGAAGCCGGGGCGCAGCTCCGGCGAGATGCTGAACGCCGTGGACCGGCTCCTGGCCGACAAGTACACGGCGCTGGGCGTCGGCGGCTCCTACAGCGGCCAGTCGTTCCAGGAGCGCGCCTCGGCGGGCCAGAGCGGATTCGTCTTCGGCCTCGGCATCATCATCGTCTTCCTGGTGCTCGCCGCGCTGTACGAGAGCTGGTCGGTGCCCTTCGCCGTGCTGCTCGGCGTGCCGTTCGGGATCGCCGGCGCCTACCTCGGCATCTTCCTGCGGGGCCAGCCCAGCGACGTCTACTTCCAGATCGGCCTCATCACCGTGGTGGGGCTCGCGGCGAAGAACGCGATCCTCATCGTGCAGTTCGCCAACGAGCTGCGCGCCAAGGGGCTCCCGATCATGGAGGCCGCGCGCGAAGCGGCGCGCGAGCGCTTCCGCCCGATCCTGATGACGTCGTTCGCCTTCATCCTGGGCGTGAGCCCGCTGATGATCGCGAGCGGCGCCGGCGCCGCCAGCCGGCACTCGCTGGGCACCGGCGTGTTCGCGGGGATGCTCACCGCGACCTGCGTCGGCGTCTTCTTCATTCCGCTGTTCTTCGCGGTGATCAGGAAGCTCAGCGAAGGACGGGGGGCGGCATGAAGCGCGGAACTGCTCGACGTTGGCTGCCGGCGGCCAGCTGCCAGCTGGCAGCAGCCCTTCTCCTAGGGATCACGGGTTGCGCCATCGGTCCCTCGCCCCGGCCGCGCCCGGCGCCGGCCGCGGCCGCCCTCACCGGCTCGGCGCCCGCGGCCGAGCGTCCGTTCCTCGATTCCCTGGCCTCGGCGAGCCGTCTAACGCTCGCCCCGCCGGCGCTCGACACGGCGGGCGCCCTGCGCTGGCTCGGGGTGATTCGCGACACCCAGCTGGTCGCGCTGGTGCGCACCGCGCTCCGCAACAATCGCGACCTCCAGGCGGCGGTGGCGCGGGTGCAGGAGTACCGGGCCCTATACGGCGTCGCGCGCGGCGAGCTGTTCCCGCGGCTCGACGCCAACGGGTCCTTCAGCAGCAATAAGGCCGCCTTCAGCAGCTTCCCGCCGGCGCTCTTCGACGCCTTCCGCGCCACCGCCGACGTCCAGTGGGAGCTCGACTTCTGGGGGCGGGTGCGCCGCTCGACGCAGGCGGCCCGCTACGACCGGAACGGGCGCGAAGACGACCGGCGCGCGGTGCTGCTGTCGCTGGTCAGCGACGTCGCGGTCGCCTACCTCGAGTTGCGGGAGCTGGACGACGACCTGCGCATCTCGGAACAGACGCTGGCCACCCGGCAGCAGACCTACCGCCTGGCAGGCGAGCGCTTCACGCAGGGCGTGATCTCGGAGCTCGACGTCAGGCAGTTCGAGGCCGAGGTCGGGGTGGCGTCGGCCCGGGTGGCGCAGTTCACGCGCCAGCGCGCGCAGAAGGAGAACCAGCTCAGCCTGCTCCTCGGCCAGGCGCCCGGAAACATCGGGCGGGGCGGCCCGCTGGCGGAGGCGGTGCAGGCCGTCGCGGTGCCGGACTCGGTGCCCTCGACGCTGCTGGTGCGCCGGCCCGACGTGCTGCGCTCGCAGGACGACTTCTCGGCGGCGCTGGCACGGGTCGGCGTGGCTGAGGCGGCGCGGCTGCCGCGCGTGGCGATCACGGCCACGTACGGACGCCAGCACCCCGCGCTCGACGGGCTCTTCGGCCGCGGCTCGGAGATCTACACCCTCCAGTTCGGCGCCTCGGTGCCGCTGTTCACCGGCGGGCGGGCCGAGAATCAGCAGCGGGCCGCCCAGGCGCGGGCCGAGCAGGCGCGCTTCCGGTTCGAGCAGACTTTCCTCGGTGCGCTGCGGGAAACCAGCGACGCCTTGACCGGCGTCCGCCTCGGCCGCGACGAGCTGGCGGCGCAGGAGACCCAGGTGCGGGCCCTGCGCCGGGCGCTGGAGCTGGCCCAGCGGCGCTACGAGAGCGGGGTGTCGAGCTATCTCGAGGTGCTCGATCTCCAGCGGGCCCTGTTCGGCGCCGAGCTTGCCCTGGTGCAGGTCCAAAGACAGTATTTGGGAGCGACGGTGCAGCTCTACAAGGCGCTGGGCGGCGGGTGGGAGGAAGATCGGCGGTAGGGCCGCCCGGTCCTGAAGGACTCTGTGGAACTGCCGTGCGCGTGCGGTGTTGGACTCCAGATACCATTACAGGCGGACCGCAATGCCGCCCCTTCAAGCAGGACCATGTCGCCACAGCCTCCGGATCGCGGCGGGGGGTGTCGCGGTTGCGTGCTTGGCCGCCGTGCCCGCCCGGGCGCAGAGCTCGGGGGACGGCTTCCTGTTCCGGCGGCCGTACGTGAGCTTCACGCTGCGCGGCGGATTCAACCGCGCCTCCGCCGGAAGCGACATCTTCGCGTTCACGACCACCCGGCTGACACTCGACCGCGGCGACTTCGGCTCCGCGACTTTCGGCGGCGAGGTCGGCGTCGTCCTGGCGCCGCGGTTCGACCTGGCGCTCGCCTACTCGGTTGCCCGGAAGACGTCGAGTTCGGAATTCCGGGACTGGGTCGACCAGAGCAACCTCCCGATCGAGCAAGTCACCACCTTCAACCGCACGGCCCTGACCGCGGGCCTCAAGGCGTACCTGCTGCCGCGGGGCCGCGCTGTCGGCAGCCTCGCGTGGCTGCCCGCACGCGCGGTGCCGTTCGTCGGCGCGGGCGGTGGCATGATGAGCTACCGGTTCGAGCAGGTCGGCGACTTCATCGACTTCAGCACCAGCAAGGTCTTCCACGACGACTTCACGGCCGAAGGGCAGACCACGACCCTGTACGGGCTGGCGGGAGTCGATTTCTCGTTGACCGCCACCTTCGTGCTGACCGCCGAGGCGCGTTACAACTGGGCTCGCGGGCCCATGGGCCAGGACTTCGTAGGATTCCACCGCATAGACCTGTCCGGTGTCGCCGTGACGACCGGTGTGTCGGCCAGGTTCTGAGGGGATGGTTGCCATGACGAGGCCAGGGAATGCCCGGCGGCGCGCCATCGCGTCCGGTGCGCTCCTCGCGACCGCCCTGCTGCTCGGGGTTCCGGGGACGGCACGGGCGCAGGGCGTCCAGGTCGACACACGCTGGCAGGCGTGGCTCGGCTGCTGGGAGCGTATCGGCGCGCCAAGGCCGGCCTGGGAGAGCGGCCGGCGCTTGGTCTGCGTGATCCCGGCTGCCGGCACCTCGGCGGTGGAGATCGTGATGGTCGCCGACACCCAGATCATCGCGCGCGAGCGCATCGAGGCGAGTGGCGAGCGCAGCACCAACGACCGGGAGGGCTGCACCGGCTGGGAGCGCGCCCAATGGTCCGCCGACGGCCGGCGCGTGTATCGCACCTCGGCCTACACCTGCCCGGGCGGCGTCGAGCAGCTGGCGGGTGAGCTGATCGCGATGACGCCGACGGGCGAGTGGCTCGACATCCAGAGCGTGACGGTGGCCGGGAACACCGGCGTCCGGTCACTTCGCTATGGCGAGGCCGAGCGGGATGTCGCGCTGCCGGGCGATATCGATTCCGCGCTGGCGGGGCAGGGAGGTCTGGCGGTGCGCGCAGCGCGCACGGCGGCCGGCGTTCCGCTGTCGGCAGCCGACGTGTGGGACGCCGCGCAGCAGGTGGACTCGACGCTGGTCGTAGCCTGGCTCGCCGAACGGGGTCAGGGTTTCAGGCTCAATGCCCGGGGTCTCGCCGCCATGGCGGATGCGGGGATGCCCGGAGGCGTCGTCGACGTCATGGTCGCGCTGTCGTACCCGAACGTCTTCCGGGTCAATCCGGTGACGCGGGAGCCCGAGCTGCTGCCGCGCGGCAAAACCCCGCCGAATGGCTACGCGTACTCCGGTACGAGAGCGCCGACGCTGTCGGCCTATTCACCATACCGGGACTGCTACTCGACGTACGCGTACGACCGCGCGAGCCGGCTGGGTGCCGCCTACATGGATCCGGCCTATCTCGGCACCGGCTACATCTACAGCAACGATCCATCACTCGGCTACTGGGACTACAGCTACCCCTCCGCCGGATGCCGAGGTTACGGGTCCTGGTACTGGAATACCTCCCCCGTGGTCATCGTGCAGGGGGGTGGCGGTGCTGGCGGGAGCGGCAGCGGCGCCCAGCCGCACGGGCGGGTCGTCAAGGGTGAGGGGTATTCCCAGGGCAACACCGATCCGGCACCGCGTTCGTCGGGAACCGGTGGCAGCGGCGCCCCGGCGGAGCAGACCGCTCAGCCCGGTGGCAGCACAAGCTCGGAGCCGAGTGGCTCGAGTTCGACCACGAGCAGCGGGCGGACGGCCAAACCGCGGCCCTAGCGTTCCTTCTGCAACAGCGTGCGCCCCTTGCCAGTGCGTGTGTGGTTTCCTAAGTTGAGGGAGAGCAGCACGCGACTCACGTACGAAAGGACGCACATCTCCGTGATGACCGACTATCTGCGTCGCACCGCCTCCACGCCGCGTAACTGGGCGTTCGTGGGCGTCGTGCGTCCGTTCGCGTCGCTGCGTATTGGCGACGCCCGGAAGCGAGGCCGAAGAACCTAGAAGTCACGGATACCACGCTGTCGTGATCCGCCCTTCCAGGCACTTCGGTGGCCCTGGGGGGGTTTTCTGTTTGCGCAATCAAGGGGATCACGGACATGGACACGTCAATACTCGACAGCAATCGCGACATCATCAGCCGATATACCGGCCAGCCCTCGCGCCTGCCCGCCGACCTGCGGCGCCGGATCGAGGCGGCCTTTGGCGACCGGCCGGTGCAGCTCTACGCTCTGGCCGACCTCGACCACGCGCTCCAGCTCACCGAGTCGTGGCTCGCGCTCGGGCCGGCGCACCTCGCCCTGGCGCGGGCGGCCGGGGAGGGTGAGGAGCCGGAAATCCAGGTGATCGAGCGCGCGCGGATCGCCGCGGTGCGCGAGGCGCCCGGGCTCAGTGCCAGCACGCTGACGCTCCTCGGCGCGAGCGGCGATCCGCCGCTGGCGGTGGTGCGCTTCACCCACCGGCAACGCGGCGCGATGGAGAACATCCGTTTCGTCCTCGAGGAGGCGCTCGAGGGGCGCGCCACGCCGTCCGCCGATCCCGACCGCGTGTACGCCGACGGCGTGGCGCGCCCGATCCGGGACGCGCAGGCGCTGGTGGCGGGCCGCGACACCGCGGTGCTGCGCCGCCTGCTCGGCTATCTGCGCCCGTACCGGCGTCCGCTCACCATCGGCATGAGCGCCGCCGTCGTGATCACCGCCGTCGGTCTGGTGCCGCCGTACGCGGCGGGTTACCTGCTCGACAAGGTGATCCGCCCCGCCCAGGACGGTGTCCTGGCCGCCGGCCGTGCGGCCGCGCTCGCCTGGATCGCCGTGTCGGCAATGGCCGCGGTGTACGTCGTGCAGCAGGCGGCCGCGGTGGTCCGGCTGCGGCTGCTGGCGGTGCTGGGCGAGTGCGTGGTGCGCGACCTGCGCGCGGAGCTCTACGAGCACATCCAGCGCCTCAGCCTGTCGTTCTTTTCGCGCAAGCGGACCGGCGGCCTGATCACCCGGGTCACCTCCGATACCGACCGGCTGTGGGACTTCCTGGCGTTCGGGATCGTGGACGTATCGCTGTCGCTGGTGATGCTGGTCGGCCTGGCGGCGGTGCTGCTGGCGCTCGACTGGCGGCTCGGCCTCGTCATGACGGTGCCGGTCCCGGTGTTGTGCTGGGCGATCTACCGGCACGGCGAGGCGCTCAACCGCCGCTTCCTGCGCGCCTGGCGCAAGTGGTCGCGGATGACGGACGTGCTGTCGGACACCATCCCCGGCATCCGCGTGGTGAAGGCGTTCAGCCAGGAGTCGCGGGAGGTGGCGCGCTTCGTCGTGCACAACGACGACGTCACGGAGGAGGTGAACGCACTGCACCGGGTGTGGACCACCTTCTGGCCGCTGCTGGTGCTGGCGCTGCACGCGACGTCGGTGCTGGTGTGGATGTTCGCGGTGCCCCGGCTGCTGGGCCATGGGCCGGCGCTTTCGGCGGGAACGTTCGTGTCGTTCCTGCTCTACACCACGATGTTCATGTGGCCGATCGAAGTGATCGGGCAGATGGCGCGCACCATGAACCGCGCCACCACCTCGGCGCACCGCGTCTTCGAGGTGCTGGACACCGAGCCCGAGATCACCGACGCCGTCCAGCCGGTACGGCTGGAGCCGGTGCAGGGACGGGTGACGTTCGAGAACGTGACCTTCGGCTATGACGGCGTCCGGCAGGTGCTCAAGGGCATCAGCTTCGATGTCCGCCCGGGCGAGCTGATCGGTCTCGTCGGCCCGTCGGGGGGCGGAAAGTCCACGCTGGTGAGCCTGATCGCGCGCTTCTACGACGTGACGGGCGGCAGGGTCTGCGTGGACGGCGTGGACGTGCGGCAGCTCGACAGCGGGCACTACCGCCGGCAGCTCGGGATGGTGCTCCAGGATCCGTACCTCTTCCACGGCACGGTGCTGGAGAACATCCGGTACGGCCTGCCGGAGGCCGCACTGCCCGAGGTGGTGGCGGCGGCGCGCGCGGCGAACGCGCACGACTTCATCTGCAAGCTGCCGCACGGCTACGACACCGTGGTCGGCGAGCGCGGGCAGACGCTGTCGGGTGGCGAGCGCCAGCGGGTGTCGATCGCGCGGGCGGTGTTGCACGACCCGCGCATCCTGGTGCTCGACGAGGCGACCAGCAGCGTGGATACGGAGACCGAGCGCGAAATCCAGGAGGCGCTCGAGCGGCTGATTCACGGCCGCACCGTGTTCGCGATCGCGCATCGCCTCTCGACGCTGCGCAAGGCGAGCCGGCTGTTCGTGATCGAGGACGGCATGCTGGCCGAGTGCGGGACGCATCACGAGCTGTTGCAGCATGTGGATGGCACGTACCGGAGACTCTTCGAACTCCAGTTGCAGCTTCAATAGGAGGGTTCATGACTGCGACGATCCTGACGGAAGAAGGCAGCCTCAACCTTCAGCTCCGCCCCGATGGCCGGCTCCTGGCCTCGAAGGACGGGGTGGAGCGGGTGGTGTGGGTGCGCCAGGCGTTTCCCTGGTCGGAGCCACGGCAGTTCCTGTCGCTGCGGGACGACGAGGAGGAGGAGTTCGCGATGGTGCCCCAACTCGGCGCGCTCGATCCGGCGTCGCGGCGGGCGCTCGAGCGGGCGTTAGTCGTCGCCGGCTTCGTGTTCGACGTCACGCGCGTCCTCTCCGTCGAAGAGGAGGTCGAGGTCCGGCACTGGAAGGTCGAGACGAGCCAGGGGCCGCGGACATTCCAGACGCGGCTCGACGACTGGCCGCGGATGCTGCCCCCGGGTGGCCTGCTGATCCGCGATGTCGCGGGAGATCTCTATCACCTGGCCGACCCCGACGCCCTCGACCGGCAGAGCCTGGCGCTGCTCTGGGCGTTCATGGACTAGCGATCGTTGCGTGCGCTTGCGGGGCCATGCAAGCTTTGATGGCATGACCCCGCTCGCGCTGCTCCTGCTGCTCGCCGCCCTCGCTCCACTCGCTCCACTCGACGACTCCTTCCTGGGCCGCGGCGTCTCCCACGCCCTCGCCGAGCACCGTGCCCAGACCATCTCGGACGTCCGCTACGACCTGGCGCTCGACGTCACCGGGCGGGACAGCGCGAGCGGACGGGTGGTCATCCGGTTCCGGCGCGCGGGGGACGACGACGCGATTGTCGACTTCCGGGGCCGGCGCCTGCTGCGCATCGTGGCCAACGGGCGAGAGCTGCCGCCCGGCGCCGGCAACGGCGCACACATCCTGATCCCGGCGCCGATGCTGCGCGACACCAACACCCTCGAGGTGGCGTTCGTCGCCGACATCGCTCCTTCGGGCGCGAGCATCATCCGCTTTCACGACCAGTCCGACAACAGCGACTATCTCTACACGCTGCTGGTCCCGGCCGACGCCAACCAGCTCTTCCCCTGCTTCGACCAGCCGGACCTCAAGGCGCGCGTGACCCTGAGCCTGACGGCGCCGGCGGGCTGGACCGTGGTGGCCAACGGCTCGGAGCTGACGGCTGACAGTGGCGACCGTCGGGTGACGCATCGCTTCACCGAGACGCGGCCGATCAGCACCTACCTCGTCGCCTTCGCCGCCGGGCCGTGGCAGCGCCGGACGCTGAGCGCGGGCGGCCGCGCCATCGGCGCGTATGTGCGGCGTTCCCGCGCGCGCGAAGCCGACCTCGATTCGCTCCTCGCCGCGAACCTCCGCGCCATCGCCTGGTTCGAGTCGTATTTCGCGCGCCCGTACCCCTTCGAGAAGTTCGAGTTCATCCTGGCCCCCGCCTTTCCCTTCGGCGGCATGGAGCATCCCGGCGCGGTGTTCTTCAACGAAGACCGCTTCATCTTCCGCGAGCGCCCTACGCTGCCGCAGCTCCTGGGCCGCCAGTCCACGATCCTGCACGAGGTCGCGCACATGTGGTTCGGCGATCTGGTGACGATGCGCTGGTTCGACGATCTCTGGCTCAAGGAGGGGTTCGCGACCTACATGGCCGCCAAGGCGCTCGCCGATCTCGACCCCGCGAGCGGCGCGTGGAAGACCTTCTACCTGGCCAACAAGCCACTGGCCTACGGAGTGGACCAGACCGCGGGGACGACGCCCCTGTGGCAGGAGCTGGCCAATCTCGACCAGGCGAAGAGCAACTACGGCGCGATCGTTTACAACAAGGCGCCGTCGGTCCTGAAGCAGCTCAACTACCTGGTGGGCGAGGCGGCGTTCCGTGGCGGCGTGCAGGCCTTCCTGGCGCGCCACGCCTACGCCAACGCGACCTGGCAGGACCTGCTCGGCGCGGTCGGGGAAGCCGCGCACCGCCCGCTCGACGACTTCGGGCGCCACTTCATGCTGCGGCCCGGGATGCCCGAGGTCGAGCAGCGGCTGGTGGTGCGCCACCGGCGCATCGCGAGCCTGAGCCTGGTCCAGCGTCCGGTCCAGGCGCTCTCGGGCGAGGATCCCTGGCCGATGCGCACCCAGGTGATCCTCTTCTACGAGGGACGGCCCCCGGTGGTGATTCCGGTCGAGCTCGCGGCCCGCACCACCGAAGTCGCCGCGGCGCGCGGGCGGCCGGCGCCGGCATTCGTCTTCGCCAACGCCGAGGATTACGGCTACATGCTCACCCGCCTCGACAGCGCGAGTGTGCGCGCCCTCGAGGGCGGGGCCCTGGGCCGCGTCGAGGACCCCTTCCTGCGCGCCATGCTGTGGGGCGCGATGTGGGACGAAGTGCGCGCGGCACGGCTGGCGCCGGTGCGTTTCGTGCGCCTCGCGATGCGCGAGCTGCCCCGCGAGCACGACGAGCAGATCGCGCCGAGGATACTGGGGCGCCTGCGGCGGGTGATGGCGGCATACCTCGGCGCCGGTGCCCGCGACAGTGTGCTGCCCGGCGTCGAGGCCGACCTGTGGAGGGGCCAGGCCGATCCCGCGAGCCCCTACGGCATCCGGAAGGCGTATCTCGACGCCTTCGTGGACGTCGCGGCGAGCCCGGACGGCATCGCGAAGCTCGCGTCGCTGCTGGCCGCCGACTCGGCGGCCGGCGAGCCGCTCCGCGATCCGACGCGCTGGGAGGTGGTGATCCGGCTGCTGGTGCGCGGGGTCCCGGACGCCGCGCAGCGCCTCGCGGCCCAGGGTGCCCGCGACGCGACGCCCGACGGGAGACGCCGCGCCTTCGTCGCGGGCGCGGCCTTTGCCGACTCCACCGTCAAGCGCGCCTACTTCACCCGCTACTTCGCCGACTCCACGCTCAACGAGGACTGGGCCTCGGGCAGTCTGGGCGCCTTCAACGCGCTCGATCACCAGGCGCTGACGCTGCCCTGGCTGCGGCCCGCGCTCGACTCGCTGCGCTACATCCAGGCCAACCGGCGGATCTTCTTCCTGGGCGGCTGGCTCGGCGCCTTCCTCAACGGGCAGACCAGCGTGGCCGCGCTGGACACCGTCCGGCGATTTCTCGCCGAGCACGAGGAGCTTCCGGCCGATCTCCGGCGCAAGGTGCTGGAGAACGCCGACGAGCTCGAAAGGACAGTGAGGATTCGAACCAAGTGGGGCTGAGGGCTGAAGGCTGAAGGCTGAAGGCTCAAGGCTGCCGTGTTCAGCCTTCGGCCTTTACCCTTCAGCTCTTCTATCGCTCCGCGCCGAGCCAGGCGCGCCGCAGCGCGAGCATCTCCGGCGTCACCGCGAGGCCGGCCTCTTCGTTCATCACGATCTCGAGGCGCGGGTCGTCGGCGACCGTCAGGCGGGTCGTCGCTCGGCGCCCGCGCGACTCGTACTCCACGGCTATCGTGTCCCCGGGCCGGTGCGCTGCACGCGCGCTGTCCCACGCCGAGTCCGCGGTGAGGGGGCGGCCGTCGACGCTGAGGATCCGGTCGCCGCGGTCGAGCCCGGCGTCGTAGACCGGGGTGCCCATCGTCGTCGCCGTCGCAAGCGTCGCCCCGCGCGCATCGAAGGTAAAGCGCACGTTGCCCAGGAACGGGGTGCCGGCGGCGGCGCGGCGGAGCTGGAAGCCCGCCCGCTCCAGCAGCGGCCCAAAGTCCGGGACATCGCGCCCGCGCACGAACCGGGCGAAGAAGTCGGTGGCGAAAGCGGGGTCGCCGCTGTACCGCACTAGCTCCCGCTCCAGGCCGTCCAGGGTGTAGGCGACGCCCGGCTTGCCGAAGTCGGCCCACAGCGCGCGCATGTAGCCGTCGAGGGTCTTGTCGGAACGCTCGCGCAGGTTCAGGTCCAGCGCGAGCGCGAGCGCCGCGCCCCAGGTGTAGTAGGAGATGAACACGTTCTGCGTATTGGTGGCGTCGAGCACCGCGGCGCCGTCGCGCCAGGGCGCCTGCTGGCTCATCCCGACCGGGCTGAAGAACCGGCGTGCCGGCGAGTTCACCACCTCGTTCACCGTGGAGCCCAGCCCGCGCGCGAACTCGGCCACCGTGCCGAAGCCGGCGCGGCGCAGGATCAGCGGACCGTAGTACTGGGTGAAGCCCTCGCCCTCCCACAGCTCGCCCGACATGTTGGCGCGGTCGAAGTCGAACGGCTCGATCCCGCGCGAGCGGATGCGCTCCATGTTCCACGAGTGGAAGTACTCGTGGGCGAGGACGCCGAGCAGGCCCTGCGCCGCGGTAGCCAGCGAGGTGGTACTGGCGAGAATCGTGGAATTGCGGTGCTCCATCCCGTCGCCCGTCGCCCACGGCAGGTAGTCGCAGATGAAGGTGTAGCTGCCGGGCTCGTAGGCCGGTGTCTCGCCGAAGACGGCGATCTCCTGGTCCACAACGCGGCGCGCCATCAGGGCGAAGGAGTCCGCCTCCGCTTCGGTGCCGAGGTGGTGCAGGGCGAGTCGCAGCGTGGCCGGGTGCCCGCCACCACTCACCTGCCACTCGCGGAGCGTGAAGGCCGACAGCTCGGTGGGGCAGTCCATGAAGTAGTCGAGATTGGGCGCCGTGAAGGTCGTCGAGTCGGAGGTCGGGATGAGCTGGGTGGCGATCCTCCAGCCCGAGCCCTCGGGTGGATGGAAGGTGACGCGGATGGGCCGCGCCGCCTGGCCGCGCACCCAGATGAACGTAGCCGGGATGTTGAGGTGCGCGTGGGAGAGGTCCACCTGCATGTAGGTGCCGTCGCCCCGGTCGCCGAAGACGGTATAGGTGAGGGTCACCGCGCCGTCGTGCCCGGCGACGCTCCACCCCGACGGATCGGTGTGGGTCACCTCCAGTGCGCGCCCGCGGCCATCCACCGCGCTCACGTCGTAGACATTCTTCGCGAAGCCGGTCAAGGCATAGCGTCCGGGCGACGAAGCGCTCATCCGGAACATCGCCGGAACGCGGGGCAGGCCGGCGGCGCGCACCGCGATCCGCGCCTCGTGGTGCGCCGCGTTGGGGAACGAGACGTCGTAAGCGATCTGCTGGGCGGCAAGCGCGCCCGGGATGAGCGCGAGGAGCGCGGCGATGGAGCGCGCGAGGAGACGCATGCAAGATCCTCAGCGATAGAGCTTGATCCGCACGGTGCGGCCGTCGCGCGAAAGATCGGCGCGGGCCAGATGCAGCGTAAGTCCCGGTGATTCAATCCGCACGTCCTGTGCGCCTTCCTGGTGGGTGAGTCCGCCGAGGGAAAGGCTCGCGCCCCCCACGGTGATGCGCACCGCGCTCTCTTCCCCGATCGCTGCGCGCAGCACGGTGTTCCCCGCGCCCTGCACCACGGGGGTGTTGAACTCGCCGTCGTAGGCGGCGCCCGAGCAGATCCGCAGCCATCGCGTGTGGAGCACCACGCCGTCTCCGGCCTGGAGCATGTTCTGGGGATCGAATCCGCACAGGCCGATGAACCGGCCCGGCAGCGCCGAGCCGTCGATCTCCACCAGCACTCCCGGCCGCCCCAGCAGACTGTCGACCTGGCGGGCACGTTGGGCGCGCAGCGCCGCGACCGACCGCTCGGCGTCGCTCCGGAGCGCGGCCCAGCCGAAGGCCGCCGAGGCCTGGCGCACCGCCTGGTCCTCGGGATCGCGGAAGCCGGAGACCCGCGCCAGCATCTCCGAAAGCGTGAGATCCTCGTCCACCAGGCGGCGCTTCCAGCCCTCGCCCGCCAGCCGGTCGAGGAGCAAGGCGATCCCGCTTCCGGTGCTGTAGAAGCGCAGGCGGATCGAGAGGCCCGGCGCGCTGGTCAGGCTGTCGAGGTGCACGATGGAGGTGTGTTCCAGCGGCCGGCGCCCGGCGAAGGCGGACCCGCGCTCCAGGGCGTACTCGGCGAGGCCCTCGTTCATCTCGGCCATCACCTCGAATTCCACGAACTGCGGATCGAGCGCCCGGTAGCGCCGCTCGCGCGCCGCGGCGACTTCGCGCGCCAGCCGCCGCGCGTCGGCCGCGGAGCGGGCTAGCAGCGCCGCGCGCAGGATGCGGCCCTCGAGCGCCATGCCCGCCTCGTTGGTGGCGTCGAAGGCGGGATAGCGCGACACCAGCCACGACGCCTCCGCGCCGCCGAACTTGCGGTCGTCGCGCGCCACGGCGCGCTCGAAGACATGAAAGGACTCGTGCAGGGCGAGACCGAGGAGATCCGGGAAGGCGAGCGAGCTGACGACCAGCTGCGCGACGGCACGCCCGGCCAGCGTCGTGCCCGTGCTGGCGGCACCGCGATCGGCCTCGGGCCGGAAGAGCGCGCCGGGGGCGCCATCCAGCGGCTGGAATCCCGGTGGCGCGTCGCCGCGCCAGCCGAAGAGCGCGGTGCCCCGGCCCGGCAGCACGAAGAGGCGCGGAATCGTGTCGGGCCGGTAGCCCGGCCAGATCGCCTCGCCCCAGGCGGCGCCCGAATCCTGGAGGGCGCGCGCGACGTGTGCGAGCGCGCTCACCGTGTCGGCGGCGGGCTGCTGGGCCACTGCGGGAACGGCGCCACCGAATACCATGGCCGCGGCGATCGTCGCTCGAAGGACGGCGGAACGTGTCATGTCGACTCCAGGATAGGTAAGCCCGTTCTTTCGACGGGGGGAGCGGTCGCCCGGTTGCACGATTCCCCTTGACATCCTATGGGAACCGTCCCACCTTCCCCCTAGAACCTCTAGGGGAACCAATGTCCGAACCTGTCGCGCTGCTCCAGGGCACACTCGATCTGCTCATCCTGAAGGCCGTGAGCTGGGGTCCGGCGCACGGCTACGCCGTCGCCCGCTGGATCGAGCAGGCCACCGGCGACGCACTCCGGATCGAGGAGGGCTCGCTCTACCCGGCGCTGCACCGCCTCGAGGAGCGCGGCCACATCGAGGCCGAGTGGGGTCTCTCGGAGAACAACCGCCGCGCCAAGTTCTACACCCTGACATCTGAGGGCCGGCGCCAGCTGCGCGCCGAGGCGGCGAGCTGGCACCGGTTCGCGCGCGCGGTGCTCGCGGCGCTCGAGGCGCCCGCCCATCCGGCCGCAGCGGTTTCCTGACATGGCCGAGCCCGTCTGGCGCCGCTACCTCCGCTTCGTGCGTCCCGACCTGGCGCGCGACGTCGACGAGGAGTTGGCCTTCCACCTCCAGATGCGCGAGGCCGAGTACCTGGCGCGCGGCATGGTCCCCGCAGAGGCGAGCCGACTCGCCCATGAGCGCTTCGGCCGGGTGGCCGACGCGCGCCGGGCCTGCCTCGCGGTGGACCGCCGGCGCTTCGCGGCCGAACGCCGCCTCCAGGTGGTCGACGCCCTGGGCCAGGACCTTCGCTACGGCCTGCGCACGCTCCGGCAGCACCGCGTCTTCTCCGCCGCCGTGGTGGTGACGCTCGCCCTCGGCATCGGCGCGACGACCGCGATCTTCAGCGCCGTGGACGCCGCGCTGCTGCGGCCGCTCCCCTTCGCCGACCCGGGGCGACTGGTCATCCTGCGCGGCGTCCGGGTGCCCTTCGCGCCCAACGGCGTCTCGGCGGAGCCGTCGGAGTCGCCGGACCTCCGCACGGTTTCGGCGATGCCCGACGTTTTCTCCCGGACCGCCGCCTATGCGCCCGGCGGGCTCAACATGAGCGGCGACGGCGAGGCGCTTCGCGTGAACGTGGGCCTCGTCACCACCGGCTTCTTCGGGACGCTGGGTGTGGTGCCGGCGATGGGGCGCGGTTTCACCGATGAGGAGGGCCGCATCGGCGGCGCGCTGGTCGCGGTGCTCTCGCACGGGCTGTGGCAACGGCGGTACGGCGGCGTACCGGTCCTGGGCAAGGCAATCGTGCTGAACGGCCACTCCTACGAGATCGTCGGGGTGATGCCCCGCGGCTTCGTCTTCCCGCGCGAATCGGACCTCTGGATTCCGTTGACGGTGCCCGCGACCTTCTCGACCTACGACGCATTCCGGTCGTGGATGCCCTCGGAAACGGTGGCACGCCTCGCCCCCGGCGTCACCCGCGAGGCCGCAACGTCGCGACTGCGCGAGTTGTGGCAGCGGGTCCCCGCACAGTATCGCGGCTCCTGGGGAGACGCCCCGGCGCATCCGCTGTCGCCGCTCCAGGGTCAGCTGGTCGGGGACCGGCAGAAGCCACTGTGGATCCTGCTCGTGACCACCGGGCTGCTGCTCCTCATCGCCTGCGTGAACGTGACCAACCTGCTGCTGGCGCGGGCGTCGGTCCGGCGCAGGGAAATCGCGATGCGCGCCGTGCTCGGCGCCTCGCGCGGCCGGCTGGTGCGGCAACTCCTGGTGGAGAGCCTGCTGCTGGCGTGCGGCGGATCGGCCGCCGGACTGGTCGTCGCGTACGCCAGCCTGGGCACCGTGCGCGCGTTGATGCCGGCGGGCCTGGTCGCGACGGCCCCGCCCGCGGTGGACCTTCGCGTGCTCGGGTTCGCGATCGGTTTGGCGCTGCTGACGGGACTGGGGTTCGGACTCTGGCCGGCGCTCGGTGCGGCGCGCACCAATCCCAACGAGACGCTCAAGTCAGGCGGCGGCGGCGCGACCACGGGCGGCGCGGGACGCGTGCGCCGGGCCCTGGTGGTGGCGGAGCTGGCGGTCGCGTTGACGCTCCTCGCGGGCTCGGGTCTCATGCTGCGCAGCTTCAAGGCGCTGCTCGACACCGACCCGGGATTCCGGACGGAGCACGTCGGCACGCTGGAGCTGACCTTTGCGCGCGCGGTCGATGACCGCGGCGAAGTGCGCCGCGCGACGATCGAGGCGGTGCTCGCGCGGCTGCGGGCGATGCCGGGCATCGAGGCGGCGGGAGCCATCAACGACCTGCCGCTGCGCGGCGGTGGCGGGCTCGCGATCACCGTCGACGCCGAGGGCATCTCGTCGGACGCCCAGAAGTCGATGTTCGCACGCTACCTCCAGGCGTCCGCGGGTTACTTCCAGGCGCTGGGAATCCCGCTGATCCGCGGCCGGCTCATGGCGGAGTCCGACACCAAAGACGCACCCCACGTCGTGGTCGTCAGCGCCACCATGGCGAAGCGGCTCTGGCCGGGCGAGGACCCCGTCGGCAGGCGACTGCTCGATGCGGCTTCGGGGAGGGGAGGCTCGCGCGTGCAGGCCGACTCGAACGCTTACCGCACGGTCATCGGCGTCGTGGCTGATGTGCGCGAGAGCGACCTGGAGAGCGAACCCGACCCGCAGATGTACTTCCCGGTGCACGAGCAGCCCCCGCAGAACGTCGCGGTAGTGGCCCGCGGCACGCTGGCGCCGGCCGCCTTGCTGGCACAACTGCGCGATGCCGTGCGCGCCGTGAGCCCGGCGCAGCCGGTCTACAACGTGCGCACCATGGACGAGGTGATGTTCGCCTCACTCACGCCGCGGCGCACCAACACGGTGCTGATCACAGCGTTCGGCGGTCTGGCGCTGCTGCTTTCGGTCGTGGGGGTGTACGGCGTGGTGGCCTACAGCGTGACGCGCAGGACCCGCGAGCTGGGCATTCGCGCCGCCCTGGGCGCCACGGCTGCCGATCTGGTCCGCCTGGTGGCGCGGGAAGGCGCGGCGGTGGCGCTGGCGGGTGTCGCGCTGGGACTAGGCGGCGCGTGGGCCTTCTCGCGCGCCCTCGCCAGCCTGCTCTTCGGCGTGCGCCCGACCGACACCGCGACCTTCATTGCCGCGCCGCTGCTGCTCTTCCTGCTGGTGATTGCCGCGACCCTGGTGCCCGCGCGCCGCGCGGCGTTACTCAATCCCGTGGATGTGATCCGACAAGACTAGCGGGCGAGTCGAGTAGGTGGAGCAGGACAGGATGTGTGCTTTGCATCCCCCATCCCCTATCCCCTATCCTCCTTGCCATGGCCGATGACTCCGTCCGCATCGACAAGTGGCTCTGGGCCGCGCGCTTCTTCAAGACGCGCGCCCTGGCGGCCGAGGCGATTCTCGGCGGCAAGGTCGAGGTCAACGACGCCAAGGCGAAGCCCGCGAAAACGGTGCGTCCCGGCGACCGGGTCCGCGTCCGACTGGGCCCCTTCGAGTACCTCCTGACCGTGCGCGCTCTGGCGGTGCGGCGCGGCCCGGCAGCCGTGGCCTCGACTCTCTATGAAGAGGATCCGGCGGGAAAGGCGAGCCGGCTGCGGCTCGCCGAGCAACACAAGCTGGCCGCGCTGGCCTTCGCGCATGGGGAGGGGAAGCCGTCGAAGAAGGAGCGTCGCGAGATCACCCGCCTCAAGGGCCGGGAGTAGCGTCCCACCTCGGAACGCATCTTGACCGCCCGCCCGGCGCGGCCAACCTTATTGCTACTACAGCTGTCGAATCTTGTGAACCCAGCCGTCCACCTTCCACTGAAGAGGCTCAGAGGCCACGGGAGCAGGTCCTATGTCGAACATCGCACTTCGTAGCGCCGTGGTGGCGTCATTCCTTTTGTCAGTCCGCGCCGGCAGCGCCGCGGCGCAGGGTCAGCTCGTCGACATCCGCGACCTGACGCCGCGCGAGCATCGCGAGCAAGCGTTCGTGCTGGAATCGCCGCAGAGCGTGACCATCGAGGCGGTGGGCGCGGAGCCGAGGCGCGAGAGCCGCGGTCGCTTCGGGAAGAGCGACTACTCGTGGTACGGCGATGACGATGAGCGCGACACCTGGCCGGCGGCGGCGTGGATTCTCGACGCGCGCACCCGCGAGGTGGTCTGGGACCTTCGCACGGCCGACACCCAGCGCGAGCGGAGCGGGTTGCGGCGGTTCTCGGGAACGGTGCGTCTCCCCGCCGGCACCTTCGTGGCCCATTACGGCTCCTATGCGGCGACGTCGGTCACCAACTTCGGCGATGGGAACTTCGCGTCGTTCATGCGGAACCTCGTACGGCGGCGCGACGTGCGTTACGGCGGCCCCTATGTGGACGACGGCTCCTACCACGAGTTCCAGCTGGTGGTGCGGGGTGAGGGGCGCCGCGTAGTCGAGCGGGATGCGGATGAGGCGGGACGCGGCTTCACCGCGTCGGCGATCGTGAACATCCGTCCTGAGAGCGGTGCCACATCGGAGCGTCGCGGCTTCGAGCTGACGCGGGCGGCCGACGTCGAGGTCGTCGGGATCGGCGAGCTGCGGCGTGACGGCGCGTTCGACTACGGCTGGATTCAGGACGCCAGCACCCGCCGCCGCGTCTGGGAGATGGACTACGCCGGCACGCAGCCGGCGGGTGGAGCGGCCAAGAACCGGATGGTGCGCCAGACGCTGCACCTTTCCGCGGGGCGCTACGTGGCCTACTACGTCACCGACGACTCCCACGATCCCTTCGAGTGGAACGCGGTGCCGCCCTTCGACCCGGAGAACTACGGCCTCACGCTGCGGGTAGCGGACGCCGCGGCCCGCGCCGCGGTGCACCCCTTCACCTGGGAGCCGGTGCCCGCGGGGCAGACCATCGTCTCGCTGACCGGCGTCGGCGACAACGACGTGCGGTCGGAGGGCTTCACGCTGACCCGGCCGATGGACCTGCGCATCTACGCGATCGGCGAGGGCGCCAATCCCGACGGCCAGATGGACGACTACGCCTGGATCGTGGATGCCGCCACGCGGCGCCGGATCTGGACCATGCGCTACGACGACACCGAGCACGCCGGGGGCGCGCAAAAGAACCGCCTCTTCGACGGCACGCTCCACCTCGATGCCGGCAGCTACATCGTCTACTACTCCAGCGACGGCTCCCACTCCTTCGGCCACTGGAACGACGCGCCGCCCGCCGAGGCCCGGTACTGGGGGGTGAGCGTCTTCCCCGCCAGCGGCCAGCTCGACCGCACCGCGATCGCCCCCTTCGACCGGGGCACCAGCAACGCCATCGTCGAGCTGGTACGGATGCGCGACGATGTGCGTGCGCGCCGGACCTTCACCATCGATCGCGACCAGACGGTGCGGGTCCATGCCGTCGGTGAAGGCATCGGCGGCGAGATGTACGACTATGGCTGGATCGAGGACGACAACGGTCGCGTGGTCTGGGAAATGACCTACAGCGGCACGACGCGGGCCGGCGGTGCCCGGAAGAACCGGCTCTTCGACGGCACCATCACGCTCCCGGCCGGCCGGTACGTGCTGCGTTGGCAGTCCGACGGGTCGCACGCCTTCGGCGAGTGGAACGACGATCCGCCTGACGATCCCGAGAGCTGGGGCATCGCGGTCCTGCGCGGCGATCGGTAGAGGCAGCCGGCAGGCGGCGGTTGGTACCAGGCGAGTAACGGTCGGCGGCAGACACTCCGTTTGCCGCCGACCGTCGCGTGGTCACCCTTGCCGAAGTTTCAGTCCGCACCGTATCTTCTGCACACCCCCGTCATCACGTATTCCCCGGAGACTTCGATGCGCCTGCGCTCTTCTACGCTGGCGGCTTGCGCCGCCGTGGTCGCCATGTTTGTCGCCTCGTGTGCTCCCGAGCGCGCCACCGGACCCCTCCGGCCCGGGCTGAGCTTCGGCCCCGTCGGCGCCCTGACCACGGTGCGCATCGCCGAGTTCCACTACGACAACGTCGGCACCGACGTCGGTGAGGCGATAGAGATCTCCGGCCCGGCGGGCACCGACGTCACCGGCTGGAAGATCGTGCTCTACAACGGTGCGAGCACGTCGCTCAAGGTGTACGACACCAAGACGTTGAGCGGCACCATTCCCGCGACCTGTGGCGCCCGCGGCGTGGTCGTCCAGACCTACCCGGTCAACGGCATCCAGAACGGCGACCCCGACGGCATCGCGCTGGTGAATGCCGGGGGGCAGGTGGTGCAGTTCTTCTCCTACGGTGGCACCTTCACGGCGCTCGACGGCCCCGCGCTCGGCTTGACCTCGACCGATTTCGGCGCCAAGGAGTCGGGCACGACGCCGGTCGGTTTCTCCCTCCAGCTCGACGCGTCGGGCAACTGGGCCGCGGCGGCCAACACCTTCGGCGCCTGCAACGACGACACCGGGGCACCGGGCCCGGCAGTGGTCGCAAGCGTCACGGTCTCGCCGGCCACGCTGAGCATCACCCAGGGCAATCACGCGACCTTCACGGCCACTGCGTTCGACGCCTCCAGTCAGCCGATCGCGGGCGTCACCTTCACCTGGTCCAGCGACAATACCGCCGCCGCCACGGTGTCGGCCTCCGGCGTCGCGACGGGCGTCGCCCCCGGCGATGCGCACATCATCGCGACGGCCCCGAACACCGTAGCCGGATCGGCCGCGCTGCATGTCAGCGCTCCGGCGCCTCCGGGGCTGCCCGAGACCCGCCTCTCGGAACTCCACTACGACAACGTCGGCACCGACGTCGGCGAGGCGATCGAAGTCGAAGGACCGGCCGGCACGGACCTCACCGGCTGGACAGTCCTGCTCTACAACGGCAACGGCGGGGCCGTCTACGACACCAAGACGCTGAGCGGCACGATTCCCGCGACGTGCGGCGGCCGCGGTGTCATGACGATTACCTACCCGGTGAACGGCATCCAGAACGGGAGCCCCGACGGCATGGCGCTCGTCGATGCGGGCGGCAACGTGATCGAGTTTCTCTCCTACGAAGGCGTGTTCGCCGCGACCGGTGGAGCGGCCGCCGGTCTCACCTCGACCGACATTGTCGCCTTTGAGAACAGCTCCCCCATCGGCCAGTCACTCCAGCGCGACGCGTTCGATCACTGGCAGCTGGCCGCCGCCACCTTCGGAGCGTGCAACGGCACCGGCTCCCCGCCGCCCACCGGCACCAGCGTCTCGGTCACCATGAACCTCCCGCGCCAGGCGCCGGCCGGATTCGTGAAGCCGGCCTTCCCGACGGTGCGCGACCCGAACGGCGTCGTCGTATCGCCCACGCCCGCCCTCACCTGGACGAGCTCCGATCCGACGATCGCGTCGGTCGACGGCAACGGTTACGTCTCGGCACTCACGCCCGGCGGACCGGTTACGATCCGGGCCACCGAGCCGGGCGGCGCCTTCGGCGAGACCACGTTCGACGTGCTGCCGACCACCGTCCCAACGGGCGCGGTCTACCACGACAACACCATGTTCGGCGTGCCGACCGACGCCGACCCGTCGGACGACATCATGATCACCCGGCCCCAGTACGCCCTGTCGTACAATGCGGCGCGCGGCGGGCCCAACTGGGTCGGCGCCAACATCAACGTCACCACCTTCGGCGCGGCGCCGCGGTGCGACTGCTTCTCGCCCGATCCGCTGCTGCCCGGAAACGTCTATCACGTGGTGGACTTCGACTTCCGCAACGGCGGGTACGACCGCGGGCACATGACGCAGTCGGAGCCGCGCACCGACACGTACCAGGAGAACGCGACCACCTTCTACCTGACCAACATCCTCCCGCAGGCCGCCGAGAACAACCAGGGCCCGTGGTCGCAGCTGGAGAACTACCTGAACGACCTGGTGCGCCTGTCGGGCAAGGAGGTGTGGGTGTACTCGGGCGGCGAATACGCCTCGAGCCCGGGAACCCTCAAGAACGCCGGCGCGGTTCAGATCCCCGACTACACGTGGAAGGTCGCCGTCGTGCTCAACGCCGGGCAGACACTTTCGGACGTGCACACGCTCGCCGATCTTCAGGTCATCGCGGTGAAGATGCCCAACCTGACGACCCCCGGGGTCCCGGGCTCGGCGGTCGGGATCCGCAACACGCCCTGGCAGAACTTCCAGACGACGGTGGACCAGATCGAGGCGGCGGCCGGCTACGACCTCCTCGCCGCGCTGCCCGACCAGGTCGAAATCCCTCTCGAAGCCAACGACCAGCCGCCGGTGGCGGTGGCCGGCGGACCCTACACCGGTGCGGAGGGCGGCGCCATCGCCTTCGACGGCTCCGCGTCGAGCGATCCCGACGCCGAGCCGCTCACCTATGCGTGGGACTTCGGGGACGGCGCCACCGGGTCCGGCGCGACGCCGTCGCACGCCTACGCCGACAACGGCGCCTTCACCGCGACGCTGACGGTCACCGATCCCCATGGCGCGTTCGCCACAGCGAGCGCCTCCGTCACCGTGCTCAATGTGCCGCCGGTCATCGGCGCCTTCGCCGCGACACCGTCACCCGCCCGCGTCGGGACACCGGTCCAGGCCACGGTGACCTTCAGCGACGTCGGCTCGCTCGACACCCACCAGACCATCTTCGCCTGGGGCGACGGCACCATGACCACCGTTCCCGGCGAGGGGACGGTGAGCGCGACACATGTCTACCAGACGCCCGCGCTCTACACGCCGACGGCGACCGTCATCGACAAGGACGGCGGTACCACGACGCGGGCGGCCGCCAGCTACATCGCCGTGTACGGAGCCGAGTTCGGGTTCCTGAGCGGCAGCGGCTCCTTCCAGGATGCCGCCGGCCGGGCCACCGTGCAGGCCGACGTGAACTGGGTGCGCGGCTGGCCGGAAGGCACGATGCACTTCACGAACGGGGCGGGCACCATCGACCTCATCAGCCACGAGTTCAAGTGGCTGGTGGTGACGCCCAACCTGGCCGTGGTGGCCGGGACCGGGCGGATGAACAACGTGGCCCGGTTCTCGTATCTCCTCGTGATCCGCGACAACAGCCATCCGGACATCGCTCCGGGCGGCGCGCGCATCAAGATCCTCGACCCGCAGGGCAACCTGGTCTACGACAACCAGCCGGGCCAGGCGGACGATTCGGATGCGGTGACGATGCTGAGCAGCGGGAACGTCGTGATCCACCACTAGCGGCGCACGCGCAGCCTGCCGGAAATGGGAGCGGGGCTCACGAATCGTGAGCCCCGCTCCAGTGTCCTGGTGTCTGGTCTCGGGTCTCTGGTCTTGTTTCCTAGGGCCGCTGCGGCATGTTGGCCCGCATCTGTGACAGGTTGTTGTCCCAGATCTTCTGCTGGTCGCTGGTGAGGACCGCGCGGATGTCGGTGTCGCGATGCTGGGTCATCTCACGGCGCTGGGCCATCTGGGCCGAGTCGGGCCGCTGCCCGGGGGTCATGGCGGGCATCTGCGCCTGGTAGCGCGCCATGATCGAGTCCACCTGCGTCTGCTGCGCGGGCGTGAGGGTGATGCCCTGCATCATGATCTGCATCCGCTGGGCGCCGCGGTTCGGCCCGGGGCCCTGGCCGCCGGCCGGCGGTCCCTGCGGGGGCTGCTGCGCCACAGCGACCGAGGCGGTACCGAGGACGAGCATGGCCGCGAGCGATAACACACGGTTCTTCATGTTGTTGCCTCCACAGGCTGGTTGGAAGGGTTCTTAAGTGTACGGGATCGCGCCCGTTCTTGTTGAGCCCCTCAGCGTGAAACCGGGGCCTTGCGCGGCTTCCCTCCCGGCGTAGCCTCAGTCCCATGGCGAAGCTCGTCGTCCTCTTCGTGGTCGCCTTCGTGGACATGATCGGCGCGGTGATGATCCTGCCGCTGCTGCCGTTCTATGCCACCGACCTCGGGGCGAGCGCCACGATGGTCGGTCTGCTCATCTCCGCCTTCTCCCTCGCGCAGCTGCTGTTTGCCCCCACCTGGGGCCGCCTCTCCGACCGTCTGGGGCGGCGCCCGGCGATCCTGATCGGCCTCGGGATCACGGCGGTCTCCTATCTCGTCTTCGCCTTCGCGACGTCCGTGGTGCTGCTGTTCGTGTCCCGCTTCGTCCAGGGGATCGGCGGCGGCACGATCGGCGTGGTGCAGGCCTACGTCGCGGATGCCAGCCCGCCCAGCGAGCGGACCAAGTCGCTCGGCTGGCTGACGGCCGTGACCTCCCTCGGCGCCGTGGCCGGACCGGCGCTGGGTTCCCTGCTGATCGCTCTCGGCGGCCGGACGGCGCCGGGCCTGGCGGCCGCCGCGCTGGCCGCGCTCACGGCGGCGTTCGCGTGGCGCTTTCTCCGCGAGTCGAAGGGCATGCGGGTCTCCCAGTCCAAGGGCGCCTTGCCGGCGCACCCGATGGCGACGACCAGCACCGGGGCGCTGGTGCACGTGCTCACCCGCTGGCACGAGCCGGCGCCGCGCCTGATCTGGATCTACGCCGTCGCCATCGGCGGCTTCTATGGCACCGGCGGCATCGTGCCGCTGCTGCTCCACGAGCGGTTCCACGTGACCGCCAAGGGCGTGGGCTACATCTTCATGTACCTGGGCGCCATGGGCGTGGTGGTGCGGGCGGGGCTCCTCGGCCGGCTGGTGGACCGGTTCGGCGAGGCGAGGCTCGCGCGCGCCGGGATCGTGCTCCTCGCCGCCGGGCTCTGGTTCTCCGCGGCGGCGCACGCCTGGCCGGTGCTGTTCGTCGGCCTGACCCTGATGCCCCTCGGTACCGCGTTTCTCTTCCCGAGCATCGGCGGAATCCTGTCGCGCGTCGTGCCGAGCGGCCAGCGTGGGCTCTACTTCGGGGTCCAGCAGACTTTCGGGGGCGTGTCGCGGGTGGCGTTTCCGATCGGGGCGGGCTTCCTGATGGACAATGTCGGCACCGCGACGCCGTTCTGGGTCGCCGGCGCTCTGGTGCTCGCGAGCTTGCCGCTCGCCAGCACGCTGCACGCATCCTCGATGGCCGACGCGTAGCGAGGCGTATGCCCCTGCTCCAGCTCAGCGCAGACCGTATCGCCAGGGAGATTCAGCGCGCCGCGCAGGAGGAACGCGCCTATGCGCTCGAGCGGCGCAAGACGTGGGCGGTGGCCGGGGCGGTGGCCGCATCCAATGCGCTGCAGCTGTTCTTTCTGGGTCTCGCGATGCACCTGACCGGTGATGGGGCGCAGGCGGCGAAGGCTGCGGTGCAGCTGTTCGGGCCGGTTCCGGTGCTGATCATCGTCATCTGGCAGCTTCGGCAGGAAGCCTGAGCGCCAAACGCCGGGAGACTCCGCTCCCCTGAAGCTCGCGACGTGGAACGTCAACTCCGTTCGCGCCCGGCTCGAGCGGCTCCTGGCATGGCTGGGACGCGAGCAACCCGACATCGTCTGCCTCCAGGAGCTCAAGGTCGCCGACGACCAGTTCCCGCGCGCCGAGCTCGAAGCGGCGGGCTATCACGCCGCGGCGCACGGACAGAAGACCTACAACGGCGTGGCCATCCTCGCGCGCACCAGCCTGGAGGACGTGCGCACGGGGATGCCCGGCGGCACCGGCGACCAGGAGGCGCGGCTGATTTCGGCGATGGTGCGGGGCGTCCGCGTGATCAGCGCGTACGTGCCCAACGGCAAGGTGGTGGGCTCCGAGAAGTGGCCCTACAAGCTGGAATGGCTGCGCCGGCTGCGGGAGCATCTCGAGTCCTCGTTCGACCGGGGCGAGATGCTCGCGGTGTGCGGCGACTTCAACGTCGCGCCCGAAGACCGCGACGTCGCGCGCCCCGACGAATGGCGCGGCTCGGTGCTCTGTCACGAGGAGGCGCGCGCGCTGCTGCGCGAGCTCGTGGCCTGGGGCCTCGTGGATGCCATCCGCCTGCACCACACCGGCGAGGGGCCCTGGACCTGGTGGGACTATCGCATGCTCGGCTTCGCCAAGGGCAACGGGCTGCGGATCGACCACATCTTCGCCACGGCGCCGCTGGCGGCGCGGTGCCGGGACGCCTACGTTGTGCGGGATGAGCGCAAGGGCAAGCTTCCCTCCGACCACGCGCCGGTCGTCGCGGTCTTCGACGCCTGATCTCCGCGGTCCGCGCCGGCGCGCGCCGGCATCGACGCGTTGCATGATCCTCGCTCTCATCCTGGCGCTCGCGCCCCCCGCCCACGCCCAGTCACGCGCCGATTCGGCCGCCGCCCCGGTCGTCATCATCGCCGGCAACGTCTTCGACGGCGAGCAGGAGCGGCTGCTCGGCCCCATGGAGATCCTGGTGCGGGGCGGCCGCATCGTGGCGATGGACCGGCGGGTCGAGCGCCCGCGCGACGCCGTCGTGGTCGACCTCTCCCGCGCCGTCGTCACGCCCGGCCTCTTCGACCTGCACGCGCATCCCGCCATCCGCGGCGCCACCGACGTGATCGCCGGCTCCCGCGAGCTGGTCCAGACATCGTCCGCGATGAAGACGCTGGTGGCGCGGCAGAACCTGGAGCGGGTGCTTGCGGCGGGGTTTACCACCGTGCGCATCGTAGGCGGCAACGACGTGGAGTGGGGGCTGGTGGACCTGCGCCGCGCCATCGCGGCGGGCCTCACCCCCGGGCCTCGGCTCTTCGTGGCCGCGCACGCCGGCGGCGCGCTGGGCGGACACGCCGACGCGCTCCAGTCGTACGCCGGCAACCCCGCCCTCGCCGGGCAGTTGTCGCAGCCCGGGATCGGCAGCGGGCCCGAGTTCTTCGCGCGATGGGTGCGCGAGGAATTCCGCTACGGATCCGACTGGATCAAGATCATGGCGAGCGGCGGCTTCGCCACGCCGAACGACGCGCCCGACCAGCCCCAGATGTCGGAGGAGGAGGTGCGGGCCGTCATCCAGACGGCGCACGGCGTCCGGCTGAGGGTGACGGCGCACGCCTATCCCGGCGACGTCATCCGGATGCTGGTGCGCAACGGGATCGACGGGATCGAGCACGGCTCGCTTCTCGACGCCGAAACGGTGCGGGCGATGGAGCAGGCCGGCACGGCGCTGGTGCCGACGATGAGCATCTTCGACCCGGGCATCGCCCTCGACTCCGCCGCCCTGGCCGGCATGGCGCCCTTCTTCGCGTCCAAGCTGCGCCAGTTCCATGCCCAGCTGGCCGAGGCCCGCCGCCTGATCGTGGCGAGCCGGCTGCGCATCGGCTACGGCAGCGACTGCGGCTACGGCTTCCCCTGCTGGGAGGCCTGGCGCGAGTTCGAGTCCATGGTGCGCTCCGGGATGACGCCCTTCCAGGCCCTGCGCTCGGCCACGGGCGTCGCGGCCGGCATCGTGGGCCGCGACGACCTGGGCGTGCTGGCCCCGGGCAAGACCGCCGACATCGTCGCCTGGGCCGACAACCCGGTCGAGACCACGCAGGCGCTGCGCCACTGCGTCTTCGTGATGCAGGAGGGGCGCATCGTCCGCCGCCCCTGAGCCGGGAACCTTCTCGAGATATTTCAAGTTTCAACAAATATGAGCGACTATCGGATTCCCGCCGGCACCGGCATCGGACACGTGCATCTCAAGGTGGCCGATCTCCCGCGCGCACTTGCCTTCTACCGTGACGCCCTCGGCTTCGACCTCACCACGACCTACGGCGACCAGGCCGCCTTTCTGTCGGCCGGGGGCTACCACCACCACATCGGCCTCAACACCTGGGAGTCGGCCGGTGGCACGCCGCCGCCCCCGGGGCACACCGGGCTCTACCACCATGCCATCCGCTATCCCACGAGGCGGGACCTCGCGGTGGTGCTGAAGCGTCTCCTGGAGCGCGGCGTGCCGGTGCAGGGCGCCTCCGACCATGGCGTGAGCGAGGCGCTGTATCTCGAGGATCCGGACGGCAACGGCGTGGAGCTCTACTGGGACCGGCCGAAGGAGCAGTGGCCGCACACCCCCGACGGCAAGCTGGCGATGCACACCCGTCCCCTCGACGTGCCCGGCCTCCTCCGCGAGGCGGACCAGCCCGCGTCGTGAACCGCGACACCTTCAAGGATCACTTTTCGTCCCGGGCGGAGGGCTACGCGGCTTTCCGCCCGACCTATCCCGCCGCCCTCTTTGCCTGGCTCGCCTCGCTCGCGAGCGGCCGCGACCTGGCCTGGGATGCCGGAACCGGCAACGGCCAGGCGGCGGTGGGGCTGGCCGCGCACTTCGCGCGCGTGATGGCCACCGACGCGAGCGAGCGACAGATCGCCCGGGCGATGGCGCACGACCACGTGACCTATCGCGTCGGCCGGGAAAGCGCGAGCGGCCTCGCCGACGGCGCGTGCGACCTGGTAACCGCCGCGCAGGCGCTCCACTGGTTCGATGTGGCCGCCTTCTTCGCCGAGGCCCGCCGCGTGCTCAAGCCCGGCGGCGCGATCGCGGTGTGGACGTATGCGCAGCCCTCGCTGGACGATCCCGCGGCCGACGCGCTGCTGCAGGGCTACGTGCGACTCATGGATCCGTACTGGCCGCCGGAGCGGGCCATGGTGGAAACCGGCTACCGCACGCTGCCGTTTCCGTTCGCGGAGGTTGCCGTCCCCGCGATGGACCTGGAGATGCACGCGCTGCGGCACGAGGTGGTCGGATACCTGCGCACCTGGTCGGCGCACCAGCGGTACCTGACCGAGCACGCCGACGACCCGGTCGAGCCGGTGGCCGGTGCCCTGGCCGCGGTGTGGCCCGAGGGTGAGCGGCGGCGGCTCCACTGGCCCCTGTTTGTGCGGGCGGGACGGTTGACGGCCGGCCGCTGACGGCGTGGCGAAAAGCGGCGGCGCCCGCGACCTTTCCCGACGCCGGTGCCGGTACGGCCCTGCTCCGCGGTGGCGGAGTGTTGGCCGGCGGTCCGCGCCACTTCAGGAGTGACCATGCGAGCCCTCGCTTTCCTTCCTCTGTGTTGCGTCGCCGTGGCCGCCCGGGCCCAGACCCCCTCGGCCTGGGACAGCGTGGCGCGCGTCCTCCAGACCTCGCCGACTCCCTCGGCGGGGTACACGCGCTTCAACTTCCCCCGGCGCGACCTCCAGGTCCGGATCGGTGACGTGACCGTGGCGCCGGCGACCGCCATGACGGCGTGGGTCGGCTTTGCGGGCGATCCCGCGGATGCGGAGATGATGGGCGACCTGATCCTCGTCGCCGGGGAGTTGCGCGGCGTGCTCGCGGAAGTCGCCCGGCAGGGGATCGAGGTGACGGCGATCCACAATCACTTCGCCGGCGAAACGCCGACCATCACGACCGTCCACTTCCACGGGCATGGCGCGGCCACGGCGCTCGCGGCGCGGCTCGACCGCGTCCTGGCGCGTAGCGCGATCCCGCGCCCCGTGGCCACGCTGCCGACTCCTCCGGTCGCGATCGACACCGCCCTCGTCTTCCGCGCGCTCGGGCAATCAGGCCGCGTCTACGGCGTCACCGCGCTGCTCGGCTTCGTGCTGGTGCCGGGTACCGTGACCATCGACGGCCGCGCCCTGACGCCCGCCCTCGCCTACGCCAGCCCGGTCAACGTCCAGATGGTGAGCTCCGAGCGGGCCGTCGCCACCGGGGATTTCGCCGTGCCGGGACCCAGGGTGAACGCCGTGCTCACGGCGCTCGCCACGCACGATATCACCGCCACCGCGGTGCATACCCACCTCATCGGGGAGTCGCCGCAGGTGTACTTCATTCACTTCTGGGCCGACGGCGCGCTGCCCGACGTGCTGGCCGGCTTGCGGAGCGCGCTCGATGCCGCCCGTTGAATCACCCGCGGCCGGCAAGCCGGTCGTCCGGACCGACCTGCCGCCGGAGGAGTTTCGCGCGGCGATGCATCGCGCCGCCGACCTGGTGGCCGACTACCTCGAGCACGTCGGCGAGTACCCGGTGTTGCCGGCGGTCGCGCCGGGTGACGTCCGGGCGCGGCTCCCCGCATCGCCGCCCCTGGAGGGTGAGCCCGTCGACGCGCTCCTGGCGGACTACAAGCGCCTGATCGAACCCAACGTCACCCACTGGAATCACCCCGGCTTCTTCGCCTACTTCGCCATCACCGGGTCGGGGGCCGGGATCCTCGGCGAGACGCTCGCCGCGGGGCTCAACGTCAACCACATGCTGTGGAAGAGCGGGCCCGCGCCCACCGAGCTCGAGGAGACCACCACCGACTGGCTTCGGCAGATGATGGACCTGCCGCCGGCCTTCCGCGGCCACATCAACGACACCGCGTCGATGTCCACGTTGCTCGCCATCGCCGCGGCGCGGCACCGCGCCACGAAGGGCCGGTCCCGGGCTGACGGCCTGGCCGGCGGGCAACCCATGACGGTCTACGCCAGCGACCAGGTGCACTCGTCCATCGACAAGGCGTGCATCGCGCTCGGCCTGGGACTCGCGCACTTGCGCCGCGTCCCCGTGGATACCGCATTCCGCATGCAGCCCGGAGCACTGGAGGCGATGATCCAGGCCGATCGGCACACCGGCCACCTGCCGATCGCCGTGGTCGCCACCGCGGGCACGACCTCCACCACGGCGGTGGATCCCATCCGTGCGGTGGCCGCCGTGGCGGAGCGCGAGGGGCTGTGGCTGCACGCCGACGCGGCCTACGCCGGCGCGGCCGCGATCTGCCCGGAGTACCGCACCGTCCTGGACGGACTCGAGCTGGCCGATTCCATCGTCGTGAATCCGCACAAGTGGCTGATGACGCCGGTGGACTGCTCGGTGCTGTTCTTGCGCGAGCCGGGCGTGCTGCGCGAAGCGTTCACGCTGACGCCGGAATACCTCAAGTCGTCGGAGGTGGGCGTCACCAACTTGATGGACTACGGCCCGCAACTCGGCCGCCGGTTCCGTTCGCTGAAGCTCTGGTTCGTGATCCGGAGCTACGGTGTGGAGGGGCTGCGCGCCCTGATCCGGAGCCACTGCGCTCTGGCGAGGGAGTTCGCGGGCTGGGTCGAGGGGGAGCCGGGCTTCGAGCTCTGCGAGCCGGTCCCGTTCAGCACCGTCTGTTTCCGGGCGGTCACGCCGGGGACGCTGGAGGAGCAGAACGCGCTCAACGAGCGGCTGCTCCTGGCGATCAACGCCGCGGGGCCCGTTTTCCTGGTGCACACCAAGCTGAACGGCCGGGTCGTGATCCGTCTCGCGATCGGCAATGCGCGCACCCGGCGCAAGCACGTCGCCCTGGCGTGGGAGCTGATCCGCGGGGCGGCGGCCAATCTCCGCGGGGAAGGCTAGGGAGACGCCGGCCGGGGGCGGGAGTAACCGCTCACCATCCGTTTCGACATCTCCCGCGCGAAGGTCTGCGCGTCGGCCAGCTTCGCGGCGTATTCCGCCATGATGTCGGGCGACAAGGCGGCTCGCAGCGACGCGGGCTGGAGCTGGTCGTTCCCCGGGCCGCGGCCGCAGTCCACCACGTCACCCATGAAGAAGGTGGAGGACCCGGTGTCCATGACGTTGCCGACCACGCACTCGAACCAGCAGTAGTTGTCCTTCAGGATCGGCGCCCCGGTCTTCGCGCCGTCGCGGTGGGGGACCTCCGCCAGCTTGTCCCGATCGCGGCCGCTGTAGAACCCCAGCCGATGCACCAGGTCCACCTGGCCCTCGTGCAGGATGTGCATCGCGAAGACGCCGGTCTCGTACACCATGTCGTGGCTGTAGTTGAACTTGTGGATGAACACGCCAAGGCGGGGGATGTCGGGGACGATCGAGGCGCGGATGGCGGCGTCGGAAATCATCCCGTTGCGCTTGCCCCCGCGGCGGGAGGTTATCGCCACCACGGGTGAGGTCAGCGTGCGCAGGAGCTGGTAGGTCTCGTCGGGGTGCATGGCGTAGCATCGCTCCCCCCCGCCGGGGGCGTCAACGTTCGGGACGCGCTTGACGTATCCCGAGTTGGACTGTCACTTGCCAGTCTGACGCGCCGAAGGCCGGAACCCGGCCTTTCGACCGGCCGCAAACTCAACGCCACACGAGGTTTGTCTCCATGCGCCGTCCGCTCTCCGCGCTCCTCATCGCGTTCCTTCCCTCGCTCCTCGCGGCGCAGTCCCGGCCCGACTCGGCCTTCCTCGCGCAGTTCCGCTGGCGCTCGCTCGGTCCCGCCAACATGAGCGGCAGGGTCAGCGACATCGAGGGCAATCCCCTCAACCCGAAAGAGGTCTACGCCGCCTTCGCGACCGGCGGTCTGTGGAAGACCACCAACTCGGGCGTCACCTGGGACAACATCTCCGATCGGACCGGCGCCCACGCGATCAGCGACGTTGCCATCGCCCCGAGCGACACCAGCGTGGTCTGGATGGGCACCGGCGAAGAGGACTCGCGCAACTCGATCTCGCCGGGCACCGGGGTCTTCAAGAGCACCGACGGGGGCCGGACCTGGCATTTCATGGGGCTGCGCCAGACCCAGCATATCGGCCGCATCGTGATCCATCCCAGCGATCCCAACATCGTCTTCGTCGCCGCTCTGGGTCACGCCTGGGGCCGCAACCCCGAGCGCGGCGTCTACAAGACCACCGACGGCGGCCAGACCTGGCGGCTCGTCAAGTTCGTCAGCGACCGGGCCGGCGCCGTGGACCTGGCCATGGACCCGCAGAACCCCAACCACCTCCTCGCGAGTATCTGGGAGCGCCAGCGCGGGCCGTACTTCCTCCAGAGCGGTGGCCCGGGCTCGGGGTTGTGGCAGTCGCAGGATGGCGGCGAGACCTGGGTCCAGGTCACCGGTGCGCCGCTCCCCGGCACGACTTGGGGCCGCTCCAGCCTGGCCTTCGCGCCCAGCAACGCGAGCGTCGTCTACGTGCTGGTCGAAGCGGACAGCCTGCCCAATCCGGAGTCGGTGCGCGCGGCGCGGCAGCGGGGCTTCCAGCCCGACACCACGAAGAAGGCCCGGATGCAATCGGGACTCTTCCGTTCGACGAACGGCGGCCAGTCGTGGGAGCGGATGAACTCGGAGAACGATCGCCCCTTCTACTATTCCCAGCTGCGCGTCGACCCCCGCAATCCCGACCGCATCTACTGGGCCGCGACCAACCTGCGGTTCAGCAACGACGGCGGCCGCACCTTACGGACGGTCGGCCAGTCCATCCATGTGGACTACCACGCGCTGTGGATCGATCCGACCGACCCCGACCACTACTGGGTGGGCGAGGACGGCGGGCTCGCGCAGACCTTCGATCGCGGGCGCACCTGGGACGGGATCTATCAGATGGCGGTCGGCCAGTTCTACGCCGTGAGCGCCGACATGCAGCGGCCCTTCTGGGTGTGCGGCGGGCTCCAGGACAACGGCAGCTGGTGCGGGCCGAGCGAGTCGCCTCGCGGCCGGATCCTCAACCAGGACTGGACCAACGTCGGCGGCGGCGACGGCTTCTACACCGCGCAGGACCCGACCGACCCCGACCTGGTCTACAGCGAGTCGCAGGGCGGCTCCATCCAGCGCCTGAACCTGCGCACCTTCGAGCGACGCGGCATCCGGCCCGGACAGATCGCCACCGCGGGCGGAGGGGGCTTCGGCGGGGGCACCAGCCTGGCGCGCATCCTCGAGGATTCGCTGCTCATCGCGCGCGGCGACACCAGCCAGCCCCTGGCACCCGACCGGCAGCGGATCGTGGATTCGCTCAGGACCCGGATCGCGCGTGACACCGCGCTCTTCCAGCGGGACCGCTTCAACTGGAGCTCGCCGTACTTCATTTCGGCGCACAACCCGACCACGCTCTACATGGGCGGCCAGCGGGTCTTCAAGACCGTGGACCGCGGCGACCACTGGCTGCCGATCAGCGAGGATCTTTCGACCCGCGACACCGCGCGGATCCACATGAGCCTCGAGCTCTCCGGCGGCATCACCCGCGACGTGTCGAGCGCCGAGACCAACGGCACGGTCGTGACCATCGGCGAATCGCCGATCCGGCCCGGGCTCCTCTACGCGGGCACCGATGACGGCAACGTCTGGCTGACGCGCAACGACGGCGCCACCTGGGAGAACCTGACCGGCCGCTTCCCGGGCCTGCCGGCCAAGCGCTGGACCAGCCGCGTCCGTCCGTCGCGCTTCGACTCGACGACCGTCTACGTGACCTTCGACGGGCACCGGGACGACGACTTCCATCCGTACGTGTATGTCTCCAACGACCTCGGGCGCACCTTCCGCACCCTGGCGGCGGGACTGCCCGACTCCGAATACGTCTTTGTGGTCACCGAGGACCCGCGCAACCGCGACCTGCTCTTCGTCGGCACCGAGCTCTCGGCCTACGTCTCGATGAACCGTGGCGCGTCGTGGGCGCGCCTCAACGCCGGGCTCCCGCCCGTGCCGGTCCACGACCTGCTGGTCCATCCGCGCGACAAGACGCTGATCGCCGCGACGCACGGCCGCAGCATCTGGGTCGTGGACATCGGTCCCCTCGAGGAAGCCAACGACAGCATTCTGCGCGAGCCGGTCCACGTTTTCGCGCCCGATGTCGCCCTGCTGATCAATGCGCGCGCCGGTGGCGGCGGGGTCGGCTCGGTCGGCAACAAGCTCTTCTCCGCGGCGACGCCCGGCGCGGGCGCGCGCATCGCGATCCGGATCACCGCCGGCGATTCGAGCGCGCCCGCCTTTGCCGCGGGCGGCCCCGGGGGCGGCGGGCCGGGCGGTGGCCGGCGCGGCGGCGGCGGTCCCGGCGGCGGCGGTCCCGGCGGCGGCGGACCATTCGGCGGCGGGGCCGAGGGTGACAGTGCTGCCGGAGGCGGCAATCCGGTGCAGGCGATCATCAACGCCATCGCCGGCGGCGGTGGTGGGGGCGGTGGGGGCGGGGGCGGCTTCGGCGGCTTCGGTGGGGGCGGCGCTCGCGCGGCCGGCGACAGCGTCATGGTCGTGATCACCGATGTGCAGGGCGACACCGTCCGGACTCTCTACACCAGCGGCCGCAACGCCCCGCTGCGCTACATCACCTGGGATCTGCGCGCCAGCCGCCGTGGCCCACTCGGTCCCGCGGCGCTGCGCGACAGCATCCGGACCGCCACTCGGCGCGCCTTCGTGCAGGACAGCGTGCGCGCCGCCATGGCCGACAGTACCCAGGGAGGCGGGCGCGCCGCTCTGGCGGCAATGCGCGGCCCGCCGGGCGAGCCGGGGGTCTTCGCGCCGTCGCTGGGCCGCGCCTATGGTCTCTTCCGCAATGCCGGCGGCGGTGGTGGCGGCGGCGGGGGCGGCGGCGCGGCGGGAGCCGCCGTGGAGCCGGGACTCTACCTGGTCACGGTGCGGTTCAACGGCCGCGAGTATCGTCAGACCATCCGGGTGGAAAGGCCGAGCCAGACCAGCTCGCTGTCGGGAGGGTGGCAATAGCGTACCTTTGTCCCATGCCTGGTCCGCGCACCGTTGCCGACGTTCCGACGCCCGCGCTGCTCCTCGATGCCGAGGTGCTGGAGCGCAACGTGACGGCGATGGCGGCGCGGATCGGGGGCCTGGGCGCCCGGCTCCGGCCCCACATCAAGACCCACAAGTGCATCGAGATCGGCGAGATGCAGCGCCGGCACGGGGCCCAGGGCATCACGGTGGCGACGCTGGTCGAGGCACGCGACTTCGCCGATCACGGTTTCGACGACATCACCTGGGCCGTTCCGCTGGTCGTCGGCCGGCTGGACGAGGTCATCGCCCTCGCTCGGCGCATCACCTTCCGCGTGCTGGTCGAATCGCCCGAGGCCGGGGACGCGCTCGAGGCGGCGGCCCGCGCCGCCGGCCTCAGGGTGCACACCTGGCTCGAGGTGGATTGCGGCTACCATCGCTCCGGCGTCGATCCCGACGATCCCTCTTCGACCCTTCTCGCGCAGCGCCTCGCCGGCAGTCCGCACCTCCACTTCGACGGCATCCTCACCCATGCGGGCCACAGCTACGCGGTGCGGGACCGCGACGAGCGGCGGCGGGTTGCCGCCGAGGAACGCGATACCACGGTCGCCTTCGCCGAATCGCTGCGGAAGGCGGGCATCGCCGTCCCCGCGGTGAGCATCGGCTCGACGCCGTCGATGGCCGTCATCGACTCGCTCGCGGGCGTGGACGAGGCGCGGCCCGGCAACTACGTCTTCCACGACTGGATGCAGACCGCGGCCGGCGTCTGCGAGCCGCAGGACGTCGCGGTCAGCGTGCTGACCTCGGTGATCTCGCACCAGGAGGCCTTCCCGCACTGCATCGTCGACGCCGGCGCCCTGGCCGTGTCGAAGGACGCGGGCCCGGCGCACGCCGACATGCGCCGGGGCCTGGGCCCGGTGTATCGCGGGCTCACGGGTGCGGCGCTCGATCCGCGCGTGGACCTCCAGCACGTCTCGCAGGAGCACGGCTTCGTCGGCGGGCCGCGGCAGAGCGACGTCGCGGGGCGCTTCCGGGTCGGGGAGCGGCTGCGGATCATGCCCAACCACTCCTGCCTCACCGCCGCGATGTTCGACCATTACTGGGTGGTGCAGGGCGAGCGCGTGGTGGACTGCTGGCGGATCCTGCGGGGGCGTTGACGTGACGACGGCGTATCTCAACGGTACGTACCTGCCCCTCGAGGAGGCGAGGATCAGCCCCCTCGACCGCGGCTTTCTCTACGGCGACGCGGTGTACGAGGTGGTCCACGCGTATCGCGGCCGCCCCTTCCGCCTCGAGGGCCACGTCGCGCGGCTGACCCGCAGCCTGCGCGAGCTGCGCATCGCGGCCGACCCGGCGCTGCTGCACACCGTGGTGCCGGAGCTGCTCCGGCGCGACGATCTCGTCGCCGGCGAGGCCCTCGTCTACGGCCAGATCACGCGCGGCGCGCCGCCGAAGCGTTCGCAGGCCTTCCCGCCCGCCGGCACGCCGCCGACGGTGTTCTTCTTCGCCTGGCCCTTCGAGCCGGCCCCCGAGTGGTACATCCCCGGCCTGGTGCTGGTCACCCAGGCCGACGACCGCTGGGCGCGCTGCGACATCAAGACCACGGCGCTCGTGGCCAACGTGATGGGCCACCAGCGCGCCAATGAAGCGGGCGCCAACGAGGGGATCTACATCCGCGACGGGGCGGTGAGCGAGGGGACGCTCTCCAACGTGTGGGCCGTCTTCGGCGGCGAGGTCCGGACGGCGCCCCTCTCGAACCTCATCCTGCCCGGCGTCAAGCGCGAGGTGGTGCTCGGGTGCTGCCGCGCCGAGGGCATCCCGGTACGGCTCGAGCCCATCCTGGCCCACGAGCTCCCGCACGCGGACGAGGTATTCATCACCAGCACGGTGCACGACGTCGCCCCCGCGCGTCGGGTGGACGGTCGCGACCTGCCGGCCCGCCACCCGGTCACCGATCGGATCCGCGTCCTGTTCCGCGACGCGGTGGCGCGGGAGTGCGGCCTCTGACCCGCGCCGAGGCGCTGCGGGATCGGCACGAAACGCTCTGCTTCGCGCGCGCCTTTCCGAAGAGCGCCGCGGCGCTCCGGCGCACCGAGCGGGAGCTCGCCGGCTTCGAGCGGCGGGTCCGTCCGGTGAAGGGCGAGCTCGAAAACACCGGGATCGCCGGCACCGTCTACCGCTATCCCTTCAATTACCGGATGACGCAGTGGCTGGCGGCGCGTTACCGCCGGGCCGTCGCGATCGACTGGCCGGCCTACAAGCGCCACGAGTGGGACGAGATCGCGGGCGTGCTCTCGCTGTGCGTCGCCTGGGCGGAGAACGAAGGACTCGACGACGACGACGTGCCGTCGTGGGACTGGATCGCGCTGGCCCACCAGGGCGAGCGTCGCACCGACCTGCGGTGGCTGCTCGACGTACTGGGACGGGGGGGCTTCGAGCCCGAAGTCGAGCGGTACCTCTTCGAGTCCCTCTCGCTGCCGCTCACCTGGGACCTGGCCGGCTGCCCCGACGCGGTGACCCATGCGCGGCTGCCGGTGCGGCGCGTCTTCTATCACCGGGAGCTGCGGCGCGAGCGGCCACCCGATTTTGCCGCCGCGGTGCGCCGGCCGTCGGGGAGCCTGCGTCTGGTCGCGCCGCCGGCCGCCGACCGCATCATCGACGCCGCCCGCGCGGCCCTGAGCCAGCGCGAGCGGGAGTTTCACGTGATCGTGCACGCCAACCGCGAAGAGACCTACCGCTTCGAGGCGGGGCGCGGTTTCGAGATCTACGTGTTCGGGCTGATCAGGCCGCTGCGCCTGACGCTCGAGGCGGACTACGGCGCCATCCTCATCAAGAACGGGGTGCCGATCGGCTACGGCTACGCCGCCATCGCCTTCGACCGCGCCGACATCGCCATCAACATCTTCCCGACCTACCGCGCCGGGGAGTCGCCGTGGGTCTTCACCCGGTTCGCGGCGCTATTCCACCAGCACTTCGGCGCGCAGAAGCTCATGATGCGCCGCTACCAGCTCGGCTGGCAGAACCCGGAGGGGATCGAGGCCGGTTCGTTCTGGTTCTACTACAAGCTGGGGTTTCGCTCGCTCGACGCCCGGGTCCGGCGCCTCGCCGACGCCGAGGCCGCCCGGCTGGCGCGACGCAGCGGCGCGCGCTCCAGCCCGCTGACATTGCGCCGGCTCGCTCGCAGCGACATGGTGCTCTGCCTGGATGACACGCCGGTCGAGCGGTACCGCGACGTGGACCTCAAGCGCGTGGGGCTCGCCGTGACCCGGCTGGTCGAGCGGAAGTTCGGCGGTGACCGCCGGCGCGCGGTGGATGCGCTCGCCGCGCGGGTTGCCCGCGCCCTCGGTGTCCCGCGCATCGCGGCCATGAAACCGCGCCTCGCGCCCGTCGCGGCGCTGATCCCCGACCTCGCGCGGTGGAGCGCGACCGAAAAGCGCCGCCTCGCCGCGGTGCTCCTCGCCAAGGAGGGTCGGCGCGAGGGACCCTACGTGCTGGCGATGCTGCGCCATGCGCGCTTCCGCGCGTTCCTCGAGGCGCGCTTCGGCTCGCGAAGCACGTGAGCCACCCGCCGGCCGCCGTCCGCCGCGAGCCACCGGCGCCGGTGCGTATCGTTTCTCTCATCGCGTCCGCTACGGAAATCGTGTGCGCCCTCGGGCTCGACGACCAGCTCGTCGCACGGTCGCACGAGTGCGACTGGCCTCCCGGGATCCGGGGCCTGCCGCAGGCGAGCCGGCCCAGCTTCGTGACGACCGGCACCAGCCGCGCGATCGACCTGGCCGTGAAAGAGCGGCTGCGCATGGCGCTTTCGATCTACGAAGTGGATGCGGACCTGCTGCGGCGGCTGGAGCCCGACGTGATCCTCACCCAGACCCAGTGCGAGGTCTGCGCGGTGACGCCGGGTGACGTCGAGCGGGCCGTCTGCGAGATGACCGGGCGCCCGGCGCGGATCGTCGCGCTGGAGCCCAACCGCCTGGGCGATGTCTGGGAAGACATCCGGCGTGTCGCCGGCGCGTGCGGCGTCCCGGAGCGCGGCGAGGAGCTCGCCGCGCGGCTGCGGCGACGCGTGCTCGAGATCGGCGTGCACGCCGCGAAGCTCACGCCCAAGCCCGCCGTCCTGAGCATCGAGTGGCTCGATCCGCTCATGAGCGCGGGCAACTGGATGCCCGAGCTGGTCGAGCTCGCGGGCGGCGTGCCGCTCTTCGGGGAGGCGGGGAAGCACTCGCCCTGGCTCGAGTGGGACGCCGTGGTGGCCCGGGATCCCGACGTCCTGCTGATCTCGCCGTGCGGCTTCGGTATTCCACGAGCCCTCGAGGAGCTGGCGGTCCTCCAGGCGAAGCCGGGCTGGGCCGGACTGCGTGCCGTGCGCACCAAGCAGGTCTATGTCGCAGACGGAAACGCGTACTTCCATCGGCCCGGGCCGCGGCTCGTCGAATCGCTGGAAATCCTGGCCGAAATCCTGCATCCGGACCGGTTTCCATTCGGCCACGAGCGCATGGGCTGGGTGCACGTGGATTCGTAGACCCGCGCTGCGCCGCGCGGTACATTGGGTGCCTGTGCGCAGACACACTTTCGCAATTTCCCTCGCCGTGGGCGTCGCGCTCATCGCGTGCGGGCACGGCGATCCTTTTCCCTCGCCGGACCACCGCTCGGATGTGCCGCTCGTGGCCGGCGCACCGACGCGCCTCACCTACAATCCCGGCGTGGACCGGGACGCCGCGTGGCTGCCCGACGAGTCCGGCCTGCTCTATAGCGTCGAGCGCCTGGATCGCGGCGACGACGACCGCTGTCTCGCCCTGCTGCCACCGGACGGCGGTCGTGTCATCCGGACCTACTGCGCCGGCACGGTGGCGTCCCACGATTCGCTGGACACCTTCGATGCGGCCGCGGTGTCGGGCGGTGGCCGGGTCGCTTTCGTGCGCACCACCCGACCCACGGGCCAGGTGATACCGCACGCCATCCAGCTGGTGGTCGCGCGATTCGATTCGATCGGCACCGCGACGGTGCAGCAGGGCATCCCGTTCACCGTCGGGACGCGCCTGTACACCGGGGCGGCGCGACTGCGGTGGGCCGACGAGACAGCGCTTATCTACCGGGCCGGGTTCGCCGCGGTCGCCTGCATCGGCCCCGGACTTCCGTGCCCGACCGCCTTCGTCGAGTCCGGCATCGACCTGATGCGGCAGGCCGCCGATCCCGGCTCGGCGCCCACGCCGATTCCGGGGACCACCTACGCCAGCTCGGTGGCGCTCGAGCCCGGCGGCGACGCCATCTTCTTCACCCTGCTGGGCGATACCCGGGTCTATCGCCAGGTGCTCTCGACCGGCGCCACCACCATCCTTTTCGACGTGGGAGCGGCCGCGGGGATCGCGCGCGATGTCCAGGTGAGCGCGTCACGCATGGTGGTGCTCGCCGGCGGCCAGGTGCAGGTGCTGAATCCGGCCTGGAACGACCCGAACGGGCCGGCGCTCCAGTACGAGCAGGGCGGGCGCCTGGTGGTCGTCGACCTCGCGACCGGGACGCAGAGCCAGATCGGCGGAAACATCCTGTATCGGAACCCGGCCCTCTCGCCGAGCGGGAAGCGGCTGGTGGCGGAGGCGGGCGGCGACCTGTGGCTTTTCGACCTGCCCTGATCCTCCGAGGCGCCGCGACGGCGTGCGGCTTCGCCGCCCTCGCGGGCTGCGGCCACGACGCGCCGTACACCTTCGCCGTCGAGCCCTCGAGCGGCCCGTTCCAGGCCGGCCAGATGGCGCGGCTCACCTTCAACCTCGGTGACGACCTCGACCCCGCCTGGCTGCCGGACGGCTCGGCGTTTCTCTATACGAGCGAGCGTACCGACCGGATCGACCACGACCGTTGCTTCGCCCTGATGGCGGCGACGGGTGGCACCGTCCTCCGGAGAATCTGCAACACGGCGCCCGCGGCGGACGACTCGCTCGACGTGTTCGGGTACGCCTCGCCGGGGCCCGCCGGCCGGCTGGCGTTCGTCTACACGACCTTCGATCTGCGCCGTCTCACGCCGTACCGGAGTCGCGACCTGGTGGTCGGCACGCTCGACTCGCCGCTCACCCGGACCGACCGGTTGTATGATTTCCCATACAAGGCCCCGGGCGGCTTCCCGCATTACGGCGCGTCGCACATCCGCTGGCTGTCGCCGACCTCGTTCGTCTACACCGGCATCACCGATCACTACCCGGAGCCGTGCAAGGATTGCCGGCCCGACGCCCTGACACCGATCCAGCTCGTCGTGGTGGACTTCTCGGCGGGACCGGTGACCCGGCCGCTGCCGAATACCATCTACGCCAGCTCGGTGGTGAGCCCCGATCCCGACACGGTGCTCTACACGGTCCTCGGCGACAGCCGGGTGTACCGGCAGAGCATCTCGACCGGCATGACCGACGTCGCCTTCGATTTCGGTTTCGGCGTGATCGCGCGCGACATCGATCTGCGGGGTGACCGGCTGGTGGCCGTGGTCGGCGGCGACGTGAACCTGGTGCTCCTCCCGGGGCTCGGCTACGTCCAGTACGACGATGGCGGCGAGGTCCACGTGGTCTCGCGGCTGGCCGGCACGGATTCGGTCGTCAACCGCGGCGGGCCGTTGCTCCGTCACCTGGCCCTCTCGCCCGACGGACGCGTCCTGCTGGCCGAGTCGAACGTCGGCGGGTCGTGGGACATCTGGCGCGTGGAGCTGCCGTGATGCGTCCGGCGGGGTGGGCCGGCAGGGTCGCGCCGAGGACGGCGCTGGCCGCTTGCCTCGCATTGGCCCTGGCGGGGCCGCTCCGCGCCCAGGGCGGCGGCATCATCAGCGGCAAGGTGAGGGACGCGGCGAGCGGCGCCCCGCTGGCCGATGTGCGCGTCGAGATCGAGGCCGCGCAGCGCTTCGCCACGACCGACACCCTGGGCGAGTTCCGCATGCGCGAGGTGCCCACCGGGTGGCACCGGCTGCGCGCGCTGCGCATCGGCTACCGCCCGGTGCGCCGCGACAGCGTCCTGGTGCGTGCCGGGGAGACGCTCATCCTGGCGCTGGCGCTCGAGCGGACGCGCGACGTAGACACGCTGCGTGCCCTCGACGTCACCACGACGCCCGACATCGTCCTCGACCCGACGATGACCGCGACCACGCAGCGCATCACCGGCGACGAGATCCGGCGGCTGCCGGTCACCACCGTCGAGGAGGCGGTGTCGATCACGGCGGGCACCGTGGGCTCGAGCTATCGCGGCGGGCGGGCGGGGCAGGAGTCGTTCATCATCGACGGGCTGGCGGTGAAGAACCAGCTCGACGCCTCGACCGGCGGCCTCGGTCTGCGGGTGCCGGTGGACCTGCTCACCGAGGCGTCGCTGGTCACCAACGGCTTCAGCGCGCGCTATGGCCAGGCGCTCTCGGGCCTCATCAACGTCACGACCAAGGACGGCGGCGAGGAGTGGGCCGGGCGGATGGCGTATGAGAGCGACCGCACCATGCCGTCGAGCTGGGACTACGGCCTCGACCGCTTCGCCCTGAGCGCCGACGGCCCGCTGCCCGGTGGGCTGCGGGTCGCGGTGGCGGCGGACGTGGTGGGCCGCCTCGACGGTGATCCCCTCAACGCGCCGGCGCCCACCGACACGCTGGACCCGCGGAGCGCGCGGCCCAACATCCTGCCGCACAACCGCGGCGAGACCTACGACTTCGCGGCCAAGCTGCGCATTCCCCTCGGCGCCCACAACACGGTGCGGATCTTCGGCCTCAGCTCCACCGAGCAGCGGCTGCTCTACGACCCCGAGCTCAAGTACGACGAGACCTTCGCGCCGGCGCGCCGCGTCACCGGCACCCTGGTGTCGGGCCACTGGCAGTACGCCTCGCCGGCCCGCGCCTCGCGGTCCTTCGTCAGCGACCTGCGGGTGTCGGCCTTCTCGCGGGACTTCATCCGCGGACCGCTCACGGCCACGCCCGCCACGCGCTTCGGCGCCTTGACGGGCCGCCGCTACGCCATCGCCGGCGAAGCGATCGCGCGCGCCCAGGACACCACCGCCGCCCGCGCGGCCATTCCCGGCTTCGGCGCGCCCGATTTTTCCGAGAACACGCCCTGGGGCGTGCCCGCGTTCTTCCTGGGCGACGGCGGCCGCGGCGATCTGGCCTGGAATCACTTCAACGAGCTGCGTGCCCAGCTCGACCTCAACGTCGGCTGGCGCGACGCCGATACCTACTTCGGTCTCGAGGCCGTCCACCAGCACGTGCGGACCTTCCAGCGGGTCCTGGCCTACCAGCCGGTGGCGCCCGGCGCGCCGGGCCCCACCGCCGCCGACTTCTCGCCGCTGATGCTCGCGGGGTACGGCGAGGCGCAGCTGCGCTGGCAGGACCTCGCCTTCACCGCCGGCGTGCGCATGGACAAGTTCGATCCGCGCTCCCCGGCCCTCGGCGGCCAGCCCATTGGTACCCGGACCAGCGTCTCGCCGCGGGTCGCCGTGTCCACCGTGCTCCGGGGCGCGACCGTGGTCGTGGCCTACGGCCGCTTCAGCCAGGCCCCGGACTTCCAGTACCTGGTCGACGCCGCCTTCGACGACACCACGCGCACCGGCCGCTTCCGCGCCGGCAACCCCTCGCTCGGCTACGAGAACGCGACCCAGTACGAGTTCAGCCTCCGGGCGCGGCCACGGCCGGGGATCAGCGTGCGGGTCAACGCCTACGTGAAGCGGCTCGACGGCCTGGTGGCGTCGGTGCCGTTCGGCGTCAATCCCGATTCGACGATCTTCGGCAATATCGACTACGGCGACGTGCGCGGCGTCGAGGTGCTCTTCGAGCGCGAGTACGCGCACGGCTGGGGCGCGCGGGTGATGGGGACGCTCCAATCCGCGCAGGCCACCGCCACCAACGCCTACGAGCTGTTCCGGCGCATCCGCATCGTGGACACCACAATGGTCGACACCATCCAGCCCGGCGACGTCGAGTTCCCGCTCGACTACGACCGGCGCGTCGGCGTGACCGCCATCGCGTACTCGCGCATCCGCCCCAACGTGCTGCGGCGGGGCAACCTCGACCTGCTCGGCGGGCTCGAATCCTCGGCGATCGTGCGCTACAGCTCGGGGCTGCCGTACTCGAAGACCAACGAGACCGGCGACACCCTCATCGGCCTGCCCAACAGCTACCGCCTGCCGTCGCAGTTCCAACTCGACGTGCTGCTGCGGCGCCCGGTCCGGCTGGGCGGACTGCACGGCACCGCCTACCTCGACGTGCGCAACGTCACGGGCCGCCGCAACATCGTCGCGGTCCGCAAGGACACCGGCACGCCCGGCCTCGGCGCGATGGGCGTGGACAGCGCGGCGGCGCGGGCCTACGCCGCGCACCCCGAGGCGATTCCCTACGAGTCGCCGCGCTACCGCCCCTGGGCCGACACCGACCACAACGGCCTGATCGTCGGCGGCGAGCTCCAGGCGCTCTACCAGCGGGCCGCGCAGGACTTCTACCAGCCGCTCTTCGCCTACGGATCGCCCCGGCTCGTGCGGGTGGGTTTGGAGATTATCTTCTAGCGTGCCCATACGCCGAACCAAAATCGTCGCGACCCTCGGCCCCGCCACCAACACCCGGCGGACCATCGCCGTCCTGGTGAAGGCCGGCATCGACGTCGCGCGCATCAACGCCAGTCACGGGACCGCCGAGCAGCGCTCCGCCCTGATCCACCTGGTCCGCGAGGTTTCGGCCGAGGCGGCGCGGCCGGTCGCGGTGCTGCTCGACCTGCAGGGCCCCCGCATCCGGGTCGGCGAGCTCGCCGCGCCCGTACACCTCGCCGCCGGCCAGGCGGTCGTCTTCGCGCCCGAGGACGTGGCCGAAGCCGGGCAGATCCCCACCACCTACGATCTGTCGCGCGACGTGACGGTGGGCTCGCGCGTGCTGCTCGACGACGGCCTGATTGCGGTCGAGGTGAAGGCAGTGCGCGGGCAGCTGGTGACCGGCGGGGTGATCTACGGGGGCGAGCTGAAGAGCCACAAGGGCATGAACCTGCCCGGCATCCAGGTCTCGGCGCCGCCGCTGACGGAGAAGGACGTCGTCGACGCGACGTTCGCGGTCCAGGAGGATGTGGATTTCGTCGCGCTGTCGTTCGTCCGCCGCGCCGAGGACATCGCTGAGTTGCGGGCCCTGCTGCCGGGCACGATCCGCATCATCGCCAAGATCGAGAAGGACACCGCCCTCCACGGCATCGAGAGCATCGCGGAAGCATGCGATGGCATCATGGTCGCGCGCGGCGACCTCGGGGTCGAGCTGCCCTTCGAGCAGGTGCCGCTGGCGCAGAAGCGGCTCATCCAGGTCGCCCAGGCGCACCGCCGGCCGGTGATCACGGCGACCCAGATGCTCGAGTCCATGGTCCATTCGCCGCGCCCCACCCGCGCCGAAGCGAGCGACGTGGCCAACGCGATCCTCGACGGCACCGACGCCGTGATGCTCTCGGCCGAGACCGCGACGGGCGACTTTCCGCGCGAAGCGGTCGAGGCGATGGACCGCATCATTCGCGAGATCGAGCGACATGACTTCCAGCCCAAGCGGCGCGACGACCGGTTCCGCGAGGGCGAGGTCGCGGCGCAGACCGAGCACGCCGTGGCGGCGGCGGCGGTCGCGGCCGCGCGGATGCTCCACGCCCCGCTGATCGTCTGTTTCACCAAGAGCGGCTTCACGGTGCGCGTGGTGTCGGCGGCGCGGCCGCCGGTGCCGGTGCTCGCGGTGACCGATACGCCGCGGGTCTACCGCCAGCTCGCTCTCCAATGGGGCGTCGTGCCCATGCTCACCTACGAGCAGCCGCGCTACGACGCCATGCTCGACGCCGCGCGCGAGCGGATCCTGGTGCACGGCTACGCCAAGAAGGGCGATCGGGTGGTGGTGATCGCGGGCGTGCCGTTCGACGTGCCGGGCTCCACCAACATGGCCAAGGTCGAGGAGGTCTAGCCGCCGTGCGGCTGACCTTCCTCGGCACGGGCACCTCGTTCGGCGTGCCGCAGATCGGGTGCGCCTGCCGCGTCTGCACCTCGGAGGACCCCAGGGACCGGCGCTTGCGCACCGCGGTCCTGGTCGAGGAGGCGGGCCGCCGGATCCTGGTCGACACGCCGCCCGAGCTCCGCCTCGGCCTGCTGCGCGCCGGGGTGGGCAGCGTCGACGCCGTGCTCTTCACCCACGATCACGCCGATCACACCCACGGCATCGACGACCTGCGCGCGCTCTCGGGCGGCAGGCGCGGCACACTGCCGGTGTACGGCCCGCGCGACTCCCTCGACCGCATGCGCGCCAAGTTCGACTACGTCTTCGATCCCGCGGTGACGCCGATCCCCGGCAGCGCGCGACCCTCGCTCGCGGCCACCCAGCTGGTGCCCGGGGAGGAGGTGACCATCGCCGGCATCGCGGTGCGCCCCATCGCCTTCCAGCACGGCCCGTCGGCCGTCTTCGGCTACCGCTTCGGCCCGGTGGCGTACGTGACCGACGTGAAGGCCGTCGGGGCGGAGGCGGTCGGCGCGCTGCGCGGCGTTTCGGTGCTGGTGTTGAACGGGCTCTTCTACCGGTCGCATCCCACGCACCAGTCCATTCCCGAGGCCGTCGCGGCGGCGCAGGCGATCGGTGCCGAGTGCACCTACCTGACGCACCTCACCCACGAAACGCTGCACGCCGATCTGGAGCGCGACCTGCCGAGCGGCGTGCGTCCCGCGTACGACGGGCTGGTGGTGGAGGCTCGGGGCGGGGACTAGATTGGATGGTGGTTGGTGGATGGCCGGGTGCTGCACCTTGGGAGGTTGTCATGTCTCGCCACAGCGACGACGACGAAGTCGTGGTCATCGAAAAGCACGGATCGGGCGTCACGCCGTTCCTCTGGGGGATCGCGCTGGGCGCCGGCCTGGCCCTGCTGTTCGCGCCGATGAGCGGCGCGGAGCTGCGCGCCGAGATCCAGAGCCGCGGCCGCCGCCTCAAGGACCTGGCGGAAGACAAGGCGGAGGAGATCGAGGAGATGGTCTCCGACCGCTACGCGCGGGCCCGCGAGAAGGTCGAAGACGGGATCGAGGGCGCCAAGCGGAAAGCCCGCGAGGGGAAGCAGTTCGCGCACGACGTCGCCGATGCCGGACGCTCCGCCGCACTGACCGCCCGCGAGGAGCTCGAGCGCCGCCTCGCCGAGGCGAGGGAGGCGCGCCGCGCCCCGCGGTCGAGCGTTGACGAGGAGCCGGTCGCCTAGGCCCAGCGCGTGCGGCTGACGGCGCGCGAACGCGCCAGCTTCGCCTGGCACGACACCCTCGGCTTCCTCGCCCGCGTCTACGAGGGCGCGGTCGAGGCCAATGTGCCCTTCCTGGCCAGCGGACTCTCCTTCGATGCCCTCCTGGCCGCGGTGCCCTTCGTCTTCCTGCTCCTGTCGGTCGCGGGCTACGTGCTGAGCGCGCGGGCCGGGCATTCGCAGCTCGCGGTCGACGACTACCTGCGCCGCTTCCTGCCCAGCGCCGGCACCGGCGAAGGGCCCTTCGGGCCGGTGCTGGCCATCGCCGAACGGGTCGTCGGTGCGCGCGGCACCCTGGGTCTTCTCGGCCTGCCGGCGTTCGTCTGGTTCTCGACGCGCCTCTTCGGCTCGCTGCGCGCAGCCCTCAACGAGGTCTTCGACACCCGCGAGACACGGTCCTGGCTGCGCGGCAAGGCCCAGGACACCCTCCTCGTCCTGGTCACGACCGTGCTCTTCGTCATCAACACGCTCCTCAGCCAGGGCGTCGAGGTGCTCACCCAGCTCAACGTCCTGGGCCTGGGATTCCTCGGCTACTTCGGCGCGCAGCTCCTCGCCTTCGCATCGGTCGTGGTCGTCTTCGTGATCATCTTCCGGTACGCCCCGGCCCACCGCCTGCGCCGGGACACTGCGCTCTTCGCGGCACTCATCTGCGCGCTGGGCTTCGAGACCGCCAAGCAGCTGGTCGGGGTCTACATCCGGAACATGGTCCGGCCCGACGCCCTGATCCGCGACGCGACGATCGCCGGCGTGCTGCTGTTCGTGGTGTGGACGTACTACATGGCCTTCGTCTTCCTCATCGGCGGGCAGATCGCGCAGGTCTACGATCTGCGCCGGCGGCAGGCCCAGCAGCGGCTGCTCCTGAACTGACCCCCATGCCCATCGACCTCCGCTCCGATACCGTCACGCGCCCCTCGGCCGCCATGCGCCGCGCCATGGCGGAAGCCGAGGTCGGCGACGACGTGCTGGACGGCGACCCCACGACGCGCCGACTCGAGGAACGCGTCGCCGCCCTGCTCGGCAAGGACGACGCGCTGTTCTTCCCCTCCGGCACCCAGGCCAACCAGACCGCCGTCTGGCTGAACACGCGGCCCGGCACCGAGCTCCTGGTCGAAGCGACCGCTCACCTGGTGACGCACGAGCTCGCGGGCGCGGCGGCCCTCTCGGGGGTCCAGGTCCTGGCCGTCGCGGCGCCCGACGGTGTACTGACGGCGCCGCTGCTGCGCGCCGCGTTCCGCCCCGACTCGCCCCACCTGCCGAGGGTGTCGGCGATCGCCGTCGAGAATACGCACAGCGCCGCCGGCGGCCGGGTGATGCCGCTCGCCGTCCTGCGTGAAATCGCCGCGCTCGCGGCGGAGAAGGGCGTGCCGCTGCATCTCGACGGGGCCCGCCTCTGGAACGCCGCCGCCGCCCTCGGCGTGTCGCCCGCCGAGGTCGCGGCGCCGGGCACCACGGTGATGGTCGCCCTCTCGAAGGCGCTCGGCTGCCCGGTCGGCTCGTGCCTGGCCTTCGCGAAGGCGGCCCGGCGGGATGCGTGGGAGATCCGCAAGCGCCTGGGCGGCGGAATGCGGCAGTCCGGCATCCTCGCGGCGGCCGGGCTGTACGCGCTGGATCACAACCTGGACCGCATCGGCGAGGATCATGCCAACGCGCGACGCTTCGCCGCGGCCCTCGACGGGCATCCGGCGGTCCGCGCCCTCGCGCCCGACAGCAACATCGTGATGCTGGACCTGCTGCGGGAATCGGACACGGCCCCGTCGGTGGTGCCGAGGCTGGCGGAGGCGGGGGTCCTGGTGGTGCCATGGGGTCCCAAGCGCCTCAGGGCGGTGACGCATCTCGACGTCTCGGCCGCGGACATCGATCGCGCGGCAGCCGTGATCGAGCGGACGATCCGCTAGTGCGCTCCCGGGCGGCCGCGATCCTCCTGCTCGTGACGGCCTGCGGGCCGAAGATCCACACGACGATCCCGCTCCCGGCGGGCGTGGTCATCGTCGGCTCGACGCAGCGCTATCCCGTCGTGGGCGCCACGGCGTCCCAGATCCTGCGATCGATGCGGGAGCGCGCGCCGCGCCCGGGAGGCGGGTCGTTCCTGGGCTATCACTCCTACAATCTCCGCTGGGCGTACCGGATGGCGAGTGCCGGCTTGTCCTGCCACTTCACGGACGTGCGAGTCGAGATTCACACCCTGATCCAGCTTCCGGAGTGGCAGCGTCCTCCCGACGCGCCCGCCGCGCTGATCGAGCAGTGGAACAGCTTCAGTGCCGCCCTCGACGAGCACGAGCGCGGCCACGAGCGCATCGCCGTCGAAGGCGCGGGCGAGATGGCCCGGATGCTGCGGGACGTGCAGGACATGACCTGTAGCGCGCTGGAAACCGAAGCGAACCGGCGCGCGCGCGCCCTGTCCGAGTCCGTGCGGCAACGCGAGGTGCAATTCGACGCGGAGACCCAGCACGGCGTGCGCACCGGGGCACGGTGGCCCCCGGGCCTGGCTCGTGATTCGACGAGAAGGTGACGGCTGAGGGGGGTGGTTTACTCGGCTAGATACACGTCGCGGCGCTCCGACCACGCGGTGCCGAGTTCCACCAGGACCGCGGCGCCCAGCGTGGTCTCGGCGAGCGGGAAGGTGAGGCGCTCCTCCCGGGCGAAGTGATCGCGGGCCAGCGACACCGCCTCGAGCACCTCCATCCGTGCCAGGTCGGCGTCCTGCGTCCCCTGCGCGCGCGCGAGCCGGTCGGCGATCGCTCCGTGCTCGTCGGCCATCTCGGCCAGCAGGCCGGCGTCGGCCCCTGCCGAAGCCATGAGGCCGAACAGCAGCTCGTCTTCGAGCCTGGCGTGCGACACCAGCGCCGCCGCAAGCAGCGCAGCCTGCTCCCGCACTTCGGCCGCCGACATCGTGCGCGGCAGCGTTTGCTCCAGCCGGCCGAATTGCGCGTAGAAGGCGCCGTGTTCGCCCAGCAGGGCGTCGGTGATCTTCACGGCGTCACCACGACGCGGATCGCATCGCCGCCCCGCAGCGTGTCGAGCGCTTCGCCGATGCGCTCGAGCGGGTAGCGGTGCGTCACCATCTCCATCAGCCGCACGTGGCCCTGGCGTACCATCTCGATGGCGCGCGGATAATCCACCGGGCGGCAGCCGAGCGAGCCGACGACCTCGATCTCGCGGAACATCACCCGGCCGGCGTTCAGCGGCAGCGTCTCCGGACTGTAGCCGACCAGCACCAGGCGCGCGCCGGTGGCGAGGCAGTTGAGGGCGGCCTCCTGCGTGGCAGCCTTGCCGACGGCCTCGAAGGCCACCTGTACGCCGCCGCCGCTCGCGGCGCGGATGTCCTTGTCCAGCTTTTTCGCGCGCGCGGCGTTGAAGACGGCCGTCGCGCCGAAGCGCATGGCGGTCTCGAGCTTGGCGTCCTTCACGTCTACCGCGATGACGCGCGCCCCCACGGCGGCAGCGATCTGCACCAGCGAGAGCCCCACGCCGCCGCAGCCGAACACCGCGACCCAGTCGCCGGGCGTGACCCTGCCGCGCCGTACCACGGCATGGAAGGGCGTGGTGACGGCGTCGGCGATCACCGACCCCTCCACCAGCGGCACGTCGTCCGGGAGGTGGACCACGTCCTTGGCCGGCACCGCCACGAACTCGGCGTAGCCGCCGTCGATGTGGTTGCCCAGCATGCGGCTGTTCTCGCAGATGTTCTCCCGGCCCGAGCGGCACAGCGTGCAATAGCCGCACGACAGGACGGCGGGAATGAGAACGCGGTCGCCGGCCTTGAGCGCGGTGACGCCGGCGCCGGCGTCCGCGACGGTGCCGGCGACCTCGTGACCCAGGATGATCGGCGGCTGCTTGAAGGTCGGCGTGCCGTGGTCGATGTAGTGCAGGTCGGTGTGACAGACGCCGCAGCCCGCGACGCGGACCAGCACGTCGCCGGTGCCCGGTTCGGGTGTGGGCACCTCCTCGAGCCGCAGCGGCTCGTGGGGGGCGCGGAAAATGGCGGCCTTCACGGGGCTCTCCGGGTGTAGAGGACGCGGTACAGCTCGAGAGCGAGCCGGCAGTCGCCGCATTCCACGCGCAGCTCCTGCGCGGTGGGTGGCTCGAGCCGTACGGCGAAGCCCAGCCGCTCGTAGAGGGCGACGGCCTCCTCGAGGCGCGGGCCGACCGCCATGAACCGGCGCTCCCAGCCTTCCCGGTCGAGCGCCTCGGCCGGCCGCCTGCCGGCCCCGGCGAGCGGCAGGGGCGCGCCCGTCACGCGGCCGCGGGCGCGAGCGCCTTCTTCGCCAGGCGCTGGCGGCCCAGCACCGCGGCGCCGACGGCGGCGGTGAACTGCGCCAGCGGGTCAGGCGGCACGTTGACCTCCTGGCCGAGCTGTTCGCGCAGCACCCGCACCATGGTCGGGAAGCGCATGATGCCGCCCACCAGGGTCACCTCGGGCTCCAGCCGCACCCGTTTCATCAGCTGCACCGAGCGCGCCACCAGCGAGACGATGGCGCCGTGCAGGATTTCCGCCGGGGCGCGCCCGCTGGAGACGTGATTGATCACCTCGGATTCGGCGAAGACGGCGCAGACGCCCGAGATCTGTGCCGCGTCGGCGGAACCGGAGGCGACGGTGCCGATCTGGTCGGTGCCGAAGCCCAGATAGCGCGCTGTCTTCTCGAGGAAGGCACCGGTGCCGGCGGCGCACTTGTCGTTGAGCCGGAACGCGGCAACGCGGCCGCGCTCGTCGAGGCGGCTCGCTTTCATCGTCTGGCCGCCCACGTCGAGCAGGGTGTGGGTGCGGGGAAAGAAGTGGCGCGCGCCGCGCCCCTGCGCCGTGAGATCGGTGGCCTGGAGATCCCGGAAGGCGACCTGGTAGCGCCCGGCGCCGGTGCTCACCACGTAGCCGACGTCCTCCGCCCCGAGGCCGGCGTGGCGCAGCAGCATCCGGTAGGCTTCTTCGGCCGCGGCGTCGAGGCGGAATCCGGTGGGGATCATGGCGGTCGCCACCAACGCGCCGTCCTCACCGAGCAGCGCCGCCTTGGTGTACGTCGAGCCGACGTCGATGCCCGCCGTGAGGGTCATGAGGCCGCCCTGGCGGCCGCGGCCTGGCCGGCCTGCATCCGGTCCATGGCGAAGAGCGCCGCACCGAGCGCGCCCATGTAGTGCGAGTCGTCGCCCACCTGGAGGGGGGTGCCGAGCAGCTCGTTGAGCACGGCGACCATCGCCACGTTGCGGGCGACGCCGCCGGTGAAGGTGACCCGCTCCTCCACGCCCACCCGCGTCAGCAACGCCACCGACCGCGCGGCGATCGAGCGGTGCACGCCCATGAGGATGTCCTCGATCTTCTTCCCCTTGGCGGCCCAGGACAGCACCTCCGACTCGGCGAAGACCGTGCAGGTGGTGGAAATCTTGACCGGCCGCGTGGCGCGCTGGGCGATGCCGCCCAGCTCGCCGAGCGGAATGTCCAGCGCGAACGACGCCGCCTGGAGGAACCGCCCGGTACCGGCGGCGCACTTGTCGTTCATGCAGAAGTCCAGCACGTCGCCGTTGGCGTCCACGCGGATGGCCTTGGTGTCCTGGCCGCCCATGTCGAGCACGGTGCGCGTCCCGGGGAAGAGGTGCGCCGCGCCGCGGGCGTGGCAGCTGATCTCGGTCACCTGGTCGTTGCCGAAGGTCACCTTGTAGCGCCCGTAGCCGGTGCCGATGACGTAGCCGACGTCCGCCTCGCGCACCACGGCGTCGTCCAGCGCGGCCTGAAAGGCGTCCTGCGCCGCCGTCACCACGTTGGCGCCGGTCATGATGAGCGAACGGCCCACGATGCGCCGCGCCTCGTCCATCACCACCGCCTTGGTCTGCGTGGAGCCGACGTCCACGCCCCCGGTGTATCGCATGCTGTCCACCCCCCGGTCAGGCGCTCGCCGCGGCGGCGCGCAGCCGCCGGGAGCCGAGGCCCTCGAAAAAGGCGTCGATGCGGTTCTTGAGCTGGGCCTCCGAGACCACCCGGCGGTCCATCATGTCCGACTCGATGAACAGGCACTGCACGTCGCGCGCCTGCATGATGGCCTTGCGGCTGCCGGCCAGGCTGGTCGAGACGGTGCGGCAGCTCTTCACCGGATGGTAGACGATCCCGTCGGCGGCGAACGCATCCACCTGCTCGATGAGGGCGCGGTCGTGGAACAGCATCGCGTCGCCCGCGTGGCGCACGCCGAGCAGCACCCCCTCGGCGAGGCTCTCGATGGGCCGCGACAGGTCGTACTGCACGCCGAGGTCGAGTCCGCCCGCGGCGAAGCGCAGGTAGCTGGAGGCGACGAAGACGCCGCCCCGGTCGGCGAACATCTCGTGGAAGCGGCGGAAGATCGGATAGCAGGGCACCCCGACGAACAGCAGGCGGTATTGCTCGTCGGCGATGGTGCCGAGGCCGCGCGCGGCCTTGTACTCCATTTCCTCGACCAGCCGCTCGAAGTACTCGGCGCCCTCGCGGGTGCCGCGCAGGGCGTTGAGCACGCCCAGGTAGATGGTGCCGTCAACCAGCGCGTTGAACAGCGCTGGACGGCTGCAATTGAGCTCCAGCACCCGGTACCATGCCGCCGCCATGCGATTGGTGTAGCCGAGCACCTCGCGCAGGCGGTCCGCGTCGAAGGCAAGGCCGGTGAGGCGTTCGCACTCGGCGATCAGCTCGCGCAGCTGGATCTCCAGGTAGCGGCGGTCGCGCTCGAAGCCGTCGGTGCCCGGGGCGGCGCCGCCGCCGGCGTCGCGCGAGCCGGGGATGTCGAGCGTCACCATCGGGATGCGGTAATACCGCTCCCAGAACTCGGCCCACTTCACGTAGGTGTTGCAGGCGTTGGTGGCGAGCGCGACCGACGGCTTGGGAATCCGGCCCATGGTGTGCTTGCCGCCCTGGAGGTGCATCGCCACGTCGGCCTTCACGTAGCCGCAGACGTCGGGCGAGTAGCCGTAGTCTTCCGCCATGCCCAGGTACTCGTGCGCGACGTGCCGCACGGCGGCCTGCAACGCATTGATCTCGGGGAAGACCAGGTGCATGTCGAAGACGCGCAGCACTTCCGCCAGGCTGCCCATCACGAAGACGTAGGCGGCGCGCTCGCCGCGCTCGGCGGCGGTGTCGAGCCGCGCGAACCACTCGCGCATGAGCCTGGCGCCCTCGATGGCGCCGCGTCCCACGATGGTCTGCTCCGCGCTCACACCGTCCCCCTCAGTCGAACAGGATGCTCTCGACGAACGTCTCGAGCTGCAGTTGCAGTTGATCGAACCCCGACATCTTCTCCTCGAACTCGGTGACGAAGTAGGGGATATGCGCCTCGTCGAGCGCCTTGGTGTAGGCGACCTGCTCGTCGAGTCCGGGTTCGCACATCTTGGCCGCGGCGATGATGGCGGCCTGGGCGCCGGCGCCGCGGATGCGTTCCAGGAGCATGTGCTCCTTCGGCTTGCGGGTGTCGTGCTGGACGGGGCTGTAGGACGAGCGATCGAGGTACGCACCGGCGAGCGCCGCGAGGGGCTCGGCCGCCCGGTCTACGTCGCGGATCAGGAACCGCAGGCCGATGAGCAGATCGTCGTCCACCACGTAGCACGACTGGGCGATCACCGACAGCAGGTCGAGCGGTGGCTGCTCGCAGAACCCGCCCTCGAAGACGACGCGGATCTTGTCCTGCG